>CP053448.1:2400000-3000000 GCA_013285445.1 Pseudomonadota bacterium | reverse complement strand
AGGCGAAGAAGGCGATGACCAGGGTGGCGGTAAAGACCAGCGCCGCGACCATGGGCCAGGGGGCTTCACCGTGGTCGGTTTTCGGTCTGACGTCTTCCTCGCGAAAGAAGGCGCGGAAGACGATCGGCAGGAAGTAGGCGGCGTTCAGGCCGGTCGAGAGCATCAGCACCACCAGCGTGAAGTAGTTGTCGACCTGGAAGGCGCCCGCGATGATGTACCACTTGGACACGAACCCCGCAGTCGGCGGCACACCGATCATCGACACCGCGCCGATGGTAAAGGCGACCATCGTCCAGGGCATGCGCCGACCGATGCCGCGGATTTCGTCAAGCCGGGTCTTCTTCGAGGCGACATAGATTGCCCCGGCGCAGAAGAACAGCGTGATCTTGCCGAAGGCGTGAGCCACAATATGAACCGCCGCGCCAATTTCGGCGAAGGGCGCGAGCACCAGCGCGGCAAGCACGATATAGCTGAGCTGACTGATGGTCGAGTAGGCCAGCATGCGCTTGAGCTCGACCTGCTTGAGCGCCACGACCGAGGCCGCGACCACGGTGAAGCCGGCCAGGTAGATCAGGTATTGCTCGAGCGGTACCGCCGCCAGAAAATCCAGTCCGAAGATGTAGATGACGACCTTGGTGATCGTGAACACGCCGGCCTTGACCACGGCCACCGCGTGGAGCAGGGCGGAGACCGGCGTGGGTGCGACCATCGCCGCCGGCAGCCACCGGTGCATGGGCATGACCGCCGCCTTGCCGATGCCGAGCACGAACAGGGTCAGCAGGATCGCCGCCTCGGTCGGTCCGAGTGCGCCGAACAGGATCCCGCCGGGCGTGAAATCCGTGGTGCCGGCGACCACCCAGGTCCAGATGATGGCCGGCAGCAGCAGCCCGATCGAGGTGAACAGCAGCACGCCGAGATAGGTGCGTCCGCCGGCGCGGGCGGCGTCATTCTGCTTGTGCGTGACCAGCGGCCAGGTGCTGATCGTCAGCACTTCGTAGAAGATGAACAGGGTCAGCAGATTGCCGGCCGTGGCGATGCCCATGGCGCCGCTGATGGCGATGGCGAAGAACACGTAGTAGGAGGTCTGCCGCGGCTCGTTGGCCCCACGCATGTAGCCGATCGAGTAGACCGAGGTGACGAACCACAGCAGGCTGGCCAGCAGGGTGAAGATCAGCCCCAGCGGCTCGAGGCGGAAGCTGATGGCCAGCCCCGGCAGGATCTCGATGACATGCAGGGCCACCTCATAGCGGTTGACGATCGGGCCGATCAGCTGCGTGGCCAGGCCGAACAGGGTCGCGGCGGTCACCAGCGTGGCCGCCTCGCGCACGTTGGGCCAGCGCTCCAGCAGGCCGATGGCGACAGCCCCGGCGCGCGGGGTGACAATCACGGCGGCGATCAGCATGGCCGGGCTCATGGCGAGATTCCCAGCAGCATCTCGGCGCCGCGCCGCGCGACGTCGGCGGTCAGGCGGGTGTCGATGCCGAAGTAGAAATTGGCCGCGACCAGAATCCACATCGGCAGCAGCAGGGCCGGGCGTGCTTCGCGTACCGGCTCACGGTCCTCGGGCGCCGGCCTGAGCCAGGCCGCCTCCGCGATCTTGCCGACGTAGATGACCGCCAGCAGCGAACCGGACAGGACCACCACCACGGCGAACCAGTTGCCCTGGGCCATGGCGGCCTCGATGAGCAGCCATTTGCTGATGAAGCCGACCGTCAGCGGCACGCCGATCAGGCTCAGGCCCGCCAGCACGAAGGCGAGCATGGTCAGCGGCATCTGTCGGCCCAGGCCGCGAAAGGCGCTGATGTGCGTCGATCCGACCTGGAAGATGACCGTGCAAACGCACATGAACAGTGCAGCCTTCATCAGCGCGTGGTTGAACATGTGCACCAGACCCGCGCTGATGCCGGCGACCGACACGAAGCTGATAGCCAAAGCCATGTAGCCGACCTGGGCGACGCTCGAGTAGGCCAGCAGGCGCTTGGTGTTGTCCTGCTCGATGGCCCAGAGCGAGGCAAACAGGATGCCGATGATCCCGAGCACGAAGAACACCTCGGAAAACGGCACCTGGCGCAGGAACTCGACGCCGAAGACCGTAAAGACCAGGCGCAGCAGGACATAGATCGCCACCTTGGTGGCCGTCGATGCCAGGAACACCGTCACGACCGACGGCGCATTGGCGTAGGCGCCGGGCAGCCAGCGGTGCAGCGGGAACAGGGCGAGTTTCAAGCCGATGCCGACAATGATGAAGGCGAAGGCGGCCTGCACCGCGCGACTGTCGGCCACGGCCGGCAGGCGTTCGGCCAGATCGACCATGTTGAGCGTGCCGGTCATGATGTAGATCAGGCCGATGCCGATCAGGTAGAAGGTCGCGCCGAGGGTGCCCATGACCAGATAGCGGAAGGCCGAAAGGGGTGCGGCCCGGCTGCGGCCCTGCGCGACCAGCACATAGGTCGACAAGGAGGAAATCTCGAGGAACACGAAGACGTTGAAGGCATCTCCGGTCAGCGTGATGCCCATCAGGCCCGAGAACGAAAGCAGGAACAGGGCATAAAACAGCCCCTGCCGCTGGGGCACCTCGCGATTGACGCTGACCCGGCCCCAGGGCAGGATAATCGCGCCCATCAGGGCAATCAGCAGGCCAATGAAGCCATTGACCGCGTCGACGCGGTATTCGATGCCGATCGGCGGTGGCCAGTTGCCGAAGAAGTAGCGCATGGGCTCCTGAACGGCCTCGGGCAGCACGAAGGCCATGATCACCGCAGAGGCGGTCACGCTGGCCGTGGCCAGCAGCCAGGGCAGCATGCGGCCCGGCAGCAATGCGCAGACCGGCGCGGCGATCAGCGGCAGGAGCACGCTGAACGGCATCCATTCAAGAATGCTCATTTGCCGGGCTCCCCGTCCTCTTCCTCGGTGAGCTGGTCGTCCTGGATGCTGCCGTAGTTCTCCCGAACGCGGACCGCCAGGGCCAGGCCGACGGCGGTGGTGGCTACCCCGACGACGATGGCGGTCAGAATGAGCACATGCGGCAGCGGGTTGGAATAGAGTTCAACGCCCTTTTCCAGCACCGGCGAGGATGCGCCGATGATCTTTCCGGCCGAAATGAACAGGATGAACACCGAGGTCTGGAAGATGTTCAGACCGATGATGATCTTGATCATGTTGCCGCGGGCAATGACGACGTAGAAGCCGGTCATCATCAGAAAGATCACGACCCAGTAGTTGAAGTGGCCCAGCCAGCCCATTAGTCGGTCTCCTCCTTGCCGGACTCTGCCACGACCCGCAAACGGTCGGCGAACAGCGTGTAGACCAGCATGACAACTGCGGCCACGGTCATGCCCACGCCCAGCTCGACCAGCACGATACCGGCCTGCTGCGCGCCCTGGGGTGAGCCCGGTATCAATGGCGAAAAATCCAGGAAGCGACCCCCCAGTACCACGCCGAGCAGACCGATCAGGGCGTACAGCATCACGCCGATGCTGGCCAGCACCTTCTGGGCGCCGGCCGGAATCACCGCCAGGGCCTCGTCCAGGCCGAACACCAGCGCGAACAGGATCCAGGCGGCGGCGAAGATCACGCCGGCCTGGAAGCCGCCGCCGGGTGAGTACTCGCCGTGGAACTGGATGTAGAGCGCGAACAGCATGATCAGCGGTATCAGGAACCGCGTGACCACGCGCAGGATGCCGTTGGTCTTCATTTGCCGTCTTCCCCTTCGATCGGTTCCTCGACCGGTTGCCGCCGGCGCCGGCGCGTGGCGCCCAGCAGCATCATCACGCCGATGCCGGCGGTGAAGATCACGTAGACCTCGCCAAGGGTGTCGATGGAGCGGTAGCTGGCCAGCACCGAGGCAACCACGTTGGGAATGCCGATGTCCTCGTAGGACTGCTCGAGATAGTAGGGCGCCACATGCTGGTGGACCGGGTTGTCGGCGGCGCCGAAGGGCGGCAGATCCCAGGTCGCGTAAACCAGCGTGGTCCCGGTGATCAACACGACCACCAGGGCGGTGAGGTTTCGCCCGCGTCCGCGGTCTTCGTGGCGCGGCGCCAGGGACAGGGCCACCAGCATCAGGATGGTGGAAATGCCGGCGCCGACGGCCGCCTCGGTCAGGGCGACGTCGCCGGCGTCGAGTACCGCGAACAGGGATGCCGAGACCAGCGAATAGATCGCAAACAGCATGACCGCGGCAAACAGATCACGCATGCGCAGCACGGCCACGGCCACGATGGCCAGAAAGGCCAGCAGGGTGAGATCGATCAGCTGTTCGATGACTGCTCTCCTTCCGGTTTCAGGCCGTCGGTCAGCGCCGCGCGCGCCAGCGCGTGCGAGGCGGTCGGCGAGGTGAACAGCAGAAACAGCAGGACCAGCGCCAGCTTGACCGACAGCAGCGAGAAACCCGCCTGCAGGATCAGTCCGACAATGATCATCAGCGCGCAGAGCGTATCGGTCATGCCCGCCGCGTGCAGCCTCGAATAGAAGTCGGGGAAGCGCAGCAGGCCCACGCCGCCGAGAATGCCGACCACGCCGCCGCCGAGCAGGAGGAACCAGCTGAGGACATCGACGACGATCACGGCTCCTCTCCTTCGCGGGCGATCTCCTCGGGGCTCTGCAGCCCGACGAGCTTGAGCACCGCGATGATCGCGATGAAATTGATCAGGGCGTAGACCAGGGCGATGTCGATGAACAGGTCATGGCCCATGACGAAGCTGATGAGTGCAACCAGCAGCACGGTCTTGGTGCCGAAGACGTTGACGGCCACGATGCGGTCCCAGACCGTGGGGCCCAGCAGGGCGCGAGCAAGCGCCAGGGCCATGGTCGCGAGTATGGTCAGGGCGGCCAGGGTGTAGATCACCTGGATTGGCCTTCCAGCCAGCAGACGCGGTCGCCCATTTCGCCCGACAGCACGCCGTTCGCGCTGGCCTGGGTCAGGGCGTGGACCACGATTTCATTGCCTTCCAGGCGCAGACTGACGGTGCCCGGCGTGAGCGTGATCGAGTTGGCGTAGGTCACCCGCGTGAGTTCACGCGACTGCCTGGCCGGCACCCGGATGACCCGCTGCCGGATGTGACCGCCCGGATTGAACACGGCCCGGGCGACGTCGATGTTGGACAGCACGATCTGCCAGACCAGCCAGGCCCAGTACACCGGCAGCCGCCAGGAAAACAGCCCGGGGTTGTGCTCGACGCCAATGACGTCCATTCGCCAGGACAGCCACGCCGCCAGAGCAATGGACACCGCGCCAAGCGCGAGAATGACGGGCTTGAACAGGCCCGACAATCCCAGCCAGAGTGCGGCCATGACCAGAGCCAGTGAGATCACGTAACGCATAAGACCGCGAATATTACCAAAACCTGGTCGATGGGGCCCGTATTCCCGTGCGTGTTGATGTGAACCGGACCGACGATTGGTGCACAATCCACGATGACGTGCTCATGGGACAAGACATGCATTCAGCTTCCGACCCGGTGCCGGTCAACCCGGCCGAGCTCTCCGAGCTGGCCGCCCTGATTCGTGGCGGCGCTTCGCTTCTGGTCATCGAGAGCCACGACGAGCCGCATGCGGTCAACCTGTTTCGCGAGCTGCGCAGCCTGATACAGCGTCCGCTGCTGGTCTGGACCGCCGCGAGCGGGCTTGAGCGCATTGGCCACCGGGAACCAATGGCTGCCTCGCTGCGGGATGCCGAGAAGGCGCTCGTTCACCTGCTGCGCCGCGAGGATCGCCCCATGGCGTTGCTGCTGGATTTTCATCCTTTCATGGATGATCCGCTGATCATTCGCTTGATGCGCGAGGCGGCGCGCGGCGGCGCTGAGGGCTGCGGCCCGACGCTGGTGCTGGTCAGCGCCGAACTGAGCCTGCCGACCGAGCTGTCGGCACTGGCGCGCCGGTTCGAGCTGTATCCGCCCGACCGGTCAACGCTCGTCGCCATGGTGCGTTCCGAGGCCGGGCGCTGGGGGCGTCAGCGCAGCGCTGGCCCGGCGGAAGTCGATGATCGGGCACAGGACATGCTGGTCAACAACCTGTCCGGGCTGACCATGAAGGACGCCCGGCGCCTGACGCGCAACGCCATCTTCGACGATGGGGTGCTCAATCGGAGCGATCTGGACGCGGTCATGCGGGCCAAGTTCGAGCTGCTCGACCCGGATGGCTGTCTGAACTTCGAGCTCGAAACCGCCCGTTTTGCAGATGTTGCCGGGATGCCCAACCTGAAGCGGTGGCTGGAGCTGCGTGCGGAGGTATTCGCCGCGCCTGAACCGCCTTCGGGACTGACGCCGCCGCGCGGCGTGTTGCTCATGGGGGTGCAGGGCTGTGGCAAGTCCCTGGCGGCCCGCGCCGCCGCCGGACTGTTCCGGGTGCCCCTGCTGCACCTGGACTTCGGTGCCCTGTTCGACCGCTATCATGGCCAGAGTGAACGCAATCTGCGTAATTCGCTCCGGGCAGCCGAGCTGATGGCGCCCTGCGTGATGTGGCTGGACGAAATCGAGAAAGGGCTGGCGACCTCGGACAGCGACGGCGGTACTTCAAGGCGGATGCTGGGCACGTTTTTGACCTGGCTGGCTGAGCATCGCTCGCGCGTTTTCGTGGCCGCCACGGCCAACGACATCAGCGCGCTGCCGCCCGAGCTGATGCGCAAGGGACGTTTTGACGAAATCTTTTTTGTCGATTTGCCGGACGCCGCCACGCGTCAGGACATTCTGGCCATTCACCTCAGGCGCCGTGAACTCAAGAGCGAGCTGTTTCCGCTCGATCGCCTGGCTGCTGCTACCCGGGGTTTTTCCGGCGCCGAGCTTGAGCACCTGATCGTCAGTGGGCTGTACGCCGCGCATGCCGACGATCAACCGCTGACCACCGACCATCTGCTGGCCGAAATCAGCCGCACGCGCCCGCTGTCAGTTGTCCGCTCCGAATCGATCGCCCAGCTGCGGCAGTGGGCGGCAGACAGGGCGGTCATGGCCTGAGCCGGCCTGGATCGAGGTTCACCAGCCAACCGTCGCGGCGGACTGACGCATCAGAGATAGGGCGAAAACAGCCAGCATGCGGCATCGCGCAGGCGTGTCGGGACGCTGCGGCCGTCGACTTCGGACAGGGTGACCTGGCGGCCGGCGCGTGCGGCCCGGTCGATGTAGTCATTCAGCAACCGGGCCAGCGCGCTGCCGTAGACTTCGATCTGCAGCTCGAAGTTCAGCCGCAGACTGCGCGGATCCCAGTTGGTCGATCCGATCAGGCTGTAATACTCATCGACCACGAACAGCTTGGCGTGATTAAACGGTGGGGGCTGGTAGTTGACGCGCACATTCCGAAAGAGCAGTTCCCAGAGCATGTTGCGAGTGGCCCAGTGCACGTAGGGGAGGTTGTTGACTGCAGGCAGCACGATCTGAACGTCGATATCGCGGATCGCGGCGGACTGCAGTGCACCGACCAGCTCGCGCGGCGGCAGAAAGTAGGGCGTCATGATGCGAATCGATCGCCGCGCGCTGGCGATCGCCGCGCTCAGCAGCATCGTCAGCCGGTCGAGATCCTCGTCCGGGCCGTCGGTCATGGTCCGGCAGCGCAGGAATCGAGTGTCTCCGGCATCTTGTGCATCGTGCTGGCGTTCTGCCTCGGCAGCCGCCTCTGGCACCGCTTCGGCCGCGTCTGGCTCGCCCGTGCAGAAGGTCCAGGCGCGCCGGAATTCCTGGCCGAGCTGTGCAACAACCGGACCTGACAGACAAAAGTGCATGTCGGCAGTGGGTCGGCGGTTGTCGGGATCCTCGATGTTGTGGCGGTCGCCGATATTCATGCCGCCGGTAAACCCAAGCCGGTCGTCAACGACCAGAATCTTCTGGTGATTGCGCAGGTTGATCGAAAGGGATGGCGGCAGCAGTCCGGGCGGCAGAAACCGCGCGGTGCGCACGCCGTCGCGCGCCAGGCGCCGGCTGGCGCGCGGCAGCGCATACCATTCGCCGACACCATCGGTGATCACGCGCACGTCGACGCCCCGACGGGCGGCGGCGGCCAGTGCCTGACCGAATCTGCGTCCAGTCGTGTCGTTGTCGAACAGGTAGGTCGTCAGCCAGACCCGCCGGCGGGCCGACTCGATGGCCTCGAGCATTGCAGGATAGGCCTGTTCGCCATTGAACAGGGGTTCAACCGTGTTGCCGCCGACCAGCGCATGGCGGCTGAGTGCCCGGCCGCTGACGGCCAGACCGTGATAGGGCACGGGCAGGTCCGCCGGCAGCGGGGGCTGGACAGCATCACCGCACTCCCGGGCAACCAGGCCGGGCATGGGCGAGCGCTGGGCGCGGCTGCGCGTTCGGTTGAGGCCGAAAAACAAATACACCACCGGACCGGCCAGGGGGAAAAGCACGCAAACCGCGATCCAGCCGAACGCACCGCGTGGTTCGCGCTTGAACAGCAGCGCGTGAACCGCGGTGGCCGGTGCCAGCACGGCATGAAACAGCAGCACGACAAGGGATTCGTAGCTCAACGATTATCCACGGGCCATGGTCCGCCGCCAGTGTTCAGGGTTTGCGCCGCGAATGCAACTGCCGGGGCAGCCGTGCTGTCTTGTCGAGGCGGGATGCAACGGGATGCGGATTGCGCTAGAATAGTATCTTTCTATCCCGATCAAGAGATAAGTATTCGCATGAGCGCCTATCTGTTTACTTCCGAATCCGTTTCCGAGGGTCACCCGGACAAGCTGGCCGACCAGATTTCCGACGCTGTTCTCGACGCCATCCTGGCGCAGGATCCGCATGCGCGCGTGGCCTGCGAGACCTTTCTCAAAACCGGTGCGGTGGTAGTCGGAGGCGAAATCTCAACGACTGCCTGGGTCGATCTCGAAGATCTGATCCGCCAGGTCGTCGTGGATGTTGGCTACGACTCCTCGTCGGTGGGTTTTGACGGCCGAACCTGCTCGGTGATCAACATGATCGGCAAGCAATCGCCCGATATCGCCCAGGGCGTCGACCGCGAGATTCCCGAAGACCAGGGTGCCGGCGATCAGGGGCTGATGTTCGGCTATGCCGCCAACGAAACGCCCGAGCTGATGCCGGCGCCGATTTTCTACGCGCACCGGCTGGTCGAACAGCAGACGCGGCTGCGCAAGCACAAGGACAACCCGCTGCCCTGGCTGAGGCCAGACGCCAAGAGCCAGGTCACGCTGCGCTACGAGGACGGCAAGCCGATTGCCATCGATGCAGTGGTGCTGTCGACCCAGCACGATGACGGCGTTGAGCTCGACGAGATTCGCGAGGGCGTTCGCAAGCACATCATCGAGCCGGTGCTGCCGGCAGAGTGGCTGCACGACAAGACCCGATTTCACATCAACCCGACCGGCAAGTTCGTCATTGGCGGCCCGGTGGGGGATGCCGGCCTGACCGGACGAAAGATCATCGTCGATACCTACGGCGGGATGGCCCGCCACGGTGGTGGCGCGTTTTCCGGCAAGGACCCGTCGAAGGTGGATCGGTCGGCGACCTATGCGGCCCGCTACGTGGCCAAAAACGTGGTCGCCGCCGGTCTGGCCGACAAGTGCGAACTACAGGTCAGTTACGCCATCGGGGTTGCCGAGCCCACATCGATTTCGGTGACCACCTTCGGCACCAACAAGATCGCCGAAGAGAAAATCGAGGCGCTCGTTCGCGAGCACTTCGATCTTCGTCCCTACGGCATTCTCAACGCGCTTGACCTGCTCCACCCGATGTATCAGGCGACCGCGACCCACGGTCATTTCGGCCGCCATCCCGAGGAAACGTCGGCCCGGGTGCGCCGCGACGGCAAGGAGGTGACCGATTATTTCACCACCTTCAGCTGGGAGAAGACCGACAAGGCCGAGGAACTGAAAAAGGCGGCCGGAATCTAGGGACGAGTGCCCGCGCTTCGGGCAATGACCCGGACTCATACGAAACCTGCGGTTTCGAAATCCCCCGCGTCATCACCCGAAGCGCTGCGAGGACATCGTGGGTCGGGGTCATATCCCCGACGCAGCAAAGCCGAAAAATCGACGAATTCACTAATGAGCAAACCGCATTGAGGACTGAAACCATGAGCGCCAAGGCAGAAGATGTAAGACAGGGTGTGCTGTTCGACGACAGTATCGCCTCGACGGAAAACAACTTTTTCATCGCCGATCCGAGCCTTGCCGGTTTCGGCCGCAAGGAAATCTCGATTGCCGAGACCGAGATGCCGGGCCTGATGCAGACCCGTGCCGAGTACGCCGACGCCAAGCCTCTGGCGGGCGCACGCATCGCCGGCAGCCTGCACATGACCATTCAGACTGCTGTGCTGATCGAGACCCTGATCGAGCTGGGTGCGGATGTACGCTGGGCCTCGTGCAACATCTACTCGACCCAGGACCACGCCGCTGCGGCCATGGTCGAGCGCGGCGTACCCGTTTTTGCCTACAAGGGCGAGAGCCTCGAGGAGTACTGGGAGTTTACCCATCGCATCTTCCAGTGGCCTGACGGCCAGACCGCCAACATGATCCTTGACGATGGCGGCGACGCGACCCTGTTGCTCAATCTCGGTGCACGTGCCGAGCAAGATCCCAGTGTGCTCGACAATCCGGGCAGTGCCGAGGAGCGGGCTCTGTTCGCGTCCATTGGCAAGCGGCTGGAGTCGAATCCGGGCTGGTATGCCAGCGCACTGTCGAATATCCAGGGTGTGACCGAGGAGACGACAACCGGTGTCAACCGACTCTATCGCATGCAGAAGGAAGGCACGCTGAAGTTTCCGGCGATCAACGTCAATGATTCGGTGACCAAGTCGAAGTTCGATAATCTCTACGGCTGCCGCGAGTCGCTGGTCGACTCGATCAAGCGCGCCACCGACGTCATGATTGCCGGCAAGACTGCCATCGTGTGCGGCTATGGCGACGTTGGCAAGGGCTCGGCTCAGTCGCTCAGAGCCCTGTCGGCCAACGTCTGGATCACTGAAGTCGATCCGATCTGCGCCCTGCAGGCGGCCATGGAAGGGTACAAGGTGGTCAACCTTGAAGACGAGGGCGTGGTCGAGGCCGCGGACATCGTCGTGACGGCCACCGGCAACTACAACGTCATCGATCACCACCACATGGAGCGGATGAAGAACGAGGCCATCGTCTGCAATATCGGCCACTTTGACAACGAGATCAATGTTGCCAGTCTCGAGAACTATGAGTGGGACGAAATCAAGCCGCAGGTCGACCACATCACCTTCCCCGACGGCAAGAAGATCATCCTGCTCGCGCGCGGCCGTCTGGTAAACCTCGGCTGTGCCACCGGCCATCCGAGCTTCGTGATGTCGAACAGTTTTACCAACCAGACCCTGGCCCAGATCGAGCTGTTCAAGCATGGCGATCGTTACGGCAACGAAGTCTACGTCCTGCCCAAGCATCTCGACGAGAAGGTGGCGCGCCTGCACCTGGAACGGATCGGGGTGCGCCTGACCGAGTTGACGCCCGACCAGGCTGACTACATCGGCGTTTCGGTCGAAGGGCCCTACAAGCCGGAGCATTATCGCTACTAGGCAAAGAAGGTTTCAGGGTTCAGGGTTCAGGTTTCAGGAAAGAGTGAACCGGGGCCCGCCCTGAAACCTGCAACCTGCAACCTGAAACCTTATGAGTGATTCGCAACTGAGTTTCGAGTTCTTCCCGCCCCGCAGCGATGAGCAGGTCAAGGCGTTTGGCCTGGCCCGGGACCGCCTGGCCGAGCTCCAGCCGGATTACATGTCGGTGACTTTCGGGGCCGGCGGATCGACCCGCTCGCGGACGCGCGAGACCGTGCTCGCGATCGAGCGCGAGACCCGGGTGCCGGCAGCGCCCCATATTTCGTGCATGTCCGAGGACACCGACAATATTCGCGAACTGCTCGACGACTATAGCCGGGCCGGCGTGCGAAGACTGGTGGTGTTGCGCGGCGACCGGCCTTCTGGCGGCGGGTCGGGCGTATTTGACTATGCCGTTGATCTGGTGCGATTCATACGCCAGCACTACGGTGACCGGTTCGCCATCGAAGTGGCCGGATATCCGGAGCACCATCCGGAGTCGCCGTCGCCCGAGAGCGACCTGCGTCACCTTGCCGACAAGGTCAGGGCCGGCGCCGACGGTGTGATCACCCAGTACTTTTTCAACGCCGAGGCCTACTTCCGTTTCGTCGACGAAGCACACGGGCTGGGTATCACCGTGCCCATTGTGCCGGGCATCATGCCGATCACCAACTACTCACGTTTGGCGCGATTTTCGAAGATGTGTGGCGCCGAGATTCCGCTGTGGATCCGCAAGCGGATTCAGGCGTGGGAGAAGGCCGGAGATCGTGACTCCCTGCTTGGATTCGGTGAACAGGTGATCACCGGTCTGTGCGAGCGGCTGCTCGACGGCGGCGCGCCAGGCCTTCACTTCTACACGCTGAACCGGTCTGCTCCCTCGCTACGCCTGTGCCGCAATCTGGGCCTGGGCGGACAGGCCGCCCGTGATGGCGTGCGCAAAGCCACGGCCTGAGCCGAATCTGAACCCGGCAGAGCTGCGGGAGACCGACGGGTCAGTCGCCTTCGCGGCGCACCCGCGGCGCGGAATCGGCCTCGGCCGGAACCTCGATCTCGATCGGGCTGCAGCACACGCTGCAGTCCTGGATCAGGATCTGACCGGCTTCGCCGGGATCGTGCTCCAGATCATTGGTGCTGCCACACCAGGGACAGCTGAACTGAAGGGGGTCAGTGAGCATCCGTGCCGTCATCCTCGCGATAGAGAAGGACCTGCAGCTGCCCGTCACGGTCGATGGCGGCGCGGTACATGCCGGTGGTGTTGAACGGCATGCTGATCTGGCCGTCCGGGTCGATCGCGATGACACCCCCGCTGCCGCCGGCGTCCACCAGCACCCGGTTGATCACTTCGTCAGCCGCCTCGGCCAGTGAAACCCCCTGGTAGCGCTTTCTGGCACAGATATCATGCGCGACGGCGTGGCGAATGAAAAACTCGCCGTGGCCGGTGCCCGACACCGCACAGCTTCGGTTGTCGGCATAGGTGCCGGCGCCTATGATCGGCGAGTCACCGACCCGGCCCCAGCGCTTGTTGGTCATGCCGCCCGTCGACGTGGCGGCGGCCAGATTGCCGCGCGAGTCCAGCGCAACGGCCCCGACCGTGGAAAACCAGCTCTCCGACAGCCGGGTGGCGGTTTGCGATTCAGCCTGAATGGATTCGAGTTCGCGCCGCCGGAAGTCGGTCATGAACCAGTCCTGATCCATCATTTCCAGCCCGGCCCGGGCCGCAAAAGTGATTGCGCCCTCACCGGTGAGCATGACATGGGGAGAATGCTTCATCACGGCAACGGCCGCGTCGATCGGGTGGCGAACGCGCTGTATGGCCGCAACCGCACCGGCTTCGAGCGTTTCGCCGTTCATGATCGAGGCGTCCATCTCGATGGTGCCGGTGTTGGTCAGCACCGCACCGCGCCCGGCATTGAATTCCGGCGCGTCCTCCAGAATGTGGATGGCGGCAACCACTGCATCCTGGCTGTGGCCGCCGTGGGTCAGCACCTCGTGCCCGGCACGGACCGCGCGCTCAAGCGCGTCGCGAATGGCTGCCTCACGCTCCGGCTCGAGCTGGTTGGGCGCAATCGTGCCGGCACCGCCGTGGACGGCAATGACCACGCGACCCTCAGCCATGGCCGCAGCAGACAGCACCAGGACGGCACAACAAACCAGCATTCTGTACATGAACCGACTCCTGCATGGACTGAACAATCAGCAACGTCGAGCGCAGTCTATCACTGCCGGTGAGCAAGCGCCCCGATTCGGTCCCGGCACGCAGGCTATACTGCATTCCCGTGCAAAACCTTGGAGACCGGGCCGATGCCGTTTGCCGCCACACTGTTTTATGCCGGACTGCTGGGCTTGATTCTGCTGGCGCTGTCCGCTCGCGTGGTCCGGGCACGCCGTTCCCTCGGTGTCGGGCTCGGTACGGGCGGCGACCGGCACCTCGAGTGCCTGATCCGTGCCCAGGCCAACTTCTGTGAGTATGTGCCGCTGACGGTGCTGCTGTTGCTGCTGCTGGAGGCATCGTCGCGGCTGCCCGGAGTGGTCATTCACATCCTCGGCAGCGCGCTTGTCGCCAGTCGCGTCCTGCACGGTTTCTGGGGGCTCAATCGCAGTGCCGGCACGTCGTTTGGCCGCTTCTGGGGTACCGCGCTTCACTGGCTGGTGCTGATGATTGCTGCGATTCTGGCGGTGGTGCTGGCGGTTTCGGGCTGAAGGCTTAATCAGCCCTCGGCCAGCATCGCTGCGACCAGCCGGGCGTAGAGCCGTTCGCGCAGGGATTGCGGCCGGCGCAGCCCGAGCTGCTCCAGTTCGTGGCCAAACATTGCCGGCCGTCCCTTGAGCAGCGCGCCGACAAGCCCCAGGCGGCTGTTCGAGCGTCGCTTCAGCCGCTGCAGGGCGCCAATCAACCGTTGTTCAACCGCAGTGAAGTCACTGCCGAACGGGTAGTCAGGAAAACGGTCCGCGGTCGCCGCCAAAGCAAGGTCGAGTCGGTCTGGCAGGTTGTGCCGGGCCTGATCGGGTATCTGCCAGGCCTTGTCGAGCTTGCCGGCCTGTTTGGCGCGCTGGACCAGCTCTTCCTGGAAGCGCGCGTCCGTGATCCCGATCAGCGCACGGATGCACTCCTCGTCGGTGCGGCCTCTGAGATCGGCGATGCCGTACTCGGTCACGACCAGGTCACGCAGATGGCGGGGAATGGTGGTGTGCGGATACTGCCAGACGATATTCGAGCTCGTCCGGCCATCGCTGCCGGTGCGCGTGGACCGCAGCATCAGCACCGATCGACCGTCGTCCATGGCATGCGCCATGGCGACAAAGTTGTACTGCCCGCCAACGCCGGATACGACCTGGTGGTCGGCCAGCCCGTCGGAGACTGCCGCGCCGGTTGCCGTGACCATCATGCAGGTATTGATGAAGCGCGCCCGCCTGCGCTGTGCGATCTCCAGCGCCTCCGATCCGCCGTAGAGCTGGTTGATTCGGCCGACGCCATGCATCCGGAAGCGCGGGCGTTCGCAGTCGTCGAGCTCGCGCAGGAATCGGTAGAAATCGCGGCTGCCCAGAAAGAACCCCCCATCCATGATCGCGCCGGTCCCGGCCGCGTCGACCGGTTTGCCGGCATTGGCCTGCTGCTGGCGCGCCAGGTCGTCGAACACTTCCCGTTTGAGGATGCCGGCACGGTACAGATGCATGAAACCATCCATGAACATCTCGCTGGCACCGTACAGACCCTGGTCGAGCGGCGCGCGGGACTCCAGCGGCAGCTCAGCCCCGCCGATTGCGCTGACCGCCTGACGGTAATCGGAATTGCGCTGATGGCGGAGGATCAGGGCGTTGACCAGGGCGTCGGACAGCGAGCCAATGCCGATCTGAAGGGTGCCACCGTCGGCAACCAGCCGACTGGCCTGTATTCCCACTGCGTGATCCTGCCTCGAAACCGGTGTGCGCGGGACGCCGAACAGCGGTTGTTGCGGATTGTCGTCAATGACCTGGTCAAAGAAATCGGCTTCCACCACTGCATCGCCGTACATGAACGGCAGGTCCGGGTGTCGCTGGCCGATGGTCATCCAGGGCCAGTCGGCCCGCTCGGTCAAGGCAGCGCGCAGGTCGAGAGTGACATCCGGGTTGCACGACAGGCTGTAGCGGCCGTCCTGCGGGCCGGCGACGAGCTGCAGCAGCAGGTTGATTCGGCGGTCGACCAGGTCGCGGGCCACGTGCGTGTAGTTAGAAGAGATGTAGCGACGCTGCATCAGCGGCTGACCCAGTGCGGCGCCGGACTGGAAGTAGAACTCGGTGACGGCGATGTTGTCGGGCAGTTGTCTGCGCTTGAGGTCGACCAGGTATTCCAGACGCGGGTAGTCCGGCCCGAAAAGACGTTCGACAATGGGAGCCATCAGGCGCTGTTCGAGCCAGTGGCCGGCCTCGGGCAAATCGAGCGATAGCGCGGTCACGATTTCCAGGCGAACCTCGGGATCTTCGCATGCACGCCGGTAGAACGCGTTGACGAGCCGGTTGGGTTTGCCGAGTCCCAGCGGCAAGCCCAGGACGATGCGGCGTCCGATGCGCGCGATGCTGCGCTCGACGAGTTGCTCATACCCGGTGTCGCTGCTGGTGTTCATGTTCACGCCGTCTCCTGGTTGCAGCCCCAACCCTGGCCGGGGCGGCAATTGTCACTGCCCGGCACGCCCGCCGGCCTGCCGAGGCGGTCAACCGTCGCCATGTCGCTGCGCCTGAAAACGAGCTTCAATGGTCACCCGCTGACCCGGACAATACGCTACCATCATTCGCGCGCCGGAAATCGCCTGCCGGCGGGTTGCTTCGGCGCACTGCTCCCCATGAACCGGATCACGGGATTGATTGCATGAGCTACTACCCGCTATTGAAGCACGCCCACATCATGCTGGCTTTGATCAGCGGGCTGGGTTTTGCCCTGCGCGGATTCGTGCAGGTGGTACTCGATCGTCCGGTGTCGCACCCGGTGATCCGCGTGACGCCCCATATCATCGATACCCTGCTGCTGGCATCCGGCATCACGCTGTGGCTTCTGGTTGGCTGGCCTTTCTTGTCCTGGCTTGGCGTCAAAATCACCCTGATCGTGGTCTACATCGTGCTGGGCATGCTGGCGTTTCGCGGCGGCCACACGCCCCGCGGCATTCTGCTCTATCTGCTTTCGCTGGTCGTATTCGTCACGATTGCCGTCATTGCCGTTCACAAACCGGCGCTTTACTAATGCGGTCACTAATCAGCAGACACTCAGTCGATTAGTGACTGCATTAGTAACCGCTGAGCAATGACCTATCGGCGCCGCCGGCGCCGCCGCACCATCGACGAGCGCATCGGGCGGGCGCGCTGGCTGTTCGAGTCGTCAGAGCCCGGGCCGGATTGGCGGGCATCTTCTGGTGTTTGTCCCGTTCGTCGCTCATCCCGGGGAGACGCTGCGGCGTCGTCCGAGATGCGCGGGTTTTCGGCCGGTCGAGTGCGGTTACCGGAATCCGTTTCGGTGCCGGCGGGGATACGATCGTCCGCCGAGCGGCCCTGAGCCGGTTTGCCTGCCGCTGCCTCGGCCGCGATTTCCGGCGCTGGCTCAGGCTCTGGCTTTGGCTCAGGCTGGCTGGCGCGATCGGTGGCACCGTGCGCAGGTCCGGCGCTGCCATCATCGTTTGCCGGTGGATCCCCGGCGCCGGGTACTTCCTCGCGGTCATCGGCTGTCGGCTTATCCGGTCCCAGTAGTGAACGCCCTTCAATGACGCAGTCGACGATGGTCTCGACGCCGCGTATCGCAACCAGGGCGTCGATGATCGCGCGCGGATCACCCAGGCTCTCGTCCGTGTCAGCCAGCAGATCGAGCCGATATCGACCATCGTGCTTGACCGGCTCGAGGTGATGACTTCTGAACGTCAGACCGGCGCGCGTGAGCGCCGAGACGGCCGCGGCCAGGATTCCGGAGCGGCGGCTCAGGGCCAGTTTGATGACAACTTCCGTCATGTGCGCATTACCCGTACATGGTTCAAACAGATTCGTTTATGGATCGGCCGGTGCCCGGGCAGCTGTAGCGCCTCGATGTTCCGCCCCCCTGGTGAATCTCGTCCGGCGGCTCGGGCTGGCCGGCTCCCTCTGTCGGCCGAATGCAGCGATTTCGATGCATATCCGGTACAAGTATAGGGTTGCTCGCGCGCGATTGCACGCTGGCCGATCGCGTCACCTCAGCCGAAAGCCTTCCTTTGCAGCCTGTTTTTACTTACAATCGTCCGATTTTCCGGGGTCGACCCAGCGTCGATCCCGGCCGGGCCTGCAGCTGCCCGGATCACCGTTTCTCAACCGGTCCGATTTTGGAGCAAAAATGAACCAGCTAATGATTCCCCCGGTTCTCGGGGTCGTGGGTCTGATCGTGGCCTACATTCTCTACCGCGTGGTGATGAGCTACCCGGCCATGGAAGGCAAGCCCAGCCAGATCGCCGTGATGATCCAGCAGGGCGCCTCGGCTTTCATGCGCCGCGAGCTGATCCTGATCGGCCTGTCGGTCGCCGTGATCTTCGTGGCCCTGTCGGTTTCGGGGCTGGGCATCCAGACCGCCGTATCCTTCCTGGTCGGCGCGGTCTGCTCGGCCCTGGCCGGCTTCTTCGGCATGTACGCGGCCACCCGCGCCAACGTGCGCACGACGAGCGCCGCCCATGAGTACGGCGCAGCCAAGGCCCTGAGCGTGGCCTTCTACGGCGGCTCGGTGATGGGCATGCTGGTCGCCTCGCTCGGCCTGCTCGGCCTGGGCACCCTGTACGTGGTGTTCGGCGCCGATCCCGAAACCGCCCATCGTATCCACGGCTTCGGCATGGGCGCCAGCGTCGTCGCGCTGTTCTACCGTGTCGGCGGCGGCATCTTCACCAAGTCGGCCGACGTCGGCGCCGACCTGGTCGGCAAGGTCGAGGCCGGTATCCCCGAGGACGACCCGCGCAACCCGGGCGTGATTGCCGACAACGTCGGCGACAACGTCGGTGACGTGGCCGGCATGGGTTCGGACATCTTCGAATCCTACTGCGGCGCCATGATCGCCACCGTGGCCCTGGCTACCGTGATGGTGCAGCAGGCCGGCGGCGGCTACGTCGAGGGTCTGGGCGAGGGCTCGGCCATCATGGCCCTGCCGCTGCTGCTGGCTTCACTGGGCCTGGTCTGTTCAATCGGCGCCATCGGCCTGGTCAAGGCCGCCTCCGGCAAGAGTCCGGAAGTCGCGCTGCGCACCGGCACCATGTCGGCCGCCATCGGCTTTATCGTGCTGGCGTTTTTCCTGATCCAGTACCTGGGCATCGAAACCGGCGTGTGGTTCGCCGCGCTGATCGGCGCGGTCGGCGGCATCGTCATCGGCCTGTCGACCGAGTACTTCACGGCCGGCAAGCCGGTGCGCGAGATCGCCCGCGCGGGCGAGACCGGCTCGGCCACGGTCATCATCGCCGGCCTGTCGACCGGCATGCGCTCGGTCGTCATACCGGTGCTGTCGATCTGCGTGATGATCTTCGTGGCCAACCAGAGCGCCGACCTCTACGGCGTGGGTATTGCGGCCGTTGCCATGCTCGCCACCGTCGGCATGACCATGGCCATCGATGCCTACGGCCCCATCGCCGACAACGCCGGCGGCATTGCCGAAATGGCCGGCCTGGGCGAGGAGACGCGCAAGATCACCGACTCGCTCGACGAGCTGGGCAACACCACGGCGGCCATCGGTAAGGGCTTTGCCATCGGCGCCGCCGCCATGGCCGCGCTGACCATCATCTCGGCCTACATCGCCGAAGTCGCCCATCGCCTGCCGGGCTTCGCCCTGGAGATCTCCGATCCGAACGTGCTCATCGGCATGTTCATCGGCGGCATCTTCCCGTTTTTGGTCGCGGCCATCACCATGACCGCCGTCGGCGACGCCGCCTTCGAAATGATCACCGAAATCCGCCGCCAGTTCCGCGAGATACCGGGTCTGCTCGAGGGCAAGGCCGAGCCGGACGCGCCGCGCTGCGTCGACATCGCCACCACCTCGGCGATCAAGCGCATGCTGCTGCCGGCCGCCCTGGCCGTGCTCGGCCCGGTCGTGATCGGCTTCGGCCTGGGCGCCGAGGCACTCGGCGGCATGCTCGGCGGCGCCCTGCTCGGCTGCGTGCTGCTGGCGCTGACCATGGCCAATGCCGGCGGCGCCTGGGACAATGCCAAGAAGTACGTCGAGAAAGGCAACTTCGGCGGCAAGGGCTCGGACACCCACAAGGCCAACGTAGTCGGGGACACCGTCGGCGATCCGCTCAAGGACACCTCGGGCCCGTCGATGAACATCCTGATCAACGTCATGGCCATCGTCAGTCTGGTGATCGCACCGCTGCTGACGCACTGATCGGGTAGGTCAGATTTGGTGCATTGGAAACGCGGCCGCTGGCCGCGTTTCCTTGATGTGCGGGGTGATGACGCAGAACAGAACGAACGCAGCGCGTCAGAAGATTCCAGATCTCAAGCATCCGGTCACAAACAGATTCCAATGACCCAATCGAACAGCGAAGACGTCCGTAGGTCGGGGTCGCATCCCCGACGGACGAGGCCAGGGTTCCGTTCCATCATTCAATCATTGGACCCTGGTCATTCCGGGGAATCCGGTCAGCTTGCAGTGACCCAATCGGGAAGGCGATGCCAAACGGTCTTGAGTTCGCGCATGTGCCGGCGATAGTCGGGGCAGAGTTCGGCGACGCGTTGCCAGAAATCCGGCGAGTGATTCGGATGCTCGAGATGGACGAGCTCGTGGATCAGAACATAACGGCAGGCTTCGGGGGAGCAAAACAGCAGCCGGGCGTTAAGTGAAAGATTACCCTTCGAGGAGCAGCTGCCCCAGCGTGATTTCTGGTTGCGAAAGCTGAGCCGACCGTAGGTCATGCCGTGCGCCTGCGCCAGTGCTTGGATCCGAGGGGTCAGCGCATGGCGCGCGCGATTTTTCAGCCAGCCATGAAGCTGCCAGACGACAGCTTCGATGGGCTCGTTCGCGGGCAACTGCAAGAGCAACTCCGCTGTATCGGGGCCCTGGCCACAGAGCTCGCCGCTGGCCTGCCCATGCACCACGCGCCAGGTCTCTCCCACTGCCGGCAAGTCAATACGCGCCGGGCGAAGGCTGAAGATGGCCGGGTCGCGTCCCGCCCTGGCGCGGGCCAGACGCTCGCGCACGGCCCTGATCCAGTCCTTGCGGGCCGCCACGAAGCGGTCGATCTCACTGTGCCGCAGGTGCTTCGGTGCGGTGACCACCAAGGAACCGTCGCACTCGACACGCAGCCTCAGACGTCGGGCTCGGGGATGGCGGAGCAGGCGGTAGGACATCGGGGAGGTTTCAGGGTCCAGGGCCATGATCAGGGTTCAGGTCGGCAGCCGATGGGCGGTGGGGGCGGCTTGGTCGCGCAGCCGGAATCTGCGTAGGTCGGCGTCGCATCGCCGACGGACGACCTCTCGGATTTGCACACGCATCAGACGGCCTGGAGGATTTGTACACACATCAGCTACGCGCGTTCAAGGTTGATACGTTGTCCGTCGCGGATGCGACCGCGACCTACGCGTGTTCAAGACTGCCTTTTTGTCCGTCGCGGATGCGACCGCGACCTACGCACGCCGTGCGGGAACATCGCGCGGCAGGTTGGCGTCAAACTGGCGACCGCAACCTGCGCGGGTCACATCTGGCGGGACTGCGATACCATACCGCCAAATCAAGACCTTTGCGCGTTGAAGATTACCTTCTCGTCCGTGCGTTTTTCCTGAACCCTGAACCCTGAACCCGTCTTGTCATTCTGAATGATCCAACTCTCAGGCATCACCCTGCGCTACGGACCCGAGCCCTTGCTGGCCGACGCCTCGGCCACCATCCATGCCGGCCAGAAGGTCGGACTGGTCGGCGCCAACGGCAGCGGCAAGTCCAGCCTGTTCAGCCTGCTGCTCGGCGACCTCACTGTGGATCAGGGCGAAGCGTTGGTGCCCGATGACTGGACCATCGGCTGCATGGCGCAGGAGATCGGGGACCTGGACCGACCGGCCCTCGAGTATGTGATCGACGGCGATCGACGCCTGCGCGCCGCCGAGGCCGAGCTCGAGCAGGCCGAAGCCGACGGGGACGGGCACGCCATTGCCGAGGCGCATGCGCTTCTCGATGAGACAGCCAGCTACACGGCACCGGCGCGTGCCGGATCGCTTCTCAACGGACTGGGTTTTCCTGCCGATGTGCACGACAGGCCGGTTCGGAGTTTCTCGGGCGGCTGGCGCATTCGATTGAGCCTGGCGCGAGCCCTGATGTGCCCGTCGGATCTGCTGCTGCTCGACGAGCCAACCAACCATCTTGATATGGAGACGGTGATCTGGCTGGAGGACTGGCTGAGGCGCTTTGCCGGAACCCTGGTGGTCATCTCGCATGATCGCGATTTTCTCGACAACGTGGTCGAGCGTATCGTCCATATTGAGCATCGGCGGCTGCACAGCTACAGCGGTGGGTACAGCGATTTCGAGCGCCAGCGCGCCGAGCGCATGGCGCAGCAACAGGCAAGCTATGCCAAGCAGCAGCAGCAGATTGCGCATATGCAGCAGTTCGTCGACCGCTTCCGCGCCAAGGCGACCAAGGCGCGCCAGGCCCAGGCCCGACTGAAGGCCATCGAGCGCATGGAAAAGGTCGCGCCGGCGCATGCGGACTCGCCCTTCGATTTTGTCTTTCCCGAGCCGCCGCGGGCGGCCAATCCGCTTGTGCACCTGGAGAACGCGAGACTGGGTTACGGCGATGTGATCGTGCTTGACGAGGTTTCGGTCGGCCTCGGGCCAGGAGACCGTGTTGGCCTGCTCGGAGTCAATGGCGCGGGCAAATCGACACTGGTGCGTACGCTGGCCGGCGAACTCAATCCTATCAGCGGCCGACTGACCCGGGCCCGAAATCTGCGCATCGGCTATTTTGCGCAGCATCAGCTCGAGCAGCTTGACGCCGGCGCCAGCCCGCTCGTCCACCTGCAGCGGATTGCCCTGGAAGAGCGCGAACAGAACCTGCGGGACTTTCTGGGCGGATTCGACTTCCGCGGCGATACGACGACCGATCCGGTTGGCCCGCTGTCAGGTGGCGAGAAAGCGCGGCTGGTTCTGGCTCTGCTGGTCTGGCAGGCCCCCAACCTGCTGCTGCTCGACGAGCCAACCAACCACCTCGATCTCGACATGCGTCACGCCCTGACCGTGGCCCTGCAGGGCTTCGAGGGCGCAGTCGTGACCGTCTCCCATGACCGCCATCTGTTGCGCCACAGCGTCGATGACTACTGGCTGCTTGCCGATGGCCGGGTAATGCGCTTTGGTGGCGATCTCGACGCCTACCGCGGCTGGCTGCAGACACGCTCGGCAGAGGCTACCAAGTCTCGCAGGGCCGATACCGACGGCCTCAGGGGCCGGCGAAGTCAGGGGCGAGAGCGTGAACAAATCAAGCCGCTCAGAAACCGGGTTGACCGGCTTGATCGCGAGACCAGCCGTCTCAGCGGCGAGCTGGCCAGGCTCGAAGCCATGCTTGGGAATCCGGAACTCTACGCGCCCGGTCAGCAGCAGCGGCTCGATGCCCTGATTCAACAGCAAACGGTCCTGAAACAGCAGCTTGGAGCGCTCGAAGTCGAATGGATGGAGGCCGCCGAGGCGCTGGAGATGGCCTTGGCCGAGCAGTAACCGGAGCGGGTCTGCTTGTCTGCCCGGCATTGATCCTTTATGTTGAGCCGTCGAATCGCCGAGCGTGAACGGATCCGCGACTGATTGACATGACGACCCTGCTTGCCATTGGCGACCTGCACCTCGGTCGTCCCAGCGTCGCGCTGCCGAGCGATCTCGGTCAGCGTTCGGATGAGCTGGGTCCGGAGGTTGCATGGAAACGCTGTGTCGACCTGGCCATTGACCGGCGAGTCGACGGCGTCTTGCTGGCCGGTGATCTGGTCGACCGTTCGCGTGATTTCTTCGTCGCCTATGGCCAGCTCAAGAAGGGGCTCGAACGCTTGCTGGATGCGGGCATCCCTGTGATCGCGGTTGCGGGCAATCATGACACCCACGTGTTGCCGCGCCTGGCCGGCGAGCTGCCGGGCCTGAATGTGCTCGGTGCCGGCGGACAATGGCAGCGCTATCAGCTTGATGATGTCATCGTCCTTGGCTGGTCGTTTCACGAATCTCGGGTCAGGCACAGTCCTCTGAAAAGTTTGAAACTCAAGCCCGAAAAGGGGCCCGTAGTGGGGCTTCTGCACTGTGATCGTGATCGTTCCGGCAGCGTGCACGCGCCGGTCTCGAGCGCTGAGCTCGAACAGGCGCCGGTCGATGCCTGGCTGCTCGGACACATCCATCAGCCCGACCAGCTGGATGTCGATCGCCCAATCGGCTACCTGGGTTCGGCCACAGCGCTGCGTGCTTCGGAAACCGGAGCGCGTGGACCATGGCTGTTTCACATCGGCGGGGGCGCCATTGCCGCTGATCATGTGGCGCTGGCGCCCTTGCATTACGAAGCGCTCGATATCGACTGCTCCGACCTGCCCGGTCCTGAAGCGCTGTCGGAACGCCTGATTGGCGTGTGTCGGGAAACCGTCAGCCGCCTGCAGGAGCGCGAGATGCCGCCGACAGCGCTCGGGCTGCGCGTCACGTTGAGCGGGCGGCATGATGATGCCGCAGGAATGGCTGACGAAGCCGGGCGCCTGGCAGAAGAGACGCGCCATTGGCAGGAAGCAGAGACAGCGTGCTTTGTTCAGTCGATGAGCTGCGCAGTGCTGCCGCGCATCGACCTCAGACGCCTGGCCAGCCAGGACGACCCCTGCGCGCTGCTGGCCAGGCGCCTGCTGGCTCTGGAAGATCCCGAATGCGAGGAATACGCGCGCCTGGTTGAGCTTGGCCGCAGGACATTGGTGCCGGTGGTCCGCTCGCGCGAATTTGCGGCGCTAGGACAAGACCTGGACGACAGCGCCGTTGCCGCCTGGCTGGAGCGGGCAGGGCGGATCGCGCTGGCACGCCTGCTCGGGCAGCGGCGAGCGACACGATGAAGCTTGAGCGCATCGATATACGCAGCCTGGCCGGACTGGATGAACCGGTCGCCATTCGCTTTGCCACAGACGGCGTCAATTTCATCACCGGCCCGAACGCATCGGGCAAGTCCAGCATCATTCGCGCCGTCCGTGCCCTTCTCTATCCCGAGCTGACCGAGGACTTTTGCCAGGTTCGAGCGCGCTGGCACATAGGCGAGGCGCTCGTTGACAGTGAGCGCCATGGACGGACCGTGACCTGGACGGATGGCACCCGCCCGATGCCGCCGCCCCAGCTGCCCCCGGCCGAAAGCATCGGAGCCTATCTGATCAGCTCCGAAGACCTGACCCATCTCGGTTCCACGGACAGTCATATTGCGGCCGCCATTCGCACCATGCTGGCCGGCGGTTATGACCTCGACGAACCCGTCGCCACGCCGCCCCTGGCGCCCGCAGCGCGCCCGCAGAAGCGCGCTCGGGAGCTGGCCGAGCTTGGCCGGCGCATCGAGGAAAAGGAGCGGGAGTACGAACGACTCACGGAGGCGGTCGACAGTCTGGCCACATTGAAAGACGAGCTCAGGCGAACCGCGGAGGCAGCGCGCCGGCTTGAGGCCTGTGAAGACGCGCTTGCGCTGGCTGATGCCGTGGCCAGACGCACCGCGCTCGAGCATACCCTGATCGAGGAGTTCCCGGGCGGCATGGATCGCCTGAGCGGTGACGAGCTCTCGCGTCTGGACCAGGCGGAGGAGCGAATTGCCGAGCGCCGCGGCGAGCACGAATTGGTACAGACCGCCCTGACGCGTGCGTCCGGCAAGCTCGAGCGCGGTGGCGGGGTCGATCCGCAGCAGCTTGAAGCGGTGCAGTCGGAGCTGGCCTCTGCCCGCGACCAGCTGGCCGAACTGGAGCGGCGGATCGAGCAACAGGCGGTCGCACTCGAACGTGCCGATGAGGAGCGATCGATCGCCGCAAAGCGGCTGGGTGCGCGCAAGATCACGGCGCTGCCCGAGATCTCGCAGCAGATCCTCGAGGAGATCGAGCGCTATACCGATCGGGTGCTGGCGCGGCGCGAGAAGATCCGTGCGCTGTCGGGAGAGCTTGCGCGCGTCCATGCCCCGGTCAGCGACCAGGGGGTGCTGCCGGACGCCCTGCGGCAGGCACGCGACGCGCTCGCCGACTGGCTCGAGCTGAGCCGCCTTTCGCCGCTTGAGGGCGTGCTCTGGGGCGGGTTGACCGTGTCATCCGGGCTGGCTGGCTGGCGTCTGCTGGGACCGCAGGATGTGCCGGCGCATCCGGAGCTTGTGCTGCTGATCCTGGTTGCGATGGGGGTGCCGCTGGGATTGAGCATTCGTTTTGTCATGCGATTCCGCGCGCTGGGCCAGGCCCGGGCGCAGTTTGAGCAGACCGGTGTCGAGGCGCCGCTGGGATGGAGCGAAGGTGAGGTTGAAACGCGTCTGGAGCGGCTCGAAAAAGAGCTCGAGCTGGCCACACACCAGGCCGTGCAACGGGAACGAACAGCCGATATACGCGAGCGGCTCAATCAGGAACGCGATCTGTTCGAGCAGGCGCGCAAACGGCTGGAAGAATGCACGGGAAAGCTGGGGCTTGATCCGGACAGCCGGCTGGAAACCGGGTTTTTGCTGTGGGCGCGGCACCTGCAGGACTGGCAGCAGGCCGATTGTGCCTTCAGACAGCATCGGGACGAGCTGGCTCGCGCGCGCGAGCAGCATGCGGCCTGCCGCCGGCGCGTCGGCGAACTGCTGCATCGCCATGGCATCGAAGATCCGTCCGAGATCACCAGCCGCAACCTGTCTTCACTGATCCATCAGCTGGCGCCCCGCATTCGTGCCAACGCCGAGTTGCACAATGAGATCAAGGCGAGCAGGCACCGACTCAAGGAACTGGAAGCCGATATCGAGACCCTGCAGGGCCGGGCGCGAGCCGTCTATGAGCAGGCCGGTGTCAAACCCGGGGCACGACGCACTCTGATCGAGCGTCTGGAGAAATTCGAGGAGTGGCGCCAACTCGAGCAGCAGCGACGCGAGCTGTCGACCGAAATCACCCGTCTGGAACAGCGCCTGTCAACGGATGGCGAGTTGCTGGAGCAAGCCCGCAGTCAGCAGCGCGAGGCGTTATCGGAGCGACGTGACGGGTTGGCCGCCGAGGCCGCAACTCGCGATGACATCAATCGTCAAATTGCCTCGATTCAGACTCGCCACGAAGACGCCATCGAGCGACACGAGCTGACCGCGCTGACGCACCAGTATGAAAGCCTGCGCCTGGCGCTTGGCGCCGAGCTCGAGCGACACTTGCTCTCGGCGGCCGGCAAGGCCTTGCTCGATGATGTGCGTCAGGCCCATCAGGCCGACAACGAGCCGGCGGCGCTGCGCGCGGGCGCGCGATGGTTTCAGCACTTTACACACTATCGCTATCGGCTGTTGTTCGAGCAGGGCCGTTTTGCCGCGTTCGATGCGCGCGCTGAACGCGCTGTGGACCTGGCCGAGCTGTCCACGGCAACTCGAGCGCAGTTGCTGCTGGCGCTGCGCCTGGCGTGGATCGAACAGGCCGAACGCAATCGGGAGCCGCTGCCGGTGTTCCTGGATGAAGTATTGACCACCTCCGATCCGGATCGCTATCGTCAGGTGGTCGAGTCGATACAGGAGATTACCGCTGCGGGACGCCAGATGTTCTACCTGACCGCGCAGCCTGGAGAAGCGGCTGCCTGGTCGGAGTGGCTCGGCGAATCTGCCGCGCCCTGCGTGATCGACATGGCCCAGGTGCGACGCGATCAGGTGGCGCCGCTCGAATTGACCATGCCCGACAGCGAAGCACGCCGTCGCGACGTGCCGCAGCCCAACGGCCAGTCGCCTGTCGACTGGGCGCGGCAGGCCGGCATCAACCCGATCAATCCATGGCTGGGCACGGGCGAAGTCAGCGTGTTTCACCTGTTGCACGATGATCTTGCGCTGGCCGCACGGCTGATACGCCTGGAGCTGGGGCGTATCGGCGAACTGACCGGCTACCTGGAAGCCGATTGCGATGAGGCCGTGCTTGACGCCGCAACCCGGAAGCAACTGGGGCAGCGCTGCCACGCCGCAAGTCGGGTGCTCGACGACTGGCGTCGTCGCCATCACCGGCCGGTCGACGCCGGCGCGCTCGATGCATTCGGCCAGATCAGCGATACGTTCATGCCGCGCGTGCTCAAGCTGCTTGAGGCAGTGGGCAATCATCCGGTTGCGCTGGTCGAAGGGCTGCGCGAGGGTCGGGTGGCGCGCTTCCGCTCCGACGTCACCGATGCACTCGAGCAATGGCTTGAGGAAAACGGCTACCTGGCCACAGTGACTGATGACCCGGCCATCACTGCCGCCGAGCTGGCCAGCCTGGCCGGACTCAAGCCTGAAAAGGCCGCCGAGCTCAGGGAGTGGATCGTCAGCGCCATCGATGACCCGCTCTCGGGAGTCGGCGACTGAAACGGTCTGCGGCCGCGTGGCCAAGAGCTCCAGCGCCAGGACATTCTGAACCCGTCGACCGGTGCCGGATCAACAAGGATCAAAGGTTCCGCCCGTAGAACAACTCCTGCATTTCCTTGCGCAGGCGCCGTTCAATCCGGTTGCGTTCGCGCTTTTCGAGCTGGTCGGCGTCGATACCGAACAGGTAGTTGTCCAGGTCGAAGTGCTTCAGTCTCATTTTGGTGTGGAACAGGTTTTCCTGGTAGACGTTGACATCGATCATCTCGTAGGCCTTCTTGGTATCGCGACTGAAGTAGTCCTGAATCGACGTGATCTTGTGATCGATGAAATGCTTGCGTCCACGCACGTCCCGGGTGAATCCGCGCACGCGGTAATCGACCGTGACGATGTCCGACTCGAAACTGTGAATCAGGTAGTTAAGCGCCTTGAGCGGCGAGATCACGCCGCAGGTGGCCACGTCGATATCGGCCCGGAAAGTACAAATGCCGTCGTCGGGATGGCTTTCCGGATAGGTATGAACGGTGATGTGGCTCTTGTCGAGATGACCGACCACCGATTCGGGCAGCGGTCCGGGTGCGGCCAATCCGGCGTCGATGCTGTTGTCGACCGGCTCCTCGGCGATCAGCATGGTCACACTGGCGCCCTGCGGCTCGTAATCCTGGCGGGCGATGTTGAGAATATTGGCGCCGATGATGCCGGCCACGTCAGTCAGAATCTGCGTCAGACGTTCGGCGTTGTAGGCCTCATCGATGTAGGCGATGTAATCCTTGCGCTGCGCTGCGGTGGTTGCGAAACACAGATCGTAGATATTGAAGCTCAGTGCTTTGGTCAGATTGTTGAAGCCGTGGAGTTTGATACGACGTAAGACCATGGTGTGGGGAACCTGTCGCGCGGCTGAAGCCGGTCATTATCGACGATGGAACGGGCTTGTTTCCAGTCCACCCGACATGCGAAACCATGCCGGTAAACTGCGCCTTCGTTTGACGTATGTCACAGACAGGGGCAGAATTGTCCCATTGAAAGGATTTCTGGCACCTATGCCGGCTGATCAAACCACAACAAGACCGATAACAATGCGCGAATTCCAGTTCTATCCGATCGATCGTGAGGCCATGGATCGATTTCTCTCGATCTGCGAGCGTCACCAATACCCGGCCAAGACCACCATCATGCGCCCGGGCGATTCCGGTGAAAGCCTGCTTTATCTCATCGAGGGGTCCGTATCCGTTTCGACTGAGGGTGAAGACGGCCGTGAGCTCATACTGAGCTATCTCAATCCGGGTGACTTCATTGGCGAAATGGGCCTGTTCATGAAGCCGACCCAGCGCGAATCACTGGTGCGCACCCGCACGCGCTGCGAAGTGGCCGAGGTGTCCTACGCACGCCTGCGCGACGCGCTTGACAATGCGCTGCGGTCGCATGCCATCGACATCCTGACCGCGATTGGCTCAAAGCTGGCGCAGCGTTTGCTCTACACCCGGCGCAAGGTTTACCACCTCGCCTTTCTCGATACCCAGGGGCGTGTAGCCAAGGCGCTGATTGATCTGTGCGGAGAGCCGGACGCCATCTCCCACCCCGAAGGCACCCAGATCCGGGTCACACGACAGGAACTCAGCCGAATTGTGGGCTGCTCGCGCGAAATGGCCGGGCGAGTGATGAAGAATCTCGAGGAAGAAGGCATGATCCGGGCATCAGGCAAGACGGTTGTGGTGCTCGGGACCTACAAGGGTCCGCCCGGCTGATTGCGCTGCCGCATCGGGATCGGTCAATGCGGCGGGATGGCCGGCCATTCCCGCCGTAATGCCTCACCACAACAGCAGGACCACCACTGCTGCCACGGCAGCCAGCCCGACCCATGGCAGCCATTTCTTCCAGCTGGCCGCGCCGCTTTGTTCGCCGGCGTCGGGGTCGTGAAAAATGAACTCGACGCGCCCGAACCGGATTCGGTCACCGCTGCCGACGGGCGCATTGGAGACCTTTTCGTCGTTGACGAAAGTACCGTTGGTCGAAAGCAGGTTGACCACGTGCCAGCCGCGGCTGTCCTGAACGAGCCTGGCGTGTTCCGACGAAACGCTGGCGTCATCCAGGCGGATGTCGCAGCGTTCAGCGCGCCCGACCAGCACGCGTGCCGATGGCAGCCTGATTGACTGACCGCTGACCGAGGCACTGACGCCGGTCAATTCGGCGCTGCGGCCGTGCCCTTCACCGGCGCTTGCCTCGCTGATCAGCTTGTCGACTTCATCACGGCTGAAGACCTGCGTGCCCTGAGGCCCCTGGTCCTTGCCGCGCCGCTTTTCCGGTCTTTCATGCTCACTGTTCACGATCATTCCCTCCATGCTTCCAGAATTTCAGACCGAACGGCCAGCGCCGGCGTTGCCGAGCCATCTGCAGTTGTTTCGGGGCATCGATCACGACGACCGAGACATTGTCGCGCGCACCGGCGGCCATTGCTTCGTCGAGCAGCTCACGCACGATGTCCCTGGCCGACGGCTGTTGACGGATGATGGCGGCGATTCGGCCGTCCTCGAGCTCTCCGGACAGGCCGTCGGAACACAGGACGATGATGTCATCCGGCTGCCAGCGTCCACGCGTCATATCGATTCGTGGATCGTCCGAGCCCGACAGCCCGAGACAGTCGGTGAGTACATGGCGCTGCGGGTGACGGGTGGCCTCATCGGGCGTTAACGCACCCGAGGCAACCAGAACGCCCGCCACGTTGTGATCGTGGGTCAGTCTCTCGAGTCGCTGGCTGGCCGGTGCGTAGCGATAGGCACGGCTGTCGCCTACCCAGCAGATCTCGTACTCCTGGCCCTGTTCGGCCAGGGCAACGATCGTGGTGCCCATGTCATTGAGCTCGGGGTGGTCGCGCTGCTCTTCTCGAATGGCCTGGTGAGCCGCCATCACTGCTGTTTGCAGCCCATCGCCGGCGACAAAGCGCTGGTGCACGGTGTCGCGTGCGATCGCGCTGGCCCGGGCGCCGCCCGCGTGCCCGCCCATGCCGTCGGCAACCAGCCACAGCCCCAGTGTTTCGTCGGCCAGGACAGCGTCCTGATTCTCGAGTCGCACCTTGCCGATGTCGCTGACCGATGCTGATCGCGCTAACGGTTGTTGTGCGGAACGGCCTGTCATCATCTATTTATAGCGTAAAATTCTGATCAAAAGCACCACATGCCGGCAACTTTCGCCCGGACTTCGTCCAGAATAGCCGATTTAGGCAATCGGCAGCCAGTGGCCGCCTGACTTCGGAGCAGTGATGACCCAGCACTTTCGCGCTTGCCAATCGGGCTTGCCGGCCCGCGTTCCGGTGCCCATGCCGCGCGCGGGATCTGGTTTTCGGGGTCGGCCGGCTTGTCCCGAATTGCTTGCGTGATGGTTGAGCAGGCTGCAGGAAGCGATCGCGGCTCGGCTTGGCATGTCTGCAAGTTCGGCGGCAGTTCAGTGGCGGAGGCGGCCAACTGGCCCCGAATCGCCGAGCGGGTGCGGGAGGCCCTGGACCGGAAGCAGCGAGTGATTGTGGTGGTGTCGGCCCTTCGCGGCGTGACCGATCTGCTCCAGACGGCGGTTGATACCCGTGATCCGGCCATGCGATCTTCGATTGTCGATGAGGTGCGGACGCGTCACCGCGCGCTGCTGGCCGAGCTGTCCTTGCCGGAGACATTGCTCGATCGCCGGATCAACCCGTTGTCGGATCGACTCGAGCAAGCGGGTTCGAAGGCGCTTTCGCCGGCCGATCAAGCTCATATTCTGGCGGCCGGCGAACTGCTCGGCAGCCGGCTGGCCGTTGCCGTGCTGGAGTCGTCCGGACTGCCGGCGTGCTGGCTGGACCCGGGTGAGGTGCTGACTGCGCAGACGGTGCCCAATTGCAGCGAGCGGGCAGCCTACCTGGCGGCCCGGTGCGCGGCCGGGCCGGACTGGGCGCTGTCGGTGCGACTGGCTCAGCGCCCGCCGGTGCTGGTGATGCCGGGCTTTATCGCCGCCAACCCGCAGGGTGAGCTCGTGCTGTTGGGTCGTGGTGGCTCCGACATCTCGGCGACCACGGTCGCGGCGATGCTGGATGCGGGCCGAGTCGAAATCTTCTCCGACGTGCCCGGTCTGTTCTCGGCCGATCCACGACGTGTACCGGGCGCACGTCTGCTCAGGCAGATCGGATTTCGCGAAGCCCAGGAACTGGCTGCCATGGGCGCCAGAGCCCTGCATCCGGCGGCCCTGATTCCAGCCCAGACCCACGGCATCGAGATCCGGATGCGTCAGACCGACCGGCCCGACATCCAGGGTACTTGCATCACGCCCGCCGCCCGCGATCACGGCGCCCAGGTCAAGGCCATCGTGCAGCGCAAGCCGATCACGCTGATCTCGCTCGAGGATATCGGCATGTGGCAGCAGGTCGGCTTCCTGGCCGCGGTCTTCGAGGTATTTCGCCGCCTGGGCTTGTCGGTCGATCAGGTCTCGACCTCCGAATCCAATGTCACCCTGACGCTTGATCCGGGCGCAAACGTGGCCGATCCGGTCACTCTGGACGTGCTGTCGCTCGAGCTCGGCAAGTTGTGCAGGGTCGAGATTCTGCCCGACTGCGCGACGGTCAGTCTGGTCGGTCGCGGTATTCGTACCATTCTTCACCGCCTTGGCCCGGCCCTGGAGGTGTTCGAACAGCGTCGGATTTTCCAGGTCAGTCAGGCGGCCAACGATCTCAACCTGACCTTCGTCGTCGAGTCGCGTCATGCCGAGCGCCTGGTGCAGCAACTGCATCAGCAGGTCATACCCGGTGGCGTCGGCGGCGACTCGGTCTTCGGCCCGACCTGGGAACAGCTGTTTCGCAACGACGCGGCAACGGTGCGTCCATCGCCGTGGTGGCAAGCCAAGCGTGGGCGACTCATCGAGCTGATGGAGGGCCGAGACAGCGCCTACGTCTACGATCTCGAATCCGTACGCGGCGCCTGCGAACGTCTGTGTTCGCTCCATTCCGTTGACCGTGTGCTCTACTCGATGAAAGCCAATGCCCACCCTGCCATCCTGCAGACGGTGATCGACAGCGGGCTGGGCATCGAATGCGTATCGCTGGCCGAGGCAAAGCACGCGCTCGGCCAGGTCGAAGGGCTCAAGCCGCGCGACCTGCTGTTCACGCCCAACTTCGCACCGCGCGAGGAGTACCGCCAGGCCGTGGCAATGGGTCTACCGCTGACCATCGACAACCTCTACGTGCTCGAGCACTGGGGGGCAGACTTCGCCGGGCAGTCCGTCTTTTTGCGTCTCGACCCCGGCTCGGGCCTGGGCCATCACAAGCTGGTGCGCACTGCCGGCAGCCATGCCAAGTTCGGCATTCCGCTGGCCGACATCGAGCGCGCCAGCCGGCTTTGTCGGGCCCATGACATCCGAATCCGCGGCCTGCACGCCCACACCGGCTCGGGCATCATGCATCCCGACAACTGGCATCGCAGCCTGGAAACGCTCGGCGAAGCGGCGCGGCAGCTCGAGGAGGTCGAGATCATCAACCTTGGCGGTGGCCTGGGCGTGCCCGATCGCCCTGACGAACTGCCGCTGGACACCACGGCCATGGATGGCGGACTGGCGCAGCTTAAAAAACAGCTGCCGCGCCCGATCCAGATCTGGATCGAACCAGGACGTTACGTGGTCTCGCCGGCCGGCGTGCTGCTGGCGCGTATCACCCAGACCAAGGGCAAGGGCGAGGTGCGCTACATCGGTGCGGCGACCGGCATGAACTCCCTGATTCGGCCCGCCCTTTACGGCGCCTGGCACGAAATCGTCAACCTCACCCGCCTGGACGAACCCGGCGACCAGGTCTACAACGTGGTCGGGCCCATTTGCGAGACCGGCGACATTCTCGGGCTCGACCGCCTGTTGCCTGAATCCCGCGAGGGCGACGTGCTGCTGATTGCCAATACCGGCGCATACGGCGCGACCATGGCCTCGAACTACAACCTGCGCGAGCCGGCCGGAGAGATCATTCTCAACTGATCCGCTGACCCGGCGCACGCCGGGTCGATCTGCCGGGACCGCCTGCCGCGAACTGTCCGGGCAGTCGGGCCGGCGTGATGATCGCACCCCGTCATCCCCGTCATCACGAGAGCGCTGCCAGCCTTCGATTGAGTGAAGTCCATCACGGGTTTTTCTGAGCGTCACCAATGAGTCAGAAGCGTGACATCTGCGCTGTATAGGCTGCGCGTCCTGCAACTCGAGCAAGGGGATCGACGCCATGCAATCCGATGGACAGCGACGGGCCCAACTGGTCGCGGCTCTGTGGAACCTCAAACAGGCGGTCAAGAAACACCCACTGCCCGGGATTCCTTACATCCACTTCAACACACTGCTGCGTCAGCCCTCCTACCGGCGCGAAATCCTGGATGCCGCCAATCGCGCCGACAACGAAGAGCTCCGCAGGCTGGCCGCCGAAGCCGAAGCACTCGACACCAACGACTCGACCCTGCTCAACCCAGACGACAAGCGCTGGCTCGAACAGCGTGACCGCGAGATCGCAAGCGCCTATACCGAAGCGCTGGACAAGGCCGGCCGCATCAAGCGCCGCTATGCACTGCTGGCCGGTAGCGTCGTCCTGTCGGTGGTGGTCACCATCGCGGCATGGGTCGCCTGGCAGCAGCTCAATCGCGAGCATATCGTCAGCGGCTCGATTGCGGGTGAAGTCCGGTGGACGGCCGATAAGCGCAGCTACACCCTGGACGGCGTGGTCATGGTCGAACCCGGCAGCCGACTGACGATAGACCCGGGCGTCGTGGTCAAGGGCCGCCCCGGATCGGCGCTGATCGTGGCCCGCGGCGGTTTTCTGCACGCCAAGGGAACGCGTACCCTGCCCATCGTGTTTACCAGCGCCCAGGAACCGGGCATGCGTCAGCCCGGCGACTGGGGCGGCGTGGCTCTGCTCGGTCGTGCACCGATCAATGCCGGCGCGTCGATTATCGAAGGCTTTCCCTCCAGTGACCCGCGCGGCGCTTACGGCGGCAGCGATCCGGGTCATGCCTGCGGCGTGCTCGAGTACCTGCGCATTGAGTATGCCGGTTTCGAGGCCTTTGCCAACAACGAACTCAACGGTCTCACTCTGGGCGGCTGTGGCTCCAACACCGTGATCAATCACATCCAGGTCCATCGCGCGCTCGATGACGGCGTCGAGGTCTTCGGCGGCACCGTTGATCTCAGTCATATCCTGGTCAGCCAGGCTGCCGACGATGCGCTCGATTGGGACGAGGGCTGGACCGGCCGCCTGCAGTTCTTTATCAGTCAGCAGACCGATTCTGGCGACAACGCCTGGGAGGGCGACAACCAGTCCAACAACTCGAATGCCACACCCCGTTCATCACCGACCATCTACAACGCGACGCTGATCGGGGGCAACCGCGGTGCCCAGCGTGCGATGACGCTCAGGACCGGCACCGGCGGGCACTTTGCCAATGTCATCGCCAGCGGGTTCTCGCTGGAATTCGCCGATCTGCGCGGAACAGTGACGCCGTCGCTGATCGATAGCGGCGAGCTGACCTTCGATACTCTGCTGGTGCACGATATCGGCGACACACACACCAGCAGCGGCTTCACCGACGAGTCCGGCGACAGCGATGACGACGGCGGCTTCAACGAAGCCGACTACTTCCTGAATCAGTTAGAGCACTTCTACCTGCGTTCATCCCTGCGCATTCCGACCGCCAGTCGGTCGGCCCGGCAGCCCGCTTTCACGCCAGACGGGCAATTCGAAGGTCGCGCAGCATCACCGCCGAAGGGCGAATTCTGGGACGAATCGGCCGTTTATCCGGGGGCCGTGGCACCAGGCAACGAACAGCCCTGGTATGACGGCTGGACCGCGTTCCCGACCGAATAGCGTCAGGACGGAAAGACCCAAAAGGTCACGAACAGGTAAACCGCGTAGGCCAGCAGAAATGTTGCGCCCTCGATGCGACTCAGACGGCGGCCCGTCCACAGCATGACCAGGACGGCCACGCTGCTGGCCAGCAGGACCCACTGGTCGAAGACCACCAGTCTGCGAGGGAAAGGCAGGGTCTGGAGCAAGGAAGAAACGCCGAGAATCCCGAGCAGGTTGAACAGGTTGCTGCCCAGGATGTTGCCGACTGCCACGTCCACCTGGCGCCGGATGACGGCCAGCAGCGACACGGCCAGTTCGGGCAGGGAAGTGCCCACCGCCACCAGGGTCAGGCCGATGACGGCTTCCGACACGCCCAGGTCGCGCGCCAGGGCAACCGCGCCGATCAACAGCACGCGCGAGCCGGCGATCAGCAAGACCAGGCCGCCGATGATGGCGAGCGTGATGTAGGGCACTGAATGGTCGGCGCTCCCCGGTACGGCGTCCGGGTCGACCTCGCGGACGTTTTCGGCTTCCAGGCGCTTCTCGCTGCGATACGCCCAGGCCAGGTAGGCGGCCAGGCCGGTCAGCAGGATGAGTCCGTCGACTCGTCCCAGGGCGACGCCTCCGGCCAGCAGGATAAACAGGCCGCTGACGGCCACGCCCGAGACGCCGTCCCTCGACAGGCCCAGCGGCGTGACCGGCAAGGGGCGCACGACCGCGCAGAGGCCGAGAATCAGCAGCACGTTGGCGATGTTGCTGCCGATCACGTTGCCCAGGGCGATGCCCGGCTGGTTGATCAGCGCTGCGTCCACACTGACCACCAGTTCGGGCATGGAGGTGCCGAAGCCGACGACCAGCAGACCGGTGAGCAGGGTGCTGATCTGCAGGCGGCGCGCAAAGCCGAGCGCGCCGCTGATCAGCAACTCGCCGCCGGCGGTAAGCAGCCCGATTCCGAGGAGCACCAGGAACAGGTCAAACCACATCGTTCATGCTCCGGTTTCAGTTCAGAAAGCGTGGCGTCACCTTTCGCCCCGCGCCACGGCGGGCGGCCGGCAGATCAGGCGATCGAGCCATGACCGGCGCCATCTGGCCATACTTGAAACCAGGACCGTTAGGGCACTCAGCGTCAGGGTGATTGATACGGCTCGCTCCTGTTCCAGCGCCCAGCATTCTACACTGCCGCAGTGTCCCACCTTGAAGCCGGCTGCCGATCAGAGCTATTCTCTCCAGGACAATCCAATTCAATGAACTGCCGCCAAGAAGCAGCCAGGAGGGAGCAATCTCATGAACCAGCCAGATTCCACCGGGCCATCCCCGGCGTCTCGAACAACGCTCGAGTTTCGCGGCGGCAAGGCGCTGAGCGCCCTGCCGATCCTGTTTTTCATCTTCTGGGCCATTTTCCAGTCCGGCCTGCTCGGTATCAGCGCCACCGGCGGGCTGATCGTCGGCATGCTCGTGGGGCTGATCCTGGGCATGCTGTTTGTCAAGGGCGACTGGAAGGGCTATGCCGACACGGTCTTCGAGGGCATGGCCCAGCCGGTGGCCGTGACCGCGATCGTGGCCTGGTTGTGGGCCGGGATGTTCGCCGGTACGCTGCAGGTTGGCGCCTTCGTCGACGGCCTGGGATGGCTGGCCGTGGCCGCGGGCATCGGCCCGCTGCTGTTCCCGGCCATCACCTTTCTGCTGGCGGCGCTGCTGGCGACCGGGATTGGAACCGGGTACGGTACGGTGATCGCTTTCGTGGCCCTGTTCTTCCCGGCCGGCGTGGCGCTTGGCGCCGACCCGATTCTGATGTTCGGCGCGATCCTCTCCGGCGCGGTGTTCGGCGATAACCTGGCGCCGGTCTCGGACACCACCATTGTCAGCGCGGTCACGCAGGATTCGGACGTCGGCGGCGTGGTCGCCAGCCGCTTCAAGTACGCCATCATCGCCGCGGTGCTGTCGCTGATCGCGTACGTGATCGCCAGCGCCATGTTCAGCGGCAGCACCATTGCGCCGGAAGTCGCTGAAGCCTTCCGGGCGCAAACCGCTCCGGCCGGATTGCTGCATCTGTTGTCCATGGGCGTGGTCATCTTTACCGCCATTGCGGGGCGACACATCATCGAGGCCATTTCCTGGGGCCTGATCGTGGCCATCATTGTCAATCTGGCCTTCGGCCTGGCGCCGGGCACCGACATGCTGGTGTTCAACGTTGCCGCGGGCGGCTGGGCGGCCGAAACCTTCGGTGGCTGGCCGCTGGTTGAAGTGGTTGCTGCGGCCGATGCAGGCGTCGGCGGCAGCCTCTACAGCGGTGCGCTCGGTTTCGCCGAACTGGCCGTGCTGATCCTGCTGGTCATTGCCGGCGCCCAGATCATGATGCGCGGCGGCGCCTTCCATGCGCTGGAAGCGTGGCTGCTGCGCACGGTGGCGAAAACCGTGCGGTCGGCCGAAATGGTCATGGTGACGGTGACCGCTTCGATCAATGCGGCGATTACCATCAATACGGCCGCCCAGATTGCGGTCGCACCCTACATCGCCACGATCGGGAAGCGCTTCAATCTCAATGGCTACCGACGCGCCAATATCCTCGATGCCAACACCTCGGCTCTGGGCTATATCTTTCCCTGGGCCGGGGGGGTGCTGGTTGGCTATACGCAAATGGTGGCGCTGGTCGACCAGTACGACTGGTTTACCAGCGACATGGTCGTCGCGCCTGTTCAGGCCTGGCCCTGGGTCTTCCACGGCTGGCTGCTGGTCATCGTCTTCCTGGTGTCGGCCTGGACCGGTTTCGGCCGCGAGTACACCACCGACCGCCTGAGCAACCGGAGTAACGAATCATGAGCAAGGGATTGTTCGCCAACTGGCGCTTTCGCACCTCGACCCCGTCATTCGAGCCGGGAGATCTGGTCGAGGTCTATCTGACCGCGTTTGATGCCTCAACGGGCGAGGGCGAGGCCCGCATCGGCGACAGCGTGCTGAAGGTCAGCGGCGCCACAGCCGACCAGGTCGACCGGCTGGTCACGCTGAGAGTCGCTTCATTCGACCCTCAGGGTGCCCGGGGTACGGCAGCAATGACCGGCGACTGAGGCCGTGCTCCCGCGGTGCGGCCGCCGGAACAACCTGAAACCGGGCCCGGCAAATGGCCATTCGGCAAGGCCGGCTGCAGCCCGCCACGGTCACGCTTCAGTCATGACGCTGGCCGGCAGGCAGTCCTGTCTGCCGGTCCCGGCAACCGGCGTGCCCTGATGAATGGATCCTTCCAGGACTCTCCGCACCCAGTCGGACGCAATGGCATGATGCGGCACTGGCGGCCACCGCGCTCGATCGGGCTGGTTCCGACAGGGCTGTTTGCGCTGGTCGTGCTCCTGACGTATGTAGCAACAGCGATTCTGGCCCGACAGCTGGTCGGCGCCGGGCCGCTGGCTACCATCTGGCCGCCCGCGGCGGTGGCGTTTTGCGCGCTGCTGATGGGCGGCTGGTGGATGGTGCCGGTGCTGGTCGTTGCCGATATGCTGGCCATGCGCCTGACCGGCCTGCCGCTGCTGCTGCTGGCTCATGTCGGGGGGATTGCGGGCCCGGTCATGGGCGTCGTGCTGTATCGACGATTGATCTCGCGTGCACCGGTTCCGCAGCGTCTTGGCGAAACGGCGCGCCTGATCTTTCTGGTGCTCCCGGCCATTGCCATGATCACAACCGTATTTGGCGTGATGGCGCTTCGCATGGGCGAGATGCTGGAACGCTTCCCGACCACCCTGGTGACAGCGGCCTGGCTGCTTGGCGATCTGCTTGGACTGATCGTGTTCACGCCACTGCTGATGGCGCTGTCGACGCGCTGGTGCGGGCTAGGTGGAAGCTTCGATACCAGGCGTCGCGGCCACCGCTGGGAGCCGGTCGTGGTCAGCGGGTTGGCCCTTGGGGCGCTGCTGGCCACCTGGCATCGGCCGACACTGGGACAGCTTGGCTGGCTGGCCGGATCGCCGGCGCTGGAGGTTGTTCCGCTGCTCCTGCTGATGTTCGTGCTCATGCTCTGGAGCGCGCTCCGGCTGTCGTCCCTGACCACGTTCATCATCGTTCCCTTGCTGGTGCTTGCAGGCCTGCGCATGGGCGTATCGAGTATCGCGCCGCTGGCCTCGGATGCCGTTATTGCCCAGTGGCTGCTGCTGCTGCCCACGCTGCTGGTCATGAGCGCCACCGCCTTGGTGATTGAAGCCGGTGATCGGGATCGGGAACAATATGAGCGGCGCTTGCGTTACCAGTCACGACACGATCCGCTGACTGGTTTGCTGAATCGAACGGCATTTGCCGAACAGGCGCGGGCCCGGCTGCAGGCGGATAATGGATCATCGTGGCTGCTGGGCTACATGGATCTCGATCAGTTCCAGTCGATCAACGATACCCTGGGTCACGGCAGCGGTGACGAGATGCTGACTGAGCTGGCCGGTGTGCTGCAGAAAACCCTGAATTCCGGCGATTGCCTGGCGCGACTGGGCGGCGATGAGTTCGGGCTGATCGTCCAGGGTGCCTGGGGCGGTGACGGGGAAGCGCGCATTCGCAGGATCCAATCGCGCATCGGCGAATTCAGGTTCGTTCGCGCCAGCCAGCACTTCTCGGTACGCGCGACGGTGGGCGTGACGCCGCTGGCCGGCGATCCGGAGGATTACGAACGCCTGCTGGGTACCGCCGATCTTGCCTGCATTGCCGCCAAGGAGAGCGGCGGCAACCGGATCCTGTTTACCTCGGGACCGGATCGCATCTATCGCAGGCTGACGGAAATGAAGCGCATTCCCCTGATTCAGCAGGCCATCGATGCCGATCGGATCTCGCTGTGTGAGCAGCCGCTGGTGTCGCTGTCCAACCCGGGACAGAAGCAGATGGTCGAGGTGCTTTGCCGTCTGCGCAACGACGACGGCGTGCTGCTGATGCCCGAGGCCTTCATTCCGGTGGCCGAACGGTTCGGGCTCATGCCCGCGATTGACCGTCTGGTCGTGCGCAAGACACTGAGCTGGCTGGCGACCACGCCCGATCCGCCGCAGCGCTGCTTCATCAACCTGTCGGCGGCCTCGGTCAACGATCCGGAGTTCACCGAATTCCTGTTTGCCGCCCTGGCGGCTCCGGGCGCCGACCCCGCCCGTCTCGGCTTCGAGCTGACCGAAACGGTGGCGATCAGTCATTACGCCACGGCCAGCAAGCTGATCGACCGCCTGCGCGCACTGGGTTGTCTGGTTGCGCTCGATGATTTTGGCACCGGCATGTCCTCGTTTGGTCATCTGCAGCAGCTCAATGTTGATATGGTCAAGATCGATGGTCAGTTCGTGCGCGACCTGACGGTGCGCCCGATCAACGAAGCCATCGTTCGGTCGCTGGCCCAGGTCGCCCGTAGTACCGGAATCTTGATTGTGGCCGAATGGGTTGAGTCCGCCGAGATTGCCGCCAGTCTGGATGAGATCGGAATCGACTACGCCCAGGGGTACCACTTCGGACGACCGGTCGGGATACGCTGACCCGACTGATCGAGCGGTCGTGGCCATGCCGCTGGTGTTCTGGGTTACTCTGCGCCCATCCATGGTTGCAGCGACAGTGCACAGACGATGACCAGTCAATACCAGGCGTCCGATATCGAGGTTCTGCAGGGCCTGGAGCCGGTCCGGCGGCGGCCTGGCATGTACACCGACACTGCGCGGCCCAATCACCTGGTTGCCGAAGTCGTCGACAACGCCGTCGATGAAGCGCTGGCCGGCTACGCCAGACACATCGAGGTAGTCCTGCACGAGGACGGTTCGGTGGAAGTGGCCGACGATGGCCGGGGGATGCCTGTCGATCCCCATCCGGAGCACAAGCTGCCCGGCGTGGAACTGATCCTGACGCGCCTGCATGCCGGCGGCAAGTTCTCCGGCAAGAACTACAGGTTTTCAGGCGGGTTGCACGGCGTCGGTGTGTCGGTTGTCAACGCGCTGTCGAAAAAGCTGGTCTGCCGCATCAAACGCAACGGGGAAGAACACGAGATCGCCTTTGCCGGCGGCGAGACCGAAAAACCGCTGAGGGTCATCGAATCAGTGGGCAAGCGAAATACCGGTACTCGCGTCCATTTCTGGCCGGATCCGCAGTACTTCGACTCGCCCAACATATCCCGTCCACGCCTGAAACACCTGCTCAAGGCCAAGGCCCTGCTCTGTCCGGGGCTGGAGGTCAGACTCGACGACCGGGCCGGCAATGAAACCGAAACCTGGCAATTCGAAGACGGTCTGCCCGACTATCTGACCGAGAGCCTGGACGGTCTTGAGCGGCTGCCCGAAACGCCCTTCACGGGTGATTTTTCCGGTGCCGATCAGGAGGCCGAATGGGCGCTGGCCTGGGTGCCCGAAGGCGAGCTGGTGCAGGAGTCCTACGTCAACCTGATCCCCACGCCGGCTGGTGGCACTCATACCAACGGTCTGCGCACCGGACTGATCGAGGCGCTTCGCGAGTTCTGCGAGATCCGCAGCTTGCTGCCTCGCGGCCTGAAGCTCGCGCCGGAGGATGCCTGGGAACGGCTGAGTTTCCTGCTATCGATCAAGCTTTCGGATCCGCAGTTTTCCGGGCAGACGAAAGAGCGGCTGAGCTCGCGCTCGGCGGCCAGTTTTGTCTCCGGTGTGGTCAAGGACGCGTTCACGCTCTGGCTCAACAAACACGTGGATTCCGGCGAGGCGATTGCGAAGCTCGCCATTGATAATGCACTCAGGCGACACCGGGCCAGAAAGAAAGTCGCGCGCCGCAAGGTCACACAGGGGCCGGCGTTGCCGGGCAAGCTGGCCGACTGTGCCTCGACCGATCTGGAAGAGACCGAGCTGTTTCTGGTCGAGGGTGATTCGGCCGGCGGCAGCGCCAAACAGGCCCGGAACCGGGAATACCAGGCAATCATGCCCTTGCGCGGCAAGATCCTCAATACCTGGGAGACCGATCCGGCCCAGGTGCTGCAGTCGCAGGAAGTGCACGACCTGGCGGTGGCGATCGGTGTCGATCCCGGTTGTGACGATCTGTCCAGGCTCAGGTACGGCAAGATCATCGTGCTGGCCGACGCCGATTCCGACGGCCTGCATATCGCCACTCTGCTCTCGGCGCTGTTTCTCAAGCACTTCCGTCCGCTGGTCGACGCCGGCCGGGTGTTCGTGGCCATGCCGCCACTGTACCGCATTGACGTTGGCAAGCAGACCTTCTACGCGCTCGACGCCGAGGAGCGCAGGGGCCTGCTGGCGCGCATCGAGGCCGAGCAGATGAAGGGCAGAATCACCGAGACCCGCTTCAAGGGGCTCGGTGAGATGAGTCCGCTGCAGCTCAGAGAGACCACCATCGACCCCGATACCCGCCGCCTGCTGCAGCTGACGGTTGATGACCCGGCCGGGACCGATGCGGTCATGGACATGCTGCTGGGCAAGAAACGCGCAGCCGACCGCCGCGCCTGGCTGGAAGAGAAAGGCAATCTGGCCGACGTGTCCTGAGCGATGCCGGTATCGTCCCGGGTCGTGGCGACAGTCAGCGGCTGTCCGGAGGCACGTCGGGCGCGAAGTCGAACGAGTCGTAGAACAGGCGCTCCTCGGGCAGACCTGCGCTCAGAAAGGCCCCGCGAGCCGCCCGGATCATGGCCGGGGGCCCTGACATGTAGACGTCATAGCCGGACAGGTCGCGATGGCGGCGCAGGACGGCTTCGTGCACCAGACCGGTATCACCGGTCCAGTCGGCATCGGGCTCGGTCAGCACGGGCACGTAGCTGAGACGCTGATGTGATCGCAGCCATTGTTCGATCAGGTCGGCGGCGTAAAGGTCAGCGCTGCAGCGCGCGCCCCAGAACAGCTCGATCGGGCGCGGATCGCCGGCATCAATCAGTTCTTCGATCATCGACTTGAGCGGGGCAAAGCCGGTGCCGCCGGCCATGAGCAGCGCGGGCCGCGGGCTGCTGCGGCGGAAAAAGAACGTGCCCAGCGGGCCCTCGAAGCGCAGAATCTCGCCGGTTTGCATGGTGTTGAAGACATGGCCCGTGAAGCCGCCCCCCTCGACGTGCTTGACGTGCAGTTCGATGAAATCGGGCTGCCCCGGTGGCGAGGCGATCGAGAATGCCCGGCGCTTGCCCTGCGCCAGCAGCACGTCGATATACTGACCGGCGAGGAACTGCAGGCGCGCCGCTGCCGGCAGCTTGAGGCGCAGGCGCATGACCTGCGCCGTGAGCCGATCCATGGATTCGACGCGTGCCGGCAGCAGTCGTACCGGGATTTCCTCGATCTGTTCGATTTCGCGCGCATCGATAACGACATCGCCTTCGGCGACGGCCTGGCAGCTCAGTATCTGGGCGTCGAACAGCTCGTCTTCGGTCAGCGCCTGCGGCGGGTTGAACGGATAGCAGACCCGGCCGTCGAGCAGCCTGCACTTGCAGCTGGCGCAGGTGCCGTTTCTGCAGCTGTAGGGCAGCACGATGCCCTGGCGCAATGCCGCCGCCAGTATGGTTTCGTTCCGGCCGGCCCGGAATCGGCGCTGGTTACCGGTGATGGTGATTTGTGCTGATGATCTGTCGTTCCTCACGCCAACGGCCTGTCCGGTTGATCGTCTCGCCATGATGCCAGATTGTGCGTCGAGACCGGATCCGGTGTCCTGCTGTGCTACGCTTCGCGCGGATCAAAAGGACAGCCAGAGTCTTGGAAAAGTGGGTCAAGCTGGTAACGGCCGATCATCCGGTCGAGGCCGGCTTTGTGCGCGGACTGCTCGAGGCGCAGGATATCGAGGTCCAGCTGCGCAGCATGGAGCTGTGGACGGCGGCCGTCGAGATCTACACGGCCGAGGGCGCACGCCCGTCCGTCTGGGTCAGGCCCGCCGATCTGGAGCGGGCGCGCGCGGTGCTCGAGAAGTCCCCAGCCGATGCAGGATCACCCTGGCACTGTCCGCGCTGCGGGGAGGCGCTGGAGGGCCAGTTTACCGCCTGCTGGCAATGCGGCTGCAGGCGCGAGGCAGAGGAATGACCAACGCGGCTGATCGCGAGCCGCCGTTTCGCGGCACCTGGCGACTGATCTGGCGCCTGCCGCTTTTTGGCCTGCACGCGCTGTTTGGGTTGCCGCTGACGCTGTGTTGCTTTTTGCCGGTGGTCCGGGGTCTGCCGGCTGGTGGCATGCCGCTCAGGCTGCGTGCCCACATGACCTGGCAGCGTTGGACCCTGCGTCTGTTCGGGGTTCGACTGCGCGTGACCGGTCGCCTGCCAGAGGGGCCCTGCCTGGTCGTGGCCAATCACATCAGCTGGCTGGATATCGTGATGTTGCAGTCGCTATGGCCCATGTGGCTGGTGGCCAAGTCCGAAATCCGTCGCTGGCCGCTGATTGGCTGGCTGGCCGAGCTGGGCGGCACGCTGTTCATCGAGCGCGGGCGTCTGGATTCGCGCCGGCGCGTTGGCCGACGCATGGCAGCCTTGCTGCGGCGCGGTCACACGATCGGCGTGTTTCCCGAGGGTGGAATTCGTCCCGAGCCGGGCGTTGGCCGCTTTCATGCGCCGCTTTTTGCGCCGGCTGTGCGCACGCGCGCCGCGGTGGTGCCGGTGGCCATTCGCTACCAGCGGGATGGCCTTGACCTGCACGAGGACGTGGTGTTTTCCAGCGGCGAGAGCTTTCCGCGCAATCTGCTGCGGCTGCTGGCCCAGCGGCCGCTGGACGGTCGTCTGTCGATCGGGACTGCCCTGCACGACTGCGCGCGCGGCCGGCGAGCGCTGGCCGAACAGTCCGCGGCAACGGTGAGGCGCCTGTATGCCGAAGGCTGAAGCACCCTTCGAACCGACCGGTCTGCTGGCCAGCCGCCACGTGCAGTCGGTGCTGACGTCGGGTCCCTGGCGTCGTCTCCGGGTGCGGCGTCAGGCAGCGGCCTTTCTCCATCGTTCGCAGCGCTGCATCGTCGAAACCCGGGATGGTACGCGTCTGCTCGGATTTTTCAATCATGCCCGGTCCCACCGTCGCGATGCCCTGGTGATCCTGCTGCATGGCTGGGAGGGGAGCGTCGAGTCCAATTATCTGCTGTCGAGCGCGCTGGCTTTCGACCAGGCCGGTTTCGACACCTTTCGCCTCAACTTCCGTGACCACGGTGAGTCGCACCATCTCAATGAAGGCCTGTTCCACTCCTGCCTGCTCGAGGAGGTTCTCGATGCCGTGGCGCAGATTTCCGCCCGCTATCGGCCGGGTCGCCCGGTCTACCTGGTCGGGTTTTCACTGGGCGGCAACTTCGCGCTCAGAATTGCACGGCAGGGCCCGGCCCGTGGCTTGTCGCTGCCTCGTGTGGTTGCGGTCAGCCCGGTCATTCGGCCGCGTCATGTGCTGGACGCGCTCGAGCGCGAACTGTCGATCTACGAGACCTATTTCGTGCGCAAGTGGCGGCGCTCGCTGAAGATCAAGCAGGCATTGTTTCCCGAGCGCTATCGGCTGGATGCTTGGTTCAAGCTCAAACGGCTGCGCGAGCAGACCGAGTGGCTGGTTGAACAACTCACCGAATTTTCCGATCTCGAGGCTTACCTGGAGGGTTATTCTGTCGCCGGCGACTATCTCGAAGGGCTCCGGACTCCGACGCTGATCATTACCGCCGAAGACGACCCGGTGATTCCCGCGGCGGATTTTCTTGGCCTGCCGCGCCTGCCGGCACTCGATCTGGAGATGCTGCGGCACGGCGGGCACTGCGGGTTTCTGGCCAACTGGCGACTGGACAGCTGGATCGAGCAGCGACTGACGGAAGAGCTATGCACGCTGACGGACAAATGATCAACGAGGCACGGCGCCTGTTCGAGGCCCGGCGCTATGACGAGGCAGAGCGCGCGTTGGGACAGGCCGCGGACCAGCTGGGTCGTCGCGCGGAGCTCGTGAGCATGATGGGCGTGTGCCGACACCTGAAGGGTGATGCAGACGGCGCCGTGGCGCTGCTGCGCGAGGCGGTCGAACTGGATGCCGATCAGCCGGAGAGCTGGTTTCAGCTCGGTCGCGTGCTGTTCGAGCAGGACCGACCCCACGAGAGCCGCGAGGCGCTGCTGCGCTGCGTTGATCTGGCGCCGAATCATGCGCGTGCCCGCGTTGCCCTGGGTCAGATCGCGCTGGCTGAAGGCCGCACGGACGCCGCCCTGGATGCGCTGCGAACGGCCCTGCGGGCCGACCCGGATAACGTTGTCGCCATGAGCCTGCTGGCGCGGCTTTTGACCGTGGACGGCAAGCTCGAGCAGGCGCACGAGCTGGCGGCGCGCGCGGTGCAACTCGATCCGGACGATGCCGGGGCGCAGCTTGCCATGGCGCAGGTGTTCAGGGCTCGCCGGCATCTCGATTTCGCCGAGCGCTGCCTGCGCAATGCGCTGGTGCAGCGACCCGGTGATGCCGAGATCCTGGTCGAGCTCGTCGGTGTGCTGCAGCAAGGTGGACATGACGGCGAAGCCTTGGCGCTGGTGGCCGGCCTGTCGGAGGCGCTGCGGCAGCGCCCGGACATCGTGATCAGCGAAGTGCGTAGCCTGCACCGCACAGGACGGCTGGGACCAGCCCGTGCCCGCCTTGAGGAACTGGGCCAGCGAGCCGAACTGCCGCCGCAGGCACGTGCCCTGCTGGCCGAGCTGCGGCTGGCCGGCGGGGATATATCCGGTGCGCTGGTGCTGGCCGCTGAGCTTGCGCCTGACCGGCCCGACCATGCCCGGCTGATCGAGGCCCTGGCGGCCGAGCGGCAGGCGGCCCACGATGAAGCCCTGGCGCTAGCCGAGGCACTGCTCGACAGCGAAGATCGGCACGTCAACCGCCAGGCCCGTCTGCTGCTCGGCCGCTTAGCCTTGCGCGGGACCGCTCATGCCCCGGGCCTGAACGCGTTGCGGCCCCTGGTCGATGCCGATCCCGGCGATTGGGCTGCCTGCTGGATACTGGCGGATCTGTACCAGCGCGCCGACGATCCTGCCGCGGCCGCAGCGGTGCTCAAGCGCTGGCTGCAGTCCGACAACCGCAGTGATCGAGTAACCCGGCAGCGTGTCCGAAACCGGCTCGGCGATCTGCTGGATCGCCTGGGGCAATATGAAGCAGCCGCCGAATGCCTGGTCGACTGCGGCTGGCGGCCGGCCCCCTTGGTTCACCAGCCTCAGCGCATCGCAAGTCACGATCTGGCCCGGGCGTGGATGGAAATCACGGCCTGGCCGTGGTCGGTCGAGCCAGTCGGGGACGGGCGCAGCGCGCCACTGTTCGTGGTTGGCTGGCCGGCCGGCGGACGTGAGGCCGTGCTTGATATCCTGGCCGCGCACCCGGGGACGGCGCTGCTGCCGGCAGCCGACGCAGACCGTCGCCTGCAGGTCCTGGGCGCAGCCGCTGATCCCGAAGCCCTGGCTGTGCTGGATGAAACGGCACTGAGGCTGGGCCGCAAGCGCTATCTTCGAGCTGCCCCGGTGCCGGATAGGCAGCGGGTCGAACCGGCCTGGCTGCAGGCGGCGGATCTGGCCGTGCTTGCCCGCTTGTTCCCGCAGGCTGCGGTAATCATCGTGCAGGCGGGCGCTGATGATCTGGAGCTGGCCTGGCGCCTGGCGGGATTTGACAACATCGAACAGATGCGCCGGGCGCAGGAACGCGATTCGGCGCTGCTGGCGCACCTGGCCGGACTGCTGCCGCTTGACTGGGAGTGGATCGAGCGTGCCGAGCTGGTCAAGGCGCCCGGCAGCGTTGCCCGACGCCTTGCGGCGCGGTTCGACCTGGGGCCGGTCGATGGCCTGACCGAGCGTCTTGGCCCGGCCGTTGCCGCCATGCGCCCCGATGGCCACTGGCGGCACTATGCCGGGCTGTTGCCTGCCGGCGATGCATGAGATTGTGTCGAAGCGTCACGCAAACGTCATGCCCGATAATGCCCGTTTCCGCTAACATGGGCCGGATCCCAGGCATGGTAATCGGCTTGCGCAATCTGCTGTCCGCTGTCCTGATCCTGCTGCTCGTATCGTGCTGTCCCGGACAGTCGGTTGACGAACGCGGCTGGCCGACCGAACTGGTGCTGGGGCTGGTGCCGGCGCTGGAGGCCGAGGCGCTGGTCGACAATCTCGAGCCGTTGACCGAGCATCTCGAGGCCGAGCTGGGTGTGCCGGTCAGTTCGTTCGTGCCGCAGGACTACACCGGCCTGGTCGAGGCACTGGGTTCGGGCCGGGCCGATATCGGCATGCTGCCGCCGTTCGCAGCCATGCTGGGTCAGCGGCGCTACGATATTGAAACCATCCTTGTTTCGGTGCGCAAGGGCGAGACGGGCTATCGCTCGCAGTGGTTTACCAATGACCCGTCAGTGTGTGCCGATGTTCCGGTCCTGACCGAGCGACGCTGCGAAACCCGGGTCAAGGGCAGGGCGGCGCGGACCGTGAAGTTTGCAGAATGCAGCGGCCACCTCGAGGCGATGCGCGGATCGAGCGTGGCGTTCGTTGATCCGAACTCCACGTCGGGGTTCCTGTTTCCCGCCGTGCAGCTCAAGGATCGGGGTATCGACTACAGCGACGATATCGAGAGCCTGTTCGTCGGCGGGCACGACGCCGCGGTGCTGGCGGTCTATGCCGGCGATACCCGCTTCGGCGTCAGCTACGATGATGCCCGCAACATGGTCTGTGACCAGTACCCCGACGTCGGTGAGCAGGTGATCGTCTTCCACTATGCGCCCATGCTGCCCAACGACGGCGTGCAGGTCCGGCCGGGGCTGCCCGACGATCTGGTCCAGGCCATCCGGAATGCCTTCATCGGCCTGGCCGAATCTCAGGCGCATCTGCCCGATGACCAGAAGGTGTTGTGGGTGCTCTATGAAATCGATGGCTTCGCGCCGCCGACCGAAGGCATGTACGAACCGGTACGCGCTGCCTACGAACTGATGCGTCAGTGAATCGAATTGCGTGGAGCCAATGATGCACAGCACTGAACAGGGTCGGGGCGCCATTCGCTTTGCCGGCGCCGGCGTGGTCTATCCCAACGGCACCGTCGGGATACAGGCGCTCGATCTCGAGATTGAACCGGGGGAATTCGTGGTCATTGTCGGATCGTCGGGGGCCGGCAAGTCAACGCTGCTGCGTGCGGTCAACGGACTGAACCGGCTCACGGCCGGCGAGGTGACGATCGACGCTGTGCCGGTGCCGCGGCGCAACGGGCGAGCGCTGCGCGAGCTGCGTGCTCGCGTTGGCATGATCTTTCAGGACTTCCGGCTGGTGCGCCGCATGACCGTCATGTCAAACGTGCTCATCGGCCGGCTGGCTCACGTGCCCGGCTGGCGTTCCATGCTTGGCCTGTGGCCGGCCGCCGACCGCGAGATTGCCCTGGATGCGCTCGAGCGTGTCGGCATTCCCGACAAGGCCTGGGTCAAGGCCAGTCAGCTTTCGGGAGGACAGCAGCAGCGCGTCGGCATTGCCCGGGCGCTGGCCCAGCAGCCCGCCATTATCCTTGCTGACGAACCGGTGGCCTCGCTCGACCCGGTCACGACCCATCAGATCATGAAGGACCTGGTGCGCATCAATCGCGAACTGGGTATCACCACGCTGGTGAACCTGCATTTTCTCGACCTGGCGCGCCAGTACGGCCAGCGACTCATCGGTCTAAAGCAGGGGCGGCTGGTCTACGACGGTTCGGCCCAGTCAGTCACCGATGATGATTTCCGTACCATCTACGGTCGCGAGTTCACTGCCGACGATGTGCTCGACGAGGACGCCGTGTGATGCCCGATCGACCGACACGCAACTGGTGGCTGATCGGTTTCGCGACCGCTTTTGTGATGATCATGACCGGGTGGTCGGCGCACGGCATTGGACTGTCGCTGACCAAACTGCTGTGCAACATTGCCGGCGGCAGCCGGCTGCTGCAGGAGTCCTGGCCGCCGGATTTCGCCTTCCTGCCGCGCCTGGCCGGTCCGTTCATGGAGACGATCAACATCGCCATCGTCGGCACCGTCATCGGCGCCATCCTGTCGATCCCGGTCGCCGTGCTGGCTGCGCGCAACCTCACGCTTGGCCGTATCGTCTGGTTTGCCGACCGCAACTTCATGAACGTGCTGCGCACGCTGCCGGATCTGTTCTGGGCCATGCTGTTTGCCACCGCGGTCGGTTTCGGGCCGGTGGCAGGCGCGCTGGCGCTGTCGGTGTTCACGATCGCGGTCATCTCCAAACTGTGGTCGGAGTCGCTCGAGGCGATCGATATGGGTCTACCCGAGGCGGTGCGTGCCGTCGGCGGCAGCTGGCTGCAGATGCTCCGGTTCGGCGCCATCCCGCAGGCGCTTCAGCACTACGTCTCCTACGCGCTGTATGCCTTCGAGCTCAACGTGCGCGCCTCGATGGTGCTTGGACTGGTCGGGGCCGGCGGCATCGGCATGATCCTGGAAACCCAGCGCGCCAACTTCGAATACGAACGCGTGACCCTGATCATCCTCGCGGTGCTGGTGGCGGTATTGATCATCGAGGAAATATCCGAGCTGATTCGGAAGCGGCTGACGTGAGTACGGTATCGATCAGGCCGCCGCGGCGCGTTGGCTGGGCCACCTGGGCGACGTTCATCGTCGCCGCCCTGTTCGTCTGGTCGCTGGTCGTCATCGAGTTCTCGCCGGGGCGCATGATCCAGGTGCCCGGCCAGGTCGCCCGTGTACTGTCGTTTTTCTGGCCGGTCGACATGGCCTATGGCTGGGACCGCGTGCTGCCGGCGATCATTGAGTCGATCCAGATTGCCTGGATCGGCACGCTCATCGCCGCCGTCCTCTCGCTGCCGCTGGCGCTTCTCGGCGCGCGCACTCTTTTTCCGCGCGTGGCCCGGGTTGTCAAACTCGTCTCGGCCACCGCACGCGCCTTTCCCGAGATTCTGCTGGCGATCTATTTCGTGCCCATTGTGGGTCTGGGCGCGTTTGCCGGCGCGCTGGCCATCGGCATTTCCTCAGTCGGTATGCTGACCAAACTGGGCGCCGAGGTTGTCGATTCGATCGACTTCGGGCCGGTCGAGGCGGTCGAGGCTGCCGGCGGCTCGCGTATCCTTGCGCTGCGCTATGCCGTGGTGCCGCAGGTGCTGCCCGAGATCGTCGCGCACTGGCTGTTCCGGTTCGAGCTGAACATCCGCGCCTCGGCGGTGCTCGGCGTGGTCGGTGCCGGGGGCGTCGGTGGCGTATTGCTGAACACGCTGCGCTATCGGCATTTCGAAAAGGCCGCTGCCGTGCTCATCCTGACCATCGTCGTCGTGCTGGTCATCGACATGATCTCCGGGGAAATCCGGCGTCGCATCATTCGCGGGTAGCCGGCGATGGTCCGTTGACCGCGGCTCGTCACCCGATGAGTATAATCAGGCCAAATCCCACAGGAACACGACACGATGCAGCGTTGGGTGATGCTGATGGCCGGCTTGCTGGCCACCTGGTCGGCCTTTGCCGAGTGGACCGGCGAAGGTGAGCTGGGGCTGGTGCTGGCGCGCGGCAACAGCGACAACGAGACCGTCAACGCGCGCCTGAAGCTGGTCTGGGAACGTGAGCAATGGGTCAACGAGACGATCCTGAGTGCCGTGCACTCGAGCGAGAGCGACGAGACCACTGCCAGCCGCTATGTGTTATCAAACAAGACCGACTACACCCTGAACAAAACAAGCTATCTGGCCGGCGTGGTTCGTTACGATCGCGACCGGTTTTCCGGATTCCGGTTCCAGTCTTCGGCTGCCGTTGCCTACGGGCGCCGCCTGATCGACAGCGAGGCGCATCGCCTGCGCGTGGAAATCGGGCCTGGCCTGAAATACGCCGAAAGCCGCGCCACCGGCGAATCGACGAGCGAGGCAATGCTGCGCGGCTACACGCAGTACACCTGGGTCATGTCCACGACCGCGAATCTGGACAATCGTCTGCTGGTTGAGGCGGCCTCGGACAACACTTTCGCCGAAAACGAACTGGCCCTGGAAGTGGCTATCAACGATCGCCTGGCGCTCAAGGCAGGCCTGGCGGTGCGGCACAATACCGATGTTGACCCCGGTCGCGAAAAGACCGACACACTGACCACGGCGAACCTGGTCTACCACTTCGGGCAGTAGGCCGGCCCCGCCGACCCCCGCGGCCATGAGCTACTATCGCTATCATCTGTTCTTCTGCACCAACCGTCGGCCGGATGGGGCTGACCGTCCGTCGTGCGGTCGCTGTGACTCGGCTCGCCTGCGCGGCTACGCCAAGGCCAGGCTCAAGGCGCTTGGCCTGACCGGCCCGGGCGGTGTGCGGGCGAGTACGTCGGGCTGTCTGGATCGCTGCGAGGAGGGTCCTTGCCTGGTGGTTTACCCGGAAGGAGTCTGGTATGTCTATATCGACGAGTCCGATCTCGATGAAATCATCGACTCGCATATCGTCAACGGCCGGCCGGTCGAGCGGCTGCGGCTGCCGGATGCCCCGGCCTGACTTGCCGGTTGCGGCAATCCTGACTCTGCTGTAGAATTCCCGCTCTTTGCTACAGTGTTTCTAGAGCGAGCGATTGCAGTCATGAGAACATACAGCGCCAGCGCGCGGGACGTGCGCCGTCAGTGGCATCTGGTCGATGCCGACGGCAAGACGCTTGGGCGGCTCGCCACCGAGGTGGCGCGTCGGCTGCGCGGCAAGCACAAGCCGGAGTACACGCCCAATGTCGATACCGGCGATTACGTCGTGATCATCAACGCCGGCAAGATTCGGGTGACCGGCCGCAAGATGAGCGACAAGGTCTATCACCGCCATACCGGTTATATCGGCAACCTCAAGTCGATCACGCTAGAAAAGCAGCTGGCCAAGCGGCCGGAGACGGTCATCGAGCTGGCGGTCAAGGGCATGATGCCGCGCGGTCCGCTCGGGCGTGCCATGCTCGGCAAGCTCAAGGTCTACGCCGGACCCGAGCATCCGCACGCGGCGCAGCAGCCGCAGCCCCTGGAACTGTAAAACGGCAGGACATTGGAAATGGCAACAGAACAGTATTACGGCACTGGTCGCCGCAAGACCTCCAGCGCCAGGGTCTTCCTGCGGCGCGGTAGCGGTCAGATCACAGTCAATCGCAAGCCTCTCGACGAGTTCTTCGGTCGCAAGACGGCGCAAATGATCGTGCGACAGCCGCTGGAGCTGGTTGAACTCGGCGACCGCTTTGACGTCAATGTCACCGTACGCGGCGGTGGCACGACCGGACAGGCCGGGGCCATTCGCCTTGGGCTGTCGCGTGCGCTGATGGAGTATGATGAAGCCCTGCGCGGGCCGTTGCGCAAGGCCGGGTTCGTGACCCGGGATGCGCGTGCGGTCGAGCGCAAGAAGATCGGGCTGCACAAGGCCAGGAAGGCCACCCAGTACTCCAAACGATAAGTGCGGAGGCGCCTCGATTCTCGTTCGTTGGGGATGCGACCCCAACCTGCGGGCACCGAGGCTGTCCGGGCGGCGCGAACGATCTCTTGGGGGATCGTCTAGTGGTAGGACTACGGACTCTGACTCCGTCAGCGGGGGTTCGAATCCCTCTCCCCCAGCCAGATACGGAAAAACCCGCCTCGAGCGGGTTTTTCCGTATCTGGCGGGGGGAGGGGCCCGATTCGTGAAATCCGATGACCTGATTTGGGACGGAATTACGCTTAATAGGGGTAGGGAACACCGAAACAGGCGTTTTCCGGATGCATTACGTCGGTCCACCGGCCGCGCCAAGGCGCGCTGACAAGCGCTTGCGGGTGGGTGGTGAGTACGCTACACTCGCCGTGCAAACGTTGACCGTAGCGACTCTGAGAAAGTTCCGGCGCAGCCGGAGGGCGTCGGTCGGCGTTCCGGTTCGAGGGTCGGCGAGCGGGCTGACACTGTCGGAACATCGACTTCGGTGCGCCAGGAATCGAGAGCTTCGCGCCGTCACATATCAACAAAGAGGTAATTGAACATGAACGTGATTCGCAACGGGTTCAAGCCCGCTTCGACTGTCAAAGCCCTGCTCGGCGGTCTGGCCGCGTCCGGCCTGCTTGCCCTGTCGCTCAACGCCCAGGCGCAGACCTGCGTGGTGACCAACTGGGATATCCAGACCAACCTGACCAACACCGATACGGGTACCCCGGCTGCCGGCAACCGCCGCTACGGCGGCCCCTGCGGTCTGCGTGTGCCGGTTGACGGTACGGCGCGCTTCCTGACCGACGAGTCACCGACCGCCGAGTCGACCTACATCGCGCGTTTCTACGCGTTTCTCGACAGCGCGGGCGCTGACCCGATGATCATTTACGCGGCCGGCGATGGTTCCACGGACCAGATCCAGGTCTGGTACAACTTCCCGAATGCGGGTGACCTGACGCTGCGCGTCAAGGACAGCACTGCTGGCAACAACGACCTGACCTTTAGCAGCGTTGGTACCGGCTGGCACTCGGTCGAGTTCGTCTGGGAGTCAGACGCCAGCGCAGAGGTTCGCTTTGCGGTCAATGATGACGACCCCCTCAATGACCAGACGATGACCGTCGACACCAGCGGGATCAGCATTGCCGAAGCCTTCCTGGGCAATCCCGGCGGCGTCAACACCGGCGGCACGATCGATTTCGATGATTTTGATTCCCGTCGGATTTCACGCCCCGGTCGTTTGTGCCGCGGCGACACTGACGACAACGTATCGATCAGCCTTGCCGACTTGAATGCGGTGGGCAACGAGGTGATTTCAGGCGGTACCGTGATTTCCGGTGGCCAGCCCGACTATGACGAGAATGGCGTAGTTGGGTTCTCGGATCTCAATAACATCTTCACGAACCACGTTCAGATCGGCAATTCCACCTGCGTATTCTGAGCCTGAAGCGTGCGGAATATCGGATTTTGATACCAATAGATGTTGGAGTAAGAAAAATGTTAAACGCTAATTTCAAGAGCTTGCAAGCCGCTTTCGCGGCCGTTACAGCCACCGGTTTCCTGCTGGCGGGGTCTGTGGCATTTGGCCAGGCGGAAATCACGGTGGGTACTGGCAGTGGTCCGGCTGCTGGAACCGCAGTGACGTCCATCGACTGGGTCGCTGGCAACAACGTCTCGGAGTTGCAGATCGAGATTCTCTACGACGATGCTGTCCTGACGCCCCAGAACGGTGGCGGCTCGCCGGCGCCCGTTAACGGATGTCTCAGTGGTCTGTCCGCACCGCACTCGTCATCCGCATTTACCGCATGTGTTATTGCCCCGGCGGGTCGCATCGTGCTGACGGTTCACAGCAACTTCACGCTTGCTGCGCTTCCGACAACGAACATTGGAACCATCACCTGGGATATCGCCCCTGGGGCCACTGTCCCCTCGACCGAGGTGCTTACGGCCAACGAGCTCGATGTGACCTTGACCGATAACACCAATCCGCCGCCTGCTACCGTATTCACTGCCATCAATGGCGAAGTGAACATCGTAGCCGTATCGGCCAACCTCAACGTCCAGCCGCCCAATCTCAACTTCGGCAACCAGCAGACCGGCACCTCGTCGGCGCCGCAGAACGTGACCATCTCCAACGACGGCACCGACGGAGTTGATCTGCAGGTTTCCGGCCTTGCGTTCGCCACGGGTACCCACTACTCCTGGGCTGACGTGGACTGCGGTCCCATCCCTTTTACGCTTGCCGACAGCGAGAGCTGTGATGTTGCGGTGACCTTTTCCCCGACGGCCGACGGTAACCATCTCGATACGCTGACGGTGACCAGTGACGCCGGAACGGTCACCAACGACAGCGTTGCGCTGGACGGCACCGGTGTGCCGGGTCCGCAGTCGACTCTGTCGGTCAGCCCCAGCCCGCTGGCCTTCGGGACCGTCGATCTCGGTGACATGCCCGACACCGGGACGATCACGGCCGAGAATACGGGTGATGCCGGCTCGTCCCTGACCATCAGCAGCGTCGGCTACGCCGGTGACACCCAGTTTTCGATTCTGACCGACAACTGCACGAGCGCGACCCTGAATCAGGGTGACACCTGCACCGTGGATGTCCAGTTCAACGCCGGCAGCAACGGCAGCTACTCCGGTACGGTCAGCTTCAGCAGCAATGCCGATACCAACCCCAATCCGGCCGTCAACGTGACTGGCACGGCCGATTCCGTAGCCAGCCTGAGCGTCAACCCGCCGTTTGGCCCGGTCAATCTGGGCAGCGGACCGTCGGGCTCGGCGCTGACCGCCAACGGCTCGATCACCAACTCAGGCTCTGCCTCCGGTGGTTTCTCATGCTCGCTCGGTGGTCCTGACGCCGCGATCTTCTCGACCAACCCGAGCCCGCTGAGTGGTACGGTGCCGGCCAGCGATTCGGTTGATTTTTCGATCAGCTGCAACCTGCCGGCCGGTGCGGCGGATGGCACGACATACAACGCCACCCTGACCTGCAGCAGCCCCGATGACCAGACCTTCAGCGGCACGCACGATCTGTCCTGCTCGGTGCTGAACTTCGTCGCCGTTCCGGTGCCGACCCTGCACAACTGGGCGCTGATCCTGATGGCCATGCTGATGCTGATCGCAGGCGGTCTGGGCATTCGGTTCTTCCGCGCCTGACCAGAGTGTGGGTCGAGGGTGAGTCACCCTCCGACCTGATCTGCTCGTAACGAAACCGCCGGGCACCGCCCGGCGGTTTTTTTTGATAGCACGGTACCTGCACGCCGGGTTGATGGTGACCTGTGGCCCATGTGTCCCGGTTGGAACAGGTTTAGAATCGGCGTCATGGCAATCGAGGCTTTATTGGAACGAGTCGGCAAGCTGGCCGAACTGCGTACGATTGAATGGCTGCGCTATGTCGGCGTGATGATCTGGCTGCTGGCCGCGCTGCCCCTTCTGCTGCTGCCCTGGCTCTGGCCGGCGCCCGAGCCGCCATCGGTTTACCGGATCACGGGCTGGTGGTCGGCAGCGCTGGTGTTTCTGCTGGCGCTGTGGCATCCGGTCGTGCGCCTGGAGCGCGCCGGACCATTCTGGAAGCGTGTCCTGGTGTTGCTGATCATGTCGGCTGCAGCGATATCGGTCAGCTATTTCACCGGCACGGGCATCGGCAGTCTGCTGATCATGCTGGTGGCCGCCTTGCTGCCGTGGATGTTGCCGATGATCATCGGTGTCATCTGGATCATGCTGATGGCCGTGGTCTCCAGCGTCTGGGTATTTCTCACGCCCTCGGCCAGCTGGCTGCTGGCGCTGGTGTTCTTCCTGATGAATCTCGGACTGACCTCCTTTCCCTTTATCGCCTCCCTGCTGGCCCTGCAGCAGATGAAGGCGCGGGCGGAGCTGCGTCGCGTCAATTCCGAACTGCTGGCGACCCAGTCACTGCTGACCGAAAACACGCGGATTGCCGAGCGAGTCAGAATCTCGCGCGAACTCCACGACCTGGTCGGACACCACCTGACGGCACTGACCCTGAACCTGGAAGTGGCCAGCCATGTCGGTGAAGGAAAGGCTCGTCGCCACACCGAGCAGGCCGCATCGATTGCGCGACTGCTTCTGTCGGATGTGCGGGAAGTGGTCAGTGACATGCGCCGGGACACCGAGGTCGACTTCCGTTATGCGCTGGAGACCCTGGCCTCGGGCGTTCCCGAACTGAACATTCACCTCGATATTCCGCCGGAGCTGTCCCAGACCGATCCGAAGCGAGCGCAGATTCTCCTGCGCTGCGCCCAGGAGTTGATCACCAATGCCGTGCGACACGCCGCGGCGCGCAATCTCTGGATCAGCGTGATCCAGGCCGACGACGGCCTGGTGCTGCGCGCCCGGGATGATGGCCGGGGTTCGACCAACCTGATCCCCGGAAACGGCATCATCGGCATGCGTGAGCGTCTCCGGGAACTGGGCGGCCGGCTGGATATTGCCACCCGGCCCGGGGCCGGCTTTCAGGTCAAGGCCTGGCTCCCGGCGGAGCAGGGCGGATGATCCGGGTCATGCTGGTTGACGACCAGACCCTGGTGCGCCAGGGCGTGCGCTCGCTGCTCGAGCTGGCCGACGACATCGAAGTGGTCGCGGAAGCCGCCGATGGGCAGGCGGCCATCGAACAGGTTCCGGCGGTCGGGCCGGACCTGTTGTTGCTCGACATGCGCATGCCCGGCAAGAATGGCCTGGACGTCCTGCAGGCGCTCAGCGCTGTGAATCGGTTGCCGCCAACCATTATCCTGACCACCTTCGACGACGACGATCTGGTGCTGGCCGGCGTGCGGGCCGGCGCCCGCGGCTATCTGCTCAAGGATGTTGCGCTCGAAGAACTGCTTGAGGCGGTACGCGCCGTGGCCGAAGGAAAAACGCTGGTCAAGCCGGCGGTGACTGAACGCCTGATGAAAGGTCTCGGGCAGATGCGGACCCGGTTCACCAGCCTGCCGCAGCCCGATCCGCTGACCGAGCGCGAAACGGAGATTCTGCGTCTGATGGCCGGCGGCTATTCAAACAAGGAGATCGCCGGTGCGCTGAACGTGGCCGAAGGTACGGTCAAGAACCACGTCTCCAACATCCTGTCGAAAATGGGCGTTCGTGACCGCACGCGTGCGGTGCTCAAGGCGCTCGAGGACGGCGTCATCTGACACGGGGCCTCCCGCCGCGCCGAGCGCCGGCGTTACAATGCTGCCACTGGACCGCACTGGAATCATCATGATCCGAAAGTTCCTTCTTGTCATTGGCCTGGCTGCTTTCCTGGCCGGATGCGAAGCCAACGATCCCGCCACTGGCGAAACCACCGAATCGGTGCCCCGTCAGGCGCCTGCGAGCGACTACGATGCCGGCCCGGAAGCGGTGGACCTGCCGACGCTGCCTGACTCCGGCCTGAACATCCAGCGCCTGCGCGACTGGATATCGACCCTGGCCTCGGATGAGTTCGAAGGGCGCGCACCGGGCACGCGCGGCGAACGTCTGACTGTCGATTTCCTGGTCGAGCAGTTTCACGGCATGGGTCTGCAGCCCGGCTACGGCGAGAGCTACCTGCAGCCGGTGCCGATGATCGAGCTGACCAACGCCGAGCGCAGTGATCTCGAGGTCAGTTTTGGCGAAGACGAGATGACGTTGAGCTACCCCGAACAGATGGTGATCAATTCACGTCGGCTGGGAACCGACCCACACGCCATCGAAGACTCGGAGATCGTCTTTGTCGGCTATGGAATCGTGGCCCCGGAGTATGACTGGAACGACTATGCGGGGCTGGACGTCGAGGGCAAGACCGTCGTGATCCTGGTCAACGATCCGGGCTTTGCCAGCGGCGACGAGAACCTGTTCAACGGCCGCGAAATGACCTACTACGGTCGCTGGACCTACAAATACGAGGAGGCGGCGCGACAGGGCGCGGCCGCCGCCCTGGTGGTACACGAGACCGAACCGGCCTCCTATCCCTGGCAGGTGGTGATCAACTCCTGGTCGGGTGCCGAGTTCGTGCTGGCCAGCGACCGCAATGCGCCGCGCGTGGCCCTGGAGGGCTGGCTGACCGTTGAGGCTGCGCGCGAGCTCTTCACAAGGGCAGGGCACGACTACGACGAGCTCAAGCAGCGTGCCGGTCAAGCGGGATTCGACTACGTCAGCCTGGATGCCGAAGCGAGCGCCCGTGTTCGCAACAGCGCGCGCTCGGGCACGTCCTACAACGTGCTGGCGCTGCTGCCGGGCCAGCAGCGCCCGGGCGAGGCGCTGATTTACATGGCCCACTGGGATCATCTCGGCCGCAACCTGGCACGTCCGGGTTCGGACGGGATTTACAACGGTGCGGTTGACAACGCCTCGGGCACGGCTGGCCTGCTGGAGCTGGCCCGACTGCATGCCGAGGCCGGCGCGGCGGCGCGATCCGCCCTGTTTGCCGCAGTCACGCTCGAAGAATACGGGCTGCTCGGCTCACGCCACTATGCCACGGAGCCGGTTTTTCCCCACGGCCAGACGGTCGCAGCAATTAACCTCGATGCCATGTCCGTGCTTGGACCCACGCATGACGTGACCGTGATCGGATACGGGTCGTCCGAGCTCGAGGACCTGCTCTCTCTCGCCGCCCGGCGGCAGGGCCGTCATATCGAGCAGGAACCCAGCCCGGAAGCCGGTTACTACTACCGTTCTGACCATTTCAACCTGGCCAAGGTGGGCATTCCGGCGCTTTATGCCAAGGGCGGCGTCGATCATCGCGAGAAGGGCCGGGAGTACGGTCTGCAGTGGCAGGCAGAATATCGCGCAGAACGCTATCACAAGACGGCCGATACCTACAGCGAGGACTGGGACCTGCGCGGCGTGGCCGAGGACCTTGAACTGTTCTACGTGGTCGGCCGTACAGTCGCCGACAGCGAAGCCTGGCCGGAGTGGTATGCGGGCAACGAGTTCAAGGCGGTTCGCGAACAGAGTCGTGAGTAGGTCGGGGTAACATCCCCGACGGACGAGATGCGAGGTTTGAACACACGTAGCTACACATGTACAGATCTTCTACGTCGTCCGTCGGGGACATGGCCCCGACCTACGCGGGCTGACGGGCCCGGATCATGGCCCGAAAATACGCCGGGAGCGACGGGATCGGTGACAGAGTCTACGCTCGCCCCACGTCGGAGTCCTGCGGCGAGTGCAGATATTCGCTGTCTTCGGCCGACTGCATGACCAGGTTGACCAGTTCCTCGACGCGTTCACGGGCCGTGGTCAGGTCTTCGTCGGTTGGCGGTTGCTCGGGCTGGCGCGCGTACAGCCAGAAGTGCACGGCGCCGGCGATCAGGCCGTCGGCCAGCGCCCAGGGATCGGCGTCGGTATGCGCCTCGGCCAGTTGGTTGCCCAGATCGACCACGGCATCGGCGGCCGCGTCGAACAGCTGGTCGTCATCTTCCAGCATGATGTTTCTCCAGTAGTTGCCGGTCGCGCGCCGGATCGGGGTGACGGCTCGTATTCAGCGCGGTGATGGCCTTTTCGGCCCGCTGCTGACCGTAATCAATCACCTCCCGGGCACGGTGGAATTCGTGTACCAGGCAGGTGTTCTTGGGAATCGTGATGACCAGATCGGAGCGGAAGATCGCCATGTGATGACGCGCAATGGCCGCCTCCATGATGTCCAGCGCCCGCATCATCACTGCCATCAAACCCGGCCGCGATGCGTTTTCGTCGTCCTGCTTCTTGTTCTGATCACTGTCGCGCCAGCCGTTCATGAATTCACGGACCCGTGCCATCATGCCGCTGCTGTCGTCGCTGTCCCTTTCCGCTTCGGCCTCTCCGAGCGGAGCAGGATACTCTGACGGACCATTGACGTCCGTGACCACCGTCCATTGATTCATGGCACGCAGGGTCGGCGCAATCGGTACTGGATTGAGAATCCCGCCGTCGACCAGCGTCCGCCCGCGATAGTGATGTGGCCTGAATACTCCGGGAATGGCGATCGACGCCCGGATGGCGTCGAACAGCGGACCGCGATCGAGCCAGACCTCACGACCCAGATCCAGATCCACCGCCACGGCCGTGAAATCGATATCGAGCTGTTCGATATCAAACTCGCCGATCATATCCGAGAGGTGGTTGATAATCTTGCGGCCCTTGATCAGTCCACCCCCGGAAAAGGTCCAGTCGACCAGGCCAAGCACGTCCGACTGCTCCAGGCCGCAGACCCACTCCTCATAGGCATCAAGGCGTCCGGCCGCGTAGATTCCGCCGACTAGCGCGCCCATCGAACTGCCGGCCACGGTGCGTATTTCGGCCCCGGCCCGCTCCAGCGCCCGGATCACACCGATATGCGCCAGTCCGCGCGCGCCGCCGGAACCAAGTACCAGCGATATGCTCGTGTCCTTGAGCGGCCGCTCGTTGGCCAGATGGGTGTCAGGCGCGTCCATGGTCGGGTTCTAGTGTACCGGAGCGGGCCCGCCCGGGGTCAGCTGTGTACTTCGGGCACATCGAATGCCTGCCGCACCCAGGCCAGGTAGGCCTGGTCGGTCGACACGATCTTGCCCGGTGAGTCGGACAGCTTGACCACCGGCTGGCCGTTGCAACCGGTCATCTTGATGACGATGTTGATCGGATCGACGCCGGTATCGTGGGTCAGGTTGGTACCGATGCCGAAAGAGACATTGGCCCGATCGCGGAAGCGTTGCCAGATTTCGGCCGCCCGCGGAATGTTGAGCGAATCGGAGAAAATCAGGTTACGGGTCCTCGGGTCGACACGGTTGTTGCGGTAATGCTCGATCATGGCTTCGGCCCATTCGAACGGGTCGCCTGAGTCCTGTCGTGCCCCGTCGAAGAGCTTGCAGAAATACATGTCGAAGTCGCGCAGAAAGGCCTTCAGGCTGTAGGTGTCCGACAGCGCGATGCCGAGATCACCCCGATACTCGCGCGCCCAGACCTCGAAGGCGAAACGCTGTGTCTCGGCCAGGCGTGGGCCCAGCGCCTGACAGGCCTGAATGAACTCGTGCGCCATCGTGCCGATCGGTACCAGGTCCAATGCGCGGGCCAGGCGCACGTTGCTGGTGCCGCGCAGGCTGCCGGGGATTTCGCGGGCCAGGGTGGTCACCACCTCGTCGTGCCACTCCCGCGAGAAGCGCCGGCGGGTGCCGAAGTCGGCGAAGACGAACTCGTCCGGGCGGTCGAGGGCGCGCACCTGCTCGATCTTTTCGCTCAGGCGCCGACGGCCTTCTGTCAGATTGTGGTCGGCATAGGCGTGGCGGCTGTAAAGCTCGCTGATGATCGCCAGCAAGGGCACCTCGAACAGAATGGTGTGCAGCCAGGGACCGCGGATTCGAATCGCGAGCTGGCCATCGGATTCGCCGATGTCGACGAAGCGGGACTGCAGGTGGAACAACCGCAGGAATTCAATGAAATCGCTCTTGATGTAGCGCTGGCTGGCCAGGAAATTGAGCTCTTCAGGTCCCAGCCCCAGCGCGCACAAATGCGCCAGCTCGCGTTCCAGGTCCTGCTGCAGGGGCCGCAGGTCGACGTCATTTGTCCGGCACTTGAAGTGATACTCGACCTCGGCCCCGGGAAACTGGTGGAGCACGGCCTGCATCATCGAAAACTTGTAGAGGTCCGTGTCGAGCAGCGACTCGATGATCATGCCGCCGGTTCCAGATCGCCAACGTCATGGATGGTCTCGATGCCGGCTTTGCGCATGATCGCGAGCGCCTGGCTGACCGAGTCCTTGGCGATGCCGCGGGTCGCCGCCAGATTAAGAATGACCCGGAAGCCGGCTTCTCGAAGCTGCAGCGCGGTGGCCTTGACGCAGTAGTCGGTGGCCAGCCCGCCGACCAGCACATGGCTGATTTCGCGCGTCTGCAGCCACTCGATCACGCCGGTGCTCATCCGCTCGGCAATATCGTGGTAGCAGGCACCGTAGGGGTGCATGTCCAGTTCAACCCCTTTCCAGACGAAGAAGTCATAGTCGGCCGGACGCGGCAGGCCGGGTACCAGCTCGAAGCCCTCGGTGCCCGGCACGGCGTGAACCGGCCAGTGCTCCTCGACGTTGTCGCCTTCCACGCCCGGCCGGCCGATTTTGTCGGGATCATCGGTGACCCAGACCGCCTCCGGGCTGTGCGAATCTTTCGAGCCCAGGCGCCAGCCGGCCATTTGCGCCTGGCGGTTGAGTTCGGGGCCAATGGTGTCGCCCTCCTCGACGGGTAACTCGTCTGGACACAGCGGGGTGAAAGTACGCTGTGCATCGACGTCGAAGCTGGCCACGTATCGTTTTTCGGGCAGTTTCATGGGCGTGTCTTGGTTTACGGGCTGTTACAGGCCTAGATGCGGTTGCTGGGTCCGCAAGCCAAGCCCTGCGCGGACTTCATTTCCGGCAAGCATGCCGGCCGCGACCGGATGGCGCAGTCCGGAAACCCGATCGCTAATGTCTTTGTCTCATTTCGCGCATCAGGGCTTGATTGCGCCGCTGGCCCCGGGGATCCTCACAAACAGTTCTTCCTGGCAGTCGGCGTAGTCGATCGGACAGTCGATCAGGTCCACGCCGGGACGGTCGATGCATTCGGCCAGCAGCCCATGCAGGTGATCGGCCGACTCGACCCGATGGCCTTTCGCGCCGTAGCTGTTGGCGTAGGCGACGAAATCCGGATTGCCGAAGCCGAGGCCGTAATCGGGCAGGCCCATGTCTTTCTGCTTCCAGCGAATCATGCCGTAGGCGTCGTCTCGCAAGACCAGAACCACCAGGCCGAGCCCCAGGCGTACCGCGGTCTCGAGCTCCTGGGAGTTCATCATGAAACCGCCGTCGCCGCAGATGGCCAGGACCTTGCGGTTGGGGTGTACGAGGCGTGCGGCCATGGCCACCGGCAGCCCGGCGCCCATGGTCGCCAGCGCGTTGTCGAGCAAAAGGGTATTGGGCCGCGTGGTGCGGTAGTTGCGCGCAAACCAGACCTTGTACAGACCATTGTCGAGGCTGACGATGCCGTCTTCGGGCATGGCCTCGCGTACGGCGTGGACGACCCGCCGGGGATGAACCGGAAACGGGTCCAGGCCGCGTCCGCGATCCAGGTCCTCGAGCATCGCGGTTCGAACCCGGTGGGCGAACTCGAAATCCCAGTGCGCCTGAACCTCAAGGCTCCTGTCGATCTGCCAGACGGCATTGGCGATGTCGCCGGTGACCTCGAGCTGCGGGAAGTAGACCGGATCGACCTCGGCGGAAAAGAAGTTGACGTGAATGATGGTGCGTCGGCCCTCGCGCATGAAAAACGGCGGCTTTTCGACGACATCGTGTCCGATGTTGATGATGCAGTCGGCATTTTCGATCACCCGGTGGGCATAGTCGCCTTCCGACAGCGCCGCCGTGCCCATCCAGCAGTCGGTTTCCCCGACCACGCCCTTGCCCATCTGCGTGCTGACGAACGGGATGTTCGTATGGTCGATGAGGCGGCGCAGCATGCGCGAGGTGAGCTTGCGGTTGGCGCCGGCGCCGATCAACAGCAGCGGCCGCCTCGCCTTCTCGATCGCGGCCACGGCCCGCTCTATGGCTTTTTCCTCGGCGACGGGACGGCGCGTAAGGCTGGCCTGGACCGGCAACTCGTCGGTCTGTTCCTCGGCCACGTCCTCGGGCAACTCCAGATGCGTGGCGCCCGGTCGCTCTTCGGCGGCCTGACGGAATGCCTCGCGCACCCGTGACGGGATGGTGGCCGCCGAGACGATCTGGCGCGTATACCGGGTCACCGGTCGCATCAGGTCGACCACATCGATGATCTGGAAGTGGCCCTGTTTGGAGGTCTTGATCGGCTTTTGGCCGGTGATCATCACCAGCGGCATGGCGCCGAGTTCGGCGTAAGCTGCCGGGGTGACCAGGTTGGTCGCTCCGGGCCCCAGCGTTGACAGGCAGACCCCCGGTTTTCCGGTCAGGCGGCCGTAGCAGGCGGCCATGAAGCCGGCACCCTGCTCGTGGCGGGTCACGATCAGCCTGATACTGGATTCGCGCAGGGCTTCGAGCAGCGCGAGATTCTCCTCGCCGGGGACGGCGAAGACATACTCGACCTCCTCGTTTTCCAGGCAGCGGACGAACAGTTGCGCAGCATTCATAAGTCTATGGTGCCCGATCGCGCATCAATTCGCCAGTGGGCCATGCGGCTAAATGGCATGGACCACTAGCTCGTGGCTTCGGCCTCTTTTCCGGCAATCATGCCGTGGCTTTCGCGTCCGGTGATGCGCTGCATCATGCGCACGAAGTCGTCGCCGATCAGGTAGAGGATGGGGATCAGGCCCAGCGTGATGACCGTAGCGAAGAGAATGCCAAATGCCAGCGACGTGGCCATCGGGATAACGATCTGCGCCTGCAGACTGGTCTCGAAGAACACGATCGGCGCCAGGCCCAGGAACGTTGTTGCCGAGGTCAGGATGATGGCGCGGAACCGGGCGCGGGCGGCCTTGATGGCGGCGTCGATACGCGATTCGCCGGCCCGGCGGTGGCGATTGACGAAGTCAACCAGAATCAGGCTGTCGTTGACCACGACACCGGCCAGCGCAACGATCCCGAAAAAGCTCAGCATGCTGACCGGAATGCCCAGCAGCCAGTGTCCGACGACCGCGCCCACCATGCCAAAGGGAATCACCGACATGATCAGTAGCGGCTGCAGGTAGGAGCGCAGCGGAACGGCGATCAGCGCGTAAATCAGAAACAGGGCGAGGCCAGTGCCCATGAGCAGATCATCGCGCACCTCCTGCTGGCTGCGCGTCGCGCCCGATACCCGGTAGCTGACGCCGGGATAGCCGGCCAGGATCTCCGGAATGTGCTGCTCCTGCAGCTCGGTCGTGATCCGGCCCGGTTCGGCCACGTCCTTGTCGACCCGGCCGGTCACGCTGATCGAACGCAGGCGGTCGAAACGGCGAATGACCGACGGGCTGCTGCCGACCCGGATGTCGGCCACGGCGCCGAACGGCACTTCCGAACCGTCGGCAGCGCGGATTCGCATGGCCTCGAGATAGCCTTCCGAGGTTCGCTGCTCGCGCGGATAACGCACCATGACGCGAACGTCGTCCTGGCCGCGCTGGATGCGCTGGACTTCCTCGCCGAAGAACGCCTGTCGAACCTGGCGGGCCAGGTCCCGCTGGCTCAGGCCCAGCACCTCAGCCTCCGGTTTGATTTCCAGCTGCAGCTCCTTCAGACCGCCCTCGAAGGAATTGCGTACATCGTACGTGCCCTCGAACCCTCGAACCCGGCGTTCCAGCTCGGCGGCGGCCGCCTCGAGCTGGCCGAGATCGTTGCCGACCAGCTGAAATGAAATGTCCGGCCCGCCGCCTCCAGGTCCGCCGCCGGCATTGCCGATGCGCAGCGCACGCGCGCCGGGGATCTGGCCGACGGCTTCACGCCATTGGCGCTGGAGCTCGTTGATGGTAACCGGACTGTCTTCCCGCTTGGTCAGTTCCACCAGCATGCCGCCTGAGGTATCCGACCCGGACCAGGCAAACACGGTGCGCACAAGTGGTGCGGCAAGCGCATACTTGTCCTGCAGTGCCTGGTCTGTGGCGGCAAGCTTCTCGGCCAGATAGTCGATGTTGGCATGTGTCACGTAGGCGGGCGTGCCTTCGCTCATCTCCAGTTCGACCTGCATGAAGTCACCGGCGAAGTCGGGGAAGAACACCACCCGCATGGCGCCGCTGACGATCAGGCCCAGCGACAGAATCAGGATGGAAATAAAGAGCGCCAGAGACAGATAGCGGTTGCGCAGCATCGCCCGCAGCGCCGGGAGATAGAAGCCGTCGACAAAGCGGAACAGACCGTCGGAAAACCGGCGCTGGAAGCGGATGAAACGGTTGGTCGTATCCGGCTCGAACGCCTTGACCCGCATATGTGCCAGGTGAGCCGGCAGGATCAGCTTGGACTCGACCAGCGACATGAACAGGCACAGCACCACCACCCAGCCAATGGCGGCGAAGAACTGTCCGGAGATTCCGGAGATCATCAGAATGGGCAGGAAGGCGGCAATGGTCGTCAGAACGCCGAAGGTAGCCGGAATGGCGACCTTGTAGACCCCGTTGACCACGTTGTCGACCGAGTGTCCCCGTTCGCGAATCTCGGTATAGGCCGACTCGCCCATGACGATCGCGTCATCGACCACGATACCCAGCACGACCAGAAAACCGAACAGGCTGATCAGGTTGATGGTCACACCGAAGGCCGGCAGCGTCCACAATGCACCGAGAAAGGCGATCAACAGGCCGACCATCACCCAGAAGGCCAGCTTCAGTCGCAGGAAAAGCGCCAGAATCAGAAACACCAGAACGGCGCCGGCGACCAGATTCTTGCCCATCATCTCCATGCGGCCTTTGAGGTAGTAGGAGATATCGGCCCACCAGTCAACGCTCAAGCCCGGTGGCAGTTGCTGCTGCTTTTCTGCAATGTAGGCGCGCACCGCCTCGGACACGGCCAGGGCGTTCTGCTCGCCTACGCTCATTACCCGGATTGCCGTGGCGGGCTGGCCGTTATGGCGGGCATAGCGTTCGCGCTCGACGAAGCCGTCGCGAATGGTGGCGATATCGCGCACCAGTACGCGTGAACCATCAGGGTTGGAGCGAACCACGATATCCTCGAAGTCACGTCCCACATAGGCCTGGCCGACCGTGCGAACCAGCACATCGCCGCCAGCGGTCTCGATCCGTCCGCCGGGCAAATCCAGCGAGGACTCACGAATTGCCTGGGCAACTTCGCCCAGCGTGAGATCGTAGGCGCGAAGTGTTTCCTCGCGGACTTCGATGCCGATCTCGTAGGCCCGCGTGCCGACCAGTTCGGCACGGGTGACATCTGGCAGGGCGATAATCTCGTCGCGAATCTGGCGCGCCGATTCCTTGAGCGTTCGCTCGTCGACATCGCCGAACACCGAGACCCAGATGACTTCCTGGGTCCATGTGTTGCGCTGGTAGACCGGGCGTTCGGTTTCGGCCGGAAAGGTCGATATGGAGTCGACCCGGGTCTTGATCACGTCGAGCACCTCGAGCACGTCGAAGTCCTGATCGACCTCGATCTGGACGCTGCCGGATCCCTCCCGTGCGGTGGCCACCATTTCCTTGATGCCCTCGACGTCCTGGATGGCCTCCTCGATCTTGATCAACACCCCCTGTTCCACGTCCCGGGGCGTGCCGCCGCGGTAGGGAACGCTGACGGTGACGTAATTGGTTTCGATCCTCGGCTGGATTTCCTTGGTGATGGTGAACGCCGTGGCGACACCGCCGAGCAGCAGGCACCACATCAGCAGATTGGCCGCCACCGAGTTGTGAGCGAACCAGGCGATGATGCTGCCGTACCAGTTACGTTCAGATTTCATGCCGGCCCGCCTGTTTGCGCAGCGACCTCTGTTTCCTCCCCGGCCGGCAGGATCCGCAGTTCCGGGTCTGTTCCGGTGCTCTCACGCACGTTCAGGCGGGTGCCCGGAACCGGCGTGGTGATGGCGGTCGTGATCACCCGTTCATCGGATTCGATGGAATCAGCCAGGTAGACGCGTTGTGGCGTCTTGCGAACGACCGTGACCGGCCGGATCTGCAGGCGATTTTCAGCATCGGCAATGAACAGCCGATCGCCATCGCGAAGCGCTTCGCGCGGCAGCTCGATCAATCCGGCAGCCGATCGCCCTTCTATTTCGGCGCGCACGTAGGTGCCCATCGGCAGCGGTACCGGCTGGTCGCTGCCCAGCAGGCCGTAAGGGTCTTCGATGCGCACGACCGCATAGGTCAGTCGTGTGGTCTCCTCGACCACGCCTTCCGTGCGCACCACTTCACCGCGCCAGCTGCCGCGCTGACCGCCGACCTCGGCGAACAGCTCAACGCTCGGACCCGGCTGGTCATCACGGCCCGGCCGCGGCAGGTTGACGAACGACAGATCCCGATCGGGCAAGGGCAGTCGCACCTCTGCCACGTCGACAGCAAACGCCTGCCCCAGCGTGCTGCCGGCCGTCACGTACTGACCGGTACCGACCGAACGCGATCGCACCATGCCATCGTAGGGCAGGCTGATGCGCGTTCGCTCGAGATTGCGTTCGGCCCGGGCCGTGGCCGCCTCGGCAGCCAGAACGGCGGCCCGCGCCTGATCGAGCTGGGGAATGCGCAATACCAGGGTCGGGGGGTCGCGATCGCTGCCATGCATTTGTTGCCAGTCGCGTCGTGCCTGTTCGGAGCGGGCCTGTTCATCGGCCAGTCGGGCCCGGGCGGCAGCCAGGTCGGCCTGGGCCTGCTTCAGGGCCGTTTCGTAATCGCTGGGATCGATCTCGACCAGCACCTCTCCGGCGCGGAAGAAGCCGCCGGCCACGAAGTCCTCGGAGATCGCGATCACCTTTCCGCTGACCTCGGAGACCAGGCTGGTTTCCGTTCGTGGCTGCACCGAACCCTGGGCCTGCACGGTAAAATGCGCACCGGCCGGTTCGGGGACAATGGTGTCGACGGGCATGGCCGTTTTCTCAGACTCGCGCTCGGGCGGCGTGGGTCGGTTCATCGCCAGTACCATGACTACGGCGATCGATACGACAATGAGCGCCGGCGGCAGCAGGATTCGGAGCAATTTCTTCATGGCAACGGCGCGTTCCTGATCACGATAGTTTGAGGCAGGGCATCCATCAGCCTGCAGTCTGCCATTGCGCGTCGGCGGCACACACGTGCCAAAAGGCATGGATTGTGGCTGCCGCGCATTCGCGGCCTCGCGATGACGGGCTTTCGGTTAGACTGATTCAGGTTGACTCCATTTTGGTTCATGAATCATCAAGTCCACATCAAGACCCCCGGCGAGATCGAGGCCATGCGTGTGGCCGGCCAGCAAGCCGCCAGCGTGCTGGCCATGATTCGCGAGCACGTGCAGCCGGGTGTGAGTACCGGCGAACTTGATCGCATCGCGCATGAATACATCGTCGACGAACTCCACGCCGTGCCCGCGCCGCTGAACTACAAGGGGTTTCCCAAGTCGATCTGCACTTCGGTCAATCACGTGATTTGTCACGGCATACCCGGCGAGAAGGTGCTCAAGGACGGGGACATCATCAATATCGATGTGACCGTCATCCAGGACGGCTGGCACGGTGATACCTCGAAGATGTTCTATGTCGGCGCCCCGTCGGTCAAGGCGCAGCGCATCTGCGAGGTGGCGCATGAGGCGCTGGTGCGCGGCATTGATACGGTTCGCCCCGGCGCGACGCTCGGTGACATCGGTCATGCCATCCAGGCCTACGTCGAAAACCAGCGCTGCTCTGTGGTACGCGAGTATTGCGGTCACGGAATCGGGCGCGGCTTTCATGAGGCACCCCAGGTGCTCCATTACGGGCGCCCGGGCGAGGGCCTGCGGCTGGAACCGGGCATGACCTTTACCATCGAACCCATGGTCAATCTCGGCAAGCGCGACACCCGGCTTCTGCCTGACGGGTGGACCGTCATTACCCGCGACCGAAGCCTGTCAGCCCAGTGGGAACACACCATGGCCGTCACTGACGACGGCGTCGACATTCTGACCCGGCTACCCGACGATCCGCTGTGAAAGACCGGCTCAGCGCGGTCCCCGCCACCCGCAACTGTCTTGATCTGGCCGCGCTGGTGCGCCTCGACGCCGATCCGACCACGCTCAGCGAGGCGCTCGACCGGGCGCGTGCCGCGGCCGACACCGAGCTGCACCGATTGTTCGACCAGGGTACGGAAATCGGGGAGCTGGTTCACGCTCGCGCCTGGGTTGTCGAACAGCTTGTTCTGAATGCCTGGGAGCGCCTGGCGCCGGCTGACGGTGGTCTGGACCTGTGCGCTGTCGGTGGGTTCGGCCGCGGCGAACTGCATCCGCACTCGGACGTCGATCTGCTGGTGTTGCGCGCGGACGGCGATGATGCGCCGGTCGAGGCGCTGGAGCGCTTTGTGCGCGTGCTCTGGGATGCAGGCTTTCACCCCGGCCACAGCGTTCGGAATGTGGCGGAGTGCGTGGAGGCGGCCGGGCAGGATGTGGGCGTGGCTACCAACCTGATGGAGTCTCGCCTGATGGCCGGCGCGGGTCAGTTGTACGCGCGCATGCGCGAATTGACCGATGCGCCGGCACTGTGGCCGGCCGAGGCTTTCTACTCCGCCAAGGTCGAGGAGCAGGAAGCGCGTCACGCCCAGTTCGAGGACACCGTATACAACCTCGAGCCCAACCTCAAGGAAGGGCCGGGCGGGCTGCGTGACATGCAGATGATTGCCTGGGTGACGCGCCGTCATTTCGGTACGTCGACGCTGCACGGCCTGGTCGAGCACGGGTTCCTGAGCGAGCGTGAGCACGAGGACCTGGTCGCCAGCCGCAATCACCTGTGGAAGCTGCGCTGGGCCCTTCATCGGGCAGCCGGACGAGCGGAGGAGCGCTTGCTGTTTGAATACCAGCGCCGGCTTGCCGAGCGCTTCGGCTTCGGTGACTGCAGTGACGATAACCGACCGGTCGAACAGTTCATGCAGCGCTATTACCGCAACGTCATGCAGGTCGCCCGACTCAACGAGCGTCTGTTGCAGACCTTCGACGAGGAACTGCTGGTCGGCCGGCGTCACCTCCCATCGGCGGAAATCGATCATCATTTCCGGATCCACCATGGCTACCTCGAGCTCAAGGATGCGCATGCCGTGGTCCAGGATCCCTCGCTGCTGATGCGCATGTTTCTGGTGCTGTGCGACCATCCGGACATCCGCGGCGTGCGGGCGACCACGATCCGCACTGTCCGCGAACACCTCTATCTGATCGACGAGCAGTTCCGCAGTGACCCGCAGATCCTCGACCAGTTTCTGGCGCTGCTGCGGCGCAAGCGTCGCGTCTACAGCCAGCTTGCGCGCATGAATCGCTACGGCGTGTTAGCTGCGCTGCTGCCCCCCTTCGGCCAGATCACCGGGCGCATGCAGTTCGATCTGTTCCACGTCTACACCGTTGATCAGCACACCCTTTTCGTGATTCGCAATCTGCGTCACTTTGCCCACGCCAGGCATCCGGATCGGTTCGCGCGCGCCATCGAGATCTTTGGCAACATCGAGCGGCCCGAAGTGCTCTACCTGGCAGCGCTGTTTCACGATATCGCCAAGGGACGCGGCGGCGACCACTCCGAGCTCGGTGCCGGGGATGCGCGTGAATTCGTTGAGCGGCTGAGCATGCCCGAGGCCGATCGCGACCTGGTCGTCTGGCTGGTCGGCAAGCATCTGCTGATGTCGCGCACCAGCCAGCGTGAGGACATTTCCGACCCGGAGGTTGTCAACGCGTTTGCCAGCCAGGTTGGCGACCAGCGTCATCTCGACCATCTGTTTGTACTTACCGTGGCCGATATCGCCGCGACCAGTCCCAAACTCTGGAACTCCTGGAAAGACAGCTTGTTATGGGAACTCTATACCGCCGCCACCGCGGCACTGCGGCGGGGGCTGGAGCACCCGGTCGATCGCCAGGCCAGCCTGGACGAGACACGTGCCGAGGCGCTGGCCGGGCTGACGGATCAGGGCCATGAATCCAGCGCAATCGAGGCGCTCTGGCGCGGGCTGCCGGATCGCGCCTTTCTGCGCCTCGATGCCGACCAGCTGGTCTGGACCACTGCCCGTGTACTGGACGATGACCGGCGGCCGCTGGTTGCCTGTCGCGAGCTGGCTGACAAGGAAATCACCGAGGTCTTCGTGCATGCCGACGACTTTGCCGGGCTGTTTGCGGTGGTTGCGCGCGAGCTCGACCGCATGCAGCTCAACGTGCTGGCAGCGCGGGTGGTCACCACCGCGGATGCGCGCAGCTGGGATATTTTTCAGGTCATGGATGCGAACAACCAGCCGCTCAACCGCTCGGATGCCGAGCGCCTGCGCTGCACGCTGGCCGAACAGCTCGGCACCCGTCAGGTTCGCCCGCTGCCGCCGCGCCCCGTACCGAGGCGACTTCAGCCGTTCATGGGCCGGGCCGAAATCAGGCTCTCGGCCGGCGAGCGCATGACCGAGCTGGAGATTGCCGCCACCGACCGGCCGGGGCTGCTGTCGGCCATTGCCGAGGCGCTGGTGGCGCAGCACCTGCGCCTCCACGACGCGCGCGTCGCGACCTTCGGGCAGCGCGTCGAAGACGTGTTCACGATCACCACCAGCGATGGCCGGCCCCTGGATCGAAACGCCTGCGATGCGCTGGAGCGCGAGCTGCGCGGGCGGCTGGATGTATGACGGGAGGGTAGGCGACAGGCGACAGGTGGTAGACGGTCATCGGTGGAGTATCATGATGATGACCACAGACGCATGGACGAGGTACGGAACCGGCATATGCGCCGTGACATCCGCCGACCCGTCGCGAATACGATCGCGGCCTGGGCCCGTGATTCCGTAGGTCGGGGCCGCGTCCCCGACGGACGGGGTCCGGAACCGGCAAACGCGCCGTGACATCCGCCGACCCGTCGCGAATACGATCGCGGCCTGGGCCCGTGATTCCGTAGGTCGGGGCCGCGTCCCCGACGGACGGGGTCCGGCACCGGCAAACGCGCCGGGACATCCGCCGACCCGTCGCGAATACGACCGCGGCCTGGGCCCGTGATTCCGTAGGTCGGGGCCGCGTCCCCGACAGACGAGGTCCGGAACCGGCAAACGCGCCGGGACATCCGCCGACCCGTCGCGAATACGATCGCGGCCTGGGCCCGTGATTCCGTAGGTCGGGGCCGCGTCCCCGACGGACGAGGTCCGGAACCGGCAAACGCGCCGGGACATCCGCCGACCCGTCGCGAATACGATCGCGGCCTGGGCCCGTGATTCCGTAGGTCGGGGCCGCGTCCCCGACGGACGAGGTCCGGAACCGGCAAACGCGCCGGGACATCCGCCGACCCGTCGCGAATACGATCGCGGCCTGGGCCCGTGATTCCGTAGGTCGGGGCCGCGTCCCCGACGGACGAGGTCCGGAACCGGCAAACGCGCCGGAACACCCTACGGACACACAGACACACAGACACACAGACACACAGACACACAGACACACAGACACACAGACACACAGACACACAGGCGCAGACCCCCGATGCTCAACCAACCCGACAAGCTCAAGACAGCCATCGAGACGGCCTGGAACCGGCGGGCCGAACTCGGTCCTGCCACCGCCGGCAGCAAACTGCGCGGACAGATTGATGCCTGTCTGCAGGGCCTGGAATCCGGCGAGCTGCGCGTGGCTGAACCGGGCGCGCACGGCTGGGTCGTCAACCAGTGGCTCAAGCAGGCCATTTTGCTGCATTTCCGCATGACCCCCAATCGGGTGATGGACGGCACGGTAAGCCATTACTACGACAAGGTAGACCTGCGGTTTGCCGATGAATCGGACCGGCCGGAGGCAAGCGGGGCGCGCATCGTGCCGACGGCCACGGTGCGCCGCGGCGCACACATCGGCGACGACGTCGTGTTGATGCCCAGCTACGTCAATATTGGCGCCTTTGTCGGCGCGGGCAGCATGATCGATACCTGGGCCACGGTCGGCTCCTGCGCCCAGATCGGTTGCGGCGTGCATATCTCCGGCGGCGCCGGTATCGGCGGCGTGCTGGAGCCGCTGCAGGCCAATCCGACCATCATCGAGGACGGCTGTTTCATTGGCGCGCGCTCGGAGGTGGTCGAGGGCGTGATCGTTGAGAAAGGGGCGGTGATTGGCATGGGGGTGTTCCTGGGCCAGTCGACGCGCATCTACAACCGTGAGACCGGCGAGGTCACCACCGGCCGGGTACCGGCCGGGTCGGTCGTGGTCGCCGGCAGCCTGCCGGCCCAGGATGGCAGCCATAGCCTGTATGCCGCCGTCATCGTCAAGCAGGTCGACGAGAAGACGCGCTCGCGCACTTCCGTCAACGAGCTCCTGCGTAGCGTCTGACACGGTCGATCAAAATCGCATGGCCCGTTTTCCGGGCCGTTTGCGCACGCATGAACAGGACCACGAACGGAACCTGTCGGAATGCGTACCCCCATCCTTGTTGCGGCGCTGGGCGCTGTCCTGTTCTTCCCTTCCGCCCGGGCGGCCGAAATCTGCGCGACGTCGAGTGCGGGTCTGGAGTTCGCCCTCGCGGCAGCGGCCGGAAACGGTGAGTCCGACACGATTCGCGTGACCACCGGCACCTTCGATACGCCTGCGGGCGGGTTCGAGTACCTCGCGGCCGCGACGGAAAACTTCGACCTGACGATTTCCGGCGGCTGGAGCGAGTTCTTCGGCAACGACTGCGGGCAGCAACTCGAGGGGCCTCCGAATACCGTACTCAACGGACAACTGACCGATCGGATCCTGAGAGTGGATCTGGCCAGCAGCGGGGACTTCACGGTATCCCGCTTGCGTTTCGTGAACGGCTTCGCCGCAAACGCGGCGCGAGGCGGCGCGATGTCCGTGCGCGCGGATACCGGCTACAGCGGTACAGTTTCGATCGAGCGCAACCAGTTCTTCAACAACGAAGCGCGGCTGGGTGGCGCGGTCGAGTCCGTCATCTCGGGGACCGGCGCAGTCCAGGTGCACGTCATCAACAACCTGTTCCGCCTCAATCGCGCCCGCGAATCCGGAGGCGCCGTGGATCTGTCCTTGAGCGGGGGCGATGCCGGGCCGTTTCTTGCCCGGCTGACCTTCGTCAACAACACCGTGGTCGACAACTTCTCCGACGAAACGGGCGTTTCCCAGGTCGGCGGCGTCCAGTTGCTCGGCGACGTGCCGGCCAGGTACATCGTCAACAACAATTTCTGGGGAAACGAGGGCTACGATTTCCGGATCTTCGGCGAACCGACCTTTGTCCTTCGTAACAATAACTATGGCAATGCCGTTTTCGGCCCGACCAGCAGCGAGGGCGGCAATATCAGCACCACTCCCGCCTATGAGCCCTGTGACGGCTTTCTCTGCTTCAGCGGCGTGCCGCTACCGGATTCAGCGCTGCATGACGGCGGGCGGGAACCGGCCATGCTCTCGCCCTGGACGCCAGGTGCCGCGGACTACAGAGGTCTGCCGCGTATCAATGAAGCAAGTGTCGACATTGGGGCTTACGAGTCTCACTCGCGGCTGTTTGCCGATCGGTTCGAGCCATGAGGGCTGCACTGCTCAAACTGGCCGCGGCAGTCGTCCTGCTCTTCGCGTCTTCGTTCGCGTCCGATGCGTGCGCCGTTCAGTTCTGCGTCGATACGGAGGCCGAACTGAGCGGCGCGCTGGTGGTGTCGCAAATAAACAGTCAGCAAAACGAGATTCGACTGGTCAGCGGCAGCTACACCATGCCGGATGGTTGGTCGAATTCCGGCACCAGCCCATTTCCGCAGGCGTTGAAGCTTTCGGGAGGTTGGAACAACGACTGCAGTACGCGCGTAACTGTCAACCCGTCTTCGACCACGATTCAGGGCCAGTCCAGCAGCAATTCTCGCTGGCTTTTCACGGCTGAAGCATCGCTCATCATCGACGGTCTCAGTTTCGTCCAGACTGCCGGCCTTGTGCTTGCTTCGCCTTTTGACTGCACACCATTCGGCCAGGAATTCCTCATCCGGCGCGTACGTGTAAGCAACAGCATTTCGGGTGTCGGTCTATGGTCGTCGATGACTGCCTTTACATCCTGTCACGACGTTCGAATCGAGAACAGCCTGGTCGTCGATGGTGCACTCAACGGCATAGAGATCCAATGCTTCAATAACGCCCTGGGCGACTATCGCCTGATCAACAATACCGTGCGCGATCACGGCGGCGTTGATTTCGTGGCAACGTATGATTCGCAATCCTGCGCCGGCAACTCGATCGGGGCGGATTCGCTGCACAACAATGTATTCGGCAGCATCCAACTGGATGCGAATACGCCGCGTGCACACAACAACATCTATTCATCGCTTTCAAGCTTGAACGGTGGTGGCTTCTTCTCCGGATCCTCGGACAACCTGGTCGGCGATCCGCAGCTCGATCCGGTCAACTATCGCCCTGTCGAACCCGGCTCGCCGGCGATCAACTCCGGCACCTCGAATGTGCCGGGCGGCCTGCCGGCAGCGGACATTGCAGGTGACCCACGTACCATCGGCGGCATTCCGGATCGGGGTGCTTACGAATCCTCGGTCGTGCCGCCGGGGCCGTTCGTCCTGACCGTGACCAGCAATGCCAACAGCGGCACAGGAACGCTGCGTGAAGCCATTGGCCAGGCCAACGCAAGCCCCGGCCTGAACCTGATCCAGTTCGACATCCCTGGCACCTGCCCGCGCTTGATCACGCTGGCCGCACCCCTGCCGGACCTGACCGAAGACGTGATCATCAATGGCTTCAGCCAGCCCGGCTCCGCCTGGAATACGTTCGATTTCGGCAACAACGCGAACCTTTGCATCGGCGTCGTGGGCTCGCAGCTTGTCGAGGTGCCTTACGCTTTGCGCGTGCCAGCCAACTCTTCGGCCACGCTCAAGGTGCGTGGCATCGGCTTTGGCGGGTTCGACGACGGCGGCGGATTGTTTGGCGAGGCGGCGATCTACCTTCAGGGTGGCAGCGGTCACGAGATTCAGGGCAACCAGTTCGGCGGGCCCTTCCACGCCACCACGCTGGCCGGCAACAGCGAAGGCATCCGGCTGATGAACAATGCCACCTCGGCGCTGATCGGCGGGTCCAGTCCGGGCCATCGCAACACGATTTCCGGCTCGTCGCTTGCCGGTGTGCACGTCATAGGCTCGGCCAGCGGCGGCCACCAGATCGTCAACAACTACATCGGCACCAATCCGAGTGGGGTGTCCGCCGTGGGCAATCTCGACGGCATCCGGCTGGTGCAGAGCGCCGACAACGACATACTGGACAATCTGGTTTCGGGCAATACCCGCGACGGCGTGGTCATCGTCGGTGAGCAGGCCACCTCGAACCTGGTCGCCGGCAATCGTATCGGCGGGCGAAGGGGCGGGTTCTACCTGTGTGGTGTGCCGCCCCTGCCAGCGTGCCCGCCGACGATGACCAACCGCAAGGGTATTTTCATTGACAGTGGTGCCAGCAATAACACGATCGGTGTCGGTGGGGTGGACGGTGCGCCCAACCAGATCCGGTTCAGCACCCAGCACGGGATCCGGATCCTGTCGGGCACCCGCAATCGCATGCTCAGTAATACGCTGTGGGACAACGGCTCCGTGGCGTCGGAGTATGAAATCGACCTCGGTTCGTTCGGCTTCGATCCGGTTGACGCCGACTGCGGCGCGGTCGCCGATGCAAAGGCCAATCGCGGCCAGAACCGGCCGGTGCTCGAGTCTGCGCTGGGCGGCGCGTCCGAACAATCGGTCGTTTTCGCCGGCGAGCTGAGTTCCTGCACGCACGATGGCGGCTTCAGCTCGGTCTACCGCATCCAGCTTTTCGCGAGCAATGCGTGTGACGGCAACGGGGCCGGTCCCGGGCAATACTTCCTCGGTGACGTCAACGTCGTCATGCCCGGCCCAGTGCAGACCGACACGACCGTTGCCTTCAGCGGTGAACTCGAGCATCCCTGGCTGGATCTCGAAGGGAAGTACATCACGGCAACCGCGACCGACCTGCTGGGCAACACCTCGGAGTTTTCGCAGTGCGTCCAGGTCCAGGCCCCGGATGCACTGTTCCATGACCGCTTCGAGCAGTAGCATGGCGGCCGCTTGCCTCCCCAGCGCGCCGGGCGTAGTCTGGTGCCAACAAGCCGGTCGGGGCCTGAGCCGTGAATGGATCGAACTCCTCTCGTGCTTCGTTGACGGAGCTTCTCGACGACACCGTCAGCGGTCGCCGGGAGTCCTTCGACGAAATCTTTGCCGCCGTCTACGAAGAACTGCGGCGTCTCGCTCATCACCAGTTGATGGGCGGTTGGCGCAAGTACACCCTCGACACCACGGCCCTGGTCCACGAGGCCTACCTGAAGCTGATCGATTCCGCTACGGTGACAGAACGTCACCGCGGCTACTTTTTCGGCGCGGCCGCACGCGCCATGCGTCAGGTGCTGGTCGACGCCGCCCGGCGGCGTCAGCAACTCAAGCACGGGGCCGGGCGCGACGACCTGACCTACGATGACGAGATTTCTGGCACCGAGGCCTTCGCGGCGGAGCTGATCATGCTCGACGACAGCCTGGAAAAACTCGCCGACAGCTACCCGCGCCAGGCGCGGGTCGTTGAATGCCGGTTTTTCGGCGGTCTGACCATCGAGGAGACCGCCGTCGCGCTCGATCTTTCCCGTCGCACCGTGATCCGGGACTGGGAGCTGGCGCGCGCCTGGCTATTCCGTCACGTCGGAGAAGGTGCCTTTCCGGAGTTGGTCAATGATGGCCCCGGACGACCGGCTCGCTGAGCTGTTCGCCGAGCTGAGCCACCGGGATGCGGCCAGCCGCACCCGTGCAATCGACGATATTCGCGCGCGCGAACCCGGCCTGGCCGCCGAACTCGAGTCGCTTCTGTCCGCGCACGATACGGCCGACGGCTTTCTCGAGCCGCTGGATCAGGATCGGGTGGCCGGCCTGATGCGAATCAGCGAACGGCTGGACACGCCCGAGGCAGCCGGTCCATTCCGCTTGGTTTCGGAGATCGGCAGGGGCGGGCTGGGCGTGGTGTACCTGGCCGAGCGCGAGGGTGCGGATTTCGAGCAACGCGTCGCCGTCAAGCTCCTCAAGCGCGGCATGGACAGCGACCTGATCATCCGCCGCTTCCAGGCCGAGCGGAGAATACTCGCCTCGCTGGATCATCCCAACATCAGTCGACTGATCGACGGTGGCGTGCTCGCCGACGGCCGCCCGTGGTTTGCCATGGAGTACATCGAGGGCACACCGCTGACCGAATGGTGCGATGCGCGATCCCGGCCCGTCGAAGCCCGCGTCGAGTTGTTCGAGCAGGTCTGCCGCGCCGTGCAGTTCGCCCATTCGAGACTGGTCGTTCACCGCGATCTGAAGCCGGCTAACATCCTGGTCACCAGAGATGGCACGGTCAAGTTGCTGGATTTCGGCATCGCCAAGCTGCTGGACGAGGATGGCGGTACAACCGACCTGACCACCGCCGGAATGCGCGCCATGACGCGGGACTACGCCGCACCTGAGCAGATTCGGGGCGAGCCCGTGAGCGTGGTCACGGACGTACACGCACTCGGTGTCGTGCTCTACGAACTGTTGGCCGGAACCCACCCTTACCGTCGGCCCGATCAGGGGCGTGAGGCGTTGACCCGTGCCATCTGCGATACCGAGCCAACGCTTCCTTCCGCGGCCGCGCGCCCTGGCTCGTCCACGCGGTCACTGCGCGGCGATCTCGACGCCATCATCATGACGGCGATGGCCAAGCGGCCGGCCGATCGATACGGATCGGCCGAGGCCATGGCCGAGGACCTGCGGCGTCACCTCGACGACCTGCCGATCCGTGCCCGGCACAAGACCGCAGGCTACCGGGCGGCACGTTACCTCCGGCGTCATCGCTGGGGCGTGTCTGCGACGACGGCCGTGGTCGTAGCCCTGGGCGTCGGCTTGTTGATCGCCGCCTGGCAGGCGCATGAGGCTCGCGAACAGGCAGCCAGGGCGACTGCACAGGCCCAGCGTGCCGAACAGGTCAGCAATTTCCTGACCGAACTGTTCGAGGTCAATGACCCCGATATCAATCGCGGAGAACGGATCACAGCGCGGGAACTGCTCGAACGGGGTGCCGAACGGATCGATACCGAGCTGGACGGGCAACCCGCGCTGCAGGCCGAGATGGCCGGTCTGATCGGTGACATCCACCTGCGGCTGGGAGAATACGACCGCGCCGAGTCGTTGATTGACCGGACCCTGACCCTTGTCGATCCGGATGAAGACCGACTTGTCGCAGCACAGTGGCTGCGTCTGCGTGGCCTGGTCGATCAAAGACAGGGCGAGTACGAGAAAGCGCTGCAATGGTATGACGAGGCCGAGTCAAGGCTGAGGCCGGACGACGATCCAATGCTGTCGATCGGCTTGCATTCCGATCGGGCCTCCACACACATGGAACAAGGCAACCTGGCTGCGGCCGAGGAAAGCTTTCGTTTGGTCATCGAAAGAATGGAGGCGGAACTGGGTCCCGATGCGGTGGAATTGGCCACTGTGCTCAATAACTATGGCTACTTGCTGTGGAAACAACTGGACCGGCCCGGCGAGGCGGGTCCGGCGTTTGAACGGGCCCTGCGCCTGTCCCTGGAGCACAACGGCGAGATCCACTCCCTGACGGCTAGCATTGCCTACCAGCTGGGTTGGTATCTCTCGGAGCAGAGCGAATTTGATCGGGCCGAGGCAATGCTGAGCCGCAACCTGGAGGTCAAGGCGCTGCTATGGGGGGATGACAGCGAGAACTACGCGCATACCCTGGTGGCCTATGGAAACTTCGAATCGGACCGCGGCCGGCCTGAAGCGGCGATCGAATCCTACCAGCAAGCCCATGAGATTTATCTCGCGCGTCGGGGTCCGGACCATGTCTATCCGTCCTATCCGCTGCACAATATCAGCCTGCGATACTACGAAACGGGCGATTTCCAGAAAGCGTTGGACTACGCCGATCAATGCCTGCAGATTCGACGCCGCGCCCTGGATGAGGGCAACATCCTGATATCGAGTGCGCTGCACGCACGGGGCCGCGCGCTGGCCGGGCTGGAGCGCTACCCCGAAGCTCGCCTGGCGTTCACCCAGGCGCTCGATATTCGCCAGGCGCAGCTATCCGACAGCCACCGACAAACGCAGGAAACGAGGCTGGAGCTGTTGCTGGCCGACATTGCCCTGGACGGGCCTGACCAGCACACGGCAACGGCAAGAGGGCTGTTGGCCAGCCTTCCGCCGGACAGCACCGTGCTGAACGAAGCGTCCGACCGGCTCCGGGCGGCCGGCATCAGGCTCGACTAGTTGGTCACGCGGAGGCGCTGGACGGGGTTCGGGGCGGGCCAACGGTGAGGCCGGGATTCACCGCAAGCGTCAGTCAGTCTGGACCTTCCGGTCGCCAATGAACACGTAGTAGAGCAGCGGAACCAGCAGCACGGTCATCACCGTCGACACCGCCAGGCCGAAGATCAGCGAGATCGACAGGCCGTTGAAGATCGGGTCGGGCAGGATGAAGGCCGCACCCAGCATGGCCGAGATCGCGGTCAGCGCGATCGGCTTGAGCCGTACCACGCCGGCCAGCACCACGGCGTTCTCGAGTGATTCACCCTCGTCGAGCAGCTGCCGGATGAACACTACCAGCAGGATGGAATTGCGCACGATGATGCCGGCCAGCGCGATCATGCCGATCATGCTGGTGGCGGTGAACTCGCGCCCGAGCAGGGCGTGGCCGGGCAGGATGCCGATCAGGGTCAGCGGAATGGGCGCCATCACGATCAGCGGGATCAGGTAGGCGCGGAACTGCGCGACCAGCAGCAGGAAGATGACGAACACGCCGACCGCGTAGGCCAGGCCCATGTCGCGGAAGGTCTCGTAGGTGATCTGCCATTCGCCGTCCCATTTCAGCGCCGGCGTGCCCGGCCAGTCGGGCTGGTTGATCCAGTACTGCGCCGGTGCGTCGGCCTGGTCGTGGAGTTCCGAGGCCAGGGCGAACATGCCGTACAGGGGCGAATCGATCTCGCCGGCCATGTCGGCGGTGACGTAGGTGACCGGCAGCAGGTCCTTGTGCTGGATGATGCCCGGCCACTGTGACGATTCGATCGTGGCCACGTCGGCCAGGCGGATCATTTCACCGGCGCGGCTCATGACCGGTAGCGACATCAGGGCCGCCGGCTGCGCCTTGTCGCCCTCGTCGAGGATCACGCGGATCGGCACGGCGTGCTTGGCGCCGGGGTCTCGCAGGTAGCTGATGCTGCGCTCGCCCAGGGCCACGGTCAGGGCGTCGACCACCTGGGCCTGGGACACGCCCAGGGTGGCGGCGCGGTGACGGTCGACGATGACCTGCCAGCGCTCGGTCGCCGCGGTGACCGTGGTGTCGATGTCGACCAGGCCGTCGATGCCCGCCATCTGCCGGGCCAGGGACTCGGCCACTTCGGCGCGCGCCTCGGGCGTGGGGCCGTAGACTTCGGCGACCACCGGCGAGAGCACCGGCGGGCCGGGCGGGACCTCGACGATCTTCACGGCCGCCCTGAAGCGCTGGCCGATTTCGGCCAGCGGCGCGCGCAAGTCCAGCGCGATATCGTGCGATTGCCGGTCCCGATCCTCGACCAGGTTGATCTGCAGGTCGCCGTGGTAGGGCTCGCCTCTGAGGTAGTACTGGCGCACCAGGCCGTTGAAGTTGATCGGCGATGCCGTGCCGGCGTAGGCCTGCCAGTCGGCAACTTCATCGACGTCGGAAAGATAGTCGCCCATGTCCATGAGAACGCGCAGGGTCTCTTCCATGGGCGTGTGCTCGGGCATGTCGATCACCACCTGCAGCTCCGACTTGTCGTCGAAGGGCAGCATCTTGAGAACCACCGCCTGGAAGAACAGCAGCAGGGCCACCAGCAGGGTCAGCCCCACGACGCCGCCGGCCAGCAGCCAGCGGTTTTTCCGGTTGTCGCCGAGAACGGGGTGAACAGGGTCGAAAAGATGCCGCGCAGGCGCGGGTTGACGCCCTCGGTCGAGCTTTCCTGGCGCTGGTCTTCGTGCCCGTCGGATCCGTGATCGCGCCGCAGCAGGCGCACGGCCAGCCAGGGCGCGAGCACGAAAGCCACCACCTGCGAGAGCACCATGCCGGCCGAGGCATTGATCGGGATCGGGCTCATGTAGGGGCCCATCAGGCCGGTGACGAAAGCCATCGGAATCAGCGCGGCCATGACCGTGAGCGTGGCCATGATGGTGGGCGTGCCCACCTCGTCGACCGCCGCCGGGATGACCTCGCGGATGGGCCGCTTCGAGATGCTGATGCGGCGGTGGATGTTCTCGACGATGACGATGGCGTCGTCGACCAGGATGCCGATCGAGAAGATCAGGGCAAACAGCGACACCCGGTTGAGCGTGAAGCCCCAGGCCCAGGAAAACACCAGTGTCACGAGCAGGGTAACCAGCACCGAGATCCCGACGATCATCGCCTGGCGCCAGCCCATGGTGGCCAGCACCAGCAGGATCACGGCGACGGTGGCCGAAACCAGGTCGCGGATCAGCGAGCGGGCCTTGTCCGAGGCGGTTTCGCCGTAGTTGCGGGTGATCAGCACCTCGGTGTTGTCGGGAATGATGCGGCCTTTCAGGATGTCCAGCCGGTCCTTGACGGCGTCGGCAATGTCGATCGCGTTCTCGCCGGGTTTCTTGGCCACGGCCAGGGTCACGGCCGGATACACCTCGCCCGGCTCGCCGGCGCCGCCCGGGCCGAAGCCGAGCATGACGCTCTGGTCGGGGACCGCCTCGCCGCGACGCACCTCGGCGACGTCGCCGAGGCGAACGGCGGTGTCGTCGTGCATTCCCACCACCAGTCGGCGCACCTGTTCGGCGGTCTCGAGCAGGCTGCCGGGCTGCAGCGGAATCGATACCCCGTCGCGCACCACGCGCGACTCTCCGCCAGCGCTGTTGGCCGCCTGGACGGCAGCGCGAATATCGGCCAGGGTCAGTCCGTAGCCGGCCAGCCGGGCCGGGTCGAAGACCACCTCGACGCGGTCGGGCACGCCGCCGACGGTGTAGACGTCGCGCGTGCCCGGCACGCGCTTGAGGGCGACTTCCAGGGTGTGGGCCAGGCGGGTCAGCTCCTCGCCGCTCTGATGGCCGTCGGGATCGTAGAGCGTGAGCGTCACGATCGGGACGTCGTCGATGCCCTTGGGCTTGACCACCGGTTGCCCCGCGCCGAGGTCGGCCGGGAACCAGTCGCTGTTGGAATAGACCTTGTTGTAGAGGCGGATGAGGGCATCCTGCCGGGGAATGCCGACCTCGAACTCGACGGTGATCACCGCCTGGCCCTGGCGGGAGGTCGAGTAGACGTGTTTGACGCCCGAGATCTCGTCGAAGATCTGTTCGCCGGGATTGGTGATCAGGTACTCGACTTCCTCGGCACTGGCGCCGGGAAAGGGCACGAACACGTCGGCCATGGTGACGTCGATCTGCGGCTCTTCCTCCTTGGGCGTGATGGCCACCGCGAGCAGGCCGGCAATGACGCCGACGGCGGCCAGCAGCGGCGTCAGGCGCGAGTCCTGGAACGCGCGCGCAATGTGTCCGGACGGGCCCATGCCGGGTTTCTGCCGGCTCATTGCGAGCGGCTTCGGGCGAACAGCGTTTCGGGATCGAGGGCGACTTGTTCACCCTCGGCCAGGCCCGACAGCACTTCCAGGCGCTGGTCATGATCATCGCCCTGGCGCGCGCCGATGCGAACCTGGCGCAGCCGGGGCTGGCCGGAGTCGGCGCGCACGAACACCGCGCGCAGCTCGCTGCGCCTCAGCAGGCTTGCGGCCGGAATCCACAGGGCTTCGCGCCGCTCGACCGGTAGCAGGACGCGCACCAGCTGGCCGGGGTAGGCCCCCAGGTCACCATTGTCGATCGTGATGCGAACCGTCACGCCGTGGCCGGGTGCGCTGGCGAAGGGGAAGCGGGTGATTTTGCCCAGCGACAGTTCCCGGCCGTCGTCGAGCAGGACGCGCGGGTCGCTGCCCTTCTCGTCGATCCGGTCGACGTAGCGCTGGGGCACCGAGGCGACGACGCGCAGGGGATCGAGCGCGAAGCCGCTGAGCAGCGCCTGGCCGGGCCGCACCGACTCGCCGATCTCGACGTGGCGGGCGGTGATGATGCCACCATAGGGCGCGGTGACGCGCGTGTAATCGAGCTGCTCGCGGGCCTCCCCGATGGCGCTGCGGGCGCGCGCCACGCGTGCGCGGGCGGCATTGAGCGCGTTGCGGGCCTGGTCCAGGTCGGACTGCGAGGCGACGCCGCGCTCGGCCAGGGGCTCGATGCGCTGGTAGCGCTGGCGCGCGTCCTCCAGGCCCGATTCGGATTCCTCCAGGTTGGCCTGCGCCTGCTCGAGCCGGGCGCGCTGTTCCGTGTCGTCGAGCCGGGCGATGAGTTCACCGGCCCCGACAAGGTCGTCGACGTCGTAGGGCAGCTCGACGATGGTGCCGGCGGTCTGGGCCGACACGGTGCTTTCCTGGACGGCTTCGATCCGGCCGTCGAGCCGCACCGACTCGACCAGGCTGGCCCGCTCGACCGTGACCCATTCCATGGCGGCGGTCGGAGCGGCGTGGGCCGCCGCCCAGGCGGCCATCGCGGCGATTGAAAGAAAGCGGCTTTTCATGACGGACCCCATGCGACAGTGCTCATATATTAGCATTATACGATATAGTGACACCCCCGCGCCGATCAAGCGTCTGATAATCGAAATCGACGGTCGGTTGCTGGTGAGCTTCGACGAATCCGTGAAGCCGGCGTTGTAAACTGGGAGAATGAAAGCGATCACCGAGCGACCGATGCTGGGCGCGGTCACGCGCGAACAACGCCAGGCGCGCGAACGCGAGCTCTCGCCGCTGGCAACGCGTTCGGTCGACAGTCGCGGCCGTGCGCTCGACGAGGCGCCCGATCCCTACCGCACGGAATTCGAGCGTGACCGCGACCGCGTCCTGCACTCGAAGGCCTTTCGCCGGCTCAAGCACAAGACCCAGGTCTTCATCAATCCGGAAGGCGATCACTTCGTCACCCGCATGAGCCACACGCTGCAGGTCACCCAGGTGGCGCGTGCGCTGGCCGTGGCCCTGGGCGTAAACGAGGTGCTGACCGAGGCCATCGGCCTGGGTCACGATTGTGGCCATACGCCGTTCGGGCATACCGGCGAGGCGGCGCTGTCAGACTACGTCGCCGACGGCGAATGGTTGCATTCGGCTCAGGGCGTGCGCATTTTCGAGGTGCTCGAGCCGCGCAACCTGAGCTGGGAGGTGCTCGACGGCATTCGGGCGCATACCTGGCGGGTCAAGCCACCGCCGCATACGCCCGAGGGCTGGGTTTGCCGCTTCGCCGACCGCATTGCCTATCTCAATCATGACCTGCACGACGCGCTGCGCGCCGGGGTGATCAGCGTCGCGGATCTGCCGCTCGGCATCACCGAAGTGTTCGGCCCGCTGAACGGCCGCAGCTGGATCAACGTCATGATCGAGGCAGTCATCGATGAGTCGTGCAAGCGCGGACGAGTGGCGATGCAGGCCGATGTGCTGCTGGCCATGCAGCGATTCCGCGAGTTCATGTTTGAGCGCGTCTACCTGCGTCCCGAATCCCAGGCGCAAAACGATCGGGCCCGTGGCGTCATTCACCAGCTGGTCGAGCACCTGCTGGCCCATCCGGACCAGATTCCCGACAGCTACCGCATCAACGACGCCGATCCCCTGACGCAGGTGCTCGACTACGTTGCCGGCATGACCGACCGCTACGCGCTGAATTTGCACGACCAGCTGTTTCGCCCGCGCGGCCTGGTCTGAACCCTGAACCCTGAACCCTGAACCCTGAACCCTGAACCCTGAACCCTGAACCCTGAACCCTGAACCCTGAACCCTGAACCCTGAATCCTGAACCCTGAATCCCTCCACTATATTGCCTACGGCTCCAACCTTCACCCGATGCGGCTGGAGCAGCGCCTGGGATCGTGCCGGCTACTCGGCACGCTGCGCCTGGAGGGCTGGCGACTGGTCTTCGACAAGCGTGGCGCTGATGGCTCGGCCAAGGCCAACCTGCGCCCGGCTCCAGGCAGTGATCACGCCGCCTGGGCGGCAGTCTATGCCGTGGAGCGTGATCGCCTGGAGCTGCTGGATCATTTCGAAGGCTGCGGCCGCGGCTATGAGACGGTTCGTTTCGAAATCGACATGGGGCGTCAGACCCTGGAGGCGCTGGCCTACCTGACGCCGTCGCAGTGGACCACGCGTGCGATGCGGCCCTATCGCTGGTATCGTGAACTGGTTGCTGCGGGTGCGCGCTTCCACGGCTTTCCCGCCGACTACGTCAGCCGGCTCGCCGGGCAGCCGGTCTCTGATGATCCGGACTCGCAGCGTGCCTCGGCCCGGCAGGCGCTGCTCAGGCAGATCAATGACCACAGGCGATGAATCCGGACTGCCGGCATGGGATCGCTGGCGACGCGCGCAGCGCCCCAGGCTGATTGCCGCGCGCAAGGCACTGCAACCGGACGACCGTCGTGACCGTGACCGGAACATCGATCACTGGCTGGCCACCGGTTTCGGTCCGGTTTCCGGACGTACGGTCGGATTCTGCTGGCCGTTTGCGGCCGAGCCCGAACCGCGCTTTGCTATTCGCCGCTGGCGCGCCGGCGGCAGCCGCGCCGCACTGCCGGTGGTGCAGGCGGCGCGGCGCCCGTTGCTGTTTCGTGAATGGTGGCCCGGTGTAGCCATGGCCCGCGGCGTCTACAACATTCCCTATCCGATAGACACCGGGCCGGTCACGCCCGAAGTCATGCTGGTCCCGGTCAATGGATTTGACGCCGGGGGCTATCGCCTGGGTTACGGCGGTGCATACTTCGATCGAACCCTGGTCGCCATGCGCGCACGTCCGATCTGCATCGGGCTGGGCTATGAAACCGCGCGGCTGGAGAGCATCGATCCGCAACCCCACGACATCCCCTTCGACTTCATCGTCACCGAGGCGGGGATCGAGCGGCGCGAGGGCGGGCGACTGCATCCGGTCACACCGTCGCAAGCAGAACAGTTTCTGGTCGCGCACGGAATGGTCGACCGGACGCCAGTCTGATAGGTTGACCCCAGGTTGAGCGGGATACCAGCAGGCATGGGCGCCAAGATCATCGACGGCAGGAAGGTGGCCGGAAAGATCCGGTGTCAGGTCGGGCAGGACATCGAGACCTGGATGGCCGATGGGCATCGCAGACCGTTTCTCCAGGTCATTCAGGTCGGATCGGACCCGGCGTCAACGGCGTACATCAGCGCCAAGACGCGGGCCTGCGGGGAGGTGGGTATTGCGTCGGCCACCTGCCGCCTGCCCGATACCGTATCGGCCCGCCAACTGGTCGACACGATCGAAGGCTTCAACCAGGACGAAGACATAGACGGGATTTTGCTTCAGCTGCCTTTGCCGGGGCATATTCAGTCGCATGATGTCATCGAGCATATTGACTTTCGAAAGGACGTCGACGGCTTTCATCCGATCAACCTGGGCCGGCTTTCCATCGACCGCCCGACCTTTCGTTCCTGTACCCCGGCTGGCATTCTGGAGCTGCTCAGCCATTACTCCATTCCGGTCAAGGGCCAGCACGCGGTCGTGGTCGGCGCCAGTCATATTGTCGGTTCGCCCATGGCAGTGATGTTTTCGCGGGAAAACAGCACCGGAAAGGCCACCACGACGATTTGTCACAAGTTCACGCGGGATCTGATCCGGCACACCGTGATGGCCGACATCCTGGTAGTGGCGGCCGGCCAACCCGGGCTGGTTCGCGGCGAGATGGTCAAGGAAGGCGTGGTGGTCATTGATGTCGGCATCAATCGCGTGACCGACGCATCCAGGAAAAAGGGTTATCGCCTGGTCGGCGACTGCGACTACGGCAGCGTGGCCGCCAAGGCCGGCTGGATGACGCCGGTTCCCGGCGGCGTTGGTCCAATGACGGTCGCCATGCTGATGAAGAACACGCTGCTGGCAGCCCGCCGCTCGATCTATCCGGACAGCTGTGCGCAGGCCCGGCATGGCATGCTTTGATCCAGATCTGACGTGGTCCATTCAGCAGGTGTCGCTTTTGGGCAAGTTCGTGCTTGTTTCGCTCTCTAGTATTAACCCTGAGTCAGCCTTTCTTTGAGGCTTACGTTGCGCGGACCGGGTGACCTGCGCCAGCGCGCATGTCAAACGGCAATTCAGGTGGACAACCGGGCCATCGTTCAAGATCGAGGTAGACAGGCATGATCAAGCTCAAAGACCGAAACGTTCCCGTCAATACCCGCAACAGCGGCGACGACGGAATGCGCATGTTGATTGATACGCGCATCCGCAAGTCACCGTTCTGGCACAAGTCGCTGGAAGCCGGCTGCTGGTGCTGCACGGTGTACAACCACATGTACCACCCGCGGGCCTATGCCAGCCCCCAAGAGGGGGGACTGATGAAGGAATACGAACACCTGACCAAGCATGTGTCGATGTGGAACGTGGCCGTCGAGCGCCAGATCTGCGTCAAGGGACCCGACGCGATCAAGCTGGTCGACTACGTGATCACCCGGGACGCCTACAAGAAATTACCGGTTGGCAAGGCACGCTACGTCATTCTGTGCAACGAGCAAGGCGGCATCATCAACGATCCCGTGCTGCTGCGCGTGGATGAGGACGAGTTCTGGTTCTCGATTTCCGACACCGACGTGCTGTTCTGGCTGCAGGGTATCAACGTCGGCGGGCGGTTCGATGTCGAGATCAAGGAGATCGACGTTTCGCCCCTGCAGATACAGGGGCCGAAATCCAAGGACATGATGGTCGACGTGGTTGGCGAAAAGGTGCTGGAAGTGCCCTACTACGGGTTGATGGAGGCCGAAATCAACGGTGTCAGCGTGGTCATTTCGCGCACCGGGTTCTCGGGTGAGGTCGGCTACGAGGTTTACGTGCGCGAGGCAACCGAACATGCCGAAGCCATCTGGGACCACCTGCTCGAGGCCGGCAAGCCCTACAGCATCATGGTCATCGCACCAAGCCACATCCGGCGCCTGGAAGCCGGGATTCTCTCTTATGGCCAGGACATGGATATCGAGACCAATCCCTTCGAGGTGGGTCTGGACTGGCAGGTTGATCTCGACAAGGGCGACTACGTCGGCAAGCAGGCCCTGGCCAGGCTCAAGAACGAGCCGCGCGAGCAGCTGCTGGTTGGCATGCGCGTCGGCGGCGAGAGGATCACCTGGTATAACGAAGATTACTGGCCGATCATTGACGGGTCCGGCAAGGAAGTCGGTTTCGTGACCAGTGCCTTCTATGCGCCGCAGAAAGAAAGCAACATCGCCATGGGTTTTGTGCCGCCCGAGCTGGCTGCCATGGGCACCAGGCTGACCGTTCGACTGCCTGAGAAGTACGGCGGTGACGCCGACGCCGAAGTGGTGCAGAAGCCCTTCCTCGATCCGGAGAAGAAAATTCCGTCGACGCGATTTACCCAGGTGGCCGCGGTGTTCTGACGCGAGCCGACGGGATGTTTGCAGCGAGACAGGCCGGAGCTTTCCGGCCTTTTTCGTATCCGGGGCCGGTGCGGCCGCACCGGCTACAGACTAGTGTACCCCGTCACTCATCTTGTAACTTATAGAGCGCCGTACAAGCCCGAGCGCAAGGCGGCGCTCGCCGGGAAGGGTGGTCACTTTGCAAGAGCGCCAACGCCGCGATCGGGCTTGTACGGCGCTCCCTGTCGGGCGAGTGCCTCAGGGGCCATCTGCGGCGTTGCGATTGCTTGACGTAGCCCCACTATGCCGGCGCAGTCGCGCCTTGCATCTGGCCCCTGAGGCACTCGCTATAAGTCACAAGATGAGTGACGGGGTACACTAGGCCAAGGCCCTGTCCAGCTCGTCGAGCGCCTCCGACCAGTCCTGGACCAGGCCGTAGTCGGCAATCTGGAAAATCGGGGCCTCGGCGTCGTTGTTGATGGCGACAATGACCTTCGAGTCCTTCATGCCGGCCAGGTGCTGGATGGCGCCGGAAATGCCAACGGCAATATACAGGTCGGGCGCCACGATCTTGCCGGTCTGACCGACTTGGTAGTCGTTGGGGACGTAGCCGGCATCGACCGCCGCGCGTGATGCGCCGACTGCCGCGCCGAGCCGTTCGGCCACTCGCTCGAGCTTGTCGAAGGCGTCGCTGCTGCCGAGACCGCGTCCGCCCGAAATCACGATTCTTGCGCTGGTCAGTTCGGGCCGGTCACTGATGGTGAGATCCTCGCTGCCAAAGGCAATGCCCTCGACCTGCGGCGGGGTGAATTCGATGGCCGCAATATCCGCCTGCCCTCCCTTCGCTGCAGGCTCGAAGGCGGTGCCGCGGACGGTGATCAGCTTGATCGAATCGTGGCTGCGAACCGTGGCAATGGCGTTGCCTGCGTAGATCGGGCGCACGAAGGTGTCGGCATCGACAACACCGGAAACATCGGAAATCGGCTGGACATCGCGCAGGGCGGCGGCGCGCGGAATGATGTTCTTGCCCCAGGTCGAGGCCGGCGCGAGGACATGGCTGTAGTCGCCGGCCAGCTCCGCGACCAGCGGTGCAAGCGTTTCGGCCAGGCCGTGATCGAACTGCTCATGGTCGGCCAGTAGCACCTTCGAGACCCCGGCAATGCCGGCCGCCGCCTCGGCCGCGCGGCGACAGTCGTGCCCGGCTACCAGTATGTGCACTTTGTCGCCGAGCTCGCACGCGGCGGTTACGGTCGGCCATACAGCGGCGGCAATCGAGGTGTTGTCGTGTTCGGCAAGAACCAGCATGTTCATTTCAGCTTCCTAATGCGGGGCGCAGGTTTCAGGACAGTCATATCGTTCCGGCTTCCCTGAGCTTGTCGACCAGTTCACCGATGCTGCCGACAAGCTCGCCCCCCTGGCGCTCGGGCGGCCGCCTGACCGAGAGCGTCACGTAGCGCGGCCTGATGTCCACACCGAGCTCGTCCGGGGTGCGCTGCTCGATCGGTTTGCGCTTGGCCTTCATGATGTCGGGCAGCTTGGCAAATCGCGGTTCGTTGAGCCTCAGGTCCACCGTGATGACGGCCGGCAGGGAGAGAATCAGCGTCTGCAGCCCACCGTCGATTTCGCGCGTGGCCGTTGCCCTGCCGTCGTCGATCTCGAGTTTCGATACGAACGTGGCCTGCGGCCAGCCGGTGAGGCCGGCCAGCATCTGTCCGGTCTGGTTGTGGTCGCCGTCGATGGCCTGCTTGCCCAGGAGAACCAGGTCGGGATCCTCGGCCTCGATGACTCGAGCCAGCAATTTGGCAACCGCCAGCGGCTGCAGTTCATCGCCTTCGTGGACGATATGGATCGCCCGATCGGCGCCGACGGCCAGGGCATATCTGAGTGTGTCCTGAAATGCCTGTGGTCCGGCCGAGACGGCGATGACCTCTCCGGCCATCCCCGCTTCTTTCAGTCGCACGGCCTGCTCCAGCGCGATTTCACAGAATGGATTCATCGCCATCTTGACGTTTTCGGTCTCCACGCCGGTTTCGTCGCGCTTGACGCGGACGTGGACGTAAGGATCGATGACGCGTTTGACGGGGACCAGGATCTTCATGTTCGTTCCTCTGTTGCAGGTGCTTATTCCATCAGGCCACGAGCTGCTCCGGCGGCCCCTGACCGCGACAAGCACAGCAGGGCACCGGACACCGCGGGCGTTCGACAAGCCGTGGGCGCCGAAATGCAGCCCCTTCTGGCCAGGATCGCCAAAGCCGACTGCTTAAGAAACTCCTTAAACATCGCGCAGCTTCCGGTTCTCGGGGTCGTACGGGCTTTCCGGAATGATCGTGACCCGATGACGATTTCCGAGAATATCCATTTCCAGCTCGGTGCCGACCCCGGCCAGGGAAGGCCGCACCATGGCAATGGCGTAGGACTGGTCCAGGCGATAGCCGTAGCCGCCGGTGGTGGCGCGACCGACCAGTTCACCGTCCTTGTAGATCGGATTATTGCCGACCGGATCGGCGTCCTCGACGTCGTGGACTTCCAGCATCACCAGCTGGTTGTCAAAGCCGCGCTCCTTCCATTTGATCAGCGCATCGCGGCCGATGAAGTCGCCCTTGTCGAGCTTGATGAAGCGATCGAGCCCGGATTCCAGCGCGGCGTATTCGATCGACAGCTCGTGGCCGGGCATGCGGTAGGTCTTTTCGATGCGCATGCCCTCCATGGCGCGGATGCCGAACGGTCTGATGCCGAGCTCGGCGCCGGCTTCCATCAGCGCGTCGAAGACGTGGTTTTGCATTTCGATCGGGTGGTGCAGCTCCCAGCCCAGCTCGCCGATGAAGTTCACCCGCAGCGCCTTGACCGGCGCCATGCCGATGATCACGTCGCGGCCGGTCAGCCAGGGGAATGCTTCGTTGGAGAAGTCGTCGGCCGAGACGCGCTCGAGCAGTTCGCGGCTGTTCGGGCCGGCCACGACCAGCGTGCCGAGCTGGGTGGAGAGATCGTCGAAGCGCACCGAGCCATCGTCGGGCATGTGCTTCCTGACCCAGTCGTGATCGATGCGGGTGTAGACGCCGGCCGAGACGGCGTAGTAGCAGTGGTCGGCTTCCTTGTGCAGCGTGAACTCCGAATGCACGCCGCCGTGCTGGTTGAGCGCGTGGCACAGTGCAATGCGGCCGTCTTTTGTCGGCACCTTGTTGGCCACCAGCCGGTCGAGGAATTCGCAGGCGCCTGGCCCGGAGATGCGCGCCTTGGCGAACGCGGTCAGATCCAGCAGCCCGACGTTTTTCATCACGTTCTGCGCTTCGTTGCGCGCGTGCTCGAACCACTTCGAGCGCCGGAACGACCAGTGGTCTTTCTGTTCCACGCCTTCCGGCGCGAACCAGTTGGGCCGTTCCCAGCCGTAGCGGGCGTGGAACACGGCGCCGAGCGCCTTCATCCGGTCATAGCACGGCGCAGTCTTCAGCGGCCGACCGGCCGGTCGTTCCTCGTCGGGATAGTGAGTCGTGAAAACGTTCTCGTAGGCTTCCTCGTTTTTTCTGATGAGATAGTTGCGCGTGGCATAGGGGCCGAATCGGCGCGGGTCGACGCCGAGCATGTCAATGGTTGGCGCGCCCTCGACGATCCATTCGGCCAGCTGCCAGCCGGCCCCGCCGGCAGCGGTGATGCCGAAGGAATGACCCTCGTTGAGCCAGAAATTGGGCACGTCCCAGGCCGGTCCGATGATCGGGCTGCCGTCGGGCGTGTAGGCAATGGCGCCGTTGTAGATCTGTTTGATGCCGGCCTCGCCGAAGGCGGGAACGCGATTGATCGCCGACTCGATATGCGGCTCGAGCCGCTCGATGTCGTCCTGGAACAGTTCATACTCGGCATCCGGGTCAGGACCATCCACGTAACAGGCCGGCGCGCCTTTCTCGTAGGGGCCGAGCAGCAGACCGCCGGCTTCCTCGCGCATGTACCACGAGCCGTCGGACTCGCGCAGCACGCCCATCTCCGGTTCGCCACGTTCGTGTCGGGCCTGAATGTCGGGATGCGGTTCGGTGACGATGTACTGGTGCTCGACCGGAATGACCGGAATGTCGAGCCCCACCATGCGCCCGGTCTGGCGGGCGAAGTTGCCGCTCGCCGAGACCACGTGCTCGCAGGTGACCTCGCCGGCATCGGTGATGATCGTCCATTCACCCGAGGCCGAGCGCTCAATGGCCTTGACCGTCACTCCACGGTTGATTTCGGCGCCGCCGGCGCGCGCCAGCCTGGCAAAAGTCTGGGTCAGGTCCGAGGGCTGGATGTAGCCGTCGTCGGGATGCCGAATGGCGCCGATCAGGCCGTCGGACACGGCCAGCGGCCAGATGTCGATAACCTCCTCTGGTGTGAGGAACTCGACCTTGACGCCGATGGTCTCGGCCACCCCGGCGTACTGGCGGTATTCGTCCATCCGGTCCGGGGTGGTTGCCAGTCGGATGTTGGACACGCGCCTGAGGCCGAGTTCGTGGCCGTCTTTTTCCTGCAGCGCGGTGTAGAGTCTGACCGAATACTTGTGGATCTGGCCGACGCTGTAGCTCATGTTGAAAAGCGGCAGCAGCCCGGCGGCGTGCCAGGTCGAGCCCGAGGCCAGCTCGCGGCGTTCGAGCAGCATCACGTCCGACCAGCCCTTGAGCGTCAGGTGATAGAGGGTGCTGACTCCGACGACGCCGCCTCCAATGACGACCACGCGTGCGTGTGATTTCATGATTCGACTCCGTGCGTGTTTTCGTGAATGACCCCGATGTCGTACTCGAGTCCGGCATCGAACAGCCACTTCAGCGCGTACTCGGCGAAGGAGCGGCGCATCTGGATGGCATATCGCCTCTCGCCGCTGCGGTGCAGCATGACGTCGGCCTGGGCCAGGCGGGTCAGCGCCATGTCGCCAACGGCGAAGGCGCGTGGGTGCAGGTCCAGCGAACAGCCTTTCATCAGCACGTCGACGGCCCGCTCGCCTTCGAGCAGCAGCGTCGTGTAGTAGTCGCTGAGGTCGACCAGGCTCGAGTCGCCGTCGGCCAGCGCGTCGTCAAGGGCGGTAATCAGCGCCTCGCGCCGGTCGTCCGGGGCCACAATCAGCCAGTGATCGACGCGCTGCCAGAAAACGGTCAGGTTGGCGCTCTCGGTTGCGCGATTGGGTGTGTCGTCCAGGGCCAGACCGAGCAGCGGCCCGATGCGCCGGTTAAGCGCATCCAGCGGTTCGATCGCACGCAGCATGAGGCGCGCGGCAAACGGTGATTCCGACAGCCTCGGTCCGGCACCCGCGCTGTGCCGCGCGGCCAGTTCGGCCAGTGCGCCAGCGAGCTGACTGTGCGGCCTGAGTGTGGCTTCAGCCATGCAGGCGCTCTCCTTCCGGGTCGAAAAAGACCGGGTCGACGACCTCGACTTCGGCGCGCCCGTCGCCGGTGTCGACCACCAGTCGCTCACCCTTGCGCGACAGCCCGCCGGCGACCAGCGCCATGGCGAAGCCGCGCTCGAGGTTGGGGCTGTAATAACTCGAGGTCACATGACCGAGCATCGGTACCGGCGGCGTCGTGGTCGCGCCCGGCTCGAGCACATGGGCGCCTTCCTCGAGCACCAGGTTCGGATCGCCGGGGTAGAGCCCGACCAGCTGCTTGCGGTCTTCACGCAGCATGTCGGCGCGATACAGTGAGCGGCGGCCGATGAAGTCCTTGTTCTTGCTCACCACCCAGTCCATGTTGAGATCAAGTGGCGTGATGGTGCCGTCGGTGTCCTGGCCAACGATGATGAAACCCTTCTCGGCGCGCAACAGATGCATGACTTCAGTGCCGTAGGGCGTGATGTCGAACTCGGCACCGGCGCTCATCACCGCTCGCCACAGCGCCAGCCCGTAGCGCGCCGGCACGTTGATCTCGAAGCCCAGTTCTCCGGAGAAGCTGATTCTGAACACGCGGGCCGGAACGCCGCCGCAGACATGACCCGAGGTCCAGGCCATGAACGGCATGGCATCTTTGGATACATCGATATCATCGACGAGCTTTTCCATCACCCGGCGCGAATTCGGCCCGGCCATGCTGGCCACCGCCCACTGGTCGGTGACCGAGGTCATGCGCAGCTTCAGCCTCGGCCATTCGGTCTGATGCCACTCCTCCAGCCAGGCCATGACCCTGGCTGCGCCGCCGGTGGTGGTGGTCATGTGGAAATGGTCTTTGCTGATGCGCGCGGTCACGCCGTCGTCCATCACCATGCCGTCCTCGCCGAGCATCAGGCCGTAGCGGCACTTGCCCGGCGCCAGCTTCAGCCAGGCGTTGGTGTAGATGCGGTTGATGAATTCGGCCGCGTCGGGGCCGCGGATGTCGATCTTGCCCAGCGTCGAGCCGTCAAGCACGCCGACCGATTCGCGCACTGCCCTCGCCTCGCGCTGCACGGCAGCGTGTTCGCTCTCCCCGTCACGCGGGTAGCAAAACGGGCGTTTCCACTGGCCGACGTCTTCGAACACCGCACCGTGTGCTTCGTGCCAGTCGTGCATCGGCGTCTTGCGCACCGGCGCGAGGAACTCGCCGGTGTTGCGCCCCGCCAGGGTGCCGATGGTCGCGGGCGAGTAGGGTGGCCGGAAGGTGGTAAAGCCGATCTCGGGCACGTCGAGTTGCTGCTGGCTGGCCAGGATGCCCAGCGCGGTAACGTTGCCGACTTTACCCTGATCGGTGCCCATGCCGGTGGTGGTGTAGCGCTTGACATGCTCGACCGAGCGGTAGCCCTCTGTCAGCGCCAGCTTCAGGTCCTTGGCGGTGACGTCGTTTTGCAGGTCGACCCAGGCGCGCTTGTTCTTGTCCGGTACCGACGAGGGCAGCTCCCAGGCCGGCTCCAGGTCGAGTCGGTTTGCTGGAGTTCCGGGGGCGGCCGGGATTGCCAGCGGCGGTCCGTCGAAGCCGGCCGCGCGCGCCGCGGCGAGACCGACATCGGCAGCATCGACCAGTGCCTCGGTCAAGTCGAACAGACCGCGCGCACCCCCGGTCGGATGCAGGCCGCGTTGCTCGGCCGCAGCCGGCACAAAGCTGGCCAGGGTTTTATCGAATCGAAGTGGCCCTTGCAGATGCGAAAACAGATGCACCACCGGGTTCCAGCCGCCCGAAGCGCACAGCAGATCGCAACGGAGGGCTTCGCCACCGCGTCCGGGCTGGCCGTTAGCGCCGACCGGCTTGACCTCGACGGCCCGAATACGACCGCGGCCGCAGGTGCCCACGGCAGTGTGTCCGGCCAGCACGCGGATGCCCTTTGACTGGGCCCGCTCGACCAGCCTCAGCGGCGGCTCTGGGCGGGTATCGATGATCGCCGCGACTGTCGCCCCGGCCTCGGCCAGGTCGAAGGCGGTCTGCCAGGCGCTGTTGTTGTTGGTCAGCACAGCCGGCTGGCAACCGGGGAGCACCCCGTAGCGGTGTAGATAGCTGCGCACGGCGCCGGCGAGCATGATGCCGGGCCGGTCGTTGAGGTGGAACACCAGGTGACGCTCGTTCAGCCCCGTCGCCATCACGGCTCGCGCCGCCCGCACCTGCCAGAAACGCTGTCTGGGGACGTGCTGCGGCCGCTGTGCTGGCGGCAGGTGATCGGTCACTCGCTCGACCAGGCCGAAAAAGCCGTCATGGTAGGCGCCGAACACCGTGGTGCGCGACAGCAGCGTGACGTTGTCGCGCTCGGCCAGTGAGGCGATACGCCGGGCGATCCAGTCATCGGTTGCCGGCTCGTCAAGCAGACGGCCGCCGAAGCGGTCACGCTCGTCGGCGAGGATGACGCGGGCGCCGGTTCGCGCGGCTGCCTCGGCGGCAATCAATCCGGTCGGCCCGCCGCCGGCCACCAGGACCTCGCAGGTCTGATAGCGGTGCTCGTAGCGGTCGGGATCCGGGCCGGCCGGCGCTCGCCCCATGCCGGCGGCGTGCCGGATGATTCGTTCATAGAAGTTCCACAGCGCCGCCGGGGCCATGAAGGTCTTGTAGTAAAAGCCGGCCGGCAGCAGTGACCAGAACCAGTCGTTGATCGATTGCAGGTCGAAGTTCAGCGCCGGGCGGGCGTTCTGCGAGCGCGCGACCAGACCGTCGTAAAGCTCGACCTGGGTGGCGCGCAGATTGGGCTCGGTGATCGTTTCATCAGGCCCGACCTGCACCAGTGCGCTGGGCTCGGTGACGTCGGCGGTCAGGATTCCGCGCGGCCGATGGTACTTGAAGCTGCGTCCGACCAGATGGACGTTGTTGGCCAACAGCGCGCTGGCCAGCGTGTCGCCAGGATGGCCGGTCAGCCGCCGCCCGTCGAACGTGAATTCGACGCATCGCTCGCGGTCGATACGGCCGCCGCTCTTGAGCCGGTTTTCCTGGCGGGAGAATTGCATGTCAGTCTCCGTGCGCCCCTGGCGGCGTTTCATCCATGCGGTAGACCGCCACGAACTCGTCGGTGGCGGTGTTGCGCAGCGCGTTGAACCACTGGCCGCAGCCGTGCACGTGCACCCAGCGTTCTGCGTGCACGCCGAGCGTGTTGCTGCGCATGAACAGGTAGTCGGCCCACTGCTCGTCGCTCATGGTTTCGCTGTCGGTCGGCCGCACGATATGCGCTTCGCCGCCGCAGCTGAACTCGCGCTGGTCGCGCTTACCGCACCAGGGGCACTCAATCAGGAACATACAGGCGCTCGTTCAATCGAGGCTTGGACAGCGCACGAGACGTTGTTTTTTCGGAATACGCCATGCTGCGATGAATGGTGACTGTGGCGACTTCGTGGCCGGATCGGATGGCGATCACTCGCTTCGGTTCGACGCGTGGCGAGGCCCTCTGCGAGTGATCGCCACCCGATCCGGCCGGCATTGAGCCACTTCTGGGCGACCGGGGTTCCGGTTGGCGCTATCCCGGTCGGATGCGATCGGGGTTCTTGCGTGTTGCGAGATTCGAACATGATTGGCTGAACCTTCAGTGCGCGACCGCCGCGGCGCCGTGCTCGGCGACCAGCGCGCCGGTCGAAAAGCGCTCCAGCGAGAACGCAGCGTTTTTCCGGTGCGGCTCGTCTCGGGCGATGGTGTGGGCGAACAGGTGGCCGGAGCCGGGCGTGGCCTTGAAGCCGCCGGTGCCCCAGCCGCCGTTGACGTAAAAGCCCTTGACCGGCGTCTTGCAGATCAGTGGCGAGGCATCCGGGCACACGTCGACGATGCCGGCCCACTGGCGCATCATGCGCACCCGGCTGACGATCGGGAACATCTCCTTGAGCGCGCAAAGCTGCTCCTCGACGATGTTGAAGCCGCCGCGCTGGGTATAGGAGTTGTAGCCGTCGATGCCGGCGCCGATGACCAGTTCACCCTTGTCGGACTGGCTCAGGTACACGTGTACCAGATTGGACATGACCACCGTGGGCATGACCGGTTTGAGCGGTTCTGAGACCAGCGCCTGCAGCGGGTGAGACTCGATTGGCAGGCGCAGTCCGACCATGCCGGCCAGGACGGAGGTATGCCCGGAGGCAACGATAGCGACCTTCTTCGCCCGAATCCTGCCGCGGGTCGTATCCACGCCCGTGACCGCGCCGTTTTCGCGGAAGATGTTGGTGACCTCGCACTGCTGGATGATGTCGACGCCCCGCTCATCGGCGCCGCGGGCATAACCCCAGGCCACCGCGTCGTGGCGTGCCACGCCGGCCGATTTCTGGTAGCTGCCGCCCTGGATCGGGTAGCGAACGTCGCGGGAAATATCGATGATCGGACAGACGGCCTTTACGCCGTCGGCGTCCAGCCACACCGAATCGATGCCGTTGAGACGATTGGCGTGCACCCGGCGCCTGATGTCCCGGGCCTCGTTCTGTTCATGGGCGAGATTGATGACGCCGCGCGGGGAGTACATCACGTTGTAGTTCAGCTGCTGGCTGAGTGTCCGCCACAAATCGAGGGCGTGGTCGTACATCTTTGCGCTGGCGTCTTCGAGATAGTTCGATCGGACAATCGTGGTGTTGCGCCCGGTGTTGCCGCCGCCGAGCCAGCCTTTTTCGAGCACGGCCACGTCAGTGATGCCGTGTTCCCTGGCCAGGTAGTAGGCGGTGGCCAGACCGTGGCCACCGCCACCGACAATGACAACCTCATACTCGCGCTTCGGCTCGGGATGCCGCCAGACTCGCGGCCAGTTTCTGTGGCCCGTCAATGCGTGGCGAAGCAGCGTTAGCGCGGAGTAGCGCTTCATGACTCAGAACAGGCCGATGATCTGGTCGGCATCATCCAGGCCGATCACGTTGGCAGCCGGCTCGCGCGGCAGTCCGGGCATGGTCATCATGTCGCCACAAACGGCCACCACGAATCCGGCACCGGCGCTCAGCCGCACTTCGCGGACGTTAATGACGTGGTTGACCGGTGCGCCTTTGAGATTGGGGTCGGTTGAAAAGCTGTACTGGGTCTTGGCCATGCACACCGGCAAATGGCCGTAGCCGACGTCCTCCCACTCCTTGAGCTGGCGCACCACGCGGGCCGGTGCACTGACGCCGCTGGCGTGATAGAGCTCGGTGGCGATCGTCGAGATCTTGTCGAGCAGTGGTGTATCGTCAGGATACAGCGGGCGGAAGCGGGCTTGTCCACTGTCGGCCAGTTCGGCGACGCAGGCGGCCATTTCCTCCGTGCCGTGGCCGCCCTCGGCCCAGTGCCTGCAGATGAAGGCTTTGACTCCCAGGCGCTCGCAGAATCCGGTGATCGAGGCAATTTCCTCTTCGGTGTCGCCGCTGAAGTGATTGATAGCCACCACCGCCGGCACGCCGAACCGCTTCAGGCTCTCGATATGGCGGCCGAGGTTTTCCAGGCCCAGGCTGACCGCGTCCACGCTGGGCTTTGCCAGGTTCCTGGCCGTCACTCCGCCGTGCATTTTCAGCGCCCGCACGGTGGCGACCAGCACTGCGGCCGCCGGTTCCAGACCCCCCTTGCGACACTTGATGTTGAAGAACTTCTCCGCTCCCAGGTCGGCACCGAAGCCGGCCTCGGTAACGACGTAATCCGACAGTCGCAGCGCGGTTTCGGTTGCCATTAGCGAGTTGCAGCCATGGGCGATGTTGGCGAATGGCCCGCCGTGAATGAAGGCCGGGGTGTTCTCCAGGGTCTGGACGAGGTTCGGCAACAGCGCGTCCCTGAGCAGCACGGTCATGGCCCGGTGCGCCTTGAGATCGCGCGCGGTGATCGGCTCGCGGTCCCGGCTGTAGCCAACGACGATGTTGCCCAGCCGCTCTTCCAGATCACGCAGGTTGCGGGCCAGACAGAAGATCGCCATCACCTCGGATGCGACCGTGATATCGAAACCGGTCTCTCGCGGGTAGCCGTTGCCGACCCCGCCCAGCCCAGAGACGATATGGCGCAGGTTGCGGTCGTTCATGTCCATCACGCGTTTCCACGTCACCCGGCGCACATCGATGTCGAGCGCGTTGCCCCAGTGGATATGGTTGTCGAGCACGGCGGCGAGCAGGTTGTGCGCCGTCGAGATGGCGTGGAAGTCGCCGGTAAAGTGCAGGTTGATCTCTTCCATCGGAACGACCTGGGCATAGCCGCCGCCGGCTGCACCACCCTTCATTCCGAAGCAGGGACCGAGACTGGGCTCACGCACGCAAATCATCGACTTCTTGCCAATGCGCGACAGACCATCACCCAGCCCGACGGTGGTCGTGGTCTTGCCTTCCCCGGCCGGGGTCGGCGTGATGGCCGTGACCAGAATCAGCTTGCCATGCGGTCGGTCCGCGAGCTCACGCAGGAAGGTATCGTCGATCTTGGCGATATGGTGACCGTAGTGACGCAGTGCTTCCGGCGGAATGTCGAGTTGCTCGGCAACCTCCTTGATCGGCTTCTTGTCGGCCCTGCGGGCGATTTCGATATCGCTGATCACCTTGTGGGCCTCGGCTGGCGCGTCAATGCCTGCGACTTCCTGGGCCAGGCTGAATACCTGGTGGTTGGCTGCTTCCTGGGTCATGTCGCCGCCTCATGTGTGGATGCTCGTGTACTTGTAATCTGTCACACCCGGGTCGGCCAGTGCCGTCCGCCGGCGACACGTTGTTTTCTATTTGCGACTTCGTGCGCAATTCTTCATACTGACCCGAACGGAGGATGCCGGCGTGCTGCGGCAGCGGTCGAGTACCGAAAACCGGACCCTGCACCGGGCGCTGCCGGTGACCTGTTCAACGGCCGGGTCGTTGCGGCCCGGTACCGACGAATGCCCTTGAAGGGTCTGGAGATCGAATGGATGTCGCAGCCGGGAGCTGAAGTTCGACAGTCGCGCAGGGGCACGGGCTCGAAGAGCCTGTCGGCGCGCCTGGGTACCGGAAAGGCCAGCCTGCAGCGGGCCAGATTCATCGCGTTCTACCTCTATCCCAACTTCTCGATGATCGCCTTTGCCTCGGCAATCGAGGCGCTGCGTCTTGCCAATCGGGTCGTCAAGAGTCAGCTCTATCAATGGGCCATCATCAGCACCGAGGGCGGCCAGGTGCAGGCCAGCAACGGCACGTTGATCTGCGTTGACCAGTCTGCCGCGGAAAGTCGCATTACGCCCGGGAAGGATGTGGCTTTCGATTATGCCTTCGTGGTCAGTGGGCTGGGCGTGCAGAACTTCAGCGACAAGGCGGCCGAGAGCTGGCTGCGCGTTCAACAGCTTCAGGGCTGCCGGATCGGTGCCCTGTGTACCGGTGCCTATGTGCTTGCGCGCGCCGGTTTGCTCAGGCACCACAAGTGCGTCATTCACTGGGAAAAGCTCAACCTGTTTCGCGAGCACTTTCCGGACGTCGACGTGTCGGCCGATCTCTATGAGGTCGACGATCGTGTTCTGACCTGTGGCGGGGGGACCGCATCGCTTGACCTGATGCTTTACCTCATTCGCGAAGAGCACGGTCAGGATCTGGCCTGGGCCGTCTCCGAGCAATGTCTGATCGATCGCATGCGCAACCCGCATGATCATCAGCGACTGCCGCTACAGGCGAGGCTGGGAATCCAGAATAACAAGGTGATTTCCGCCATCGAGATCATGCTGGCCAACCTGCAGGAACCGCTCAGCCTGGAGGCACTGGCCGAATACATCGGCCTTTCACGACGTCAGATGGAGCGGCTTTTCGAGGCCCACATCGGCCAGTCGCCGGCCCGCTATTACCTGAGCATGCGCCTGGATCGGGCCCGACATCTGCTCTACCAGAGCGATATGAATATCCTCGATATTGCCCTTCGTTGTGGCTTTGTTTCGGCCTCGCATTTTTCCAAGTGCTACAAGGAGATGTACGGCAAGTCGCCGCGCGAGGAGCGCAAGCTGGCGATGGGGTAGTGTCTACCCGGTCACGCGAAAGCCGGTCCCGAAGCGGTTCATCTCGAAGTGGCCTTTCTCGATGGCGTTGAGAAAGCGCATCGTCTGCTTGATGCCACCGAAATTGTAGAAATGGGCGCGGGTGATCGGGCAATCGGGCGTGTCGTGGTAGTAACGTGCCAGGGCGGTGATGATGCCGTCGGGTGTGCTGATCGAATTGGCGCGCAGCAGATTGAGGCCCTGCTTGCGCAGGAAACGCAATGAGCGATTGACCCCGCACATGCGTGAATACCTCAGCAGTGTGTTGATCCTGGCCGGTCCCGGGAAGCCGATATTGACCGGCAGCTGATTGCCCCATTCGCGAATCTGCTCGAGCCATCCCAGGACAACGGCATCGTCCAGCGTGAACTGGGTAACGATGTACATGTGGACGTTGTTGTGGCAGGCAAAGCTGTTCTTGTACTGGAGCGCCTCGCGGATCTTCTCGTCCGGGATGTCGTTGTTGCCGCCGGGATGTCCGGCCACACCGATCGAGCGCAGCTCGAAATGCTGAAACAGGCCGGTGCCGAGCATGTCGATGGTTGATTCGAATTCGCCGATTGGCCTGTCGCGGCTGCCGCCGACCAGGAGTACGTCGCGTACATCGGCCTCGTGACGCAGGCGCGCCAGGGTGTCGTGCAACTGCTCCGGCCCGGTCAGACTGCGCGCCGCCAGGTGCGGAATCGGTTCCATGCCGTCGCGCCGCAGGTCAATGGCCGACTGCACGATCTGGTCGGTGGTGTTGTTGGGCAGGTGGGTAATGAATACCCGGCGGCCGTAGTTCATGATGTCGGCGAACGAGTCGATCTTGTTGAGGACGCCAGCCGTCAGCTCCAGTGACGCATTGGTCACGAAGTACTGGACCTGTGCCTTGAGCGCGTCGTGATCGGGCAGGAAATGGGTCGCCAGGCTCATGGTCGCCACTATACGCAGGACCTGCCAGACAAAGCATTCCGAAAGCGTCTTTGGCAGGGGCAGGCGTGACGGAAAAAGGCAAGTTGCAGCTTTCGCCGCGGTTGTTTTGCGTCCGGTCCCGGGCTGTGATAGCGTCGCCTGCAGGGCGATCTTCACGCATCGCGAAGCACCTGGAGAAACGGGCATGAAGACAAGAGCCGCCGTGGCCTTCGAGGCCGGCAAGCCGCTGGAAATCGTTGAGCTGGATCTGGCCGGGCCGCGCCAGGGCGAAGTGCTGGTTGAACTCCGGGCGACCGGCGTGTGCCATACCGATGCGTTCACCTTGTCCGGCGATGATCCGGAGGGGTTGTTCCCCTCGGTGCTGGGTCACGAAGGCGCCGGCATCGTGCGTGAGGTGGGGCCGGGCGTGAGCAGCGTCAGGCCCGACGATCACGTCATCCCGCTCTACACGCCGGAGTGCCGGGAGTGCGAGTACTGCCTGAACCCGAAGACCAATCTGTGCCAGGCCATCCGCGAGACCCAGGGCAAGGGGCTGATGCCCGACGGTTCCAGCCGCTTTTCGCTCGACGGCAAGCCGATCCATCACTACATGGGCACCTCGACCTTTTCCAATTACACGGTGCTGCCGGAAATCGCGGTGGCCAGGATTCGCTCCGACGCGCCGTTCGACAAGGTCTGCTATATCGGTTGCGGGGTGACGACCGGTATCGGTGCGGTGGTCAACACCTGCAGGGTCGAGCCGGGCAGCACCGCCATCGTGTTCGGCCTCGGTGGCATCGGCCTCAATGTCATCCAGGGCCTGCGCATGGTGGGGGCGGCGCGCATCGTCGGTGTCGATCTCAATCCCGACAAGCGCGACATCGCCAAGTCCTACGGCATGACCGACTTCGTCAACCCGGACGAGGTCGATGGCGATCTGGTCGGCCATCTGGTCGAGCTGACCGGTGGTGGCGGCGACTACACCTTCGAGTGCATCGGCAATGTTCGGACCATGCGCCAGGCGCTCGAGAGCGCGCACAAGGGCTGGGGCATGAGCTGCATCATCGGCGTGGCCGGTGCCGGGCAGGAAATCTCGACCCGTCCGTTCCAGCTGGTCACCGGCCGGCGCTGGGTCGGTACCGCCTTCGGCGGCGCCAGGGGCCGCACCGATGTGCCGAAAATCGTCGACTGGTACATGGACGGCCTGATCGACATCGACCGCATGATCACCGCCAAACTGCCGCTCGATCGCATCAACGAGGCGTTCGACATGATGCACGAAGGCAAGGGCGTGCGGACGGTGATCGAGTATTGAAGGATCGATATCCGGCCGGCGCTGCGCTTCTCGGCTGCGTCAAGGTCGCACCCTCGCGATCCGGCCGGCCGCTCGGTACGAATCGATCACCGTTGAATGGGTTGGGAGAGTAAGCATTGCAAACGATCAAGCAGCACAAGGTATTCGACGGCTGGCTGAAAGTATGCCGGCATGATTCATCGGCCACCGGCAGCCCGATGGAATTCGCCGTCTGGCTGCCGCCGCAGTCCGAAGACGGTCCGGTGCCGGTGCTCTACTGGCTGTCGGGCTTGACCTGCACCTGGGAAAACTTTGCCGCCAAGGCCGCCGCCTTCGGCCCGGCGGCCGAGCACGGCATTGCCATCGTCATGCCTGACACCAGCCCGCGGGGGTTGGGTCTGCCCGGCGAAGATGGTGACTATGACTTTGGCAGCGGCGCCGGTTTCTACGTCGATGCCACCGTTACGCCCTGGGCCGATCACTACCGGATGTATACCTACGTAACCGAGGAGCTGCCCGGCCTGGTGGAATCGCAGTGGCCGCTGGACGGCAAGCAGCGCGGGATCTTCGGTCACTCCATGGGCGGTCACGGGGCGCTGGTGTACGCGCTGCGCAAGCCGGATCGATATCGCTCGGTCTCGGCGTTCGCGCCCATTGTCAATCCGGTCGACGTGCCCTGGGGACAGAAGGCTTTTTCCGGATATCTCGGTGCGGATCAGTCAGCCTGGGCGGCCTGGGATGCCTCGCGCCTGATCGGCAATTCGTCCTGGGACCGGCCGATCCGCATCGATCAGGGCGAAGCCGACGACTTCCTCGGCGAACAATTGCAGCCGGAAGTCTTCGACAAAGCCTGCAGCGACGCCGGCGTGCCGCTCGAACTGCACCGGCATGACGGCTACGACCACAGCTACTACTTCATCGCCACGTTCATGGCCGACCATCTCGCCTGGCACGCCCGCCAACTCCAACCCTGAACCCTTAACCTTTCATAACCTCGTAACGGCCTCGCGCACCAGCGCATGGAGCTGCACGGCCTCGTCAGTACCGGCAAACTCGATCAGCTGGCCGCGCATGGCTGGCGGCCAGAATTTCTTCAGGTGGTCGGCAACGCCCTCGACCGCCTGGGTGTGCGGGTAAGGCTCGAAAAACAGCGCAATCTGATTGACCTTGTGCACCAGGCGGTCGTCGTCGAGCAGTTTCGTGGTCGGGGTCATGCCTGCAGCGATGCCTCCATGAAGACCGGATCGGCCACACGATAGCCATGACAGAACACGGTAAAGGTGGCCTGCCGGGCCAGGGCCAGCAGGGTCAGATTGTGGCGTTCGGCCAGATCGACAGCGAAGGTGGTTGGCGCCGAAATCGCCGCCAGCATCGGCATGCCCATCTGCACGGCTTTCTGCACCATCTCGTAGCTGCAGCGGCTGGTGATCAGGCAGAAGCCCTCGCCAAACGACAGCCCGGCGCGGGCCATGGCGCCGATCAGCTTGTCGAGCGCGTTGTGCCGGCCGACGTCTTCACGCACGATCCGGATCGCGCCGTCGGGCGTGCACCAGGCCGCCGCGTGAACCGCGCCGGTCGCGCGCTTTTCCGGCTGAAACCCGTCAAGTCGCTCGAACGCGTCGTAGACCGCTGCGGGCTGGACGACGAAGTCGCTGTCGGGCACCCGCGGCAGCTCGGGCACGGCCTGGTCGAGGCTCTCGACCCCACACAGACCACAGCCGGTACGCCCGGGCAGGTAGCGGTGCTGGTCGAAGATCGCCTGGAAGCGTTCGTGCGGAATGGTCATGCGCAGCACGATCCCTTGGTCGGCTTCCACGGCTTCGATCGACTTCAGCTCCCCGGCTGACGTGAGGACGCGCTCGCTCAAGGAAAAGCCCAGTCCGAAATCGGCCAGGTCAGCGGGCGTGGCCATCATGACCACATGCGACAGGCCCTGGTAGACCAGCGCGACCGGCGTTTCCACCGCCACGGTGTGCGCGCCCTCGATGGCGTCGTCACCGCGGTGGCGGCGGATCGGCAGCGTGGCGTGGGCCGGCTTGATCGATGTCATGACTTCAGGTGGTCTCCGGCTCGATGGCGGCGGCGTGCGCGAGTTCCGCCTCGCTGAAGTAGGTTCTCTGCCATTCGGAGTAGCCGACGGCGGGAGTCACTTCGGCTGCAGTGACCTTGTATTCCGGGCACTCGGTGGCCCAGTCCGACAGCTCGGTGGTGACCACGTTGGCGCCGGTTTCGGCGAAGTGGAAGGTGGTATAGACCACGCCGGGTTGCATGCGGTCACTGAATCTGGCCCGCAGCGTGGTCTGGCCGATGCGGCTGGCCAGCTCGACCAGCTCGCCGTCGCGGATACCGCGCTGCTCGGCGTCGTGCGGATGGATTTCCAGGATGTCCTCACTGGCCCACAGAGCGTTGGGCGTGCGCCGGGTCTGGGTGCCGACGTTGTACTGCGACAGGATGCGACCGGTGGTCAGCAGCAGCGGATACTTGCGCGATGTGCGCTCGGTCGTCGGCACGAAGGCGGTGATCATGAACTTGCCCAGGCCGCGCACGATCCGTTCGACGTGCATCACCGGCGTGCCTTTCGGTGCCTGGTCGTTGCACGGCCACTGCACGCTGCCGAGTTCATCGAGCTTTTGGTAGCTCACGCCGGCAAAGGTCGGTACGGTGCGGGCGATCTCATCCATGATCTCGGACGGATGGCTGTAGTCCATCGGGTAGCCGAGGGCCCCAGACAGCGCGCAGGTGGCCTCCCAGTCGGCCTTGCCGCCGAGCGGCTCGAGCGTCTTGCGCACGCGGTTGATGCGGCGTTCGGCATTGGTAAAAGTGCCGTCCTTTTCCAGGAACGACGAGCCGGGCAGCATCACCCGGGCAAAGCGCGCCGTTTCATTAAAAAAAATGTCCTGGACGATGACGCAGTCCATGGCCTTGAGACCGTCGATGATGTGCTGGGAGTTGGGGTCGGACTGGACGATGTCCTCGCCCTGGATGTAGAGCGCCTTGAACTGACCGGCAATGGCGGCATCGATCATGTTGGGAATGCGCAGTCCCGGCTCGGGATCGAGCTCGACGCCCCACTCGCGCTGATAGATCCCGCGCGTGGTCTCGTCGCTGACGTGGCGGTAGCCCGGGTATTCGTGCGGGAACGAGCCCATGTCGCACGAGCCCTGCACGTTGTTCTGGCCCCTGAGCGGGCTCACACCGACGCCCGGGCGGCCCAGGTTGCCGGTGGCCATGGCCAGGTTGGCCATGCCCATCACCATGGTCGAGCCCTGCGAGTGTTCGGTTACACCCAGACCGTAGTAGATGGCCGCGTTACCGGCGCTGGCGTAGAGTCTGGCAGCCTGGCGCACCTGATCGGCTCGTACGCCGGTATGGGGTTCCATCGATTCCGGCGAGTTTTCCTCGCCGGCGATGAAGTCCTTCCAGACCGCGAAGTCCTCGCGATCGCAAAAGCGTTCCACGTAGTCTTGATCGACCAGGCCCTCGGTGACCACGACGTGGCCGAAGGCGTTGATCATCGCGACGTTGCTGCCCGGTTTGAGCGGCAGGTGATGATCGGCCTTGACGTGCGGGGTGCGCACCAGATCAATGCGCCGCGGGTCCATCACGATCAGGCCCGCGCCCTGGCGCAGGCGCCGCTTCATCTGCGAGGCGAACACCGGGTGGGCGTCGGTCGGATTGGCGCCGATGACCATGATGACGTCGGCGTGCCGGACCGAATCGAAGTGCTGGGTGCCCGCCGAGGTGCCAAAGGCGGTTTTCAGGCCGTAGCCGGTCGGTGAGTGGCACACTCGCGCGCAGGTGTCGACGTTGTTGGTGCCGAGCGCGGCGCGCACCATCTTCTGGACCAGGTAGGTTTCCTCGTTGGTGCAACGCGACGAGGTGATGCCGCCGACGGCATTGCGGCCGTAGCGCTGCTGCGCTTGCTTAAGCTCGCGAGCGGCGTAGTCGATGGCCTCGTCCCAGCTGACCTCGCGCCAGTCCTCGTCGATGGCGTCGCGGATCATCGGCGATGTGACGCGATCGGGATGGGTGGAGTAGCCGTAGGCGAAGCGACCCTTGAGGCAGGAATGGCCGTGATTGGCCTGGCCGTCCTTGTAGGGCAACATGCGCACGATCCGGCCGTCCTTCTTCTCGGCCTTGAACGAGCAGCCCACGCCGCAATAGCCGCAGGTGGTGATCACGCTTTCGCCGGGCATGCCCGCCTCCTCGATCGACTTCTCCAGCAGGGCATCGGTCGGGCAGGCCTGCACGCAGGCGCCGCAGGAGACGCATTCGGAGTCGAAGAAGGAATTGTCCTGGCTGGCGACGATCTTGGAGTCGAAGCCGCGGCCCTGGACCGTCAGGGCGAGGGTGCCCTGGACCTCGTCGCAGGCGCGCACGCAGCGCGAGCATACGATGCAAGCCGCCGGGTCGAAGCGGAAGTAGGGGTTGGAGTCGTCGACTTCGGCATTCTGGTGATTGCGCCCGTCGCGGCCGTAGCGGATTTCCCTGATCCCCAGCTTGCGGGCCAGCTCGGTCATCTCGCTGCGGCCGTCGTCGGGCAGTTCCTCGGGGTGGTCCGAGAGATACAGCTCCATCACCCCGCGCCGGAGTTCGGTGAGCCGATCGCTTTCGGTCGACACCACCATGCCGTCGTCGACTGGCGTGTGGCACGAGGCGGGATAGCCCCGCTGACCCTCGATCTCGACCAGACACATTCGGCACGAGCCGAAGGCCCGAAGGCTGTCGGTGGCGCACAGTGCCGGCACGTCGATGCCGGCCTCGCGTGCCGCGCGCAGTACTGACGTGCCCGCGGGGACGGTCACGCGGTGCCCGTCAATGGTGAGATTGACCGCCTTTTGTGCGCTTGACGGCGGGGTGCCGTAGTCCGTCTCGATCAGCCTTGCCATGCTCTCTCCTCCTGCCCGCGAATATCGCTTGCGGGACTTCAGGCGTCGGCGGATTGCGTCGACGCGTTGACCGCTTTATTACTAATGCGGTCACTAATCAGCAGGCTCTCAGCTTGCCTCTCAGCGTTCGTGGCAAGGCGTCGGTGCGCAGGTGTAGCGGGCTCTACATCAAGCACCGACAACACAGTCCACGGACGCTGAGAGGCAAGCCCTTCGGGAGCTTCGTAGCCGGTCACCGACTGCGTTCCACTCGCTTGACATAGGCCCACTATGCCTGCGCTCGCGCGCCTTGCCGGTGACCGGCTACGAAACTCTGGGTGTCTGCTGATTAGTGACCGCATCAGTAATAAGACCGAAATCCTCGGGAAAATGCTCCAGTGCGCTGAGCACGGGATACGGAATCAGGCCGCCGTGGGCGCACAGCGAGCCGTGAATCATGGTGTCGCACAGGGCTTTGAGCAGCGCCGTGTTGCCGGACCGGTCGGTCCCGGCGATGATTCTGTCGATGGTCTCGACGGCGCGCGTGGTGCCGACGCGGCACGGCGTGCACTTGCCGCAGGACTCGACGGCGCCGAATTTCATGGAAAAGCGCGCCATGCGCGCCATGTCGACGGTATCGTCAAACACCACCACACCGCCGTGACCGACCATGGCGCTGGAACCGGCGAAATCCTCGTAGGTGATCGGCAGGTCGAGCCGGTCGGCGGAAAGAAACGGGCCCAGCGGCCCGCCGCACTGGACCGCGCGCACCGGCCGGCCCGAGGCGGTGCCGCCGCCGATCTCCTCGATGAGTTCACGCAGCCCCAGGCCGAAGTCGAGTTCGTACAGGCCGGGATAGCGGATGTTGCCGGCCAGCTGGATGGTCAGCGTGCCCAGCGACTTTTCGCACCCGAACCGGGCGTAATCGGCAGCACCCTTCTCGAAGATCACCGGTACGGTGGCCAGGGAGATGACGTTGTTGACCACCGTGGGCTTGCCGAACAGGCCCTCGATGGCCGGCAGCGGCGGCTTATATCGGATCATGCCGCGCTTGCCTTCCAGTGACTCCAGCAGCGCGGTTTCCTCACCGCAGATGTAGGCCCCGGCACCCATGCGCAGCTCCAGCTCGAACGCCTGGCCGCTGCCGGCCACATCCGGGCCGAGCCAGCCGGCGTGGTATGCCTTGGCGATGGCGGCGTTGAGTACGTTGCGGGCGTGCGGGTATTCCGAGCGCAGGTAGATATAGCCCTGGCTGGCACCGGTGGCCAGTGCGGCGATGATCATGCCCTCGATCAGCGAGAACGGATCGCCTTCCATGATCATGCGATCGGCAAAGGTGCCGCTGTCGCCCTCGTCGGCATTGCACACGATGTACTTCGGTTCGGCCTGGCAGTCGAGCACGGTCTGCCACTTGATGCCGGTCGGGAAGGCCGCGCCGCCCCGGCCGCGCAGGCCCGATGCCTTGACTTCGTCGACGCGTTGCCGGGCGCTCATGCTTAAGGCCCGATTGAGGCCGATGAAGCCGCCGTGGGCGCGGTAGTCGTCGAGATCGAGCGGATCGATCCAGCCGCAGCGCGCGAAGGTCAGGCGATTCTGCCGCGCCAGGGCCGGAATCTGTGCTGTCGGGCCCAGACACAGCGGATGATCGCCCGGGAAACCGCGCTCGACCAGCCCGGAGACGTCGTCGATGGTGACCGGTCCAAACGCGATGCGCCGGCCTTCGCGTTCGATTTCGACCATCGGCTCGAGCCAGAACAGGCCGTGGCTGCCGTTGCGCACGATCTTTGCTGCGGGATCAGCCACAGCCAGCGCCCGGGCGAGCTCGTCAGCGCCCAGCGAACAGGCCGAGGCATCGCCTGGCACGTACAGCCGGGTGGCGACGCTCATGGCGTATCGTCCTGGTTGCCGATGAGTGCATCGAAGCGCGCTGGCGTCACGCGCCCGTGCAGGGTCTCGTCGATCATCACCGCCGGTGAGCAGCCGCAGTTGCCCAGGCAGTAGACCGGCTCCAGGGTGAAGCGGCCGTCACTGGTGGTTTCATGCCAGTCCACCCCGAGCCGCTCGCGCGCGTGCTCCTCGAGCCGGTGACCGCCAACGGCCTGGCAGGATTCGGCGCGACAGATCCTGACCACGTGGCGGCCGGGCGGGGTGGTCCGGAAGTCGTGGTAGAAGCTGATGACGCCATGAACCTCGGCGCGCGACAGGTTCAGGCTTCGGGCGATATCGGCAACGATGGCCGGGTCGACGTAGCCAAAGCGGCCGACCAGCGCGGTGAGGATGGGCATCAGTGCACCCGGCCGGTCCTTGAGTGCGTCGATCATCGCCCGTGCCGTTTCGGCGTTCCAGGGGATGAAGGGCGTGGCGGCGAGCTCCTGTGACATAAAGCTGTGCCCTTCAGTGGTCCAGTCAGAGCGAGGGTAAAACAAAACATATCCCGAGGGAAGGGCAGTGGGTCGAATCCCCCAGGGGGCGGGTTCGTCGGTCCGGGACGACCGCAGAGTGAACTTTGCGGTGACTGATCGCCAGTCGTTTCGGCTTCTCGGTTGCCGCGAATGGTCTGATCTGGTAAGGTTTTTTTAACACTTTCGGCGCAACAGAGGGAGGAACGCCCAGAATCAGGATCCTGACACGTTCGGTCGATCAAGCTTGACCATATTACGGCCGTTCCTCTGTCTGGCAGGCTAACTCGTGTATTCAGACCACCAGAACAGGAGAACAATCATGAATATGAAATGGTGCAGCTGGCTTTCCGCTGTCCTGTTGCTCGGTGCGGTTACGACCGCGCAGGCATCGGGCAGTGATGAAGAGGCTGAAATGCTGAAGCGTCAGATCGACGCCATGCAGCAACAACTCATCGAAATGCAGCGGCAGCTCGATCAGCTGCGGGCCGAGCGCGATCAGGAGGCCCGGGAGCGCGAGCAGATGGCCTCACGCATTGCCGACGTCGAAGCGCGCGAAGCCGACGAGGAAGAGGTGCGCGAGATTGCCGCCGCAACCTATGACGAGAAAAAGGCATCTCAAATCAATGTAGGCGGCGCGGTCCGATTCCAGTACGTGCTGGAGGACTACAATGACACCAGCAAGGACCAGGAAGGCACGTTCGAGATGGATACCGTTCGCCTGAACTTCGACGGCACGGTTGGCGACGTGATTCTGTCTGCCGAATGGCGCTGGTACCAGTACATGAACGTCATCCACCATGCCTGGGCCGGCTACGATTTCTCCGACACCCTGCAGGGTCAGGTCGGCGTTCACCAGGTGCCCTTTGGCGTGACGCCATACAACTCCCACAGCTTCTTTTTCAGCTCCAACTACTACCTGGGGCTTGAAGACGACTATGATTTCGGCATCAAGCTGATCCACGATGACGGCCCGCTGAATCTGCAGGGCGCGTTTTACTGGAACGACGAGCTTGGCGGCTCCGACAGCTACCTCGGCTTCGATTTTCTTGGTGGCTCCAGTCTCGACTCGCCGTTTGGCCTGAACGATCGCTACTCCTATGACATCGTTGGCGTGCGCGCCGACGGCGAAGGGACCTTTGCCAACCCGGGCCAGTTCGCATTCGATTCCAACATCCTCAACCTGCGTGGCGCCTACACCTTCGGTCATGACACCGACTACAACACCGAAGTCGGCGTGTCGCTGCAGTATGGTGATGTCGTAGACGGCACCAGCAGCAGTATCGGCGATCAGTCGGCCTATGCGGCCCACCTGGTCGGCAACTACGGCGCCTGGAATCTCCAGCTGCAGGCCACCAAGTACGAATACGACATGGACAACGGCGCCACTCGCATGGCCGTCGGTGCCTACGACTTTTTCGACACGATTGCCGCCGAGGCGACGACCTATACCGCCAACGTGGCCTACAACATGCCGGTCGAATGGGGTCCGGTCAGCTATGTCACCTTCTATAACGACTACTCGCTGATCACCGACAAGTCAGGTGGTCTGGAAGATACATGGATGAACGTCACCGGTGCCTCGGTCACCGCTGGTGGCCTGTTTACCTACTTTGACTTCATTTTTGCCGAGAATCAGCCGTTTGTCGGCGGCACAATGGACTCGACCACGGATCCCGGATCCAACTTCCGCTTCAATATCAATTTCGGCTACTACTTCTGACCGGTCGTGAAGTACTCGGGCCCAGCGCGTCAGCGTCGACTCGTTCAGGTCGGCGCGATCGTTGGGCCCTGTGCTTTTGACGGGAAACAAGAAATGCAGGGAGAACGAAATGACAAACCCACATGATCCGAACAAACCGGACGAGATCCGGCAGATCGAAGCAATCTACGACACCGACTATCAGGTTGGACAGGACAATGTCTCGGCGATGGGGATGGATCTTCATCATCCCGTTTTGCCATCAGTGCTGCGCTGATTCTTCTTTTTGTCCTGCTCTCCCTGGTCTTTCCGGACGTCTCCAACGAAACGCTGAACGCCACGCGCGTCTGGATTGGCGAGCAGTTCGACTGGCTGTTCCTGACGGCCGGCAACATCTTCGTCTTGTTTTGCCTGGCGTTGATCATCTTGCCGGTTGGCAAGGTTCGGCTCGGCGGACAGGACGCAACGCCTGAATTCAGCCTGCTTTCCTGGTTCGCGATGCTGTTTGCGGCCGGCATGGGCATTGGCCTGATGTTCTGGGGGGTGGCCGAACCGGTGGGCTACTTCACCGACTGGTTCGGAACCCCACTCAACGTTGGTGGCGGCGATGACACGGCCGCACTGGGTGCAACCATGTACCACTGGGGTCTGCATCCCTGGGCGATGTACGGAATCGTGGCACTGTCGCTGGCCTTCTTTGCCTACAACAAGGGCATGCCGCTGACCATCCGTTCGACCTTCTATCCGCTGCTCGGCGATCGGGTCTGGGGCTGGTTCGGTCACCTTATCGACACGCTTGCGGTGCTCGCGACGCTGTTCGGTCTGGCCACTTCGCTTGGCCTTGGCGCGAAGCAGGCCGCCAGCGGCATGAGTTTTCTGTTCGGCGTGGACAGCGGGCTGATGACTCAGGTTGCGATCATCACCGGTGTTACGGCCGTCGCTGTGATCTCGGTCGTGCGCGGTATTCACGGCGGCGTGCGCGTGCTCAGCAACATCAATATGTTCGTGGCGCTGGTGCTGCTGCTCTTCGTGATGTTTGCCGGCGGTCTGATCGCGTTCCTGTCCAATGCGGGCACGACCATTTCCGGCTACCTGCAGTACCTGCTGCCGCTGAGCAACCCGATCGGTCGTGAGGATGACACCTTCTACCACAGCTGGACGATCTTCTTCTGGGCCTGGTGGATTTCCTGGTCACCGTTCGTCGGTATGTTCATCGCCCGCGTGTCCCACGGCCGTACCGTGCGCCAGTTCATGACTGCGGTGCTGATCGTTCCGGTCATAGTAACCGTGATCTGGATGACGGCCTTTGGCGGGAACGGAATTGACCAGGTCAAGGACGGTGTCGGTGCCCTGGCTGATGGCATCGGTGATTCCTCGATGGCCCTGTTCCAGATGCTCAATGAAATGCCAATGGCCTCAGTCACCTCGTTCCTGGCCATCGTGCTGGTGCTGGTGTTCTTCATCACCTCGTCGGACTCCGGTTCCCTGGTGATTGACTCGATCACCGCCGGCGGCAAGCTTGATGCCCCCGTGCCACAGCGAATTTTCTGGGCCGTAACCGAGGGGGTCGTGGCCGGCGTGCTGTTGGCCGTCGGCGGTGATGCGGCGCTGAATGCCTTGCAGGCCGGAGCGGTCAGTACCGGGCTGCCTTTCGTCGTGATCCTGCTGTTCATGTGCATCAGCCTGGCCAAGGCACTCAATCACGAACTGATCCTGATCAAGCACGGCTCGCCTGCGGCCGCCTGAGCGGGTTACGACTCGAAAAACAGCCAACAATACAAGTACAACAACAGGCGACTCGAACCCCGTGCACTGCGCGGGGTTCTTTTTTCCGACGTGCGCGACGACGGCACGGGATTGCCAGTCGTCGCCGGCCGCGCTAGGATACGAACTTGCGGCGGGCGTCGTATAATGGCCATTACCCGAGCTTCCCAAGCTCGTGATGAGGGTTCGATTCCCTTCGCCCGCTCCAACTCCTGCTTTCCGATGCCGTCTAGCCCGCATTATTCATGAATCGCCGCGATGATTGCGCAGGGGATTGTTCGCACAGCGGATTTTCCGACCGAGCGGAATACCAGGCTGTATTTCCGAGGGAAGAAAATCCGCTGTGCGGACATGGCCCACTAGGCCAACGCTTCCCCAAACGCCAGCACGCTCTCCTCGAGCCCCTTGAGGTCGTAACCCCCCTCCAGCGAAGCGACCAGGCGGCCCTTGGCATGTCGGTCGGCCAGTGACTTGAGTTGTTCACCGATCCAGTAGAAGTCCTCGTCCTTGAGCTGGAGCCGGGCGAGCGGATCCCGCCAATGGCCGTCAAAGCCCGCCGAGATCAGGATCAGTTCTGGCGCAAAGGCGTCGATGGCCGGCAACAGCTGGGCCAGCCACGCCTCGCGAAACTCGTTGCTGCCCGACGCTGGCGGCAGGCCGGCGTTGACCACGTTGCTGGCTGCTGGCTGCCGCGGGTCGCCAGTGCCTGGGTAAAGCGGCCACTGATGGCTCGAGGTCAACAGCATGCGAGCGTCTCCGGCAAGGATGGCCTCGGTGCCATTGCCGTGGTGGACATCGAAATCGCACACTGCAACGCGCTCGATCGCGTGCGCTGCCAGTGCATACGCGGCAGCGACCGCCACAGAACTGTAGAGACAAAACCCCATGGCGCGGCCCGACTCGGCGTGGTGGCCCGGCGGACGCACGAGTGCCAGCGCTGCTGAATGCGTGCCGCTGGTTGCAGCATCGACGCCTGCGCAGACGGCACCGGCAGCCAGTCTTGCCGCTCGCAGGGATCCGGGCCCGAGATGGGTATCAGGATCCAGAGTCATCGACTGACCGGCCGCGTCGGCCGAGTTCAGGCGATCGAGGTAGCTGCGGGTATGCACGCGCTCGAGCTGCTGTGTGCTGGCTTCGACCGCGTCGCTCCAGATGGCGCTGGCGATCTGTCGGGCGCCCCGAAGTGCTGCTTCGAGACGTTCCGGTCGTTCCGGGTGACCCGGAGGCGGCCGGTGCCTGAGGCAGTCGGAGTGGCTGATAATCAACAGCGACATGGCTGGCTGCGGTTCAGGCGTGCTTGCGCTCGTGATTCCAGAGCACTTCTCCAGCGCCGCTGGCACGCGCCAGCGTGCGGGCAATCACGAACAGCAGATCGGACAGTCGATTGAGATAGCGAATGACGGGCGTGTTGACTGGCTCGCAACCAGCCAGTTCAATGACGCGTCTTTCGGCGCGCCGGCAGACGGTTCGCGCCAGATGTGCGTTCGCTGCCGCCACTGATCCACCGGGAAGAATGAATTCCCTGAGCGCGGGCAGGTCTGCGTTCAGGCGATCCAGTTCGGATTCCAGTCGACCGACATGATCGTCGTTCATCATCTCGCTGCCGGGAATGCACAACTCCCCGCCGAGGTCGAACAGATGGTGCTGAACGTCGAGCAGCAGGCTGCTGATTTCCGGTGCGGTTTCGATGCTGGCAACGACCACGCCGATCACCGAATTGAGTTCATCGACGGTTCCGTATGCCTCGACGCGCAGACTGTCCTTGGTGGTGCGACTGCCGTCGCCGAGCCCGGTCGACCCGTCATCGCCGGTACGCGTGTAGATTTTCGAGAGCCGATTACCCATCGCTGCATTATATCGTCACTGATCACGGGGCGGCAGCCACGAGACATCCCGGCCCCTTCTGCGTTACTCTCATGGTCCTGTCCCCGCCTCGCCAAAGGAGTCGTGTCATGTCCCGGACTGCGTATCCCTATTATCTGGCCAACCAGGCCGTGTTCGCCAACGAGGACCTGGAAGTCACCGACAAGCACACCGGCGAGGTTGCCTACCGCGTTGCGCTGGCCCACGACGAGGAAGTTGACCGGGCGGTCGCCGCAGCGCTCGAGGCGACACCGGCCATGGCGACGCTGCCCGCGCACCGGCGACGGGATGTGCTCAGGCACTGCGTGCAGCGCTTTCGTGAACGCCGCGACGAACTGGTCGAGGTGCTGATCGTCGAGGGAGGCAAGGTCATTACCGACGCGAAAGGCGAGGTTGGCCGTTTGATCGAGACTTTCGAAATCGCGGCTGAAGAGGCCACCCGCATTGGTGGCGAAGTGCTGCCGATGGACATCACCCCGCGCGCGGAAGCGTTCATCGGGATGTGGAAGCGCGTGCCGATCGGACCGGTCTCGTTTATCACGCCGTTCAATTTCCCCTACAATCTTGTCGCGCACAAGGTGGCACCGGCGATTGCGGTCGGCTGCCCGTTCGTGCTCAAGCCGGCCGAGAAGACGCCTGTCGGCGCGCTGCTCATTGGCGAGATCCTGGCCGAGTGCGATGATCTGCCGCCGGGCGCGTTTTCGATTCTGAGCGTCAATCGTGACGAGGCCGCCCGGTTCACCGAGGATGAACGGCTGAAGCTGATGAGCTTTACCGGGTCCGACAAGGTCGGCTGGATGCTGAAGTCGAAGGCCGGCAAGAAGCCGGTGGTCATGGAGCTCGGCGGCAATGCCGCCTGCCTGGTCGATGCCGATGCCGATCTGGCAGATGCGGTTGACCGCATTGTTTTCGGCGCTTTCTACCAGTCCGGCCAGAGCTGTATCTCGGTGCAGCGTGTGCAGGTCCACCAGTCGATCTATGACGATTTCCGCGACCGCCTGGTTGAAAAGGTTGCCGCCCTGAAGGGTGGTGATCCACGTGACGAAGATACCTTCATCGGCCCGCTGATCAGCGAAGATGATGCCCGGCGGGTCGTGGAGTGGATCGAGGAGGCAGTCGATGCCGGTGGCCGGCGCCTGGTCGGCGGCGAGCGTGAAGGATCGGTGGTGCGTCCGGCGGTTCTCGAAAACGTCCCTTCGGAGTGCAGGGCCTACAATGAGGAAGTATTCGGGCCAGTCGTTGTGCTCGAGCCTTTCACCGATTTCGATGCCGCGCTCGACAAGATCAATCAGTCGCGTTATGGCTTGCAGGCCGGCTTGTTCGTTCGCGATATCGGCAAGATTCGGCGCGCCTGGGACAGCCTCGAAGTTGGCGGCGTCGTCATCAACGATATACCGTCGTTCCGCGTTGACCATATGCCCTACGGTGGGGTCAAGGACTCCGGGCTGGGCCGCGAGGGGATCCGTTATGCCATCGAGGACATGACCGAAATCCGCATGCTGGCCATCCGCGATGTCTGATTTCGGCCGGATCGAAACCCACGTAGGTCGGCGTTACATCCCCGACGGACGACATTTCATCAACCGCCACCCGGCTCTCATGCGTGTCCTCCGCCTGGACTCAAAGGACGTGTAGATCCCGGTGGAGACAACCGAAGCCTCGTCCGTCGGGGTTTGATCGACCTTTCTACACCTGGCCGGTTGATTCCGGTCTCGAGCGACCCCACTCCTGTGGATAACTCGAATATCAGCAGGGGAGTCAGCCTCTTATGCGAATGGACAAGTTGACTGCACGGTTCCAGCAGGCCCTTGGCGACGCGCAGAGCCGAGCGCTTGGAATGGACCACAATCTGCTTGAGCCGGAACACGTGATGGTGGCCCTGCTCGACCAGGAAGGTGGCGGCGTACGCGGTCTGCTGGCCCGCGCCGGTGCGCAGGTCGATCAGTTGCGTTCTGCTCTGGGCAAGAGACTCGATGGTATGCCCAGAGTCACCTCAGACCAGGCCGGACAGATCAATCTGTCCAATGATCTGGGCCGGCTGCTCAACCTGACCGACAAGATCGCGCGGGATCGGGGTGATGCCTATATCGCCTCCGAGCTGTTTGTGCTGGCTGCCCTCGAGGCCAAGGTCGAATTGACCAGGCTCCTGCACCAGGCCGGGGTCACCAATAAGGCCGTGGAGGAGGCCATCGAGTCGGTGCGCGGTGGCGAGACGGTCGACGATCCCAACGCTGAAGACACCCGCGAGGCGCTGAATAAATACACCATTGATCTGACCGAGCGCGCCGAGCAGTCGCGCCTGGATCCGGTCATCGGCCGCGACGAGGAAATCCGCCGCACCGTCCAGGTGCTGCAGCGCCGCACCAAGAACAACCCGGTGCTGATCGGCGAGCCCGGCGTGGGCAAGACCGCCATCGTCGAGGGCTTGGCCCAGCGCATTGTCAACGGCGAGGTGCCCGAGGGCCTGAAGAACAAGCGCGTGCTGATGCTCGACATGGGCCAGCTGATCGCCGGCGCCAAGTACCGCGGCGAGTTCGAGGAGCGGCTCAAGGCCGTGCTCAACGAGCTCAAGCGCGAGGAAGGCAGGGTCATCCTGTTCATCGACGAGATCCACACCATGGTCGGCGCCGGCAAGGCCGAGGGCGCGATGGATGCCGGCAACATGCTCAAGCCCGCGCTGGCCCGCGGCGAGCTGCACTGCGTCGGTGCGACCACGCTCAACGAATACCGCGAGAACATCGAGAAGGACGCCGCGCTCGAGCGCCGCTTCCAGAAGGTGCTGGTCGAGGAGCCCAGCGTCGAGGACACCATCGCCATCCTCAGGGGCCTGCAGGAGCGCTACGAGGTCCACCACGGCGTCGATATCACCGACCCGGCGCTGGTGGCCGCCGCGACCCTGTCGCATCGCTACATCACCGATCGCAAGCTGCCCGACAAGGCGATCGACCTGATGGACGAGGCGGCCAGCCGCATCCGCATGGAGATCGACTCCAAGCCCGAGGTCATGGACCGGCTCGAGCGCCGGCTCATCCAGCTCAAGATCCAGCGCGAAGCCTTGAAGAAGGAAACCGACGAGGCTTCGAAGAAGCGTCTGGCTGATCTGGAGGAGGAAATCAACGAGCTCGAGCGCGAGTTTGCCGATCTCGACGAGGTCTGGAAGGCCGAGAAGGCGTCGGTGCAGGATGCCACGCACATCAAGGAAGAACTCGAGCGCGCCCGCGCCGAGCTCGACAACGCCCGTCGCGCGCAGGATCTGTCGCGTATGGCCGAGCTGCAGCACGGGCGTATTCCAGACCTCGAGCGTCAGCTCCACGAGGCTGAATCGAGTGAGGCGACTGACCACTTTCAGCTGTTGAGAAACAAGGTCACCGAGGAAGAAATCGCCGAGGTGGTCAGCCGCTGGACCGGCATCCCGGTCTCGAAGATGCTCGAGGCCGAGCGCGACAAGCTGCTCAAGATGGAAGCCGCCCTGCACGAGCGGGTCATCGGCCAGGACGAGGCGGTCAAGGCCGTCGCCGACGCCATCCGGCGCTCGCGTGCCGGCCTGGCCGACCCCAACCGGCCCAACGGCTCCTTTCTGTTCCTGGGCCCGACCGGGGTGGGCAAGACCGAACTGTGCAAGTCGCTGGCGAACTTCCTGTTCGATACCGAGGACGCCATGGTGCGCATCGACATGTCGGAATTCATGGAAAAACACGCCGTGGCCCGCCTGATCGGTGCACCACCGGGCTATGTCGGCTACGAGGAGGGCGGCTACCTGACCGAAGCCGTCCGCCGCCGGCCGTACTCGGTGATCCTGCTCGACGAGGTCGAGAAGGCCCACCCGGAAGTGTTCAACATCCTGCTGCAGGTGCTCGACGACGGTCGGCTCACCGACGGCCACGGCCGCACGGTCGATTTCCGCAACACCGTGATCGTGATGACCTCCAACCTGGGCTCGGATCGCATCCAGGCGCTGGCCGACTCCGAATACGAGGCGATGAAATCGGCAGTGATGGACGTTGTCGGCCGGCACTTCCGGCCGGAGTTCATCAACCGCGTTGATGAGATCGTGGTCTTCCACCCGCTCGACCGCGCCCAGATCCGCGAGATTGCCGCGGTGCAGATCCAGTACCTGGAGAAACGCCTGGCCGACCGCGAAATCGGATTCGAGATCAGCGATGCGGCGCTCGACCTGCTTGGCGAGGCCGGCTTCGATCCGGTCTACGGTGCCCGGCCGCTCAAGCGCGCGATTCAGAACCGGCTTGAGAACGCCCTGGCGCAGAAGATCCTGGCCGGCGAGTTTGGTCCGGGCGACAACATCCGGGTCGATGCCCTGGAGGGTGAGCTGCAGTTTTGCCAAACAGCCGGAGCGGAGGCTGCTGCAGCGGGCTGAGACCGCCCTGAACAGCCGCCATCGAATGCTTGCCCCGCGTGAGGACGGGTCGGGCGTCGGCTGAGCCCGGAAGACTGTCGGGCCGACGCTATAATGTCGACTCTTTCACGGCTGGTGCGATGGAGGCGTCTGATCATCGGCAGGCTGAAGATTCTGACGCCGCTACTGCTGGCGGCCATGGTCCTTGGACTGACCGGTCGATCGGTGGAATTGACGCTACCGATGGTCCTGAGCAGTGCGGCTGACGCATTTGCGCTGACCAACCGCCAGCTTGGGCTGTTCGCGATGGCCGAAGTGCTGGGCGTCACGCTGGCTTCTGCCAGTTCAGTCTGGTGGCTGCGCCACACCCGCCCCGCACAGCTGGCAATGATCGGCGTGCTGGCTTTTGTGGTCGGCAATGCGATCACGCCGTTTGTGTCCCCCGACTGGTTGATTACTGTGCGCTTTCTCACAGCGCTCCTGGGGGAGGGTGCGCTGCTGATTGTCGCTACCTCGCTGTTGGGCAGCGCTGCGCAGGCCAGCCGCGTCTATGCGCTCTACATGGCCGCACAAATGGTGCTGGGCGCACTCCTGCTCGGCCTGCAGGGAGAGCTGGCCAGTCGATTCAGCCTGCTCGGGGTCATGGCAAGCCTTGTGGGACTCGGCCTGATCACCTTGCTGGCATTGCCTGGCGTGAGCCGCGCCAGTAACCGGGATCCGGATCAACCAACCGGTGCGTGGCACTCGGGTCAACCCACGCGCCGTGCGACACTGCTGCTGGTGGCGATGGGTTTGTTTCATGTCGGCGTGGGCGGCGCCTGGGCGTTTCTGCAGCAGCGCGGCGTTCAGCTCGGTCTGGATTTTGGCACCGGTGGCTGGATGATGAGCTTCATCATGTTCAGCGGTCTGGCTGGAACCGGCCTGGCCGCGCTCGGCGGCTCCGCACTGGGCTACAGACTGCCGTTCTGGCTGGGCTCGATCGGTCTGGCCGTGGGCAGTGTGCTGGCGGGTCTGGTCGACAACCTGTTATGGTTTGCCGCCGGAGGCACATTGATCATGGTTGGATGGAACCTGGTCGTTCCCTACCAGATTGCAGCGCTGGGCCGGCGTGGTCCGGTCGCCGGGCAACTGGCGCTGGTGCCGGCCTGCCAGGGCGCCGGTCTGGCGGCTGGACCCATGCTGGTCGGGTGGCTGGCCGGTGACGGCCACTTCGCGGCCATGGCCGGCGTCAGTGCCATCAGCGCCGCTCTTGCGTTGATGGCCGGTATCGGAGGATTACGCATGATCTTGCCGGATGAAGAAAAGGGCACGTGAACGCCGGATTTTACGAACTGCGACTGGCACCGATTGTCAGCGACCTCAGTCAGGTCGTTGTCTCGCTGGGGCTGATCAGCGTATCCGCAGGGTACGTCAGCGCGATCATCGGCGATACCTCGCTATTGCATACGCAGGCGTTCTGGCTGCGGTTGGTCTTATTGCTGGCCACCGTGAGCTTCACCTGCTATGCCCTGCTCGGCTACGTCGCCGACATGACCGCTGGTGCCAATACCACTTGGGCAGCCGACACCCGTTCGCCGGCGCGTATCATCGTGCTGTTTCTGGTCGATCTGGTCATGCTGGGGCTGCAGGGCTGGATGTATGGGGTGTTGCTGGTCATCGACATCGCCGATATCGGAACGACCGAAGTGGCCCGGTCATTCGACTTCGAGCTTACCCACCTGGTGATGCTTGCGGGGTTGGCGGCAGCCTGGCATGCCACAACCTTCCTCTGGCATCTGCTGGCCGGATCCCCGATCCGCGGTCAGCTTTCGCATCTGTTGTTTCTGCTCGCCTTCGGCGGCCTTGCCCTGGCCGCTGCGGGCTGGGAACTCGCCGAGCCGGACGGTCAATGGATCTGGGCGCTTGCCTACACCGCCGTTGTGCTGGCGCTGTTCTTTACGCGTGGCCGGACGCTGGTTCGCCAGGCGCTTGAAAGTGACAGGCGGCACCCGGCCGAGAATCATTACCGATGAGCGCGTTTTGTAGCCGACATTCAGACCTTCCGGCGCCGCTGCTCACGGCGGGCTGCTGATTGAGGTTTTCTTCAAGTATGCCTTTGCCAGCCGGCTGCGATTCATTACACTGAAGTACTGCGCACGATGACTGAACGTACTGAAACCCAGCCCATCCGCTATGTCGAGCCGGTGTTCCGCCCGCCCAGCGAGGCCCACTCGCTGATTCTGCCGGTGACCGACGGCTGTTCGTGGAACCGGTGTACGTTCTGCGACATGTACACGGCGCCGCAGAAAAAATTCCGGGCGCGCAACGAGGCCGAGGTGCTGGAGACCATCCGGCGCTGCGGGGAGCAATTCGGTTCGCGGGTGCGGCGGATCTTCCTGGCCGACGGCGATGCCCTGGTGCTGCCGACCCATCGATTGATGCGCATTCTCGAAGCGATTGCCGAGCACATGCCCTCGGTCGAGCGGGTATCCAGTTACTGTCTGCCGCGCAATCTCAAGCGAAAGTCCCTGACCGATTTGACCGGCCTGCGTGAAGCGGGTTTGCAAATGGCCTATATCGGTGCCGAATCCGGCGATGACGAAGTGCTGGAGAAAGTCAACAAGGGTGAAACCTTTGATTCCACCCGCGCCGCACTCGACCGGCTTGGCGAGGCCGGCATCATGCGCTCAGTCATGATTCTTAACGGACTGGGCGGTGCGGTCATGTCGCGTCAGCACGCCGAGCACTCGGCCCGGCTGGCCAACGCCACGCAGCCGGAGTACCTGGCTACACTGGTCGTCAGCTTTCCGATGGGTGAGGAACGCTTCCGACAGGGTTTTCCCGAGTGGGAGCCACTCGACCGCGTCGGGCTGTTTCGGGAGATGCGCCGTTTTATCGGCGCACTCGAACTCGACAACACCGTGTTTCGCTCCGATCACGCCTCCAACTGGCTGGTGCTCAAGGGCAGGCTCAATGCCGACAAGTCACGCCTGCTCGAACAACTGGAGCAGGCCATTCAGCAGCCCGGGCGCGCGCCGCTCCGGCCCGAGTGGGCGCGCGGACTGTAATGAAGCGGCTTGTACTCATTGCTCATGATCCTTCACCAAACACTCGGGCGATGGTGCAGGCCGTGCTCGAAGGCGCTTCGGATGGCGCTATTGACGGGGTCGAAGCCCATCACGTTCGGCCACTGGACGCGAACGCCGATTTTGTAATGGGTTCGGATGCGGTGATTTTCGGTACCACCGAGAACCTGGGCTACATGAGCGGCGCGCTGAAGGACTTCTTTGACCGCTGTTTCTATGATCTGATCGACAAGACCGACGCGATGCCTTATGCGGTGTTCATCCGGGCCGGCAAGGACGGCACCGGAACTCGTCGGGCGATCGAGAGCATCTGTGGCGGGCTGAACTGGAAGCCGGTGCAGGATTCGCTGATCTGCCGCGGCCAGTGGGACGACGCGTTTCTCGACCAGTGCCGGGCGCTTGGCATGGTCATGGCGGCCGGCCTTGAAGCAGGCATCTTCTGACCCGCTCAACAGTGTTGCTGCCAGCCCCCGCTCCCGTCTTCGGCCCCTTCCCCTTCCCCTTCCCCTTCCCCTTCCCCTTCCACCTTTCGCCTTTAGCCTTTAGCCTTTAGCCTTTAGCCCCCCACCTTTAGCTTCCTACGATTTACCATCTCCCCATGTGCCTGATCGCTTTCGCCTTTACACCCGGACAGGATCGTCACCTGCTACTGGCGGCCAATCGGGACGAGTTTCACGCGCGGCCGACCCGGGCCATGGCGTGGTGGGACTGGCCGGACGGGCCGCTGGCCGGGCGTGACGAGCAGGCCGGTGGCACCTGGCTGGCCGTGAGCCGGGACGGGCGCTGGGCGGCGGTGACCAATTTTCGTGATCCGCGCGCCGATAACGGTCAGCGCTCGCGCGGCGAGCTTCCGGCCGACTTCATTTCAGGTCATCGCTCGGCTGAAGAGAATGTGAAAGCCGTCCACGACCGGCGTGCCGACTATGGGCCATTCAACCTGCTGGCCGGCGACCCTGGGTCCTTGTGGTACTGCTCGACCCATGCAGAGCCGAGAGCCGTCAGTCCGGGTGTGCACGCCTTGTCCAACGGCCTGCTCGACGAGCCCTGGCCCAAGTCCCGGCACGTGGCGACGGCGCTTGGGGGCTTGCGGCCCTCGGCTGAAATCGATCCGGGTCGCCTGTTCGACCTGATGGACGACCGCGCCATCGCGCCAGATCGTGAGTTGCCGGAAACCGGTGTGGGCGCCGAGCTGGAGCGTTTCCTGTCGCCTGCGTTCATCGTCGGCGAACGTTACGGGACCCGCTGCACCACCATACTGTCGCTGGCCCAACGCAGTCTGGCGGCCGAGCGCAGTTTCAGCGCCGGTGGTGGCGCAGTTGGCGAACTGCGTTACGGGTTCGGGAGATAACGGCTCGGACACGCGGTCGCACGGATGGGCGAACCGACGCGCTACAACGCCTCCGAGGCAAAATCAGCCAGTCTGGAACGTTCACCACGTTTGAGCGTAATGTGACCGGCATGCGCCCAGTTCTTGAAGCGGTCAACCGCAAATGTCAGCCCCGACGTGGTTTCGGTCAGGTACGGTGTGTCGATCTGTTCGACGTTGCCGAGGCAGACGATCTTGGTGCCCGGGCCGGCGCGTGTGATCAGCGTCTTCATTTGCTTGGGCGTGAGGTTCTGGGCCTCGTCGATGATCAGGTAGCGGTTGAGGAAAGTGCGTCCGCGCATGAAGTTGAGCGAGCGGATCTTGATGCGCGAAGACAGCAGTTCGCTGGTGACGGCGCGCCCCCATTCGCCGCCGTGGTTGTCGACATCGGTCAGAACCTCGAGGTTATCGGTCAATGCCCCCATCCAGGGCGTCATTTTTTCCTCTTCAGTGCCGGGCAGATAGCCGATTTCGTCGCCCACCGAAACGGTTGCGCGGGTCATGATGATCTCGCGATAGAGCTTGTCATCGAGCGTTTGTGACAGGCCGGCGGCCAGTGCCAGCAGAGTCTTGCCGGTACCGGCAGTGCCGAGCAGGGTGACAAAGTCGATGTCGGCATCCATCAGGAGATTCAAGGCGAAGTTCTGCTCCGGGTTTCGCGCATGGATGCCCCAAACGCCGTGCTGGGAGCGCCGGAAGTCGCGCGCGACCTCAAGCACGACCTCACGGCTGCCGACGCTGCGGACAATAGCTTCCATGCCGTTGCTGCCGTCAAGCCGCAGGCACTGATTCGGGTACCACTGGTCACCGTCAAGCTGCCCGATGCGATAGTAGGTTCGTCCGTTGTCGGTCCAGGAATCCTCGGTGTTGTGCGCTTCCCAGAACGAGTTGTCCAGTTCGCGGATGCCGGAGTAGAGCAGGCTGAGGTCGTCAAGGGCCCGGTCGTTGTAGTAGTCCTCCGCGGTGATGCCGTGGATCGCCGCCTTGATGCGCAGGTTGATGTCCTTTGAAACCAGAATGACCTGAACATCTTTGTGCTTGCGCTTGAGGCTGAGGGCGGCGAGCAGGATCTCGTTATCGGCCAGCGAGCGATCGCCGACCAGTTCCTGGCCGTTTTCGAAGCGCTCGGTCTGGAAGTGCAAGCGGCCGGTACCGACGTTGAGCTTGAGCCCGTCCGGTTCGACCAGCGCAACGCCCTGTTCCAGGTCACTGCCCGGCGACATCATCTGTCCGATAAAGCGGCTGACCTGGCGGACGTTGCGCGCGACTTCGGACACGCCCTTCTTGGCCCGGTCGAGCTCCTCGAGCACGATCATCGGCAGAAAGACATCGTGCTCTGCGAAGCGGAACAGGGCAGTCGGATCGTGCATCAGCACGTTGGTGTCAAGCAGGTACAGGCGCCGGCAATCAGCCATGGTGATGGCTCTCCTGGTGGTGGACGGTGGGGCTTCGGTCAGCGCAGCGAGCGGACGGCTTCGAGCACATCCTCAACGTGGCCGGGCAGGCGAACCTTGCGCCATTCCCCGACCAGTTTGCCGCTGGCGTCGAACAGGAACGTACTGCGCTCGATACCCATGACCTTGCGACCGTACATGTTCTTTTCCCGAATGACGTCGAAATGACGACATAACACTTCGTCCGGGTCGGCGATCAGCGGAAACGGAAAGCCGTGCTTGGCCGCAAACTTCTCGTGGCTGGTGAGGGTGTCCCGTGACACTCCCAGAATTTCACAGCCCAGCGAGCGGAACGTGTCGTAATGGTCGCGGAAGGCTTCACCCTCCCGGGTGCAACCCGGGGTGTTGTCGCGCGGATAAAAGTAGACGACGAGCGGTTTCCCGATCTGTTCCTCGAGACGGATCTGACGGTTGCCGGTGGCGTCGAGAGGGGGGGATGACAAGACGATGGTGGATTCGGTCATTGAACGTAAAATATTTGTTTAATCAGCGATTTGTGGTTTTTGAGCGGCCCGATCCGGGCGCCTGATGCGTTACACTACCAAAAGGCCCACGCCCGGACGCGGCGCGCGCTGCCATTGTCGCACAAGGAAGAATGCGAAATGTTCAAGGGTTCCCTGGTTGCCCTGGTCACGCCAATGCAGCCGGATGGCGCAATCGATTTTCCGGCCTGGCGGCGGCTGATCGACTGGCACCTGCAGTCCGGTACCGATGGGCTGGTCGTCGGCGGCACCACCGGTGAGTCGGTCAACCTGACCGGCGAGGAATTCAGTCAGCTGCTGGCCACAGCCGTTGAGCAGGTCGCCGGCCGGATTGCGGTCCTGGCCGGTACCGGCAGTTCCTCGACCGAACAGACCGTGACGCGAAGCCGCCTGGCCGCAGACCTGGGAGCCGATGCCGCGCTGGTGGTCACGCCGGCCTACAATCGTCCCACCCAGCGTGGACTGATCGCCCACTTCACCACCGTGGCCGACAGTGCCGGACTGCCGATCGTGCTCTACAACGTGCCGTCGAGAACGGCCGTGGACCTGCTTCCTGAAACCGTCGCAAAGCTGGCCGGGAATGCCGGCATCGTTGCCATAAAGGAAGCCGTCGGCGACGCCGGGCGACTGGCCGCACTGCTCGATACGGGGCTGGCGGTGTTGAGCGGCGATGATCCAAGCTGCTGTCAACGCATGCTCGAAGGCGCCAGCGGCGTCGTGTCGGTGGCGGCCAATGTCGTGCCGGAAGCTGTAGCGGAGCTGTGCGCCCTGGCGCTGCAGGGCCGGGAGGACGGGGCGCGGAGAATCGACGGCGGTCTGCGCGAGCTGTACGCGTTCCTGGCAATCGAACCCAACCCCGTGCCGGTGAAGTGGCTGCTGGCTGAAAGCGGCTGGATCCCGCCGGGCCTGCGCTTGCCTCTGGTGGTGCTTGATCGGCCGTACCAGGCGCAGGGGCAGCAGCTGATCGAACAATTGGCGCTGGACGCCAGGCCGGATCTTGCCTAAACTGCGGGGCTGTTTCACCGACTGCTACGTCTGCACTGGCCTGTACCCGTGCATGACGGCCGCCTGTGCGGATTCGGTAGCCGAGCCTTTGTCATGAAAACCGCATTGAAGGGGCATATGAACCCAGTTCGACCTGCATACATCCTGCTTGCGCTGTCGCTGATTGCGCTGCTGGGCGGATGTTTCAACCGTGACCGCCAGCCGGTTTATGTCGCCAGCCAGGAGGTCAAACCGATTGAAGTGCCGGACGATTTGAGCGCGCCGGACACGCGGCGGCTGTTCGAGGTGCCCGGCTATTCCTTGCCGGAGCTGGCCGCACAGGGTGACCAGGAAGTGCCGCCGCGCGTGTTGTCGAGTTCGGAAGCCGAGCGCTCACGCTCGCACATCCGGTTTGGACCGACCGGGCTGTATCTCGCCGTCGAGGATGAGGTCGACAGCGTCTGGCGGCGGCTCGGTTTTACGCTCAACCGGGCCGGCATGAGCGTTCGAGAGGTTGACGAGGCGCAACGCCGCTATCGATTCCGGCTCGATCACGAACCGATCGTCGCCGAGCCCAGCGGGTTTGCACGCCTGGCCTTCTGGCGCAGCGACGAGATAATCGACTACAGCGGTGAATACATCGCCGAGGTGGAAGGCGAGAGCGCCAGCCGCACCCGGGTGCGGCTACTCAATCCCGACGGCAGCGTGATCGAGATGGAGCGTGCGGAGTTTGTCCTGGACAAGCTTCGCGAACGCCTGGGGTGAGTGGGTCATGCTGCCCGGGGACGGGCCGGCATTCAGCGCTCCAGGTACTGCAGCTTGTCCGGAACATCCTCCCACTGGCCGGCGTCATCCGGCGGCGGCTTCATTTCCGTGATGACCGGCCACTGCTGGGCCAGCTCCGCGTTGATCTCCAGAAACTGGCGCTGGTCGTCGGGTACGTCGTCTTCAGGGTAAATGGCCTGGACCGGGCATTCCGGTTCGCACAGCGTGCAGTCGATGCACTCTTCCGGGTCGATGACCAGGAAATTCGGGCCTTCGTGAAAGCAGTCGACCGGGCAGACTTCCACGCAGTCGGTGTACTTGCACTTGATGCAGTTCTCGGTCACAACGAATGTCATGGCGTGATTGCCCCGCTCGGTGGCGGCCGTGGCGGCCGCAGGATGCTAAACTACTGGAAACGATGATTGATTCTATCAGTTCGTTTCAGTCTTGTTGACCGCTCGAATCGGTCCGGGCGAACACCGACACCAAAGCTGGAATCCCGCATATTGCCCTCTGACCAGACCAACACCATCCCCGAATCCGTTCACGGTATTGTTCCCGGTCGCATCAGCCCGGGCGCCATCAAGGTCGTCGAGCGGCTGCAGCAGGCCGGATATCATGCCTACGTGGTTGGCGGCAGTATTCGCGATCTGGTTCTCGGACATGAGCCGAAGGATTTTGACGTGGCCACCAGTGCCACCCCCGAGCAGGTGCGCGAACTGTTCAGAAACGCGCGCCTGATCGGTCGGAGGTTTCGCCTGGCGCATGTGCGCTTTGGGCGCGAGATTGTCGAAGTCGCCACCTTTCGCGGCGGTGGCGACGGCAGTGATGACGAACACCGGGAGGTCGAGCAGGGCCGGCTGGTGCGCGACAACGTCTGGGGCTCGGAGGTCGAGGACGCTCGGCGTCGCGATTTCACCGTCAATGCCCTGATGTATGACCCGCAAACGGCCACCATACGCGATCATGTTGACGGCTATGCCGATCTTCAGCGACGGCGTCTGCGCCTGATTGGGGACCCGGTCACGCGCTATCGGGAAGACCCGGTTCGTTTGCTGCGAGCCGTGCGCTTCGCGGTCAAGCTCGATCTCGAGATGGATCCTGCCACCGCCGAGCCAATCTCAGGCATGGCCGGATTGCTTGCCGATATTCCGCCCTCGCGCCTGTTCGAGGAGATTCTCAAGCTGTTCATGGGCGGATGTGCCTGGCCGACCTTCCAGGCGCTGGTTCGCTACCGCCTCTGGCAAGAGCTGTTTCCCGGGCTGCTCGATGATCCGTCCAGTCCGCCGGTGCTCATTGAGCAGGCGCTGCGAAATACTGATCAGCGCGTGCGCGATGGCCTTCCGGTCACGCCGGGTTTTCTGTTTGCCGCGCTGCTGTGGCCGCGCGTGCGCGTGCGTGCCACGACGTTGATTGATGGGGGCGTGCCGCCGGTCGAGGCGCTGGCAGAAGCCGGTGAGGGTGCCATCGTGGCTCAGGCCGAACGCGTTTCCATACACCGACGTTTTTCCGGCATGGCCAAGGAGATCTGGTGCATGCAGCCGCGTTTCGAGAAGCGCCGCGGCAAGCGTGCCCTGCGCCTGATGTCGGAACGGCGGTTCAGGGCCGCCTATGACTTTCTGTTGCTGCGTGCCCTGGAGAATCCCGAACTGCAGGAGCTGGCAGACTGGTGGACGGAGATTCAAGAGGCCGGTCCCGAGGAAAGCAAGGCCGCGGTCCATCCTGCGGGCAGTCGCAAGCGACGACGGCCGCGGCGCCGCAAGGTGGCCGGTTGACGCGCGCCTGGATTGGACTGGGTGCCAACCTGGGCGAGCGTGGCGCTGCCATTGCCCGCGCGCTGGCAGCCCTGGATCAGACGCCGGCCATTGCCGTTGCAGTGGCCTCATCGGCCTGGCGAACCCGGCCCTGGGGCGATCCGGACCAGCCGGATTTCATCAACGCGGTGGCCGCGGTGGACACAACGCTGAGTGCACACGAGCTGCTGGCCCGGATGCAGTCGATCGAGCAGGCACTGGGCCGAAAGCGCTCGGTCAGACGCTGGGGTCCGCGGGTGATTGACCTGGACTTGCTGCTGTTCGGTCGGCAGGTCATCGACCGCCCCGGTCTGGTCGTGCCCCATCCGCGCCTGGCCCAGCGTGCTTTCGTGCTGATCCCGCTGGCCGAACTGGCCCCGTCGCTGCGGGTTCCGGGTCAGGGGCGGGTTGACCGGCTGGCCGCAGCACTGGACGATAGCGAGCGGGCAGCGGTGGCGCCGGAACCTGCGCTCGAGCTGCCTTTCAGACACCAAGCACGGATCGATTCTCATGGATGATAGCCACAAAGTAACCGTTCCCGAACTGGCCCGCATGAAGACCCGGGGGGAGGCAGTGGTCATGCTGACTGCCTACGATGCCAGTTTTGCCAGTCTGATCGATGCCGCCGGTGTCGATTGCGTGCTGGTCGGTGATTCCCTGGGCAACGTCATTCAGGGACGCGACTCGACCCTGCCGGTAACGGTCGACGACATGGCCTACCACGTCTCGGCTGTCGCGCGCGGCCTGCAGCGGGCCCTGCTGATCGGCGATCTGCCCTTTCTGAGCTACCACGATCACCGCAGCGCCATGCGCTCGGCCGGTGCGTTGATGCGCGCCGGAGCCGAAATGGTCAAGCTTGAAGGGGGTTCAGCGGTGGTGCCGGTGGTCAAGGCCCTGGTTGAACAGGGCGTGCCGGTCTGTGGGCACCTCGGGCTGACGCCGCAGCATGTCCATCGCCTTGGCGGCTATCGCGTCCAGGGTCGAGATGAAGCGCTGGCCAGCGCCATGAAATCAGATGCCCGGGCGCTGGTCGAGGCGGGGGCCGGCATGCTGGTTCTCGAGTGTGTGCCGACGGCGCTTGCCGGAGAGATTGCCGGCTCGCTGTCGATACCGGTCATCGGAATTGGCGCCGGGGACGAGGTCGACGGCCAGGTGCTGGTGCTCTACGACGTGCTTGGGATATCCGGCGGCCACCGGCCGCGCTTCGTCAAGGATTTCATGACCGATAGCGGCAGCATCCCGGCAGCGCTGAGCGCCTATGCCGAGGCCGTCCGGCAACATCGTTTTCCCGGCGCCGAACACGCCTACACGTGAGCATCACGGTTGTTGACACGCTGACCGAACTGAGAAGGCGGCTCGCAGTCTGGCGTGATAGCGGCACGCGTATCGGCCTGGTGCCGACCATGGGTAATCTGCATGACGGCCATCTGACCCTGGTTGAACACTGCCTCGATCTGGCTGACCGCAGCGTGGTGAGCCTGTTTGTCAACCCGACGCAGTTCAATCCGGGCGAAGACTACGAGGCCTATCCGCGAACGATCGAGGAGGATCTGGCGGCGCTTGAGCGACAGGGCTGCGACCTGGCCTGGATACCGTCGGTTGAGACGATGTATCCCCTGCCCGAGGCATTTCGCCTGCACGTACCCCCAGCCCTGGCCGACTGTCTGTGCGGTTCCAGCCGGCCGGGTCATTTCGACGGCGTCGCCACCGTGGTGCAGCGGTTGTTCAACCAGGTTCAGCCGGACCTGGCGGTGTTCGGTGAGAAGGACTATCAGCAGCTGCTTGTCATCCGCCAGATGGTACTCGATCTCGCGGTCCCGACCGATATCGTGGGCGTTGCCACCGTACGAGAGCCTGACGGGTTGGCCATGAGTTCGCGCAACGGCTATCTTGACGAGCAGCAGCGCCGCGCCGCGCCGACGCTCTACCGCGTTCTCGCAACGATGGCCGCGGGGCTGGCCGCCGGCAAGGAATTCGAAGCGCTGCAACAGCGGGCACTGGAAGAGCTGCAAGCGAACGGCTTGAGACCGGATTACCTGGAATGGCGCTCGGCCGCGGATCTGGGCACGCCCGGGCCGGATGAGCCAAGCCGGGTATTTGGCGCCGCATGGCTGGGGAAGGCCAGACTGATCGACAACGTTGCGATCCCGTAGGTCGCCGTCGCATCCCCGACGGGCGAAACTAGTGGTCCTTCAACCTGATAATTTAGGGTTCAGCGTTCCTGTAGCGCTCCACTGCAAGGCGCGCCGCGCAGGGAATGGCCGTAGCCCTTGCCAAGCGGCGGAACGCAGCAGCGGAGCGCTACAGGAGCGCCCGAAGGGTTGGCCTGTCAGCGTCCATGGCTGCGTTCCGGCTCTTGTAAAGGGCTATGGCCATTCACTGCGAGCCGCGCCTTGCCCTGAACGCTGACAGACCAACTGAACCCTAAATTATCAGGTTGAAGGACCACTAGTGTACCCCGTCACTCATCTTGTGACTTATAGAGCGCCGTACAAGCCCGAGCGCAAGGCGGCGCTCGCCGGGAAGGGTGGTGCCCTTTGCAAGAGCGCCAACGCCGCGATCGGGCTTGTACGGCGCTCCCGGTCGGGCGAGCGCCTCAGGGGCCATCTGCAGGGCAGGCGAAGCCGCATGGCGGCATTCGCGAAGCGAATAAAGCCTTGCGAGCGCAGCCGTCGCCCGTGTTGCGATTGCTTGACGTAGCCCCACTACGCCAGCGCAATCGCGCCTTGCATCTGGCCCCTGAGGCACTCGCTATAAGTCACAAGATGAGTGACGGGGTACACTAGCCCGCATTATTGATGAATTCACTCGCGCCCTTGCTTGCGCCTTGTCCGCACAGCGGATTTTCCTCCCTCGGAAATACAGCCTGGTATTCCGCTCGGTCGGAAAATCCGCTGTGCGAACAATCCCCTGCGCAATCATCGCGGCGATTCATGAATAATGCGGACTAGAGAGCCTGGGCACACGCAGTGACGCGTGTACGAGTCCGGGATGTCGCCGCCGGTCAATCCGGATCAGGACCCGCCCAGTGCCGCCAGAGATCGCTGAGCAGATCCGTCAGCCCTTTCCCAGCGAGCGTCGGCTCCTGATCCAGGCAAGAATGTCCTCCCACTGTTCCCAGTCAACCCAGGCCAGATACGGAGGCAGATCGGAGACCGACAGCCCGCGCTCGAAGGCGCGGACGTAGTTCATCGAGTCACGCAGCTGGCCAACGACCGGCACCCGGAATCCGTCCATGAATCCAGTCAGTTCCCGATAGACGATGGTCTGTGGGCGAACGCGATTGGCGATCAGCGCGACGCGGCAGGCTCCGTCCTGAATCGGCTTGAGCTCCAGCAGGTGATCGAGAAATCGCCAGGCCGCGCGCATGTCAACGTGCGAAGGCAGAATTGGCACCAGCAGACTCTGCGATCGCCGAACCACATTGCCAAGCTCGTTTCCGACGATGCCGGCCGGCGTGTCCAGCACCAGGGTATCGATTCCGGTCGGGGCACGCAGCTGGCCCCGGTGCGGCTCGGCGGCAACGATTTCCGGATAGTCTTCCGATCGCAGACCCAGCCATTCTCTGGCTGATTGCTGCGGGTCCATGTCGCCCAGCGCAACGCTGTGGCCCTCCCAGGCCAGGGCGGCCGCCAGGCCGGTTGCGATGGTGGTCTTGCCGCATCCCCCCTTGGCATTGACAACGGCGATTGTGCGCATGTCTCAAGCCCTCCGTGATGAGTCTTTAGAGCGGTGTGATCAGCGCCGTCTGGGGTCGGGCAGTCCCGAGTGCAATAGCCAGCGCTCCCGCTCGGCGTCATAGCGCCACTCCTCCACGTGCAGGATGACGCGTTCCCGCAACGTGTGGTTATGATACAGATGGATTCTGACGCTTCGCTGGATCACCAGATTGTCGGCATCGGTCAGGACCTGCTCGACGCGGTACTGGCTGACGCGAAACTGCTTGAGCCGTTCAAGGTCGATTCTGGGGATGGGATGGGCCGCCAGCCATTCGGGATGCATCAGATCAATCAGCGAATCATACTGGCTCCAGCGCACCAGCGATTCCCAGCGATCCATCGCGTGCTGGCCCTCGCGCATCACATCCTTGCTGCCGCCGCAGGCGGCAAGGCCGATCAGCGCCAGCGCAACGACGAGAACAATCTTGCGGTTCATGGCACCACCCCACGTGGTCGATCAGGATCTGAGTGCAGCATACTTGGCTGAAAGCGTTGCCGCCACCTGGCCGCGAAACACCGCCTCCGGCTGCAGCGTCATACCGGCGCGATCGCTTGCTTCCAGCTTCCGGACAAAGCCGTCGGCAACCGCCGCGTTCGGCCAGTGACACCGCACCTCGAAATCACCGTCGACCGGCAGCAGAAAGCGCAGCTCGCAGTGGCCGATGACCAGGTTGGCCGCGATCCCGGCCCGGTGAAGCAGCAGGCGCGGCAGGGACCACCCCGCCAGGATCAGGGCCGAGGCCAGCGATCCCCCGAATGCCGTACCTTTGTCGTTGATATTGGGCGGCAGCGGCAGGGAAAGCGCAACGCCGCACTCGTCGAGCTGCACGACCTGCAGCGCCATCGCCCGGGCAAGCGGAATACTGCCGGTCAGCACCGATTGCAGCCAGCGTTGATCGTCGTCGTATCGGCCACCGTCGTTCATGCCGGCATTGTACCCGGCCTGTCTGCCTGCTTACGGTGTGGGTGATCGTTGACCGGGCTCACGTAGAATAGGTGCCATGCCATTTCTGACGGCCAACCGACCCGCGCTGCCATTCGTGGCGCGTACGCTGATGCCGCGTGAGGTGGCGACCAATGCCGGTATGGCCGTGGCGCTGGGCGCGCTCGAGGGGGGACTGGTGGGGGTTGTGGTCAAGACCCAGTTTGACGGCGTGGCCCACTCGGTCTGGGTCAACCTGGCCGTGGCCCTGGTCGCCGGCGCGCCGGCGTTCGCCAACGTCGTGAGCCTGTGGATTTCCGGCCTCGCCGAGGGCCGCAACAAGTCCACCTGGGTCGCGGTGCTGATGGCAATGACGTCCGGTTTCCTCATGCTCATGGCGCTGGCGCCGGACTCACCGGCCGGCCTGGTGCTGGTGACTGCAGCCATGATCATGGCGCGCCTGGCCTGGGCCGGCGTGATCACCCTGCGCGCTGCAATCTGGCGCGCCAATTTTCCACGCCAGGTTCGTGCCCGCATCACCGGCTGGATTACGATCATCTACTCGCTGATTATCGCGGCCGTTGCTGCAGCAATCGGTCTGCTGATGAGCTGGTGGCCGGAGGTCTGGCGTCTGGCCTTTCCGCTGGCCGGACTGGCCGGCCTGTTCGCCGCCTGGCGCTATCAGGCCACCCGTGTGCGCCAGGGCCGGCGGCTGCAGCGAGAGGAGCTGACGCAGCGCAGCGGGCGGATCGGTGGACAGCTGCGTGCGGCACTGACCATCCTGCGCAATGATGTCTGGTACCGTCGCTACATGCTGACCATGTTTGCCTTCGGTAGCGGCAATCTGATGGTCATTGCGCTGCTGGTCGTGCTGCTCAACGAGCAGTTCGGATTCGGCCGTTTCGAGCAGGTACTGATCACCACTGCGCTGCCGCTGATCACCCTGGCGATTTTCACGCCGATCTGGGCCAGGCGGCTCGACGCCGCGCATATTCTGGACTACCGGGCGCGGCAGGCCTGGATGTTCGTGATGGCCCTGCTGCTGTTCATGTGCGCGTCCATGGCCGGACTCGACATGCTGTTCTGGGCCGGGGCACTGGCGCTGGGCATGGCATTTGCCGGCGGAAAGCTGGGCTGGAATCTGGGCCATAACGACTTTGCCAGCGATGAACAATCGACGCTTTACATGGGTATTCACGTCACCCTGACCGGTATTCGCGGCCTGCTCGCGCCCCTGATCGGTGTTGGAATCTATCAAGTGCTTGAGGGCACAAGCGAGGGTCTGGGTCGCTATGTGCTGGCGTTTCCGTTTCTGCTGACCTTCGGTGGTGCGGTCACGTTCGTGCTGCTGGCACGGCGGTTTCGGCGCGAGCGGTCGGTCGCATGATGCTGCCCGGCTCGATGCTGCTGGCGCTGGCTGCCGGATCGCCGCTGCTGGAGCCGGTTCGGGTCGTCGCCCGCGACATCCGGCCAGAGCGGATGCAGGCCACCGCCGTCCTGGACGAAGGCGATATCGCGGCGCTCCGACCGACCCATCCCGCCGAGGTGTTTGCCCGCCTGCCGGGAACCTGGATCACGCGCGGCAGCGGTCAGGAGCACCTCTCCGCGGTCCGTTCGCCGATTCTGTCCGGCGCCGGTGGATGCGGCGCGCTGCTGATTCTCGAGGAAGGCGTGCCGATCCGGCCGCCGGGGTTCTGCAACGTCAACAATCTGTTCGAGGTCAATCTGCTGCAGGCTGCATCGATCAGCGTGCTGCGCGGGCCTGGCGGCCTCGGCCATGCCTCGGGCGGGCTGCACGGCGTGATTGACGTGCGCACCCGCTCGCCGCAGGCGGGACTGCACAACGCGGTTCGAGTCGAAGCCGGCAGCGATGATTACTATCGGGGCGAACTGCGGCTGACCGCGCCGCTCGGCGGCGGTGAGCTGGCCATTGACGCCAATCTCACCGAGGCCGGCAGTTTCCGTGTTGACGAGCGCTACGAGCACCAGTTCCTGACCGCCCACCACGTTATCCCGATCGATGGCGGGCAGTGGTCGACGGTCCTCTCCGTCGCACGTCTGGATCAGGATACCGCCGGTTTTATCCTGGGCGAACGCGTCTATGCCGACCCGGATCTTCGGCGGCAGAACCTGAATCCCGAAGCCTTTCGCCGGGCCGATGCCCAACGCTTGATCAGCCGCGTCGACTGGTTGAGCGCCGACGGGACGGAGTCCCGGCTGACCGGTTTCGCGCGGCGCTCGGACATGGATTTCCTGCAGCATTTCCTGCCTGGCAAGCCGCTTGAGGAAAACGGCCAGGTCTCGGCCGGCATGCAGTTCGACCGCTCGAGCCCGGCGGTTTTCGGCGAGTTTGAGTGGGGCGCCGACGCCGAGTTGTTCAACGGCTTTCTTGATCAGGCCCAGGCCGGTCCGGCCGAGGGTGTGCCCGAGCCCGTGGCCGCCATTCGCCCGTCGGGACGGCACTACGACTACGACGTCGACGGTCATCGACTTGGCGGCTACCTCGCCGCCGCTTTGGAGCCGGCTTCGCGCTGGTGGCTGCGCGCCGGGGTACATGCGGACTGGATTCGTTACGACTATGATAATAATCTGGAGCCGGGCAACCTGACCGACACCGGCCAGGCCTGCGGATTCGGTGGCTGTCTGTACAACCGGCCGGCTGACCGCAGCGACGACTTCTTCGAACTGGCCCCCGAATTCACCCTCAGCCGTGACTTCGACGGTGGCCGGGCCTGGCTGCGCATCGCGCGCGGCTTTCGTGCGCCCCAGGCGACCGAGCTCTATCGCCTGCAGCGCGGTCAGGACGTTGCCGATCTTGATCCTGAAACGCTTGACGCCGTCGAGCTGGGCCTGCGCGGTCGCACTGCGCAGCCCGGCGGGCTGAGCTGGGAGCTGGTCGCCTTCTACCAGCGCAAGGACAATTTCATCTTCCGCGACGCCGAGGGCTTCAACGTCAGCGATGGCCGCACCGGCCATCGCGGCATCGAGTTCGAGCTTGCCCAGGCGCTCACGCCGGCGCTGACCGCGGCCGCCCGAGGAACCTACGCCATTCACTGGTACCGCTTCGATCGTGACCTCGGCGGCGAGCGCATCATCCGCGGTCGCGACATCGCCTCGGCGCCGCGCGAGCTGGCCAGTGCCGATCTGACCTGGCGGCCCGACGAAGGCTGGCTGGCGCAGCTGGCCGTGGAAGTCAACGGCGGCTACTGGCTCGATGCCGAGAACATGCGTCGCTATGGCGGCCACACGCTGCTGCACGGCTTCCTCCAGCGTCGCTTCGAGGAGCGCTGGACGGTTTCGCTTCGGGTGCGCAATCTCACTGACCGTCGCTATGCCGAGCGCGCCGACTTCGCCTTCGGCAACTTCCGCTATTTTCCCGGACCGGGGCGCAGCGCCTTCGTGTCGATCGAGCGCGGCTGGTAGCAATTCAGCCGTCTGCGCGTCGATCGGGACGCCTTCGAGTGGCGATGAAGTGTTCAGCAAACCTCTGAACAACGCTGCGCGGGCGCATCTGCGCCGCTTCGGCAGAGGGCGGCACGGGTCGGTGAAACCCCGTATAGCCGGGTGAACGGTGGCGTGTTACAAACACCGCATGATCGAAACTGCGGGTGAAGCCTGATGCGCGAGCGAGAAGTGGACGTGGCAGTCATCGGCGCCGGTACCGCCGGACTCGTTGCCTGGCGGCAGGCGTCCAAATACAGCGAGGATGTGGTGCTGATCGAGGGCGGCCCCTACGGCACCACCTGTGCGCGAGTCGGCTGTATGCCCAGCAAGCTTTTGATCGTTGCCGCCGAAGCCGCCTTCGAGGCAGCGCACGCCGATCGCTTCGGTATCCGCGTGGGGCAGGTCGAGGTGGACGGCAAGGCCGTGCTCGATCGGGTTCGGGTCGAGCGCGACCGTTTCGTCGGTTTCGTGCTTGACTCGGTCGACAGGATTCCGGCCGGGCAGCGCATTGAAGGCCTGGCACGCTTCGAGGACGACGAAACGCTGATTGTCGGTGACCATACGCGCGTGCGCGCCGGTCGTATCGTCATCGCCACCGGCTCGCGCACCCATATCCCGGGGTTTTTGGAGCAGGCCGGCGAGAGGCTGGTCACCAGTGACGACGTCTTCGAGTGGCCGGACCTGCCGGAATCGGTGGCGGTGTTCGGCCCTGGAGTCATCGGTCTGGAGCTCGGTCAGGCGCTGTCCAGGCTGGGCGTTCGCGTTCGCATGTTCGGCGTTGGCGGCGCGGTCGGGCCGATCCAGGACGACGAGATCCGGCGCATCGCGCTGGAGACCTTCAACGAGGAGTTCCCGCTCGATCCGGATGCACAGGTCGATGCTGTCGGCGAGACGAACGACGGTGTCGAGATTACCTTCACCGTTAACGGAAAGCCGCGCACCGAATGCTTTGAGTACCTGCTGGCCGCCACCGGCCGCCGCCCGAACGTCGATGAGCTGGCGCTCGATAAGACCTCGCTGGAGCTGGACGAGCGCGGCATGCCGGGCTTTGATCGCTTCACCATGCGCTGCGGGGATTCGCACATTTTCATCGCCGGCGACGCCAACAGTGACCTGCCGCTGCTGCACGAAGCCGCTGACGAGGGGCGTATTGCCGGAACCAACGCCGGCCGCTATCCTGACGTCCGCGTCGGTCATCGGCGTACGCCGCTGGCGGTCGTGTTCACTGATCCGCAGATCGCCACGGCCGGTCGCACCATCCAGCAGACCGCCGAGCATTGCCGCGGCTGCTTCGAGGTGGGCTCGGTGGATTTTGCTGATCAGGGCCGCAGCCGCGTGATGGGCCGGAACCGTGGCCTGCTGCGGGTCTACGGGGAGCACGGCACAGGGCGTTTCATGGGGGCGGAAATGTTCGGGCCGGCCGCTGAGCATATCGGCCACCTGCTCGCCTGGTCGGCCCAGCAGCGGCTGCGAGTCAGCGATATGCTTGACATGCCCTTCTACCACCCGGTGATTGAAGAGGGGCTGCGCTCCGCGCTCCGGGATCTCAACCACAAGCTCAGAATCGGCCCGGCCATTGAAGACCGCTGCCTGGAGTGTGGTCCGGGCGACTGAGCACCTGCCGAGGAGAACAAGCGCATGCCGTCGAATTCTTTTTACTTGCTGGTGCTCATCATGCTGCTGACGGCGGTTCAGGCTGTCGCCGAGGATGACGATCAATATCCGCTGGCCATCGATGGGTACAGCCCCGTGGCTTACTTCACCGAGGGTGAGGCATTGCGTGGATCGGCGGAGTTCGTGGCAACCTACAACCAGCGCAGGTATTATTTTCGTAACGCCGAAGAGCGGGCTGCCTTCAAGGCTGACCCGCGTCGCTACGAACCGCTGTTTCCCGATCACTGCCCCTACAACCTTGCATTGGGCCGCGCGGTGGCGATCGACCCGACGCGCTTCAAGATCACTCATGGGCACCTGCTGTTGTTCCACCGTTCCGACGAAATGGACGGGCTGGAGCAGTGGAACGAGCACGAAGACGAGGCCGCACTGATCGAGCGGGCCCGCGGCAACTATGAGCTGTTTCGGTTCTGATTGATGGTCGCCGGGGGTGCGGGCGAACGGGCCTCGCCGGGCGCCGGTTTTCAACACGGACGTTCAAGAGCCGCTAAACTGTGATGTTAGCCGGTGCGGCTGAAGCCCGTTCCGGCGTAACCGACGCGGGAATCAGTCGCTTGAAAGACGGGACCGACAGGGATACTGACGCCGAAGACCGGACGATTGCATGCTCCAGGAATCGGCCGGACGCCGAGACGCATGACGCCTGCCTGGTGGTCATCCGCGGTGCACGGCTGGGTTCGCGCCTGGTGCCGGACAGCGAGTCCCTGGTCATCGGTCGTGACATCACGGCAGATTTTCAGATATCCGACCGCAGTATCTCCCGTCGACATTGCCGCATCGTGCGCGACGATGGCCGTTTCTGGGTCGAGGACCTGGGTTCGACCAACCACACCTATCTCAACGACGAGCGCATCGAGCGCGCGCCCCTGCGCGACGGTGATCTGGTGAGAATCAGCCAAACGGTGCTGAAGTTTATCGATGAGTCCAATATCGAGGCGGGCTATCACTCGGAACTGCATGAGAGCACGATCCGTGACGCGTTGACCGGTCTCTACAACCGTCGGCATGCCATGGCGGTACTCGACACCGAAATTGCTCGCGTGAAGCGTGACCCGGCCCATGAGCTCTCGCTGGCGATTCTCGATATTGACCTGTTCAAACGGATCAATGACGAGCACGGCCACCTCACCGGTGATGGCGTGCTGCGAACCATCGCCCGGCTGGCGGAAAGCCGTGTGCGGGCCAGCGACACGATGGCGCGCATCGGCGGGGAGGAGTTCATCCTGATCCTGCCGGATACCGGGCGGGACCAGGCCGTGCAGCTCGCCGAGTCGGTGCGTCGGACGGTGGAAGAGGAACCGTTCGACATCGGCGGAACACCAACCACCATCACCCTGTCGGCAGGAGTCGCCCAATGGCAGGCGCAGATGTCGGCGGTCGGCCAGCTGCTCAAGGCGGCCGACGAACAGCTCTATCGCGCCAAGAGCTCCGGTCGCAACCGGGTCTGCGGCCCGGAGTAGCACCTGCTGCCCGGCAGCCGGGCACCCGGTCAGGGACGTCGGGCCGGCGGGTCAGGTGGCAATGCCGTAGGCGTCGAGCAGCGGATCGATACGGGCCTGACGGCCGCGGAAGGCGCGCCAGGAATCCCGCATCGGTCGACTCGATCCAACGCCGAGGATTTCCCGGCTCAGCCGCCGACCTGTTTCGGCGCTGAACAGGCCGTTCCGCCGAAACAGCCCAAAGGCGTCGCGAGCCAGCAGCTCGGCCCACAGATAGCTGTAGTAGCCAGCGGCATAGCCGCCGTCGAACAGGTGGGTGAAGCTCATCAGGTAGCGATTGTCGTCGGGCATGGGCAGCACCGCGATCCGGTCGTGAACAGAGCGCATGACGGCCAGCGGATCCTCGCAGGGCTGCGTGTGCAAGCTCAGGTCAACCAGCGCAAACTCGATCTGGCGCAGCAGCGTCAGCGCGCCGTGGAACCGGCGGTCGGCGAGCAGGCCGGAAAGCAGCTCGTGCGGCAGTGGCTGGCCGCTGTCGACGTGATGCGCGAAGCGCTGCAAAGACGCCGGTTCCCAGCTCCAGCCTTCCATGAGCTGGCTCGGCATTTCGACCGCGTCCCATTCGACACCGCTGATTCCGGCCACGGCCGGAATGTCGATACGGGTCAGCACGTGGTGCAGGCAATGGCCGAATTCGTGAAACAGCGTGACGACATCGTCATGCGTGAGCAGACTGGGGCGGCCTGCGGCGGGTGGCGCGAAATTGCAGGTCAGGAAAGCGACCGGTCGCTGCAGCTGACCGGCCATGCGCATGCGCGATCGACACACATCCATCCAGGCGCCGCCGGACTTGCGCTGACGGCTGTAGGGGTCGAGATACAGACCGGCAATGGTGGTGCCGTTGGCGCCGATGACGTGGTAGTAGCGCACGTCCGGGTGCCAGGTCTCGATGGACGGATCAGCCCTGAAGCGAAGCCCGAACAGCCCGGCGGCGATGCCGAACAGGCCGTCGAGGACCCGACCGAGCTCGAACCATGGCCGGAGCATGTCCTGATTGATGCCCAGCTGCCGATGCCGCAGCTTTTCGCTGTAGTAGGCGATATCCCAGGCTTCAAGCGGTGCAGGCGCGCCCAGACCGGCGGCGAACCGGTTCAGCTCGTCGAGCTGTGCCTGCGCGCTCGGCCGCGCGCGTTCGGACAGTTCAAGAAGAAAGGCTTCGACCTGCCGTGCGCTGGTGGCCATTCGCCGGGTCAGGCGCATGCCTGCATAGTGTTTGAAGCCCAGCAGGTTCGCCTGCTCATGCCGCAGGGCCAGCATTTCGCGGATGACCGGGCCGTTGTCGAATTGCCCGGCGTTCGGGCCGGCGTCGGAAGCCCGGCCGGAATGGGCGCGGTAGTAGCGTTCACGCAGACCTCGATCGTCGGCATAGGTGATGATGGCACGGTATGCCGGCCAGGACAGATCGGCCAGCCAGCCGGGCTTGCCGGCGGCCCGCGCCATGCCAGCGAGCAGTTCGAGCTCCGATGCGGGCAGGCCGGCGAGTTGCCCGGCGCCGGTGAAATGCTCGCTCCAGGCTTCGGTGGCGTCGAGCACCTGGTTGCCGAAGCGGTTGCCAAGTTCGGACAGGCGCAGGCTGACTTCGCCGAAGCGCCTGCGTTCGGTCTCGGGCAGATCGACGCCGCTGAGGTGGAAGTCTGCCAGCTCGTGTTCGATGGTTGCTCTCAGGGCGGCGTCCTGCTCGGCGAAGTCCGGTCGCTGAGACAGTGCGTTGTAGGCCGCCCACAGTTTGCGGTTCTGGCCGCGTTCGGTATGAAAGCGAGTGAGCGGTTCCAGGCAGGACTGGTAGGCGGCGCGCCACTCCGGTGTGCTGTTGACTGAGTGCAGGTGCGAAACGGTCGACCAGGTGTTGGCCAACGCGTTGTCGGCCCGCGACTCGGTTTCGACCACGCCGGCGTAGTCGACCGGGTCCCCCGGTGACTCGACCTGCGCGATGGCCCTGCGGTATTCGTCCAGCCGCTGTTCGAGAGCCGGCAGCGCCTGTTCCGGGCGGATACGGGAAAAGGCCGGCAGTCCGTTTTTCAGCAGTGGATTGGCATCGGTTTCGGTATCGTTCACCGAACGGCCCGGATGCGCTGCGGCTCGTCGGCGAGTTCCTCGAGCAGATCCTCGATGCGTTCGAAAGCCTCGGTGAGCTGTTCGGCCTCGGGCAGCAGGGTGATCCGGAAATGATTGCGTTCGGGGATATTGAAGCTCGAGCCGGGCACGATCAGAATATGCTTGTGTTCGAGCAGTTCGGCGGCGAATCGGTGGTCGTCGAAGTCGCCGAAGGCTTCTGTGCGTACTGAGGGGAAGGCATACATCGCACCCATCGGTTTGACCAGCTCGAGGAAGCGGCTTTTCTCGCACGCCCCGATAACGGCCTGGCGCGATTCAAACAGGCGGCCGTCCCGTCCGACCAGATCGGCGATGGACTGATAGCCACCAAGCGCTGTCTGCACCGCCCACTGCCCCGGCACGTTGGCCGAAAGCCTGAGCGCGGCCAGTTTTTCGACCGCGAGCATATAGGCCTCGGCCCGCTCAAGTGCGCCGGTAAACACCGCCCATCCCACGCGCCAGCCGCAGGCGCGGTAAACCTTCGACAGGCCGCCGAAGCTCACGCACAGGGTCTCCGGCGCGAGCGGCGCCATCGGCACGAAGCGCGCGTCCTCGTAGCAAATGCTGTCGTAGATCTCGTCGGAGAAGATGATCAGGTCGTGGCGCGTGGCCAGATCGGCCAGGGCCTGCAGGGTCTTCTCCGGATAAACCGCGCCGGTGGGGTTGTTGGGGTTGATCACCACGATCGCACGCGTCTTCGGCGTGATCTGTTCCCTGATTCTTGCGACATCGGGGAGGAAACCGTCCGCTTCCCGGCACTGGTAATGGACCGCCTTGCCGCCGTTGAGAACGACGGCGGCGGTCCAGAGCGGATAGTCCGGTGCCGGCACCAGCACCTCGTCGTTGGGCTCGAGCAGCGAGCGCAGGGTCAGATCGACCAGTTCGGACACGCCGTTGCCGACCACAACCTGGTCGTAGCGGGTGTCGGTCAGCCCGCGCGACTGGAACTGCATGGCCACCGCCTCACGGGCCGGGAAGATGCCGGCCTGCGGACCGTAACCCTCGGAGAAGGGCAGGTTGCGGATCACCGCGCGGCGCATGGTCTCGGGCGTGCGGAAGCCGAACGCGCCGGGGTTACCGATATTCAGGTGCAGGATGTCATTGCCCTGCTGCTCGAGCTCACGCGCACGCCGTGCCAGCGCGCCGCGAATCTCGTAGCGCACCGCCTCGAGCCGACCGGCGGTCTGGAATGACGGTTTCATGGAGACAATCATACCGTTTCAGGCCGCTTGCCGGAATGTGGGATGGTGTCCGGGGGTGGAGGGTCTGTCCTGTTTTCAGGATTCAGGGCAGAAAGTAACGCGTCGGTGCGGATGCGTTAATCTTTGCGGTCTGAAATGTCATTACGCACCGAGGAATCTCCCGATGACAAGAGCGCTCCTGCTGGCCGTCTGCCTGACGCCGCTGGCGCTGGCCCAGAGCCAGACGCCTTATCCCGCTCCCGTGCCTTCGCCGCTGGCCGGGCTGGAGTATCCGCATTCACTGTTTCCGGGAGCGGCTGAACACGATCCGGATATTCCGCTGCCGCGCTCCGTTTTGGGTTTCCCGGTGGGAAAGCGGGTGGCGACCTCGGCGCAGATTCTCGAATATGCACGACGGGTGGCTGAAGCCTCGGTTCGGGTCGAACTGGTTGAATACGGCCAGACCTTCGAAGGGCGGACGCTGGTCTACCTGGTCGTCTCCTCGCCGGACAACATCGCGCGCATCGACGAGATCCAGGCCGGCATGGCGGTGCTGGCCGACCCGCGCGACTCGGATCCGGCCGAGCGCGAGCGTCTGATCGACGAACTGCCGGCCGTGGGCTGGTTTGGCTACTCCATTCACGGTAACGAAAGCTCGGGTTCGGACGCTTCGCTTGCGGTCCTCTACCACCTGGCCGCCGATCGCTCCGAGTCCACACGCTCGATGCTCGAGGATCTGGTCGTCGTCATCGACCCGAACATGAATCCCGACGGGCGCGAGCGTTTCGTCAATGGCGTGACACAGACTCGCGGCGGGCAGCCGAGCGTGGACGACCAGTCACTGGTGCACACCGGCTACTGGCCCTACGGGCGCGGCAACCATTACCTGTTCGACCTCAACCGCGACTGGCTTTATGCCCGCCAGCCCGAAACGCGCGGCCGCATTCCACATATCATCGACTTCAAGCCGCTGTTGTTCGTCGACATCCACGAAATGGGCTCGCAGGACACCTACCTGTTTTCGCCGCCGCGCGCGCCCTACAACCCGCATCTGCCGCACCAGGGCAGCGATATGGGCAACCGGTTCGCCGAGGATCAGGCCGCGGCTTTCGATGAATTCGGCTACCCCTACTACTCGGGCGAGTGGAACGAGAACTGGTTCCCGGGCTACTCCGACGCCTGGGCGGCGCTGCGCGGCGCCCACGGCATTCTCTACGAGCAGGCGCGCGTCGCGGACGACGGCGTGCAGCGGCCGACGCACTTGCTCAGCTACCGCCAGTCGGTGCACCACCAGGTGCTCTCGACCCTGGCCAACCTCCAGACCCTGCTTGAGCATCGTCGCGACATGCTGGTTGCATTCGCCGAGGACAAGGCCTCGCTGGTCGACCCCGGCGCGCCCTATGGCAACCGCAGCTTCGTTTTCCTGCCGAGCGACAATCAGGGGCGGATGAACGACCTGCTGGCGTTGCTCGCAATCCAGGAGATCGAAACCCATCGCCTGACCGAAGCGGTCCGCGTGGCGCGCGCCACCGATCGTCTGGGCCGCGAGCAGCGCGAATTGACGCTGCCGGCCGGCAGCATCGTCATTCGCAATCGCCAGCCTGAGGCGCGTCTGGTCGCGGCCCTGTTCGAGTTCGATCCGCACATCAGCGAATCGGCCCTGAAAGCCGAGCGCGAGAGCATCCTCAAGCACGGCCGCAGCACGCTCTACGACACCACCGGGTGGAACATCCCGATGGTATTCGACCTGGAGGCCTACAGCGTGCCCGAGCATCTGGCACGCAGGCTCGAGCGCATCGATCCGGCTCGCGAAACCGGCTTGGCCGAGACGCGCGAGGACGCCATTGCACTGGTTGCATCCGGCCACGACGACCGTAGCGTGGCCCTGGCCGCCCGACTGATGGAGCGCGGCATTCACGTGCGCGCCAATACGCGCGAATCCGAGCTCGACGGTTTTGCCTTGCCGATCGGGTCGATTGCGATCACGCGAGACGATAATCGCCAGGCGGAGCACTGGCAGGACACGGTCTCCGCGGCGGCAGGCGAACTCGGTCTGGCCGTGCAGGCCGTCGGCCATGGCCGGGCGCCGGGTGAGAAGGCCGATCTCGGGGGCGGCTACTGGCAGCTGCTCGAGCAGCCGAGAATCGCCCTGATGGGCCGTGGCAGCACCAACATGCTGGATTTCGGAGCGGTCTGGTACCTGCTCGATCATCGCGTCGGCATTCGCCACAGCCATCTCGACGAAAATCGTGCTGGCCGGGCCGACCTGCGTCGCTACAACGTCATCTACCTGCCCGACCGCTGGGGCGATGCGCTGCCCGAAGGACTGCCGGACGAACTGGCCGAATGGGTCAAGTCGGGCGGCACCCTGGTGGCTGCCGGCAGTGCGGTACGTGCGCTGAGTGCCGGCGAGGAACCCATGGTGTCGGTGCGCAGGTTGTCGCAGGTGGTCGCAGACGATCTCTCGGGCTACCAGGACGCACTCCACCGCGAGTGGCTGGCGGCCAGGAGTGCTCTGCCGGCCGATATCTGGGGTCACGCCGCAGACGGCAACGCCGACCATCCCTGGCAATCGATCGAGGCCGACTGGCCCGCACCCGAAGAACGCAAGCGACGGGATGAATGGCAGAAACAGTTCATGCCCTCCGGGGCATTGGTGGCTGCCCGCGCTGACGCCGAACACTGGCTTGTCGCCGGGACTGGCGGGTACCTCACCGGGCTGTTCTCCGACTCGCCGGTGCTGATGAGCAAGCCACCGGTCGAAGCGCCGCTGCGCATTGGCGTCTACTCGGATATCGACAGGCAGTCGCGCCGGATTGGCTGGGCACCGGTGCCAGCGGGACAGGAGCTCAGGGTTCGCGCTGGCGGTCTGCTGTGGCCCGAAGCCCGTGAACGAATCGCCAGCGCAGCACTGGTTGTGCGGGAGCCGGTCGGCGACGGGCAGGTCATTCTGTTTGCCCATCCACCGGCGTTTCGAGCGGTGCAGCTGGGCGCCATGCGTGTGCTCGAGAACAGTCTGATCTACGGCCCCGGGCTGGGCGCCCGTCAACCCCTGAAGCTCTGATTGCCGTTGGCTGTCGGTCGAGCCACAACGTGAAAGCGGATCATGACCGGATCAGCCACGCGCAGCGCACCACCCGCAGCACTGAATGGTTCGATGTCGAAGTCGCTTTGCCGAATGATGATGCGCCCGGTCGCGCTGAGTGCCTGATCGCTGATGTGCAGTGCCACCGGCACGGTCAGTTCGCGCGCCGTTTCCTTGATGGTGACCTGCAGCCTGATGTCAGGCTGCCATTTCGGGCCGCTCAATGCCAGGGCGCGAACCCGGATGAACGGATGGCTGGCGGCATCGAGCTGTTCTCGCGCGATCAGGTTGCGGCGCGTTGCTTCTATGGCATCCGGGTCGATGTCCGGATCGAAGCCCTCGGCCAGTCGCCAGTCCGGCCGATCCAGCTCCATGGCGCGGACGTCAATCGACAGCTCCAGCGCCGAAGACTCGAAGGGCTCTGCCAGCACCACTCGGCCGTCGACGACGTGACCGCCAATGACATGCGGATGGCCCAGGCGGGCCATGGGTCCATCCGGGTAGACGACGACACGGATCTCGGAGTGTCGGCTATCAACCACGAACTCGCGTCCTGCAGGCAGCGCAGGTCGACCGTGCCCGGCCGGCCGGGTCTGCGCGGCCGGCTCCACGGGCGAGGGCAGCGTCTGACAGCCTGTCAGCAGCAGCACGCTGGTCGCCAGCACTATTAACCCGGCAGCAGTGCGCATTGCTGCCGGGTGAACAAATAAGCCTGTCTGCGAGAAAATGACGGCGGCTTCATGGCCATACTATAGTCTGCCCCCCGGGGCCAGGAGAACACAATGCCGGTGCCGTTTCGCAACACCAAGAGCGCATATGGCGTGATCAGCCAGACGTTTCACTGGCTGATCGTGGCGCTGCTCATTGTCCAGTATGCTTGGGCCTGGCGCATTGACGGGGTCGACGGCATTCGGGCCCGGCTCGAGCTGGTCACGCAGCACAAGACCATCGGGATGAGCGTTTTGATACTGGCCGTGCTTCGCTTGCTCTGGCGGATGTTCAATCGACCGCCGCCGCTGCCGGCCGGCATGCCGCGCTGGGAATCGTTGGCGGCCCGCGCCGGTCACTGGATGCTCTATGGCTTGATTATCGCGGTGCCCCTGTCGGGCTGGGCCTATTCCTCGGCGGCCGGTTACGGCGACTACTGGTGGGGGCCGGTGGATTTTCCCGGCATTGCGCCCACCAGCGAGGCGCTGGAGGATCTGTTCCACGAGATCCACGAGTGGCTGACGACGACGCTGGCGGTGGTGGCCATCGGCCACACGCTGGCCGCGCTGAGACATCACTTCTGGCTCAAGGACGATGTAATGACAAGGATGCTGCCGACATGGCGAAGAAACTGATGGTCGCGGGGCTCACCCTGCTGATGCTGCCGGGCCCGGCCCTGGCCGATTGCTTTCGTGCCGACCAGGACAGCGGCCGAATCGAGTTCACCGGCGTGGTCGAGGGCCATGCCTTTACCGGCGAATTCGGCGAGTTCGAGGTGTCGCTTTGCATGAGCGGCCCTGACCTGACGGCCGCGGAGATCAGAGTCGTGGTCAAGACCGCATCGGCCGACACCGGTAACCGCCAGCGTGACAATGAGCTGCACGGCGAGAACTTTTTCCATGTCGAGAAATACCCGGAGGCCATCTGGGAAAGCGACACGATCAGAGCCGGGACCGAGGGTTTCGTCGCCGACGGCACGCTGACGCTTCGCGGCATCACGGCTGACCAGGCGGTGCGTTTGAGCCTGTCCGACGGCGCGCCACCGATCCTCTCCGGCAGCGCCGAGGTCCTGCGCCTGGACTGGAATGTGGGTACCGGCGACGAGGACTTCGAGGACACCGACTTCATCGGCAACCGTGTCGATCTGGCTTTCGAGCTGCAGTTCGTCGGGGATGCGACCCCGACCGACTGACCGGTCGCCTCGAGGCCTGTTCGAAGCGGGTTCGTCGGGGATGCGACTCCGACCTGCTGACCGGATCCCCGGCCTACTCTTTGGCCACGCCAAGCCGCTTGTGCATGATCGGCGAGGTTGTGGTGTACTGCACGAACTGACGGGCTTCCGGGTAGATGTATTTTTGCGCTCCGAAAGCGGCCAGTGCGGCCTCGTGGAAGCCCGACAGGATGAGCTTCTTCTTGCCCGGGTAGGTGTTGACGTCGCCGATGGCGAACACCCCCTCGATCGAGGTCTGGAACCGCTCGGTGTCGACCGGCAGGTGCTTTTTTTCCAGCGCCAGCCCCCAGTCGGCGATCGGGCCCAGATCGGGTGCCAGGCCCCAGAACACCAGCACCTCGTCGCCGGCGACGGTGAACTCGTTGCGCTCGAGGTCCATCAGGTCGAAGCTGACAAACCGGCCGTTTTCGCTGTTGACCCGCGTGATAATGCCCTGACGCTCGCGCACCCTGCCTTCGGCGGCCAGCGCGCGCACCTTCTCGGCGGAGGCCGCCGCACCCCGGTACTCCTTGCGCCGGTGGATCAGCTCCACCGAATCGGCGATCCCGGCCAGGTCCATCGTCCAGTCCAGCGCCGAATCACCGCCGCCGAGAATCAGCAGGCGCTTGCCGCGAAACCGCTCGCGCTCGGTGACCCGGTAGTGAACCTGGCCGCTGGTGACTTCATCGATGCCGCGGGCCCGGAGCTTGCGTGGCAGAAACGCGCCCAGTCCGGCGGCGATGATGACCGCGCCGGCGTCGAATTCCGTGCTCTTCGAGGTCACTACGGTAAAGCGCCCGTCCTCTCGTTTTTCGAATTTTTCAACGCGCTGGCCCAGATGGATGCCGGCGTGGAAGGGCTCGATCTGCTGCATCAGCTTGTCGATCAACTGCTGTGCGCCGATCACCGGCCAGCCGGGAATGTCGTAGATCGGTTTTTCCGGATAGAGCTCGGCGCACTGGCCGCCGACCTGCGGCAGGGAGTCGACCAACTCGGCCTTCAGGCCCAGCAGGCCGAGCTCGAACACCTGGAACAGGCCGACCGGGCCGGCGCCGACGATGACCGCATCGGTCTGGATTGTCATGGTTGGCTCCGGATGTGTGGCGGTGGATTCTGGATTCGGGATCCTATGATAACCGCGGTGGGTAAGCTTTCCGGTTCCCGGTTCCCGGATTGCGATATGCTGCCGCCCGGAACCCGGAACCCGGAACCCGGAACCCGGAACCCGGAACCCGGAACCCGTAAACCGTAAACCGTAAACCGTAAACCGTAAACCGCCCAACCAATGCCCGAGCAGCAACGCGATATCCAACTCCACCCGGAATGGCTCGAAGTCCTGGGCGCCGAATTCGATCGCGACTACATGCAGCGCCTGCGCGCTTTTCTGCTCGAACGAAGCCGGGCCGGGGCGACGATCTATCCGCCGGGGCGACAGATTTTCAACGCGCTCGATTCCACGCCGCTGTCGCGGGTCAAGGCGGTGATCCTGGGTCAGGATCCCTACCATGGCCCCGGCCAGGCGCACGGGCTTTGCTTTTCCGTGCGCCGGGGCGTTCCTCCGCCGCCCTCACTGGCCAATATCTTCAGGGAAATCGAGTCCGATCTCGGCTACCCGCCGCCCGGGCATGGTTGTCTTCAGGCCTGGTCCGAGCGCGGGGTGTTGTTGATCAATGCCGTCCTGACCGTCGAGCGAGGCAATCCCGGTGCCCACCAGGGCAAGGGTTGGGAGTTGTTTACCGATGCCGTGGTCAATGCCGTCAACACCCGGCGCGACAACGTCGCCTTTCTGCTCTGGGGCAGCCACGCCCAGCGCAAGGGCGCCGGCATTGACACCGGCCGGCACCTGGTTCTCAAGGCCCCACACCCTTCGCCGCTCTCGGCCCATCGCGGTTTCTTCGGCTGTCGCCACTTCTCGAAGGCCAACGAGTGGCTGGAAAGCCGTGGCGTGGGGCCGGTCGACTGGCGCTTGTAGCGTCGGTCCGGTTCAGCCCAGCCTGCGACGGGAGGCCGAGCGAAAGCCGAGATAGATGCCGACCAGGGCGAGAATGATACCGGCCAGGTCCAGGGCGTCGAGCTGCAGCCCGAACCAGAGCAGGTCCCATACGACGGACGCCGAAGGCTGGATCAGCAGCAGCAGCCCGACGATCCCGGCCGGCAGCAGCGGCATGCCGCGGGTGATCAGCAGCCAGCCAATGACCTGGCAGAACACGCCCAGGCCAATCAGCGACAGCAGCGACCCCGTATCCGGTATCGCAAATCCATGTCCCTCGCCAATGTTGACCGCCGCCAGGATGATGCCGCAGCACACGGTGACCTGGGTCAGTCGCGCCTCGGCTCGGACACCGGGATGACGAATCTGAAAGCCACGCAGGCTGAGAAGGTACAGGCCGTAGGCCAGCGCGGTCAGCAGCCCGAAGATGACGCCGAGCCGGTAGTCGCCGGACAACTGGCCCCAGTCACGACCGAACAGCAACCACAGTCCCAGCATCGCCAGCCCCAGTCCGCTGGCAAAGCGCCATCCCAGGCGCTCGCGCAGCCAGACTACGCCAATGGCGGTGAGCATGAAGACCTGGAAGTTGGCCAGGAGGGTGGCCAGACCGGGACCGATATAGGCGATCGACTGGTGCCAGAACCAGATATCGAAGGCAAAGAAAACGGCGATCAGAAGCGAGCCGGTCCAGTTCTCGCCCAGCCCCCGGCGCATGTTCGGGCGCAGCGCCAGCAATAGCGCCAGGGCGACGGCGCCAAAGAACATGCGGTAGAAACCCGACGTCGTCGGGGCGACGTCGGCCAGGCGTACGAACACCGCTGAAAAACTGATCAATACGGCACCAGCGGTCACGTAGAGCGCGGATTTCAGCGGTGATCGGCTCATTGCCTGTCCTGACGTGCAATTCTGGGGGCGTCCGTGCCGATGCCGCAGGCGCGTTGCACCAACGTATCGTGCAGCGGCCTTAGCCGTTTGGTCAACGAGAATCCCAGTCCGGCCAGTCGTCGACCGTAGCCGTTGCGGGCGGTCAGCTCATTGATGGCGTGCAGGCTGCCGCCCATCAGCCGGCCGTCAGACAGCCGCCAGCGTTCATAGCGATCGAGCGCCGGGAACGGTGCCTTGGTGGCGTTGGTGTGGTCGAACACCTCGGCCAGCGCCGCGGCATCGGCCAGCCCCAGGTTCAGCCCCTGACCGGCCAGCGGGTGGACGCTGCGCGCTGCGTCGCCGAGCAACACCAGCCGGCCACTGACCAGTCGTCTGGCCTGACGACGCACCAGCGGCAGCGCGTGGCGCTGGCCGGCCGAGGTGATGTTGCCCATCGGACTGTCCTGGACCGCGTTGAGTTCGGCCACAAAACTCCGTGAGCCAAGTGCGCGCAGCTGGTCTGCGCGGCGGTGGTCAACTGACCACACGATCGATGAGCGACCATCCGGCAGCGGCAGCAGGGCCAGCGGACCTGCCGCGCCGAAGCGCTGCCAGGCCAGACCCGGATTGGCGCGTTCGGTGGTGACATGGCAGACCAGCGCCTGCTGGTTGTAGTGCCACTGAGCGGTATCGATACCGGCCAGCTGTCGCAGCCGGCTGCGCGCGCCATCGGCAGCAACGAGGATCTCGCAGCGAATCTCGCTTCGTTGACCGGCAGTGGCCTCGCCCAGCGTCAGACGCATTCCACCGTCGCACCATTCGTGGGAGACAACCCCGGCCGGGTGCTCAATGATCGTGACGCCGGCCTGCCGCAGGCCCTGCCAGGCTGCATGCTGAAGGGCCGGTATCTCCACGATCCAGCCGAGCTGATCGAGCCCATGTTCGCTGGCCAGGAACTCGATCTGCCCGGAACCGGCGCGCACCTCCATGCGGCTGAATGATGCGATGCGTTCGCGCGACAGGTGGTCCCATATTCGCGCGGCCGCAAGGATGCGTCGGCTGCCCGGGCTGATGGCGACTACGCGCGGGTCGAGTGCCTCGCCGGCTGGTGGCATCGGGGCCCGGCGCTCGATCAAGGCAACGGAAACACCACGGTGCGCCAGCAGCGCCGCCGCGCACGCACCCGCCGGCCCGCCGCCCACAATCACGAAGTCGTAACGGTTCACGAACTCATCAATCGCTCGATTTCGACGCGCTCGCGGGTCATGGCGCGCGTCAGGACCTCGGGCGCCTGCGCGCTGACGCGAATGTCGTCCTCGATGCGGATCCCGGTGCATCGAAATGCGGTCGGGATATCGTCGCCGTCATCGATGTAGAGTCCGGGTTCGACGGTCACCACCATGTTCTTCTCGAGCAGGCGCGGCTGCTCTTCGATGCGGTAGTCACCCACATCGTGCACGTCCAGGCCAAGCCAGTGCCCGGTCTTGTGCATGTAGAAGCGACGGTAGGTTTCCTGCTCGAGGTGAGTTTCAAGACTGCCTTCCAGAATTCCAAGCTGTATCAGGCCGTCGGTCAGGACCCGCACAGCGGCCTGGTGAAAGGCGTCGTACGGTCGCCCCGGACGGACTTCGTCGATGGCGGCGGATTGGGCGGCCAGGACCACATCGTAGAGGTCGCGCTGCGCTCCGGAGAAGTGCCCGCTGACCGGAAAGGTGCGCGAAATATCGGCGGCGTAGCCCTGGAATTCACAGCCGGCATCGATCAGCACCAGACCATGGTCGGGCAGGGGGGCGCGGTTGTCGATATAGTGCAGGATGCAGGCGTTGGGGCCGCCGGCGACAATGGGCAGGTAGGCCGGCTCGCAGCCGTTTCGGCAGTACTCGTGGAGCAGCTCGGCCATCAATTCGCACTCGTTCATGCCAGGCCGGCAGAATCGCATGGCGCGCTCGAGGGCGCGGGCGGAAATATCGGCGGCCCGGCGCATGCAGCGGATCTCGTCGCGCGACTTGATCAGGCGCTGCTCGTGCAGCAGCACCTCCAGCGACACGATCTCGACGGGTCCACGCGCACCCTTGTGAACGGTGCGCGTTCGATTGCGCCAGCTGATGATGCGCTGATCAAAGGTGGCGTCTTTCCCGACCAGATGGTAGATGCGGCTGCAGCCCTCCATCAAGCCGGGCAGGATCTCGTCGAGATCGTCAATCGGAAAGGCATCGTCCATGCCCAGCTGGTCGCGGGCGCCTTCGAGACCCAGGCGCGGGCCGTCCCAGCGCTCGCGCTCGGGATCGCGTTCGCGCGCAAACAGGAGCTGTTCGCCCGCTTCGCGGCCCGGCCGCAGCACCAGCAGGGCATCCGGTTCGTTCAGTCCGGTCAGGTAGTGAAAGTCGCTGTCCTGACGGTAGCGGTAGGCGCTGTCACCGTTGCGGCGCCGTTCGGGTGCAGCGGCCAGCAGCGTGATGCTGCCATCGCCGGTCTCCAGCATCAGACGCCGACGACGCCTGGCGAACTCATCCTGCCCGATCATGACCGGGTCAGGCTTTCCTCGCGCAGCAGCAAGACGGCCACTCGCACGAATTCCACCAGTTCAGTGTAGGCGCCCTCTTCGGCTTCCTGGTCGGATTCGGGGTCGGTGGCCGCGCGGGCGATCTGCTCGATCATGCGCAGTGCATCGCCACCCTCGTCCGAGCCGACGGTTGCGCCGGCCGCACCGAAACCGGTCAGAAACCCGGCGCACCAGTGGGCCAGGCACTGGGTGCGTTCTTCGAGCGGACGATCTTCCGTGGGCAGGAGCGGCTGGAAGGTCAATTCGCTGGATGCGAGTTCGCTCTTGAGCTGATCGAGTGCCGGGCCGAGCTGGTCGAGAATGCGATGAGAAGTCCAGTCGCCAACCTGCAGTGCCGCCAGGTGGCCGGCCAGTTCGTGCCGGTCCTGGTGCGGTCTGGCGGCCAGCAGGCCGGTGACGACGGCGTGCGTCTCGGCCACGCTGGCTGGATTGCGATCCGCGGCCAGCGCCAGCAGCCAGGCCAGTTTGGATTCCTGTTCCGTGGTCATCGTTCGCGGCTTGACAGTCGAGCCCGCAGTGTATCACTGTGGTTGACAGACGGGATCCGCACGACGGTTGTGCAACCACTACATAAGGTTCTATGATTAAACCCTTGTAAATACGGGAATCAGGGAACATGGATTCGCTGGAGCAAACGAGCAACATGCTGGATCGGGTGCAACAACGCATCGGGGAACTGATTGCAAGGCTCGATCAGCTCGAACAGGAGAACAATTCCCTGCGTGCCCGCCAGGAGACGCTGGTCGCCGAACGCGCGACGCTGGTTCAGCGCAACGAGGAGGCCCGATCGCGGGTCGAAGCGATGATCGAGCGCCTCAAGACGCTCGAAAACACGGGATAGCAGGCGATGAATGAGGCAGTACCCGAACCGGTCACGGTCCGTATCCTCGACCGTGAGTATCGCGTCATGTGCACCCCGGAGCAGCGACGCGAACTGATGGAATCCGCGCTCTTCCTCGACCAGCAAATGCGCGGCATCCGCGATTCCGGCAAAGTGTCTTCGATCGACAAGATCGCGGTCATGGCGGCACTGAATCTCGCCGAAGAGGTGCTGAAGCTGCGTCAGTCGCTGCTCGACCGGCGAGAAAGGGTCGATCAGCGGGTGCGCGATCTGGCCGATCAGCTTGATAGCGCTCTTCAGCGGGACTAGACTAGGAGGCAGGCGCTCTCTGCGGTGTTCGCCAGCAGGAACGTAATATGCCTTGTCCCTACGTATTGACCTCGGGATGGCGACTTTTCGGCTGGTGTGCATATTCGCTTTACCGCGAATCGCCTGAAGGCTGGAAGAGCCAACCCACCTGAACCTCTGGTTCAAGGTCACCGACCTGCAGCGGCACAGGCGGAGAGCGCCGCTTCCCTGTTCTGGAGTCGCCATGCCTGGCGGCAAGGCCGCTCGAATAGCTGTCTGGCGAGCGATGCATCGACCCATGGACCAGAATACAGATCCGGCTGACCGCAAGGCCAGGCTGCGCCAGCGTCTGATTGCCGAAAGACGTCGGCTGCAGGAGCCGCAGCGGCGTCAGCTCGATCGCCGCATCTGTGCCCATCTGCTGCGCCTGCTTGAAGACCGGGATGTGGTGGACCTGGCAGCCTTTGTGCCGGCCAACGGCGAGCCTGACCTGATGCCGGCGCTGTCTGCACTGCATCATGCCGGTCGGCGCATCTACCTGCCGGTCGTCGAAGGCTCCGACATGGAGTTTCGGCGCTGGCATCCGGGTGTGGTGATGCGCGCGAATCGTTACGGCATACCTGAGCCGCTGGATGGCGAGATCTGCCCCAACGATCGCCTGGAGCTGGTGCTCCTGCCGCTGGTGGCTTTTTCAGCTACCGGAACCCGGCTCGGAATGGGTGCCGGGTTCTATGATCGGGCCTTCGAATTCTGCATCGAACATCCCGAGGCCGGCCCGCTGCTGGTCGGTGCCGCGTACAGTCTGCAGGAGATCAACAGCCTGCCAGCGCAGCGCTGGGACGTGCCGCTGCACGCAGCCATCACCGACAAGGGACTCCGGTGGTTCGCGTAAAACGCTTCGGCCGTCGGAATGCGATCTACAATCGTGCCGGGTTACTATCTGGCCGAGGCACCACTCATTCGGGGAGACGATGAATTGCTGGCTGATGAAATCCGAACCCGACGCATTCAGCATCGATGATCTGAAGGCGGTCGGCACCGAGCCCTGGGACGGCGTGCGCAACTACCAGGCGCGCAATTTCATGCGCGACGACATGTCCCCGGGTGACCCGGTGTTGTTTTACCACTCCAACTGCAAGGAGCCTGGCGTCGTCGGGATCGCCGAGGTGGCCAGCAGGCCGTATCCCGATCCGACCCAGTTCGACCCGGAATCAAAGTACTTCGACCCCGGGAGCGATCCGGACGATCCGAGGTGGATTCTGATCGATGTCGCCTACAGGCGCCACCTCAAGCGGGTGATTGGGCTGCGCGAGATCAAACAGCACGCCGACGCCCTCGAGGGTCTGCCCCTGATCAGGCGCGGCAATCGCCTCTCGGTCATGCCGGTTGCGAGGCACCACTGGGACTATATGCTCGAACTGGAGAAGCCATGAACCAACAGAAACTCAAGAGTGAAGCGGCACGTGCGGCCCTGTGCTACGTCGAAGACGGCATGCTGCTCGGCGTTGGTACCGGCTCGACAGTCAATGCGTTCATCGATGGGTTGGCTGCTTCCGGCATTCGCCTCGAAGGGGCGGTATCGTCTTCGGAGGCGACGACCCAACGTCTGCAGGCCATTGGAGTGCCGGTCATTGACCTCAACCAGGCTGGCGATCTGGCGCTGTATGTCGATGGTGCTGACGAAGTCGACCCGCATCGGCGGCTGATCAAGGGTGGGGGTGGGGCATTGACCCGTGAAAAGATCATTGCCGAGGCCAGTCGGAAGTTCGTCTGCATCGTCGATGAGAGCAAGTGTGTCGACGTGCTGGGCGAGTTTCCGCTGCCGGTTGAAGTGATTCCCATGGCGCGCGCCCTGGTTGCCCGCAAGCTGGTCGCTATGGGGGCGCGCCCGGATCTGCGTGCGGGGTTTACGAGCGATAACGGCAATCCGATCCTCGATGTGCGCCGCCTTGATCTGGTTGACCCGCTTGGCGTGGAAAGCGAGATCAACCAGTTGCCTGGCGTGGTCACCTGCGGGCTGTTCGCGCGCCGACCGGCCGATGTCGTGCTGGTTGCACGCGAGTCCGGCGTGGAAACCCGCGTGGCCGACGACAGGGCCTGAACGATGGGGCCTGAAAGCGCCTGTGACCTGGACGGGCTGCGGCGGTTTCTGCGTCAGGCCGGCATGCAGGGCCTGATCAATCCGGCCGCTGCCCGCTCCCGACTCAATGCTGTCGATCAGCTGGCCGCCGGTCTGACGGCCGACGAGCGCCGTGATCTGCGGCAGGTTGATGTCGACGCGCTGGTCGCTCGTTTTCACAAGCTCGAAGGGGAGAGCATCCGGCCGGAGGCGCTGGATATCTATGCCCAGCGTCTGCGTATGGCGCTGACCGATTTCCTGACCTGGCTGGAGCAGCCGGACGGGTTTGTCAGCGTCGGCCAGGAGCGGGCACGGGCCACCCCGCGCCGGGCCCAGGAGCCCGGCAAGGCCGATCCGACCCAGGATGCTGCCGAGCGCATCGTGCTGCAGGCGACCGAGAATCCGACCAGCATTGTTCCGGTTCCCATTCGTGATGACGTGACCGTGTACGTCGCCAATCTCCCGATCAACCTCAGCCCGGAAGAGGCTGACCGCATTGCCCGCATCATTCAGGCGTTTGCCCGCACTGATTCGGATGAGCCGTCGTCGTGAACCGCTTCCTGCTGGTGTTGCCGATGGTACTGTTCGGCGCTGCCGCTGCCGGGCTGTGGTTTTATCTGATCGCAGTCGAGGCCAGCGGTCCGTTTCACGACCAGCTGCTGCCCGAGCTGATCGGCCTGTGCCTTGACGGGTTTATCCTGGTCGGGTTGCTGACCCTGGTTCAGCACGTGCGCGAGGCCAACCGCAAGCGCGAACTGCGCCTGAGCCTTCGCGGTTCGTTTCGCAGCCTGCTGTCGCGACTCGATGTTGCCTTCCTCGAGCCCTACCAGGAGCCGGTATCGGCTCGCCGGCTCGAGCGCGACATCACGCTGGTCAGCGAGCTGCTCGAAGCCCTGGCGAGAAAGCGCCCGGATCTTGATAGCCTCGTCGCCCTCAAAGGCGATGCGCGTGAAGTCTTGCCGCTGGCCCGTGACCTGGTTGCAGTCGCCGCCCAGCTCAGCGTGATGCACATGAATTGGTGGGTGGCCATCGTCGACGCCATTCGCGCTATCGCCGAGGCCCCGGACCGGCAGGCGCTGGAGCGGGCGGTCCACGACCTGCTGGTCAATATCCAGGAGTTCGATCGGCTCGAATACTGAGGCCGGGGTCAGCCGTCGTCGATTATGACGCAGTCGCGCCCGGCTTTTTTCGCCCGGTACAGTGCGTTATCAGCCCGCGCCAGCCATTTCGACCAGCCTTCTTCCGGGTTCAGCACGGCAGCGCCGGCCGAAAAGCGAAGCGGTCCCTCCGGGCCCTCGACGGTGCCGCTGAGACGTCGATGCAGGTCGGGCAATGCGGTGCTGGCCGTCCGGGCGTTCATGCCGCGCAGCAGCACGACGAATTCCTCGCCGCCCATCCGGTACAGACCGTCTTCCGTGCGCAACGCTGCCGAGACACTGGCCGCGAAGCGTTCCAGAGCCCGGTCGCCGGCCTCGTGGCCATGGTTGTCGTTGATCTTCTTGAAGTGATCCAGGTCGAGCACCATCAGCGTGCTTTCGCCGTCATTGCGACGATGCTCTGCAATCGTGGCTTCGAGGTGATGCTGCATCAGCCGGCGATTGCCGGCCCCTGTGAGCGGATCGAGCGTGGCCAGCTGTGACAGCTGGCGGCGCTGGCGTCGAAGCTGGCCGGTGAAGACCAGCCCGAAACCGCTGATCAGCACGGCGACTGCCAGCCAGCTGACCTGCTGCAGCATCGACTCGAACAGCTCAACCTGGACACCCAGGGTGACGATCAGGGCGGCATTGAGGGTAACGGCAAGCCACCGGGGCAGAAGCAGAAAATTCACCCACAGCACCAGGTAGCACCAGAGCAACCCGTTGGTGCTGACCAGCAGCGCGCTCATCAGGCAGGCGGCGGTGGAGACGATACCGAACAGTATCAGCGCGTACCTGGCGTAGCGCCGGAAGCGGCCCAGCACCAGGGCCGATGCCAGCATAAGCACGATAATGGCGTTGGTCAGGCCGCCACTGTAGTCGCCAGTGACGAACCGATAGACTGAAAAGGCAGCAACCACCACGGCCGTGGTTCCGCCGATGTAGTTCATTACCGACAGCTCGATGCTGCGGGGCCCGAGCCCGGACGGCCAGCTGCTCTCGTCGCGGTGATTCGTCGATTCGTGGAGGATGTGTTTCAAGCGCCGCCCCCTGGTTGGCTTCTAGAAGCGGCAACGGCAACCGCCTCTGCACTGCAATATGCCATAGCGCAGTTGAACCGGCAACTGCCTGCAGGGGGCACCAAGCAGCGCGCGCCTTCAGGATTTCCGGCTATGCCGGCAAACCGTCCAGGTACTGCCGCCGGATGGGTCATGCGAACCTGCGGCACGGACATCGAGACAGACGGGGTGTTTTAGAATGGCCGCCATGAGCGTGTATGACCACCGGCTGTGCGTGGCGCCAATGATGGACTGGACGGACCGCCACTGCCGCTATTTCCACCGCCTGCTGGCCCCGACGGCCTTTCTCTATACCGAGATGGTCACGGCTGATGCCGTCCTAAACGGCGATCGCCGGCGCCTGCTGGGCTTTGATCCGGCCGAGCGACCACTGGCGCTGCAGCTCGGCGGCAGCGATCCGCGCACGCTGGCGGCCAGCGCCGCAATCGCTGCCGCCTATGGCTATGACGAGATCAACCTCAACGTCGGCTGTCCCTCGGACCGCGTTCAACGCGGGCGCTTCGGTGCCTGTCTGATGAAAACGCCGGCGCTGGTCGAGCAGTGCGTTTCGGCCATGCAGGCAGTGGTAGCCCAACCGGTGACCGTGAAGACGCGCATCGGGGTCGATCAGTACGACAGCGAAGCGTTCCTGCTCGACTTCGTCGGCCGGCTGGTCGAAAGCGGGCTGCAGACGCTGATCGTGCATGCTCGCAAGGCCTGGCTGGAGGGTCTCAGCCCGAAGCAGAATCGCGAGGTTCCGCCGCTCGATTACGAACGCGTGGCGGCCGTGGCGCATGCCTTCCCGGATCTGGAGATCATCCTGAATGGCGGTATTCGCGACGTCGAGCTGGCGCTGGCGATGATGCAGCGCTTCGACGGCGTCATGCTCGGGCGTGCGGCCTACCGGGATCCCTGGATTCTGGCCGAGCTGTCTTCGCGGCTGGGTCAGCCGGCACCACCCTCGCGCGGGGCGGTCGTGGCGGCGATGGTTGGCTATGCCCGCGACCACCTGGCCGGTGGCGGTCGGCTGCAGCAGATCGTCCGTCACATGCTCGGCCTGTTTCGCGGCCAGCCCGGTGCCCGCCGCTGGCGCCAGGTGCTCAGCCAGAACATGCATCGCGCCGACGCCGGGCCCGAGCTGCTGTATGCGGCCTGCCCGGAGCCGTCCGGGGGCGCCGGCCCCCGCAAACCCGGGGAAGGCAGTCGCGCCCGTGCCGAGTCGTTCAGCGGTTCCCTGGCCGAATGACCGGTTTGCAGTCGATCGCTCAGAAAAAGGGGATTTGAACTGGCGCGCAAGTGGTCTAACATTGGCAACCTTTTTTGTTTTCGGGAGTAGTCCTGTGATTGTTCAGGATGCCGCAGAGTTTCGCGCGCAGATCGATGCTGGCTGGCTGAACAACGACAGCCTGGCCGTGCCGCGCGCGGTGTTTCTGGTCGAACCGACCGACTTCAGACTCAGCCGGCAGTCTGCGCGCGACAACACCTACATGGATCTCAGTGTCGACGTCGATCCGGCCCGTGCGCTTGACCAGCATCGCCGCCTCAGCGAGCGCATTTCCGCCTGCGGGGTTCCGCTGATCCGCTTCCCCGGGTTCGCTGAGACCCCCGATGACGTCTTTCCCAACAACGTCTTTGCCACGCGGCCGGGCCGGCTGATCATCGGCGCCATGCTTTATCCGGAACGGCAGCGTGAAGCGGCGCGTACCGACATTCGCGCGTTTTTTCGCGACCTGATGGGCTACGAGGAGATCGACCTGTCCAACCGTGACCTGGTTGCCGAACTGACCGGAGCGCTGGTGCTTGATCGGTCGCACCGGATTGGTTATTGCGGTCTCACCCGGCGCGTCGATGAAGCAGGCTGTCTGGCCATGCATGAGGCGTTCGATCTGGCCCTGACCTTCCGGTTTGACCTCAATCCGGACGAATACCACACCAATGTGGTCATGGCGATACTGGCTTCCCGGGCGCTGGTGATCTGTCCCGATGCCTTTGTCGACCCGGCTGTGCCCGAAGCCATCGCCTATGCCTACCCCGGTCACGTTCTCGAGCTGAGTGCGGCTGAAAAGGAGGCGTTTGCCGGCAATTGCATTGCGGTCAATTTCAGTGATCTGTTCCTGAGTCAAACGGCCCTGGATGCGCTTGCGCCGGAAAAGATCCGGGCGCTGGAGCGCTGGAACTTCAAGATTCACGGCGTCGAGCTCGACGAGATCGAAAAGGCTGGTGGCAGCCTGCGCTGCTGCGTTGCCGAGATCTATTAAGGAGCCTCTTACATGGACACCGCCCATTTTGCAAACGCCGTTGATCTGGAAGAGGAAGGTTCGATTGCACTCTTACATCCGGCCTGTAGTCGGGACTGATATCCCTGGCCCCTATGGTGTTCGCCGACGGGTCCCTATCTGAATAGCGAAGTCTTGGCTTCAAGAGGTTCCTCGGGTTTGGCCCGTCGCGGTCCGACCTGTCTTTCCATCTCATCGGTGCTGGCAATCGTGGTGGTGAACTCTCCTGTGTTTTTCCTCGGCCCGGGTAGTGGGGGCGCTGCTAGTGTACCCCGTCACTCATCTTGTAACTTATAGAGCACCGTACAAGCCCGAGCGCAAGGCGGCGCTCGCCGGGAAGGGTGGTGCCCTTTGCAAGAGCGTCAACGCCGCGATCGGGCTTGTACGGCGCTCCCGGTCGGGCGAGCGCCTCAGGGGCCATCTGCGGCGTTGCGATTGCTTGACGTAGCCCCACTACGCCGGCGCAATCGCGCCTTGCATCTGGCCCCTGAGGCACTCGCTATAAGTCACAAGATGAGTGACGGGGTACACTAGAGCGCCATGGGGCGATATCGTTCCTGACGGGTCAGCAACGCCCAGGCTACACGGGCATTGTGATTGGCCAGGGCGACTGCGGCCACATTGGGATGGCGTCGCTCCAGAAGTCTCGCCAGCCACGGGTTGCCGGGTGGTTTTCCGGCGGCCGTTCGCGCTCTCAAGTGACGCACGACGGCCCGGGCACCGTGGATCAGCAGTGTCCTGAGGTAGCGATCGCCCCGTTTGCTGATCCCCAGTAGTCGCTGGCGACCACCGGATGAGTCCTGCCGAGGCACCAGACCCAGGTAGGCGGCCAGTTCCCGCCCGTTGCGGAACGCTCGCCCATCACCAATCGCTGCCGCCAAAGCGGTGGCGGTCATCAGGCCAATGCCGGGGATCTCGGCCAGGCGTCGGCTGGCGTCGCTGTTGCGATGCCAGGTCTCAATCTGGTGTTCGAGTGCTTCAATGCGCTCATCCAGGGCTTGAAATTGCTCTGCCAGGGTGGCCAGCAGGTTGCGCGCCATCATGGGCAGCTCGTTGTCCCCGTCTTCCAGGACCTCCGGCAACCGCCGGCGCAGCACGTTGGAGCCAACGGGCACGGTGATGCCGAACTCCATCAGCACCCCACGTATGTGGTTGATCAGTGCGGTGCGTTGACTGACCAGCAATCGGCGGCTGTGGTGCAGGTGCAGTGCGGCCTGCTGCTCGGGCGATTTGGGCGTGACAAAGCGCATGCTGGGTCGCTGCACCGCTTCACAGATCGCCTCGGCATCGAGCGCGTCGGACTTGTTGGACTTGAGGTAGGGCTTGATGAAGCGTGCGGCCATGGGCCGGACCTCGTGACCGAGCGCGGTCAGCTTGCGAGCCCAGTAGTGCATGCCGCCGCAAGCCTCCATACCGATCAGGCAAGGCTGAAGGCGAGCGAAGAAAGGCAGGACCTGCGCCCGCCGCAACTGCTTGCGGCAGACCACCTGCCCGCCGTCATCCACGCCGTGTACCTGAAAAACGTTCTTTGCCAGGTCCAGACCGACTACGGTAATCTTGTCCATGGACATCGTCCTCCTGCGTGAGTTGATTGTTACCGACCCAACTGTGGCACATCGCGATGCCGAAGTCAGGAGGGCGGTGTCCATACCATCTGAACAACTCTGCGCGGAGTTGTTCAGAGGCTCCCTAAATCGTGACGCCGTTCCGGATTGCGGGACCTGGACTCGGCCAATTCAGCACCGATTAATCCCGCCGCGCTAGAATCGGTGCCTGACTGAACGATATGCTGCCATGAGCCGACTGCTCCGAAATGTCCTGATCGCGATTTCCCTGGCCACCGCGCTGGCCGTGTCAGCCTGGGCCATCACGCTGGAGGAAGCTGCCGCGCGCGTGGCCCGCGAGTACGACGCAAAGGTTGTATCCGCGCAAACGGTCGAGCGTGACGGGAAGCGTATTCACGTGATCCGGATTCTTACTCGCGAGGGCGTGGTGCGCACCATACGCGTGCCTGCCGACGAGGATTGAGGCAATGCGCATACTGGTCATCGAGGACGAAACCGAACTGCGCGAACTGCTGGGCCGGGCGCTCAAGCGCCAGGGCTTTGCCGTCGATCTGGCCGCCAACGGCATCGACGGGCTGCACCTGGCCACGGAGTATCCGATTGACCTGGCCATCATCGATCTGGGCCTGCCTGATCGCAGCGGCATGGAGATTGTCGATGAGCTGCGCCGGATGGAGCGCAGCTATCCGGTGCTGATTCTGACCGCCCGCTCGGAATGGCAGGACAAGGTCGAGGCGCTCGAAAAGGGCGCCGACGATTACGTCACCAAGCCGTTCCGGATTGAAGAGCTGATGGCGCGGGTGCAGGCCCTGTTGAGGCGCTCGGCCGGGCTCGCCAGCCCGAACGTCACTCTCGGCCCGCTGAGCGTCAATCTGTCCAGCCAGGACGCACGCGTCGAGGGACAGCGACTGGAGCTGACCGGTTTCGAGTACAAGGTGCTCGAGTACTTCGTGCTGCACCCGGGCCAGGTCGTCTCCAAGATGGAGCTCAACGAGCACCTCTATGACGAGGACGCCGATCCCGACAGTAACGTCATTGAAGTGATTATTGGCCGGTTACGGCGCAAGCTGGACCCGGACGGCCAGTGGCAGCCGATCGAAACCCTGCGCGGACGCGGCTATCGATTCCGGGCCGATGCCGGCTGAAACCGGTGGCCGGGGCCGGCGACGACTGGCCGCCACACCGCTGTTGTTCCGTCTTCTGGCTGGCGCTGGCCTGGCGCTGCTGCTGGCGCTGGCAATTACGGGCCTGGCCATCGACCGTGCCTTCGTGGGTGCTGCAGAGGACGCGATGCGCGAGCGTCTCGAGTCCGTGGTCTATCTCATCCTGTCGACGGTTGAAGTCGACGCGACCGGCCGACCGCACAGTCCGGAATCGTTGGCGGAGCCGCGCCTGAATCGCCCCGGGTCGACGCTGCATGGCGGTGCGCGCACCCCGTTCGGTTCATGGTCATCACCATCGCTGGTTGGCGTTGTCGACCCGCCGCAGGCGCCCCTGCTGGGGCGCAACGAGACGATTTTCAGCGGTCTTCAGGAAGGCGGCGCCTGGCACATATTCGCCCTCGGGCTGGGATGGGAGCAGGTCGACGGTCGCATTATCGAACTGACAATCTGGGCGGCCGAGGATCCCAATCGGCTGAAGATGCAGCTGTCGGGCTTTCGCGCGGACCTGGGCCGCTGGCTTGGCCTGGCCGCGGCCCTGATCATTGCCGTGCAGGGCGTTTTGCTGTGGCTGGTGCTGCGCCCGATGCGAAGGGTGGCCAGTGAGATTCGCGAGGTCGAAGCCGGCCGTCGCGAGCGTCTGGGCGGCGTCTATCCGCCCGAGCTGCGGCCGTTGACCGATAACCTCAATACGCTGCTCGACAGTGAACGCGACAATGCGCGCCGGCATCGTGAGGCCCTGGCGGATCTGGCCCACGCGCTCAAGACGCCGCTGGCCGTGGTGCGCGCCCGGCTGGAATCGTCCGCCGCTGCCGTGCCGGAGCTGTTCGAATCGCTTGACGATATGGATCAGATGATTCGTCGTCAGCTCGAGCGGGTTGCGCGCTCGACCCGTCGCGCGCTGCCGCCGGCAGTGCCGATCGTGCCCGTCGCCAGGCGCCTGGCCGGCTCGCTGCAGCGTCTGCATGTCGCCGACGGGCTGTCGATCGACGTCCAGGGCGACGAGACCCTTGCGGTGCGCATCGACGAGCGCGATCTGTGGGAACTGTGCGGCAACCTGATGGACAATGCCGCCAAGTACGGCCGTGGACGCATCAAGGTCGCCGTTCGGGGCGGTCCCCCAGGTTGCGGAGGGGATGGCGTGATTCTGGATATCGAGGATGATGGCCCTGGCTTTCCCGCGGGCCAGTTCGAGCAGTTGAGCGAACGCGGAAGGCGCGGTGACGAACGGCGGGACGGCCAGGGGCTGGGCCTGGCCATCGTCCGTGAGCTGGTCGAGGTCAATGGCGGTCGCATCGAGCTCGGCAGCAGCCGGCTTGGCGGTGCTCGGGTACGAGTGCGTTTTCCGCAAACGCGCTATGCTTCCCGCCCATGAGTGAGCGAGACGCCATGGGCAGACTGCTGGACATCATGATCCGGTTGCGTGACCGGCAAGCCGGGTGCCCATGGGATATGCAGCAGACCTTTCGCACGATTGCGCCCTACACCATCGAGGAGGCGCACGAGGTGGCCGATGCCATCGAGCGTGATGACCTTGAAGGTCTGCGCGACGAGCTGGGCGATCTCCTGTTCCAGGTCGTCTTTCATGCCCGCATGGCCGAGGAGCAGGGGGCGTTCACCTTCGACGACGTAGCACGGGCGATTGCCGACAAGCTGGAGCGCCGTCATCCGCACGTGTTCGGTGAAACTGAATATGCCTCGGCCGAAGTCCAGACCGCGGCCTGGGAAGACATCAAGGCCGCCGAACGCAGCGAGCGGGGCGAAAACGACGACAGTGCCCTGGCCGGCGTTTCCCGCGGCCTGCCGGCGCTGCGGCGCGCGGTCAAGCTGCAGAAGCGTGCCGCGCGCGTCGGCTTCGACTGGCCTGACATCGAGCCGATCTTCGGCAAGCTGGCCGAGGAGTCGGCCGAACTCCGGCAGGCGATTGCTGCCGGCGACGAGGACAATGTCGAAGAAGAGATCGGTGATCTGCTGTTTGTCATCACCAACCTGGCACGGAAACTCGAAGTGGATCCGGGCGGCGCGCTGCGGCGCAGCAATTACAAGTTCGAGCAGCGCTTTCGGCGGATGGAGGCTCTGGCGCAGGAGCGCGGGCTGACGCTGTCCGAGCTCGATGCCGGGGATCAGGAACAGCTCTACCAGGTTGCCCGGCGTCAGCTCAACCAGGCCTGACAGGCGACTTCGGTCCGGACCGCCGGGCCAAGGGATGGACGCCTTGGCGCTGCTGCCGGAGTTGGTGTATCGTCCGGTCATGGACCGGACAGCGACCCCAATGTGAGCAGCGAGCGCGACCGGCAGGCCACCGAGCTGGTCCGGGAGCTGGCCAGCCTGGAGCCGCGTCAATGCAGCGAGCGCCTGGAGTCCATTCGTCGCGACGATCCGGGGCTGGCCAACGCCGTGACTTCGCTGATGAACAGTCCCGAAGGTGACCACGCCCGGCAGTCGGCTTCAGTCCCGGATGGGCAATCCTGGATCGGGCGGCGGCTCGGGCCGTGGCTGCTGGTGCGGCGGATCGGCCAGGGCGGCATGGGCGAAGTGCTGCTCGCCGAACGGGCCGATGAGCGGTTCAGTGCGCGTGCCGCGATCAAGCTGGTGCGCATCGGCCCGGGCAAGGAGACGCTGCTGCAGCGGTTTCGTGCCGAGGGTCAGATTCTGGCGCAGCTCGATCACCCCGGCATCGCCCGCCTGCTGGATGCCGGCGCCACCGAAGAAGGCTGGCCCTACCTGGTCATGGAGTTCGTTGATGGCGAAACCATCGACCGCCATTGTCTGCGCACCGATTGCTCGCTGCGGCGCCGCCTTGACCTGTTTCTTCAGGTGTGTGATGCGCTGGAGCACGCCCATGCCGCGCTCGTGATTCACCGCGACCTCAAGCCGTCGAACATCATGGTCACCAGCGAGGGTCGCGTCAAACTGCTCGATTTTGGTATTGCCAAGCTGGTTCAGCCGACCACCGGAGAAACCGGCCATCGCACGGAAATGGCACTGACGCCGGCCTATGCCAGTCCGGAGCAGCTGCGCGGCGAGCCGACAACCACCGCGACCGATATCCATGCGCTCGGCCTGCTGCTGTATGAACTGCTGGCCGGTCGCAGCGCCTTTGCCGGAGCGGCAGACGGGACGGCGAGCTGGGCCAGGCGCATCGTGGCTGAAGCGCCGACGCCGCCGAGCAGCGCACTTGAGGGGGATCCTTCGCGAGCCCGGGCTATTCGGGGGGATCTCGATGCCATTGTGCTCAAGGCGCTTGAGAAGAAACCGGAGAAACGCTATCGCTCGGTCGAGCAGATGGCCGCCGACCTGCGCCGACATCTTGCCCGCTACCCGGTCCTGGCGCGCCAGGGTAACGCGCTCTACAGGCTGCGCCGCTATGTTTCGCGCAATCGTCTGCCGCTGGCGGCCGCCTGTGGCGTGGTCGTGCTGATTGCGGCGAGTATGCTGGCCGTCGTTCATCAGGGCCGAGTTGCGCAGGCCGAGCGAAGCCTGGCCGAACAGCGCTTTTCCCAGGTGCGGACCCTGGCCAACAGCATGCTGTTCGATATCTACGACGAAATAGCGCGATTGCCTGGCGCAACCCGTGCCGGCGAAAAGCTGGTCAGCCAGGCGCTGAGCTACCTGCAGTCGCTTGCCGAACACTCCAGTGACGATATCGAGCTGCTTCGGGAGCTGGCCTACGCCTACGAGCGAGTCGGCAATATCCAGGGTAACCCCTATCTCAACAATCTGGGTGATACCGCCGGCGCGCTGGCAAGTTTTCGGCAGGCGCTGGCCATGCGTCAGCGGGTCGTCGATCAGATTGAAGCCGTACCGGCCGGCGAGCGCCGCGAGGTCTACCGTGAGTTGGCCAGCGCACATGACCGCATCGGCGAGGTGCTGGCCTGGACCGGTGACCCGGGGGGGGCCCGGCAGGCGCATCTGGAGGCCCGCACCATTCGCGCCGAACGCCTTCCGGGCGCCGATGAGGATCCGGTTGTGGTCCGTGACTTGGCCACCTCGGATTTCAAGCTTGGCCAGCTTGAGCGCAACATGGGCAATCTCGAGCAGGCCCGGGCGTACCTTGACCGGAGTGCAGCAGGCTTCCGGCGCCTGCACGGCTACGATCCCGACGATGCGCATGCCCTGGGCGCCCTGAGTATCGTGCTCAATCAGCAGGGCGATCTGGCGCTGGCCGCGGGCGAGGGCGAGCGCGCCCATGAACTGTACCAGGAGTCCTATCGGCTCGGTTCACTGCGTGTGCAGGCCCGGCCTGACGATGCCGAAGCAGCGCGGGACCGCCTGATCAGCCTGTCGCGTGTCGGTGATGCGCTCACCGTTATGGGTGAGCACGAGCGCGCCCTTCGCGTTCACGAACAGGTCTACGAGCAAACGCGCCGGATGCTGGACAGCGACCCGGACAGCCGTCGGCTGCGGCGTGATCTGATCGTGGCCGACAACAAGCTGGCTGCCACCCACCGCAGCATGGGGCAGCTGCCGCAGGCGGCGGCCCGCATGTCGCGGGTCATCGCCAGTTCCGAGGCCCTGGCAGCCGGGGACAGCGCCAATCTGGCGGCGCAGATCGAGCTGGCGCGGGCGTTGCGCCGCAGCGCGGAGATTGCCGTCGAGGCCGAGAGCACCGCTGTTGCGGTCGACTTTCTCGAGCGTGCCGCAGCCCTTCTGGAGCAGCAGCGAACCCTGCACCCGGACAGCGAAGAAGTCGACGCTGAACGGATGGAGGTGGCTCGTGTTCGGCGTCGAATCGACTGAACCGGCCGCCTGCCGACGATTGGCGTCGGCCGGGGTCAGTGCCGTGACGGGCTGCCGCGCCCGGTTACCAGGCAAATGATCTCCTCTGCCAGATGGTCGGTATCGAGCGGACCGTCGGGCCGGTACCAATAGATGGTCCAGCCCAGTGCGCCGGTCAGCAGGCGACGGGTGATGAATGGGTCGGCCCTGATCAGGCCGGCCGCGCGCGCCGCCTCGAGCGCCTTGAGCCAGATCCGCTCATAGTCCTCGCGCAGCGCCAGCACCCGCGTCTGGTTCCCTTCTCCCAGGCTGTGCCACTGAAAGAACGCCACGGCCACGCCGTCGCGGGTGTCGCCGTGGAGCAGGTCCAGCTCGGTCCGGACCAGTGCGCGCAGGCGTTCGAGCGGAGCAGTTGCCGAGCAACCTGCCGCCTGCAGCCTTTCGGTCATGGCTTCGATGGTGGTGGTCATGACCGCCATCAGAATGTCTTCCTTGCTGGCGAAGTGGTGGAACACGCTGCCGGACAGAATGCCGACGGCGTCTGCCAGCTGGCGCACCGAAGTGCGCTCATAGCCGCGCTGGCGAAACAGCCGCGCGGCGGCGGCAATCAGCCGGTCTCGGCGGTCATCAAGGCGCGGTGTTCGATTCATGGTCCAGCTTGCCGACGGGCTTCCAGCATGGCGCAATTCTAGAGGATGCTTGTCAACCAAGCAAGCGCTTGGTAGACTAGCGCCACCATCCTTGTACGGCACCGGCATAGCGCATGGCTCACGACCGCACGATTCGAATTGGCTGCGCCTCGGCGTTCTGGGGCGATTCACAGACCGCCGCGGCCCAGCTGGTGGATCAGGGCGATCTTGACTACCTGGTGTTCGACTACCTGGCCGAAGTCACGATGTCGATCCTGGCCGGCCAGCGCATGAAGGATGCCGGTGCCGGGTATGCGCGCGACTTTGTCGACACCGCCATGACACCGCTGCTTGGCGAGATCGCCGGGCAGAAACTGACCGTGATCGCCAACGCCGGCGGCGTCAATCCGCTGGCCTGTCGTGATGCACTCGCCGCAGCCTGCGATCAGGCCGGCGTCAGGCTGCGCATAGCCGTCGTGCTCGGTGATGATCTGTCCCGGCGCCAGGACGAACTGCGCCAGCTGGGGCTGCGTGAAACGCACACTGGCCGGGAACTCCCGCCGTTTCTGGTCAGCGCCAACGCCTACCTTGGAGCGCAGCCGGTCGCAGCCGCGCTGGCTGAAGACGCCGATGTGATCATCACGGGGCGAGTGACCGACTCGGCGCTGGTGCTGGGTGCGCTGGTGCATGAATTCGCCTGGGAATGGGACGACTTTGATCGCCTGGCCGCCGGTTCGCTGGCCGGCCACCTGATTGAATGCGGCACCCAGGCCACTGGCGGCAATTTCACCGACTGGGACGACATTCCCGGCTATGAGCAGATGGGTTTTCCGATCGTGGAAGTCGCCGCCGACGGCCAGTTCGTGGTCACCAAGCCGCCGCAGACCGGTGGCCGGGTCACGCCGGCGACCGTCGGCGAGCAGCTGGTCTACGAAATCGACGATCCGCGTGACTACCGGCTGCCCGACGTGATCTGTGATTTCAGTGAGGTGACGCTGACCCAGGCGGGCAAGGATCGCGTGCAGGTCTCGGGCGCGCGCGGCCGTGCACCGACCGATACGCTCAAGGTCGCGGCAACCTGGCCGGACGGCTATCGCTGCGTAGCGCTGTTCATGATCGGTGGGCTGCAGGCAGCGGCCAAGGCGCGGCGGGTCGCGGAGGCCATTGTCGCGAAGAGTGAGTCGCTGCTGGCCGCTCAGGGTTTCGCGGGCCTGTCGGAAACGAGTATTGAGGTGCTCGGCTCGGAAGCGACTTACGGTGCGCGCGGTCGTCGCGACGATACCCGGGAGGTGGTCGTCAAGATCGGTGTGCGGCATCCTGAAAAGCGTGCGCTGGTGCTGTTTACGCGCGAAATTGCCCAGGCCGCGACCGCGATGGCGCCTGGCATCACCGGCTACGTCGGCGGTCGCCCGCAGGTCCATCCCCTGATCCGTCTGTTCAGCTTTCTGCTCCCGTCCGACCGGGTCCGGCCAACCGTGGTGATCGATGACCGGGAGCAGCCGGTGAAGCTGGTCGCAACGGCTGCCGTGACGGCGCTTCCCGGGGCCCATCCTCCGCCGCAGCCCGAGGGCAGCGCAGATGCCAGCGTGCCGCTGATTGCGCTGGCCTGGGCGCGCAGCGGCGACAAGGGCAATCATGCCAACATCGGTGTTATTGCGCGCCGGCCGGACTACCTGCCCTGGATCGCGGCAAGCCTGACGGAGCGAGCAGTTTCAGAGTGCTTTGCCCACCTGCTGGAAGGCCCGGTCCAGCGCTGGTACCTGCCGGGTATCAATGCGCTCAACTTCCTGTTGACCGACTGTCTCGGTGGCGGCGGCGTCGCCAGTCTGCGCATGGACCCGCAAGGCAAGGCATTCGCCCAGATGCTGCTTGACTGGCCGATTGCCGTTCCCCGGCACCATGCCGGGCAAGTCGAAGAACTGACCTTGAGGAAGACATGAACTATCGAAGCGTGTTTCGCGCCGACCTGTTTGCCGGGCGCACCGTGGTGGTGACCGGCGGCGGTTCCGGAATTGGCCGGTGCACGGCCCACGAGCTGGCTGCCCTGGGCGCACAGGTTGTTGTAGTCGGTCGCCGCTCCGCCCCGCTGGAGGCTGTGGTCGCCGAGATTGCCGAAGACGGCGGTCGGGCCGATCTGGGGGTCTGTGATATCCGCGACGCCGACGCGGTGGCCGGCATGGTAGCGGACATCATCGAGCGGCACGGAGCGATTCACGGCCTGTTCAACAATGCCGGGGGTCAGTTTCCCGCCCCGCTGGAGGAAATCAGCCCGAACGGCTTTGAGTCGGTGGTTCGCACCAACCTGACCGGCGGATTCCTGATGATGCGCGAGGTTTATCGTCGCTCGATGCAACGTCACGGCGGCGCCATTGTCAACATGCTGGCCGATATGTGGTCGGGCATGCCCGGCATGGCGCATTCCGGGGCTGCCCGGGCGGGCATGGGTAATCTGACCCGGACGGCCGCCGTGGAGTGGGCCCGGAGCGGAGTGCGGGTCAATGCCGTGGCGCCGGGCTGGATCGCATCCAGCGGCCTGGACACCTACGAGGGCGCGGCCAGGGCCCTGATACCCATGCTGGAGAAGTCCGTGCCCCTGAAACGCCTCGGCCGGGAGGACGAAGTCAGCGCGGCCGTGGTGTTTCTGCTCAGCGATGCCGCGGCTTTCATCTCCGGAGAACTGATGCGCGTTGACGGTGCCGGTTCGCTGGGCGGGCGTGTCTGGCCGCTGGCCGATCATGACCGCTCAAAGCCCTTCGATGCCTTTCACCGCGGCGAGCTGCCGGAGGTCCTCAAGCCATGACCGCGCTGCAATCGACCATCGATACTCGCGGCGATGAGTTTGTCGCCAACCGTGAGCAGATGCTCGAGCAAATTGGCCGGATCAAGGCGATACGAGACGCGATAGGCGAACGCGAGGACGGCGCTCGCGAGAAGTTTGAGCGGCGCGGGCAGCTGCTGCCGCGCGAACGTCTCGGCCTGCTGCTCGATCCCGGTGCCGCGTTCATCGAGCTGTGCGATCTGGCCGGTTACCGCATGTACGACGACCGCGACGGATCGACTGCCGGTGGTGGTTCGATCGCCGGCATCGGCGAGGTCGCCGGCATGCCGGCGGTAGTGACGGCCTCCAACAGCGCCATCAAGGGCGGCACGATTTCGCCGATCGGACTGAAGAAGGGGTTGCGGTTGCAGCAGATTGCGCTGGAAAACCGCCTGCCCATGATCAGTCTGCTCGAGTCCGGCGGCGCCAATCTCAACTACCAGTCCGAGCTGTTTGTCGAGGGCGCCCGGTCGTTCGCCAACCAGGCGCGACTCTCGGCGGCCGGTATCCCGCAGATCACTGTCGTGCACGGCAACGCCACCGCTGGCGGGGCCTATGTGCCCGGCCTGTCGGACTATGTGGTGATGGTTCGGGATCGCGCCCGCGTCTACCTGGCCGGGCCGCCGCTGGTCAAGGCGGCCACGGGAGAAGCGGCCGATGACGAGTCGCTGGGCGGAGCGGACATGCATGCCACCACCACCGGCACCGCCGAGTGGACCGCGGTTGACGATGCGGATGGTATTCGTCAGGCGCGCCTGATCGCCGGAACGCTCGTGCCGCGCTTTGGCAAACGGCTGTCCAGGCCGGATGCCGAGCCGCCGCTGTTCGATGCCGGAGAACTGCTCGGTATCGTACCGACCGACCCGCGACGGCCCTACGATGTGCGTGAGATCGTGGCGCGCCTGGCGGATGGTTCGATGTTTCTCGATTTCAAGCGCAGCTACGACGAGCAGACGGTGTGTGGCTTTGCGGCCATAGAGGGTCATGAGGTCGGCATGATTGGTAACAACGGCCCCATCACCACCCATGGGGCGACCAAGGCCGCACAGTTCATCCAGCTGTGCTGCCAGTCCGGCAGGCCGCTGGTCTACCTGCAGAATACGACCGGCTACATGGTCGGCAGTGACGCCGAGCAGCACGGCATCGTCAAGCATGGCTCGAAGATGATTCAGGCGGTGGCCAATGCGACGGTTCCCCAACTCACCGTGCTGGTCGGCGGCTCGTTTGGTGCCGGCAACTACGGCATGTGCGGACGCGGTCTGGACCCGCGCTTCATCTTTGCCTGGCCAAACGCGCGCATTGGTGTAATGGGTGGCGAGCAGGCGGCCCGGGTCATGGCCATCATTACCGAACAGAAGCATGCCCGCGCCGGTGAACCCGTCGATCCGGCCGTGCTGGAGATGATCACCGGGCAGATCCGCGACAAGATCGATGCCGAGTCGAGCGCGCTGTTTGCCACCGCCCGACTATGGGATGACGGCATCATCGATCCGCGCGACACCCGCCGCGTGCTCGGGCTTTGCCTGAACCTGTGTGCCGAAGCCGCCGTGCGCGAGCTTCGACCCAACAGCTTTGGCGTGGCGCGGTTTTGAGGTTCAAAAAGGCGAAAGGCGAAAGGTGAAAGGGAGAACTGGCAAACCTAATGAGTCAACGAACATGAAATGGACTGACGAACATCGCGAGCTGCGCCGCACCGTGGCACGCTTCGTGGAATCCGAAATCAACCCCCACGTTGATGCCTGGGAAGCGGCCGGCCGGTTTCCGGCCCATGAGCTGTTCGGGAAACTGGGCGAGTTGGGTCTGCTGGGCATTACCAAGCCCGAAGAGTACGGCGGCATGGGCCTGGACTTCAGCTATTCGATCGTGATGGCCGAGGAGCTGGGGGCCGCCCGCTGCGGTGCGGTGCCCATGGCCATTGGCGTGCAGACCGACATGGCAACACCGGCGCTGGCCCGCTTTGGATCCGCCGAGCTCAAGCGCGAGTTTCTCGCGCCCACCATTGCCGGTCGGATGGTGGTCGGTCTGGGCGTGAGCGAACCGCACGCCGGCTCGGATGTTGCCAATATCAAGACCACGGCCAAGAAAGCCGATGATGACTACGTTATCAACGGCACCAAGATGTGGATGACCAACGGCCTGCAGGCCGACTGGATCTGCCTGCTGGCCAAGACCGGCGGCGATAGCCGTCACAACGACAAGTCGCTGATCGTGGTGCCGACCGATGCCGCCGGAATCACCCGCTCCAGCCCGCTGGACAAGCTTGGCATGCGCTCGTCGGATACCGCACAGGTTTTTTTCGATGATGTGCGGGTGCCGCAGCGCTTCTGCATCGGCGAGGAAGGTCTGGGGTTCATGTACCAGATGCTGCAGTTCCAGGAAGAGCGCCTGTGGGGCGCGGCCAGCACGCTCAAGGGCCTGGAGTTGCTGATCAACGAAACGATCGACTATACCCGCAGCCGCACTGCCTTCGGCAAGCCCGTGCTCGAAAACCAGGTGGTGCACTACCGCCTGGCCGAACTGGCCACCGAAATCGAGGCGCTCAGGGCCCTGGTCTATTCGGCCTGCGAGGTCCACGTCGGCGGCGGTGATGCCACTCGCCTGGCGTCGATGGCCAAGCTCAAGGCCGGTCGCCTGTCGCGTGAAGTCGCCGATGCCTGCATGCAGTACTGGGGCGGTCAGGGTTACATGTGGGAGTCGGTGGTCGCGCGCGCCTATCGCGACAACCGCCTGGTCTCGATCGGTGGTGGCGCCGATGAAATCATGCTGGCGATCATCTGCAAGCAGATGGGCATTCTGCCGAAAGGCTAAAGGCTGAAGGCGAAAGGTTAAAGGGTGAACGGGATGGGGGTGGAAAGTGGAGGCGAGAAGTGTTTGGGGGCGCTTTGGGTTCGGGCCGGTTGGTTGGAACCCGCAGGCTGCCTTTGAGTGCCGTAAACCGTAAACAGTAGAAACAAGCCATGAAGACGTTGAAAACCCGGATTGAAAACGGTTGTTTTTGGATCACGCTGAATCGCCCGGAAGCGCGCAATGCGCTGTCGCGGCAGATGGTTGCCGAGCTGGAGCAGGCGATTGAGCAAGCCGAGAGCGACGGGGCCGTGCAGACCGTCGTGCTGGTCGGGGCCGGCGGGCACTTCTGTGCCGGGGCCGATCTGGCCGACATGGCTGCCGCACGGGTCGAGGCCGGCGACGATCCCGAGGCCATGGCGGCGATCAACCGCAGGTTCGGCCGTCTGATCGAAAGCCTGGATGCCAGCTCCAGGACGGTCGTGGCTGGCGTGGACGGTTCGGCTTTCGGCGGTGGTGTAGGGCTGGCCTGTGTGGCCGATGTCTGCTTGATGACGCGCCAGGCCAGACTCGGCCTGCCCGAGGTCACGCTGGGACTGCCGCCGGCACAGATCATACCTTTCGTCGTCGGTCGGGTCGGACTGTCTGAGGCTCGCCGCCTGGCGCTGACCGGCACGCGTATCCATGGCGACGAGGCCTTCCGCATCGGCCTGGCCCATGTCCTGGCCGACAACAGCGAAGCCCTGGAGCTCATGTTGACTCAAACCGTGGATCAGATCCGGCGCTGTGCGCCGGACGCCTCGCGACAGACCAAGGCGCTATTGCGCGCCACCGTCGACAGCCCGACCGCCGAACTCCTCGACCGGGGTGCCCGCATCTTCGCCGAAGCCGCAATGGGCGCGGAAGCCATCGAAGGCACTCGCGCATTCATGGAGAAACGCCGGCCCGACTGGCTGGAGGCGAGAAGGAAACCCGAATCCTGATGTCCTTTCATACCATCCTGATTGCCAACCGCGGCGAGATTGCCTGCCGCATCATCCGCACGGCGCGGGCGCAGGGTTACCGCACCGTGGCGGTGTACAGCCCGGCCGATGCCGATGCGCCGCACGTGCGACAGGCTGATGTGGCCGTTGCACTTGATGGCAATGCGCCGCGCGACTCCTATCTCGACCGTGAGCAGCTGCTGGCTGCCGCCAGGCGGTCCGGTGCCAACGCCGTCCATCCCGGCTACGGTTTTCTGGCCGAGAATGACGCCTTTGCCCGGGAGGTGATCGAGGCCGGGCTGGTCTGGATCGGACCGCCGCCGGAGGCCATTGCGGCGATGGGCAACAAGCGCCAGGCCAAGGCGCTGATGGAAGCCGCCCGGGTGCCTGTCATCCCCGGTGCGCGCGTGGCCGGTGACGATGCCGCAGCGCTGGAGCAGGCAGCGCTCCAGACCGGACTGCCGGTGATGGTCAAGGCGGCTGCCGGCGGCGGCGGCAAGGGCATGCGCCTGGTCGACGTCGAGGCCGATCTGGCCGAGGCCCTGCGTGCAGCGGCCAGCGAGGCGCGCAGCAGCTTCGGAAGCGATGAATTGATCATCGAGCGGGCGCTGGTTGATGCCCGCCACGTGGAAGTCCAGGTCTTTGCCGATGCGCACGGAAACGTCATTCACCTCGGCGAGCGGGACTGCTCCATGCAGCGTCGCCATCAGAAAATCGTCGAGGAGTGCCCGTCGCCGGCAGTCGATGCGGACCTGCGCCAGGCCATGGGTGAGGCAGCTATAGCTGCAGCGCGCGCGATTGGCTACGTGGGTGCCGGCACCGTGGAGTTCCTGCTCGAGTCAGATGGCCGGTTTCACTTTCTGGAGATGAACACCCGGCTGCAGGTCGAGCATCCGGTGACCGAACTGGTGACGGGTCATGACCTGGTCGCCTGGCAGCTCGACATCGCGACGGGCCGGGCGCTGCCGGTGGATCAGGACGACATCGTCATCCAGGGGCACGCCATCGAGGTGCGCCTTTACGCCGAGGCACCGGAGCAGGGTTTTCTGCCCCAGACCGGGCGGCTGCTGGCCTGGCGGGTGCCCGCCAGCGATGGCGTGCGCGTTGATTCCGGTGTGGCGGCCGGACAGCTTGTGGCGGCCTACTACGACCCGCTGCTGGCCAAGATCATTGCCAGCGGCCCGGACCGGGAGACTGCCCGGCGTCGCCTTGTGCGGGTCCTGGAAAGGACCGTAGCGCTGGGTTTGCGCACCAACCGTGCCGGATTGATCCGGGCCCTGAACCATCCGGAATTTGTTGCCGGAACCGTCACCACCGCGTTCGTCGAGCGCTATGGCCATGCCGTATTCGATGAACCGGATGCCGGCGAGATGGTCGCCGTCGGCGCAGCACTGCTCAGCGGCGCGGGCCGATCCGCCTGGGCAGCCGCCCGCGTGTCCCGTCGGCTCCGTCTGATCGTTGATAGCGGCAGCGGGCCGGTCGAGCGCATCGTTCGGGTCACGGGTGAAGGCGGCTGCCTGGTCGTCGAGCTTGACGACCGCCAGGTCGTTCTTGACGCGATTAGGCGGTCCGGTGGGCAGGTGGAGTATGTCACCGACGGCTGTCACCGGCGTTGCCGGTTCGTGGAGACCCGCCGGGGCGGCTGGCTGGCCGCCGACGCGACCGATGTGTTGCTGCATGATCTGACGCTGGCGCCACCGGACACGGCCAAGGCGCCGTGCGGGGAGGGACGGCTGGTCGCGCCCATGGACGGCACCGTCGTTGCAGTACTGGCCGAGGAGGGCGAGACGGTCTGTCGGGGCCAGCCGGTCGTGGTGATGGAGGCGATGAAGATGGAAACCACCTTGCGCGCCGATATCGACGGGCAACTCGCCTCACTCGGCCTGTCGGCTGGCGACAGCCTGCGCAAGGGCCAGACCGTCGCGGTGATCGAATCGGAAGCGGACCGCCATGACGACTGAGAACCGGATTCGATGGTCTTCGCTTGTCCGCGGCGCCCTGCCGCTGGTGGGTCGTCTGCCGCAGGTTGTGCGCGGACACCGGCTGACCAACACCGGAGCGGTCGACCGTCGTTACTCGATCGGCTCGGTGCTCGAGGACAATGCCCGCCGCCACGCCGACCGACCGGCGCTGCGATTCGAAGGCCAGGACATCAGCCACGCCGAGCTTAACGATCGTGCCAACCGTATCGCTCACCGGCTGGCCGAGGCCGGCATCGGCCACGGTGACCGGGTGGGCGTGCTGATGGAGAACGGCCCGGCGCTGATTATGTCTGTTGCCGGCATTGTCAAGCTGGGTGCGGTTGCAGTCGTGCACAATCACCGCCTGCCGCCGCCGGCGCTGGCGCATTGCCTGAACCTGGCGCCGGCACGCGTGATGATTGTCGGCGCTGACGCCGTGGGCACCTGGCAAGCCAGCGCTGACTTGGTCCGCGCGAGCTCGCCGGAAGCGCTGCTGTGGGTGGCGGACTGTCCGGACGATCGCCCGCCCGAAGGCTGGCGTGATTTGCTGGCGGAACTGGACGGCTATCCCTGCGTCAATCCGGCCGCAACGGCCGCGGTCCGGCTCGGCGATGAATGTTTCTATGTGTTTACATCCGGAACCACTGGCCTGCCCAAGGCTGCCGTCATCCGCCATATCCGCTGGATCAAGGCCATGGGCGCGTTCGGGTACATGGCGCTGGGTCTGAAACCCGGCCAGGCCCTCTACAACGTGCTGCCGTTCTATCACAACACTGCCCTGGCGGTTGGCTGGTCGGCCTGTGCCGCGACCGGCGCCTGTCTGGCCATCGGGCGACGCTTTTCGGCCTCGGGTTTTTTCGATGAGATGCGCGCCAACCGGGCCAGCGGTTTTGTCTATATCGGCGAGCTGTGCCGGTTTCTGCTCAATCAGCCGACCTCCGCGCGGGATCGTGATCACGCTGCCCGTGTCATGGTGGGCAATGGACTGCGGCCGGATATCTGGTGCGAGTTCAAGCAGCGATTCGGCATCGAGCGGGTCTACGAGCTCTACGGCGCCAGCGAGGCCAACATCGCTTTTTTCAATATTTTCAACCAGAACCGCACCGTGGGGTTCTGCCCAGCCGACTACGCACTGGTTGCCTGTGACCCCGAGACCGGCGAGCTGCGGCGCACGGCCGAGGGTTGGCTGATTCGGGTCGGGCCGGGCGAGGTCGGTCTGCTGATCGGCAAAGTGACCGAGTCCTATCCCTACGACGGCTATACCGATCAGGCGGCCAGCGAGGAAAAACTGATTCGCAATGCCTTCGAGTCAGGCGATGCCTGGTTCAACACCGGCGACCTGCTCATGGACCTGGGATTCCGGCATGCGCGCTTCGTCGATCGTCTCGGGGATACCTATCGCTGGCGCGGGGAGAACGTGGCCACGACCGAAGTCGAGTCGGTCGCCATGGCGCTGGCTGAAATCGAGCAGGCGGTCGCCTACGGCGTTGAAGTGCCCGGCGCCGAGGGTCGTGCCGGTATGCTCGCCTTCCGGCTGGCCCCTGCGGTCACGGTCGAGCGGGTCATCGCTGGCCTGGCCGAGCAGTTCCGCAACCACCTTGCTGATTATGCCATTCCCGTGTTTCTGCGCCAGGTCGAGTCGCTCGACGCCACGGGCACGTTCAAATTCGTCAAGGCCGATCTGAAGCGCGAAGGCTTCGATCGCGCGCAGGTCGAAGACCCGCTCTGGATCCGCCTGCCCGGTCACGACACCTACACGCCCCTGACTGACGAGCACGAGCAGAACCTGAAAAATGCCGACCTGGGATATTGAAGCGCTGAGGCGCAACCCCTGACCCTTAAACCGGAGAACCTCATGAACTATCAAACCGCAACCGCACTGTTCAACGATCTGGAAAACCGCTTCCAGGCTGGCGCAGCCGAGACTCTGGAGGCAACCTTCCAGTTCCATATCACCGATCTCGGAGACGACCAGCCGGCCGACTGGCTGGTGAAAGTCGATAACGGCAAGTGCTCGGTCGAGCCGGGGCAAGTCGACGAGCCAAGCGTCACGCTGACCATTGCCGAACCGGTGTGGCTGGAGCTCGGGCGCGGTGAAAAGGGCGCGCTGTCGGCTTTCATGTCCGGACAGATCAAGGCTGGCGGCAACGTCATGCTGGCGCAAAAGCTCGGCCCGGTATTCGGTTTCAACCTCTGAATCCGGAAAATGCACGGAGCATAAGGAGCCTCTGAACCACTCTGCGCGGGCGCGACGGGTCTTTGCGGGATGACCCGGTGTGGCTTCGGCGAGCGTGGTTTGGTCATTCCAAATGAGTGAGCCGAAACGCAGCGGGTTGCCCGCAAAGACCCGTCGCGCAGGGTTTCGTCGCAAATGCCGCATCTCGCGCGTTGCGCCCCTCGGCCGTAGCTACGGCTACTGTCACTCGAGTCGCACCACACGATCTGCGGCATTTGCGACAGAAACGCGCTCCGCGCAGAGTTGTCCAGAGGCTCCATAACTGGTTGAGCCGATCGCCAGAGTTGGCTATCATTGCCGGCTTGCTGTCGTCGGGCCGTTAGCTCAATGGTAGAGCAGTAGGCTTTTAACCTATTGGTTGAAGGTTCGAGTCCTTCACGGCCCACCATTCCCCGCTTCTGACTGACTATTAGTCCGGTGCCTGTTCAGGCGCCGACATGGTCGTGCGCGGGCCATGAATATGACGGTGACATGACACTATTGTTACAATGCCCCGCGATTTCGCCGCTGCCGTCAGCGGCAGCCTGTCAGAAGGGATCGTCCAATGTGTCCAACCGGCTACATCTCGCGGGTGTTCGGAAAATCCCCGGTGCGCCCGCTGCAGCAGCATTTCGAACAGGCGGCGTGCTGTGCGCTGGAACTGCCCAATTTCATTCAGGCCACCTACGCCGGTCAATGGGATGAAGCCGCCGCAAGCCGCAAGCGCATCGTCGAGCTCGAGCATGCCGCCGACGATCTCAAGCGTGAGCTGCGACTGAATCTCCCCAGCGGTTTGTTCATGCCGGTCGCCCGCACCGACGTGCTGGAAATGCTGTCGGTTCAGGACCGCATCGCCAACAAGGCGCGCGATATCTCAGGTTTGATGATGGGCCGCCGGATGCGGGTGCCCGATGCGCTTCAGGGCCTGTATCTGAGTTTTGTCGAGCGCAGTCTTGATGCAGTCCAGCAGGCGCGTAAAACCGTCAACGAACTCGATGAGTTGTTCGAGACCGGCTTTCGCGGCAGTGAGATTGATCTGGTGATGGGCATGATCAAGGAGCTCGACCAGATCGAGAACGACAGCGACAGCCTGCAGGTCGAGCTGCGCGCCCGACTGTTCGAGATCGAAAAGACGCTCCCCTCGATCGACGTCATGTTTCTATACAAGGTGATCGACTGGACCGGTGATCTCGGCGATCTGGCTCAGCGGGTTGGCAGTCGCCTGCACCTGATGATTGCACGCTAACTTGCATGGAGCGTGCACTTCAAATGTCCTCGGCGGTTCCTTGTTCGGGCCAAAAGCCGTTCCCGGTCAGCTCTGCAGCCCGTTCCCGGAGTCGGTCAGGAATCGCCTCCTTCCGATACCCGCCCTTGCGGCCATCGAGCGAACGCCTCAAGCATGCGGGATAGCCGATCACGCAAACCCGCGGCCCATGCACAGGAGTGGCCGAGACCCGAGCCGACAGGCCCGGCGCAGCCTGCCGGAGTTGCGCGGCAGGCGGGCGAGAATCGTGGTTCGGCCTGGAACGGCCCCGGGCCTTCCGGCATCATCCGGATCCGCCGCGCCAGCGGTTCCAGGCTCGGGGACGGCTGATGGAACTGGCCCTTCTCTATATCGGGCTGGCGGCTGCGTTTGGCCTGTTCATGGCCTGGGGTATCGGCGCCAACGATGTCGCCAACGCCATGGCGCCATCGGTGGGTTCCCGGGCCATCACCATCTGGCAGGCGATCCTGATTGCCGCCATGTTCGAGTTCGCCGGTGCCGTGCTGGCCGGCGGTGGGGTGACCAGCACCATTCGCAAGGGCATTGTCGATGCAAGTTTGCTGCACGACCAGCCCGAGTTGCTGATCCTGGGAATGCTGGCTTCGCTGCTTGCCGCCGGCACCTGGCTGCTGGTTGCCTCTGCCCGCGGCTGGCCGGTTTCCACCACCCACACGATCATCGGTGCGGTGGTCGGATTTGCGGCCATCGGAATCGGTGTGTCGGCCGTGCAGTGGGACCAGGTCGGACGCATCGTCATGAGCTGGGTGGTCAGCCCGGTCCTGGCCGGCGTGATTGCCTGGCTGCTGTTTACCAGCGTTCGGCGGCTGGTGCTCGAGCGCGCCGATCCGCTGCTTGCAGCGCGGCGCTACGTGCCCGCATATATCTTCCTGGTCGGTTTCTTCATGACCCTCGTGACCGTCTTCAAGGGCCTCAAACACATCGGCATCGAACTGACCGTTGGTGAATCCTACCTGCTCGCGACCAGCATTGGCGCCCTGATTGCAATCGTCGGTGCCGTCGTGATCATCCGTATCCCGGCGGTTGATCTGCGTGACACCGATTTCCATTTCTACACCGTCGAGCGGATCTTTGGCGTGCTCATGGTGGTCACCGCCTGCTCGATGGCCTTCGCGCATGGTTCCAACGATGTGGCCAACGCCATCGGTCCGGTTGCCGCCGTGGTCAGCATTGCCTTGAACGGCAGCGTCGAACAAAGCGCCATCGTGCCGGTATGGATCCTGGTGCTTGGCGGCGTTGGAATCGTGCTGGGACTGGCGACCTATGGCCACCGGGTGATCGCCACGGTTGGTAACAACATCACCGATCTTACGCCCAGTCGCGGCTTCGCAGCCGGACTGGCGGCCGCCGCCACAATTGTCGTGGCATCGGGAACCGGGCTGCCTATTTCAACCACCCATACGGTGGTCGGCGCCATTCTCGGTGTGGGCATGGCCCGCGGCATTGCCGCCATCAATCTCAAAACCGTCGGTTCGATTTTCATGTCCTGGATTGTGACCATTCCTGCCGGCGCGCTGTTGTCGGTTGCCTTTTTCGCGCTGCTGCGCATACTGTTCTGAGTCGCCGCCGGACACGCCGGCAGCCGCCACTACAGGGCTGGTCTTCGGGCATGGCATCAGCAGTCGCAAGCAATCAAGACGACATCCACCCGCGGCTGGTCTCGATCGTCCGCCGGCACATGGCCACCCGGTGGCGTCAGCCGATTCGCGCCCATACTCGCCAGGCCTTTGAGCAGCTGGCCCTGGGGATCGATGTCTCGCAGCCGGTCATTCTCGATTCCGGCTGCGGCACGGGCTGGTCGACGGTGCGGCTGGCGCGCGTTCATCCCGAGGCAGTGGTGGTCGGAGTCGACAAGAGCGAAGTTCGTCTGCAGCGCCACCCGCATCTCCCGGACAATGCCAGGCTCGTGCGGGCCGAGCTCGCCGATCTATGGCGCCTGATTCGGGCCCGCGGCTGGCCCGTGAGCCGCCACTGTCTGTTCTACCCCAATCCCTGGCCGAAGGCGGCCCATATCGGGCGCCGTTGGCATGCCCACCCGGTTTTTCCGATCCTGCTGCAACTGGGCGGAGAGCTGGAACTGCGCACGAACTTCGAGATCTACGCGCGTGAGTTTGCCCGCGCGCTGGCGCTGGCCGGAACCGTCGACGTGAGGGTGGTATCGTTCGTCCCTGATGAACCGGTCAGCCCGTTCGAGCGCAAGTATGCGCAGCGCGGGCACCGGCTGTTCAAAATTCATGCCGATCTGGAGGAAGTGCAACGATGAAAACAATTCGACTGCTCAGTGGCGGACTGGTCGCCACGCTGCTGGCCTCGCCGGTCCTTGCTGACGACCGACTGCAACAGGTGATCGCTGATCCCGACCGTCCCGAGGTCATGTCCGAACGGGATCCGTTTCGTCATCCTTACGAAACGCTGATGTTTTTTGGCATACAGCCGGACATGACAGTTGTCGAAATCTCCCCGGGCGGGGGCTGGTACACCGAGATCCTCGGCCCCTATCTCAAGGATGACGGACAACTGATCGCGGCACACTGGAACATGGAAGGCGACATTCCCGATTTTTACCGCGAGATTCGCGCCCGCTTTGACGCGCGCGTTGCCGATGCTGATCGATTCGGCGAGATCGATGTCATTGCCTTCGACCCGCCCGAGCTGGCTCGACTGGCCGAACCGGGCACGGCCGATATCGTGCTGACGTTTCGTAACGTGCACAGCTACATGGGTCGCGGTACCTGGAATGATGTGGTCGACGCCGCGCACGCGGCTCTCAAGCCCGGCGGCGTGTTTGGCGTGGTCGGGCACCGGCTGCCTGAGGATCGGCAACAGGATCCGGAGGCCGACTCCGGCTACGTCAAGCAGAGTGTCGTCGTTGGCAGCGTCGAATCGCGCGGGTTTCGCCTGGTCGAAGCCGCCGAGATCAACGCCAACCCGGCCGATACGGCCGACCATCCCAACGGTGTCTGGACCCTGCCGCCAGGCCTGCGCGTGCCGGACGGTGAAGATCAGGAGAAGTACCGCCAGATCGGCGAAAGCGACCGCTTCACCCTGAAGTTCGTCAAGCGTTAGAAGGACGGCTGCGGCGGTCAGGATTCGGGACTCCCGCGCCCGGTTCCTGATCGCCCGGCCGGCGGCCGCCACCAGGTACAAGGCAGCTATCCGCAGGCCCGACACGATGCCTGGCTCGTATCAGGCCGACATGACCGGGGCGCCGGCTGACGATATACTCGGTCTTCGAGACAGCCAGCGCTGCAGGCCTCCAAGAGGGCGACGATGAGCGATCCGGGCAGCAAACCACCGCCGGACGAAGGGACGTCGACCGAGGCTATGGGCGAGAACTCGCAGCCGGTCATTCCGCGCTGGATCGGCACCTACCATGTGCTGTCACTGTTGGGCGAAGGCGGCTTCGGAGCCGTCTACCTGGCCGAGCAGACCGAGCCGGTGCGACGGCGGGTTGCGTTGAAGGTCATCAAGCCGGGCATGGGCTCGGCAGCCGTGCTGGCGCGTTTCGAGGCAGAGCGCCAGGCGCTGGCCGTGATGGATCATCCCGGCGTTGCCCGCGTGTACGATGCCGGTTCCACCGAAAAGGGACAGCCCTACTTCGTGATGGAGTACGTCCGGGGCGTGCCCATCACCGAGCACTGTGATCGGCAGCGACTGGGTCTGAAGCAACGCATCGCGCTGTTCATTCAGGTCTGCGAGGCGGTTCAGCACGCCCATATGAAGGGCGTCATTCACCGCGATCTCAAGCCGGGCAACATCCTGGTCGAATATCAGGAGAGTTCGGACGGACTGCGCGTCATGCCCAAGGTGATCGACTTCGGCGTGGCCAAGTCCCTGGACCGGCCGCTCACCGACAAGACGCTGCATACCGAGATCGGACAGCTGATCGGCACTCCGGAATACATGAGTCCGGAGCAGGCCGGTACCAGCGGTCAGGATGTTGACACCCGGGCCGATATCTACTCGCTCGGTGTCGTGCTCTACGAGTTGCTGGCCGGAAGTTCGCCGTTTCTGTCTGGCACGTTGCGCAATGCCGGATTCGGCGAGGTGCTGCGCCTGATCCGCGAGGTCGAACCGCCGCGCCCGAGTACACGCCTGAGCGCAAGCGGGACGCGTCAGGGGCTCATGCGCAGAAAGACACAGGTGAGGTCCGATGCCGTGCAGGCACGGCTTGCGCATATCGCCCGTCAGCGCCGTACCGATGCGCGCAGCCTGCATCGGGCCCTCAAGGCCAATCTGGACTGGATCGTGATGAAGTGTCTGGAGAAGGACCGGGCAAGGCGATACGAGACCGCCAACGCACTGGCCATGGATCTCGGCCGTCATCTTCGGCACGAGCCGGTACTGGCCGGACCGCCGCGAATAGCCTATCGGCTGGGCAAGTTCATCCGCCGCAACCGCGTTCCGGTGGCGGCAGTGTCGGCCGTGCTCGCGTCGCTGGCCGTGGGGCTCGTCGGTGTTGCAATGAGCCTGGCCGAGGCCAACCGCCAGCGTGAATTGGCTGAAGCCGCGCGTGCGGAAACGGCGCAGAAAGCAGCCGAGCTTGAACAGGTGGTCGAGTTCCAGGCGAGCATGCTCGGGGACCTCGATCCGGAGCGTGTCGGCCGATCCCTGCTCGGTGAGATGAATCGCCAGCTGCGCGGGGCGCTTGAAAGCGAGGAATTGCCAGCCACTGAGTCGATCGTTATGGCCGGGGAGTTCGACGCTGCGGTTCGCTACCTCAATCCGACCGATATTGCCCGATGGCTGCTTGACGAGATGATTCTCGCCAGTGCTGTCGATGCCATCGATCGTGGCTTTCAGAATCAGCCACTGGTGGCGGCCGCGCTGCGCCAGACGGTTGGTGATGTCTATCGCGGTCTGGGCATGCTCTCCCCGGCGCGGGCGCAGCTCGACGCGGCGCTGGCGATTCGGACCGAGCAACTCGGGCCGTCGCACCCCACCACGCTTGCATCGCGCCGGGCACTCGGCGAGTTGATGCTCAACACCGATCAGCTTGACCAGGCCCTTGGTCATTTGATGGCCGCCGCCGAGGGCTTCCGGCGCCATGGCGGACAGACCGACCCCCAGGCGAACGCGGCGGCGATCAGCCTGGCGATGGTACTGCGGCGCCTTGATCGGCTCGACGAGGCGTTGGCTTATACCCGCCACGCGCTGGAGGGTTCGCTCGAGCGCGGCGGCCTGGACGATCCCCTGGCGCTGACCGCGACCAACTACCTGGGCGTGCTCTACGAGGCCATGGGAGACTGGCAGCAGGCAGAGACGCATTTCATTCGCGCTCTGGAGGGTCGTCGGCGCGTGCTGGGCGAGTTCGTCGGCGATACGCTGGTCTCCTACCAGAACGTTGGTCTGAACCTGTGGCGCCAGTACCGCCTCGAGGAGGCCAGTCCCTACCTCGAAAAAGCCGTCAGGCTGGCGCGCCGAATACACGGCGAGGACCATCCGGTCACGCTGCAGACAGCCACCAGTCTGGGTGCGCTGCTGCAGAGTCAAGGGCGTCTGGACGAGGCCGAAAGGCTGCTGGCACGAACGCATGAACTGTATCAGCGCACCCTGGGTGAGCAACACTACGAAACCCTCAAGAGCCTGGCCAATCTGGCGGCCGTGCAGCACAAGCAGGGCCGGCTGGCAGAAGCCGAGCGCACCTATCGACAGGCGCTGGCGGGATTTCAGGCGACCGTCGGCGCCGACGATCGCCTGACGCTGATTCAGTTGGGCAACCTCGGCGGCCTGCTGGCCGATCAGGGGAGATTTGAGGAGGCGGAAGGGTACCTGAAGGAAGCGGTCGATCGCGGCTTGCGCGCGCATGGCGCCGTTGATGATGTCGTGGTCTGGATCAACAACCTGGCCAGCATCATGCGTGACCAGGGCGAGTATGATGAGGCTCTGGGGCTGGCGGACCTGGCGATCACCAAGGCCCGGGAAAGTCTGCCGGAGGCTTATCTGGGTCGATTTCTCATGACCCGGGCGCGTATCCTCGGCGGTCTCGGGCGCTGGGCTGAGGCCACCGAGACCATGGAGGAAGCACATCAAATCATTTCCGGGGCGATGGGCGTCGGCAACGAGTGGGCCAGGGAGGCGGCCACGAACTTGGTCGAGTACTACCGGCAGTGGTCGATGATCGACCCGGCTGGCGGGCATGAGCGAAATGCCCTGCGGTGGCGAGCGGTTCTTGACGGGCGCCGCGCCGACGCCGAAGAGTAGCGACCATGTTCCTGATTGTCTCGCACGCGTCTGCATCTTCGGCGACAATTTCGACCCATGAGTGAAAAGAACATGATTTCCGGCGAATTCGAACAGCAACCCCTGCGCACCTACGCCGAGCGCGCCTATCTCGACTACGCCATGTACGTGGTGCTCGACCGTGCCCTTCCCAGCGTGTGCGACGGTCTGAAGCCGGTACAGCGGCGTATCGTCTACGCCATGAGCGAGCTGGGGCTTTCGGCCGCCTCCAAGCACAAGAAATCCGCCCGCACCGTCGGCGACGTCATCGGCAAGTTCCACCCGCACGGCGACTCGGCCTGCTACGAGGCCATGGTGCTCATGGCCCAGCCCTTTTCCTACCGCTACCCGCTGGTTGACGGACAGGGCAACTTCGGCTCGCCCGACGATCCCAAGTCTTTCGCCGCCATGCGCTATACCGAGTCGCGCCTGGCCCCGTACGCGAAGACCCTGCTGGCCGAGCTCGGGCAGGGCACGGTCGAGTGGGTGCCCAATTTCGACGGCACGCTGAAAGAACCGAAGCTGTTGCCGGCGCGCCTTCCCAACGTGCTGCTCAACGGCGGGCAGGGCATCGCCGTGGGCATGGCCACCGACATTCCGCCGCACAACCTCCGGGAAGTCGTCTCGGCCTGTATTCGCCTGCTCGAGGCGCCGAAGAAGACCACCGTGGCCGAACTGTGCGAGCACATTCCCGCCCCGGACTTTCCCGGCGGCCCGGAAATCGTCAGCTTGCGTGAGGATTTGCTGACTCTCTACGAGACCGGATCGGGCGGCATCCGCCAGCGCGCCAAGTGGGAACGAGATGGCGAGGAGCTGATCGTCACGGCGCTGCCGCACCAGGTTTCGCCGGCCAAGGTGCTCGAACAGATCGCCGGCCAGATGCAGGCCAAGAAGCTGCCCTGGGTCAGCGACCTCAGGGACGAGTCCGACCACGAGCATCCCACCCGCCTGGTCATCGTGCCCCGCAGCAACCGGGTCGATCTCGATCAGCTCATGGACCATCTGTTCGCCACCACCGACCTGGAAAAGAGCGCGCGCATGAACCTCAACGTCATTGGCCTGAACGGCCGGCCTGGCGTGCGCAATCTCAAGGACCTGCTCATCGAGTGGCTCGAATTCCGCCGCCGGACGGTGACCCGGCGCCTGGAGTTTCGTCTCGATCAGGTGGTCGATCGCCTGCATATCCTCGACGGCCTGCTGATCGCCTACCTCAACATCGACGAGGTCATTCATATCATCCGGAACGAAGACGAGCCCAGGCCCGTTCTCATGGAGCGCTTCGGCCTGACCGGTACCCAGGCCGAGGCCATCCTGGAACTGAAGCTGCGCCACCTGGCCAGGCTCGAGGAAATGAAAATCCAGGGCGAGAAGGACGAACTGGAGGCTGAGCGCGGGCAGATCCAGGATGTCCTGGACTCGCCTGGGAAACTCACCCGCCTGATTCGCGACGAATTGCTTGCCGATGCCGAAAAATACGGCGACGAGCGCCGCTCGCCGCTGGTCGAGCGCGCCGCCGCCCAGGCCCTGAAAGAAACCGACCTGGTGCCGTCCGAGCCGGTCACCGTGGTGTTGAGCGAGCAGGGCTGGGTGCGCTCGGCCAAGGGCCACGACATCAATCCGGAAGAGCTCAACTACCGCGCCGGTGACGCCTTCCTGTCAGCGGCCCGCGGCCGCAGTACGCAGATGGCCTGTTTCCTCGATTCCACCGGACGCAGCTACTCGGTGGTTGCCCACGAACTGCCCTCGGCGCGCAGCCTGGGCGAGCCGCTGACCGGGCGGTTCAGCCCCAGGCCCGGCGCTGTCTTTCGCAGCCTGGCCATCGGCGCGCCGGACGATCGCGTGCTGCTGGCCTCGGATGCAGGATACGGGTTCCTCACGCAGCTTGAGAACCTGCACACCCGCCAGAAGGCCGGCAAGCAGATGCTGACCGTGCCGGCTGACGCCGACGCCCTTCCCATTGCGCTGGTCAGTCAAGACGAGGAGGCCGTGATTGTCTGCGCCACCACCGAGGGCTACCTGCTGGCCTATTATCTGACCGAACTGCCGGAACTGGCCAAGGGCAAGGGTAACAAGCTGATCAATATCCCGCCCAAGGCGAAGAAGGCCGGCGAGAAGATGGCCGGCGCGATCGTCATCAGCAAGGGCGAAGACTGCCTGGTCTGGGCCGGCCAGCGTTACCTCAGAATGAGCTGGAGTGACACCGAAAACTACTGGGGCGAGCGCGCACAGCGCGGGCGCAAGCTGCCGCGGGGGTTCCAGAAGGTCACGCGGCTGTCGCTGGCCGATTGACATACAGGCGGCCGGCCCGCTAGAGCAACTCGACCTCCAAAAGCGCCTTGCGGGCCTGCCAGTCCGGTATGACGCGCTCCAGAAACGCGTGGAACTCGCGACCGTGGTCGTGATCTACCACGCGGCAAAGCTCGTGCATCTCGACCTGCTGGATGCACCGGGCCCGTCGCCCGGCCACGAACACGACCCGGTCCTCGAGTCGGCGTTTGACCTGCCGGCTGAAATCATCCAAGGCATCAAGGTCAGCCCGCCGGTGCTCAGGTCGATGCCCATGCTGTTATGCAACCGGTCGTGCAGAGCGTCGCCCCGGGCTATACTCGGCATTGCTGAAAGGGATTGGCTTAGTGGTACAGGGCCTGACCATGCATCGAATCCTCCTTGTTCTCTGGCTGATCTGCGGCTTTGGCGTGACGCAGGCGCAGACCATGCCGACCCACCCGGATCTGAGCTACGCGGTCGTCGGCGGCCGTGATCTGATGCTCGATCTGTACCTGCCGGCGAGCGGATCGACGCCCTTTCCGCTGCTGGTCTGGATTCACGGCGGAGGTTGGAGTGGCGGCGCCCGCTTCCCTGTGCCTGGCGCCGCCCTGGACATGCGTGACCACGGTTTCGCCGTGGCCTCGATCAGCTACCGGCTCAGCGGCGACGCGGCGCTGTGGGGCGGTGCGCCGGTGACTTTTCCGGCGCAGATACATGATGTCAGGGCGGCGATCCGCTGGTTGCGCGCGAGCGCCGCGCTGTACCAGCTTGATCCACAGCGCATTGCGGTCTGGGGCGCGTCGGCGGGGGGACATCTGGCCGCACTTGCCGGCACCTCGGGCAATGATCCCGAGCTCGAAGGCAGCGTTGGCGTTCATCTGGACCAGTCCAGTGAGGTACAGGCGGCGGTTGACTACTACGGCCCGACTGATCTGTTCATGATGAACGCCGACGTCACCACGCCTCCCGGCAGCACGATTGACCATGATGCGCCGAATTCTCCGGAATCACGCCTGATCGGCTACAGCCTGCCCGGTCAGGGCATCGGCGTGCTGCGCGCCAACATCGACAACCCCGCGCCGCCGTTCCCGGCGCTTGTGCAGAAGGTCGTTCAGGCCAATCCGCAGACCTGGGTCGATGCCGATGATCCGCCGTTCATGGTCGCCCACGGCACCGCCGACACCCTGGTGCCCTTTGGTCAGAGCTTGCGTCTGCTGAGCACGCTGAGTGCCTTCGGCCACACGCCAGTGTTCGTGCCGGTGGAGGAAGCCGGCCATGGTGGTTTCCCACCGCTCGTGGCCGACCAGGTCCATGCCTTCCTGCTGACGGTCTTGCAGCCGGAGGTGTTTGCGGATGGATTCGAGCCGTAGTCGCTTGGAACCCACTATTGCATAAAGGCTTTGCGGGTCAGTCTGAGCGTTTCGCGTTGTCTGGAAGAGATCAGCAGTCCATCAGGGCTGGCTCAGGATCAGCTCAGCGCGCGTGATAGTATTCTTGCTCAGGCCAGTGGTGAACGCGCATTGTCATGCCAGACGCCTTCAAGCTCGATGACATCGTAGTCATTCCTGACGAGCTGACGGTCTGCCGCTCCGGTCAACGCGTTACCCTCAAGCCAAGGTCCATGTCCCTTTTGTTGGTGTTGGTCAGCGAGCCTGGGCGCGTATTCAGCCGTGGCGAGCTCCTCGATCGCGTTTGGGGGGCGGTGGAAGTCTCAGATCAAGTGCTGACGAACGCCGTCTGGGAGCTCCGCCAGGCGCTTGGCGACTCGACAAAATCGCCGCGTTTTGTGTGTACGATTCCACGGCGCGGGTACAAGCTGCGATGCAAGCCGCAATCACTGACCGAGGTGGCCACCACCAACCGTCGACCCATGCTCCGAGCGACGGCGCTGGTGTCTTTGCTGTTACTCGCAGGAGCGATGCTGGCTTGGTGGTGGGCACAGCTTCAGCCAGGCACTCAGCCTCACCTCGACGTGGATCCGAAACTCCAGGCCTGGCAGTTCAAAACCGGTGGCGAGGTTCATACAGACCCTGTCGTCATCGACAACGATCTTGTCATTGGCTCCTATGACGGTTTTGTCTATCGCCTGTCCCTGACCGGCGAGGAACGCTGGCGTACCGATGTCAGTGCTCGCATCGAGCAGAATCTGGCCAGTGATGGCGAGCGCGTGTATGTCGTCGCCCTGGACGGCTACTGTTATGCCCTGGACTTGAAAAGCGGACGCGAACTGTGGCGCCGCAAGGTTGAATCCAACTCGCCGCCTGCGGCAACGCAATCCGGCGTGCTCATTGTCGGGCACGACCATGTGTTATGGCATCTGAACGCTGAAAGCGGCGCCAGCGAGCCCATCATCAGAAGTGTGGGTGTCGTACTGGTCAAGCCGCTGATGGTAGACCGGACCGCGATCCTGATCGAGGAAGACGGTCGCATCAGTGCCGTTGACCTGCAGGAGAGACGTCTGCGCTGGCGCAAACAACTGGAGGGCGCCGCGTCCAGCGCTCCCGTCGAATCCGAAGGCGTCATCTATGTAGGCACCGGCCGGGGCTACGTTTACGCGCTTGATGTGAAGCGTGGCACCGAGCTGTGGCGAGCACGCGTCTCGGCTCGCAATGCCAGCGGCATCGAGGCCAGCGTTCAGGCAGGTCGTGTTTTTGCAAGCTCGGGCGAGGGCGATCTGGTGGCAATGGATATGGCCAGCGGCGATGAGCTATGGCGGATTCGCGGTGACGGCTTTTTTTCGCCGCCGCGGTATGCCCATGGCGCGGTATTTGCTGGCAACGGTGATGGGCTGGTGTACGCTCTGGACGCCGCCGATGGCCGCGTTCTCTGGCTGTCTGAGGTTGGCGCCTGGTTGCTGACCCGTCCGGCCGTAGTCGGTGGCATGGTCATGATCGGTGATGCCGCCGGATACCTCAATGGATTGCCGCTGTCAGGCGGTCATCTATCCGTCAGGGGACGGCCGACGCCGGAGCCGCCAAAACCGGAATTGCTATGGTCTTTGAACCTGGGGGATCCCATCACGATTGCACCCACACATCATCAAGGCATTCTTTACGTGGCGGCTGGTGCATGGCTGGTAGCCGTGGATGCCGAGAGCCGCCAGGAGCTTTGGCGCTATCCAGCCCTGGGCGCCATCCACAGTCAGCCGGGAATTGGTGGTGGTCGTGTCTGGTTCACCACGCGCGCGCAACAGCTCATCGGGATTGACCTTGAAAACGAACTGGACGTCATTGAAGCCCGGCTGCCCGCGAACTCCATCAGCGGCCCCCTGTGGCTGGGCGACGGCGTGGCGTTTGGGGATCAATACGGCAACGTGCACCGTTTTGACGCCAGCGGCAGTCGCCGCTGGACGGTGCGGGTCTCGGAAGGATCTCATCCGGTTAACGCCGATCCTCTGCTGGTCGATGGCATGATCGTGGTCGGCTCATGTGATGGTCACATCTACGCGCTGGACGCTGGAAGCGGTGAGGTTGTGTGGCGCATTCGGTCAGGCGATTGCGTGGTCGCCGACACGGTTGCCGGTCTGGATCTGCTCTACACCGGCGACTACAACGGCCAGTTCGTGGCATTTGACCGCGAAGGCATGGAGCGATGGCGCTTTTCGACCGATGGCGAGATCTGGTTCCAACCCGCGGTCGCCGAGGGCCTGGTTGTCTTCGGCAACGGTGACTATCACGTCTACGCCCTGGATGCTGAAAGCGGCGAAGAGCGCTGGCGCTACCGCGCCGGAAACAGGACGCTGAGTGACGTTGTTCATTACCCCGGCCTTTTCATCGTCGGCAGCTATGATGGCTGTCTGTATGCACTCGCTGCCGAGACCGGCGAAGCCGTCTGGCGTTTTTGCAGCAAGCGTGAGCTGATCAATCCAATGCTGGTTGACGACTCCGTGATTGTCGGTGGCGATGATGGGGTGCTGTACGCGCTGCGTGCATCAGTCGATTGACCGCCGGAGGGAAACAGCAAGACACTCCGCGGTGCCTGCCAACGAGTGACGGCGGCCGCTCGCCGCTGGAATCGGCTCCAAATCATGCCCTGAGCATCTCCTGATGAAATCCTGAGGTCTTGGGCTGCGCTATCCCTTGAATATCAACCCAGTGCCCATTCAGGGGCAGAGCGTGGGGCATGTCGAATGAATGCAACGCACACGCAATCCGGGCCGAATCCGGGAGGAAAAAGACCAATGATCAGGGTCATTGCCTGCAGTCTCGTGATTCTGAGCTGCATTCCTGCCGCGGTGGTGGCTGATACGTTTACCTATCAGGGCAGGCTGGAGCAATCCGGTACGTCGGCAAACGGCGTGCATGATTTCCAGTTCGAGCTGTGGACGGCGCTCAACGCGGGTGATCAGGTCGGTGCAACGCTATTGGTTGAGAATGTCCCGGTCGTTGACGGGCTGTTCATGGCGGAACTGGATTTTACCGATCCGGCCGCGTTTGACGGTAACCGGCGCTGGCTGCAGATCTACGTCAAGGCCGATGCCGAGGCAGTCTACACGCCGCTGTCGCCGCGACAGCCCATCCACACAGCACCGTATGCCATTCATGCCCGGACGGTGGGCTGGGTTCCGGATACTGCCCTGTTCGGCACCTACAATGGTCAGCTCGAATTGACGCATCCGCTCAACTCGTTTTACGGCAGCGGTGCGGGACTGACCACGCTCAACGCCAGCCAGTTGACCACAGGCAGCGTTCCCGGCGGCGCACTCAACGGGACGTATGGCAATCCGGTAACGTTTACCAACGGTACGTTCATAGGAGACGGAGCGGGGTTGATCAACCTCGATTGGGGCAACCTGGTGAATGTGCCCGCAGGATTCGCAGACGGCGTCGACAATGATTCGGTGGTATGGCTACAAAATGGCAGCACTGCATACTACAGCGCCGGCCATGTGGGCATCGGGACCAGCGCCCCGACCCATTCACTCACGATCGCTGCGCCAAGTCAGAACGCTTTGCGGCTGATCGGTCCTCTCGGCAGTTTCGGCCACGGCGCCCGCCTGAACTTCGGCGACGGCGATTTTGCCTATATCGAAGAAGATCAAGACGACCGCCTGAAGTTCCGGTCCAGTCGTTTTGCCTTTGAGAATGGTTCTGTTGGCATTGGCACCGATTCGCCTTCGCAGCTGCTGCACATCATGGGCAATATGCCTTCATTGCTGATCGAGAATACGGCAGACACTCAGACATCATTACAGTTCCGGCGGCCCAGCGACGGTCCCGATGACTATTCGATCTCGGTCGGCGGGTCCGGCGAAATGACGACAAAGGTTGCCGGTTTTGAGGCCATCACCATTCGCCCGAGCTATCGTGCTGTCGGCGTTGGTGTGACGGCGCCCGCCGCCCAGCTGCATGTCGAGAACAAAGACCTCTCCAGACCGAGTCTGCTTGCCTATCACCAGTCCTGGTTCAACGACGTCCCGGCGATTTTGGGTGTCAACCGGCAGCAGAATGCCTACGGCGTGGGTGTCGAGGGCCGGGGAGCCTCGATTGGCGTGCTGGGCAGTGGCACAGGGTCACTTGATGTCGGTACGCAAGGCGGGACTCGCGTCGGCCTATGGGGCGAGACGTCTGTCCAGAATACGTACAACTATGGAGTCTACGCCTGGGCTGACAGCGGCACCGAGAACACCGGCATCTATGCCTATGCACCCGTCGGCGTCGGCTCAAGGGCGGCCTGGTTTGACGGCACGGTGATCACCAACGGTTTCCTTGGAACCTCCGGCGCTTCGCTTCGGATTGATCATCCTCTCGATCCGGAGAACAAGTACCTTTCCCACTCGGTTGTCCAGTCGCCGGACATGATGAACGTCTATAACGGCAACGTGACCACCGACGCCACCGGATACGCGGTGGTCACCCTGCCCAACTGGTTCAGCGCCCTCAATGGCGACTTCCGGTATCAGCTCACGACCATTCGTTCGTTCTCGCGCGCCATGATCGCCGAGGAGCTCGACCCGGCAACGAACACCTTTGTTATCCGGACCGAGGAGCCCGAGGTCAGCGTATCGTGGCAGATCACCGGCGTGCGGCAGGACGCATGGGCCGAGGCCAATCGCATCCGGGTGGAGGAAGACAAGGCCACGGCCAACCGCGGGCTCTACCTCGCTCCGAAGGCTTTCGACCAGCCGCCTGAAATGGGCATCGGTTGGCGCCATAGACGGGAAGCCATGGAAGCGTCCAGGCAGGCCTTGGCCGAGCAAGAGCAATGAGCCGGCCCAGTTCAGCAATGACGGTCCAACGAACGCCACACCGGAGGCCAAAGCGATGAGTCACTTAGCTGCCAGAATAATTGCCGCCGCCAGCACCCTTCTCGCCGGGCTGTTGATGCCTGTGCGCGGGTCTGCCCAGCTCGCCGAGAACCTCTCGCAACAGGAGCGCTGTGCCCGCTACGCTGAAGAGAGCCTTCACCAGGTCCATCGGGCCAGGGAAATGAACTGTGACGATGGTGGGCCGCGCTGGCTGGCTGACTATGACGCTCATTACGCATGGTGTCTGAGCCAGGACACCAGCACCCTGCAAGACGAGCTTGAATTCAGAGACAATGAGCTTGTGCGTTGCGAAACCGGTCGCAAGAAGGGCGAGGTGAAAGCGGCCCCGCCACCGACCATGGCGCCGCTCGACGAGGCCCGGATGATGGAGGGTGCCCTGGAAGTGGTGCCGCCAGCAGAGCTGAGCGCCAGCGCCCGTTGCCAGGCCTATACACTCACTGCCGTTGCTCAGCAGCGGCAGAACGAGTTGGAGCGCTGCGGTTACACCGGTTCAGCCTGGAGCGCCGATGCCAACATGCATCGCGCCTGGTGCGCCGATCAGGTTCCGGCCACCCTGGATGGCGAGACCCGGGCTCGCACGGCGGCCCTCCAGAGCTGTCTGGGCAGCGAGCCGGCCGTTGGCGGCAACGCACGCTGCACCGCCTATGCGGCCTCTGCCGTCGATCAGGCGACGACCCAGCAGACCCACAATTGCAACTTCTCCGGCGCGCGCTGGAGCACCGATTTCCTGCTCCATTACCGCTGGTGCCTCAAGCAGCGGGCGACCCAGCCTGAGGACCATCAGGCAGCCCGCAACCGGCAGCTCGCCGACTGTGGCGTGTCTGCCACGCCGATTCCTATTCCAATAATAAGCCCCTGAGCGAAAGGCAATCGAGTCTGCCCGAAGGAGCTGCATCATGAACAAGGTCGATTTCTCGATAAGCGTCGACCGGTCTGTTGGCGCCGGTCCCATGCTGCTCGTGGCAATGCTCCTGTGGGCAGCACCCAAGGTTGCAGCGGATCAGCTCCACCCGGGGTGCGAGCGCTACGCAGCAGCGGCTGTCGGTCAGCAGCAACAGAACCTGGAACTGGGCTGCGGTCTTTCCGGCCCGGCCTGGAATGCCGATCACAGGTCCCACTACAACTGGTGCATCCACGGAGAGAACTATGAGCGCTTCGCGGCCGCCGAGGAGCGTCGACGTGCCGAGCGGCTGGCCAGCTGCCGTTCGGCCGCGACGCCGCCCGGGCGCGTCCAGGATACGGCGTGCACCGACTACGTCGAGACCGCCGTGGGTCAGCATCAGGAAAACCTGGACCGGGACTGCGGCTTCACCGGGCCGCGCTGGAGCAAGGACATTCAAAGCCATCGCAATTGGTGCATGCGCGTCTCAGAGACCCAAAGGCGGCAGGAGCAAATGGCGCGTGAGCTGGCTCTTCAGCAACAATGTGCGCGTCGAATGGATCCAGGCCCGCCTGTTGTGGACGGATCGGATGTAGAGGGTCCTGCGGCCGGACGTCAGCAGGTTCGCTACGCGGGCCCTGCGCCGGAAGTGGTCGAACCCGGGAAAAACCAGTACGCCGCCATCTTTGTGCCCGTGGTGATGTACTACCTGGAGCGTTACTACGCCGGTACCCCGAACCAGTCGGATACCGACCGGGAAATCGCCCTGATCCTGAACGCCCAACCCAACGCCCGGATGCATCTCGAGCGGGCGCTGCAACGCTTCAAGGCACTGCCTGAGCTCACTCGCCAGTCCCTCTTCGACGAGGAGACGCTTGCGCTGACCTCGAACGCGGCCTTGCCGCTGGATGTCGGCGCCGTGCAGCAGCGGTTCAATAGCATCGTGGCCCCGCTGACAACCAGTCCGCCCGCATCACCGGGCCCGCTGGGCGCCCGGAATGCCTCGAAGTTTGCCAACCCGGACATCCCCGGCACTGAAGCCTATCAGATCGCGCTGAGTTGGCAGGACCGGGCCGACGACGAACACGGATACATGATCTACCGGGCTTTCAAACCGCGAGACAACCGTCAGCAGGCTGACGCCACGATCGAAATCCTGGACCGCGTGGGACCCGGCGTGACGACCTACGTCGACGTGCTCGCCAAGCCTGCCGACCAGGAAGATCAGTACTGCTATCAGGTGGCGTCGTATAAGCGAAGTCCCGTATCGCTCAGCGGGCAGCAACCGCAGCTATTGATCTCGGAGCGATCGAACATCGCGTGTGCGCCTTACGACCCCCTGCTTGCGCTGCCGCCGCCGGCCAAGGACACTGACGGCGACGGTCTGGTGGACCCGATCGACGAATGCCCATTTGTTCCCGGCAAGGCCTTGCACGGCTGCCCCGATCTCGATGATGACGGCATCCGCGACACGGTTGACCAATGCCCGACTGAGCCTGCCGATCCACCGAGCGGCGCCTACCCACCGAAGGCTGGATGCCCGATTCGGTACAACCTCCGCTGGCTGGGCATGAAGGTGTTAAACAATTCAATTTCGGCAAACCGTCCGAAACACTTCCACTATAACGAGCCACGCAACGACAGCCTTGGAGCTGGCGAGGAACCCTACCTGCACTTCGGTCTCCTGAACGGGCATCATCAGGGCATCCCGGCCTATGGCTCGACCCAGTGGTGCTGTGGTGAAGGCATCGATGTCGATAACAGGGCTGATTTCGAGCCGGATTCCGATATCAGTGGCGAGCAGCATCCGGCTGCGCTTGACACCTTGCGGCAGAACGGTCTGCAGGTCTTTCCCATTCATCCGGGCGTCCGCTTTGCACCGATCGACACGTTGGGCATGGTTATGACTGTCACGCTGATGGAGCGCGATGGAACGATCACCGTTTATCCATCTGCCGACAGCGACGCCGCCGGGGCAATTCTCAAGGTTGGCGGTTCGGTGGCTGGTGCGGTGGGAGGGTGCATGACCGGCGCCGGTTGCCTGGCCGGAGTCGCCGCTGCCTTCAAAGGCCTGATAGACACGGTATTCGGCTTTATGGCATCGGACCCGAAGCCGGTCGAAGTCGCGGATGAAGACGACTTCATGGGCAGCGATGTCTGGGTGATCACCCGCGCTGAAGCCCAGCAACGAACCAGCCAGAACGGCGCCTACGCTTTCCACTTCGTGGAGCTGCCAACGACGCAGTGGAAGCTGTGCAGCTACAAGCCCTGTGGCGCGGGCGGCGGCAGGATTGCAACCATGCGCGCGCGCCTCGATTTCTGCCTTTATCGGGAGGGGATCCCGGAACGCGAAATCCGCCAGCGTTGCCGCCCGTCATCCATGGTGCTTCCCTGGCCAATGGTGGGGTCGTCGCCTTAGCGTAACAACGGGAGCCCCGCCGGGCCGGGTCTTTCAGAGCCCGTGGCCAGCGCAGGCGAGTCTGCCCGAAGGAGCTGCATCATGAACAAGGTCGATTTCGCGATAAGCGTCGACCGGTCTGTTGGCGCCGGTCCCATGCTGCTCGTGGCAATGCTCCTGTGGGCAGCGCCCAAGGTTGCAGCGGATCAGCGCCATCCGGGTTGCGAGCGCTACGCAGCAGCGGCTGTCGGTCAGCAGCAACAGAACCTGGAACTGGGCTGCGGTCTCTCCGGCCCGGCCTGGAATGCCGATCACAGCGCCCACTACAACTGGTGCATGCACGGTGAGAATCATGAGCGCTTCGCCGCCGCCGAGGAGCGTCGACGTGCCGAGCGGCTGGCCAGCTGCCGTTCGGCTGCGACGCCGCCTGGACGTGTCCAGGATACGGCGTGCACCGACTACGCCGAGACCGCCGTGGGTCAGCATCAGGAAAACCTGGACCGGGACTGCGGCTTCACCGGGCCGCGCTGGAGTCCTGATTTCCAGGGGCACTACGCCTGGTGCCTGGACGGCGACAACCTCGAGCGCTTCGCGCCCGCCGAGCAGAAGCGGCGAGCCGAAGCGCTGGAAGCTTGCTCGACCGGCGGTGGCCTTGACGCACCGAATCCTGCAGCCCCGGCGGCGGGCCTTGTCCGGGTGTGGAACTCGAGCTGGGAGGAGGCTTGCAAGGCGCACTGCAGCGAGGAGCTTGCACCCGGGATCGTCTCCGCCTGCCTCGCTGACCAAGCGGCAGTCAACGGGGGCGTGGACTGTGCTGCAGAGGCCCGCGCGTTTTCCGGGCGATGCGCGCTGGAAAGATGCCGCCCGTTTCCTGATCTCGACAGCGCTCAGCTACTCAGATTGGCGCGGGCTGCGGCCTTGGAGTTTGAGGCGGTGCCGCTCCAACCGTGGGATAGCTTTGACTACCTGGGCCCGGACGGCAAGCCCGGCAGCCGCCTCGAGGTCTTCACCACGCTGCCCGGCGTCCCCGGCCGCGAGAAGATCGCAGCTCTGCTGTCGGCCGGCAAGACGGGATGGAACGGTTCTCGCTGGGAGGATCTCTTCCGCGCCGTCGAAATCGGCCGTGGCGACCTGTTGCCGCCGGTGCTGGGCTTTTGGCAGGGGCTACCGGCCGAGCTGGCTCTGGAAGCGGAGGCGGTCGGGCACTTGCAGCGCGAACTGGGCGCCACGGCACCGCAGCTAACGCGCCGTCACGGCACGGCGCTGTTTCCGGTGCTCGAGTTTTCCGACCCGAGCGGCCCCCTTTTCTTCTATACCTCCAGCGTGCGTTCCAGCCGCGTCCTCGAAATGTTGCCGCTGGTGACTCCGACGCCGACCCGGGAGGTCGTCGCCAAGCGGGTTCAGTTCCGTGGCGACTGGAACCGGCGCCTGGACGAGATTGACTGAGAGGGTTTGACCGATGAAACGAAGCCTGCCATGCCTGATCCTGCTTTGGCTGATCGCATCGACAGTCACAGATCCGGTCTGCGCACGCTGCATCCTCCATGAGCACGGCCCGAAAATGATCATCGACGGTGTTCAGTACCGCTACATCCGGGACTCCCTGGACAGCAGTCGGCAGATCGTGCTGGAGGCGGGTACACCGAACTACGCCCAGTCAGACTTTGCTGGCGACAACGACTGCGGACCGACGGCAGCCGCGATGCTTCTCGGCCACTGGGATGCCAATGGCTGGCCCTGCATGATCCGCGACGACGGACCGTACATCAGATCCGACCCGCAACCCGACAGCGGACTCGCCCGTCTGGTCCGGGCGCTACAGAAGGAGCTGCCCTACAGCGGTAGCATCGGCACACCGCCAGCGCGCGGCCTGGATCTGGTCAGCAGCGGCCTGCAGGAGGTTGTGCGCACCCGCGCCCCCGGCGCCAGCTGGCACACCGACGAAGACGAGTTCATCTCCTACTCCGACGTGCGTGCGGCGATCGACGCCGACCGGCCACTGATGTTCCTGGTGCGCGTTGGAGGCTGGGAGCTCTGCTGCGGCACGAACGCGCAGTGGGATGGCGCCGGCGGCAGGATTGGCTCGAAGTTCATCGACTGGCACTGGATGACGACGATCGGCTACCGTCACATCGTCGAGGGGGAACGCGTCTTCGGTGACTGTGTCGACTGGCTCAATGACGACGAGTTCTGGTTCATCAGCCGCGGCGGCTGGAATCGCGGCGGTGACTCCCGGATCTGGTACCACACCTACTTCTGGGACGCGGCGGATCTCTATACCGTCGAGGTGACGCCGGGAGGAGACGCCTCCACCTGTACAGACCCGGAGGACGAGGATGGTGACGGGCATGCCACAACCTACCCGAGCGTCGGGCGTTCCGCAGGCGACGATTGCGACGACGCACGAGCCAGCGTGTACCCCGGGGCGCCGGAGATCGCCGACGGCCTGGACAACGACTGCGACGGTTGGACCGAGACCGGCGCCTGGACCGGTGCCGGACCCTGCCCGGGCGGGCCCGAGGACGCGCGGTTCAGTCGCGGCAGCCCCACAGACCTCGACGCTCACGAGAACGGCGTCTACCTTTCTCGCCGTGCCGACTCGCCCCTGGCCATGGCCGTCGACTCCGTCCGGGGCTTCGTCGTCTCCTGGTGGGGGGACGGCGTGGCCACGACCGGGGATGCCAAGAACCTGCACAAGGTGAGCGATCACAGCGGCCCCCTGACATGGAAGCCCGCCGAGGGAAAACGACGCGAAGACCTCCTGGCCGTAGGCATGGGGACCTTCTTCCGGGTCTGGGCCTACTACCGGGACGGGACATTCAGTCACGGCACGCCGGAAGACCTTGGAGTTTTTGAGGCGCCCCGTCGCTACATCCTGCCGCGGGGCAAATCGCCCGATGACATCGTCGCTGTGGCCTACGATCCCGGCACCGGGCGAATGCGGGCCTGGTACCGGGACGGAACGATCAGTGAAGGCACGCCAGAGGATCTCGGTGCTTACTTGGAGGCAGCTCCTTACCAGACACCGAGCGGCCTTGGGCCGGCTGACATCATCGGTGCTGGGGGGCGGGGCGAGGGGATCACGTTATGGTACCGGCGCAAAATCTGCTGAGGAAGCAGATGGTGGACCCTGGCGAGCCGAAGCCCCCCGCGTGCAATCGCCACCCCTAAGCCACATGCATTCTATCTTGTTGCAGGCTTGCTGAACCAAGCAGCCGCACAACGCCGATTGGAACGCCAGTCATTCAGGACTGCTGTGCGCTTCAGATCTGTTGTTGCGCTGCTGGCGTTTCAGCCCGATTAGTCCGCCGGGACAATGTCGATTTTCCGCGACCGCTTTGAACGCTTTTTCATTTTGTTCGTCGAATGGACATGAGTCATACAAAACCCCGTCTGGTCACCGAGAACGTGACCTTCTTCGTTCTGATTGTCCTTCTTGGACTCGTTGCCGCGCCATTGTGGTGGTTTTTCCAGGGTTTCAGTGCCTGGACCTGGCTGGCTGCCGGCGTCTTCTGGGTGGTCAGCGGTCTGTCGATCACCGCCGGCTACCATCGTTTGTGGTCGCACCGCACCTACCGGGCGGGCAAGCCGCTGCGCGTGTTCTTTGCGATTTTCGGCGCTCAGTCGCTGCAGAATTCCATCCTGGTCTGGGCCGCGCGCCATCGCGTGCACCACCGCCATGTCGATGACGTCGAGCGGGACCCGCATTCGATCAGAAGGGGTTTCTGGCACGCTCACATGGGGTGGATGTTGCGCCACTGGCCGACCAGCAAGATCGACTATGAGGTTGTGCGCGACCTCAAACGTGATCCGGTGGTGATGTGGCAGCATCGCTGGTACTGGCCGCTGACCTGGTTCATGAACCTCGGGCTGCCCCTGATCCTGGGCTGGCTGGTCGGCGACATCGTCGGCATGGTGCTGCTCGCTGGCGCCTTCCGGCTGGCGTTTTCCCAGCAATGCACCTTCTTTATCAACTCGCTGGCCCATACCCTCGGTCGCCGCCATTACAGCATCGACAACTCCGCCCGCGACAGCGGCGTGGTCGCGCTGCTGACCTGGGGTGAGGGCTACCATAATTTCCACCACGCCTTCCAGACCGACTACCGCAACGGGATTCGATGGTGGCAGTTCGATCCCGGCAAGTGGCTGATCCGGTCGGCGGCCTGGTTGGGGCTGGCCGGCGGTTTGCGGCGTACGCCGGCGTTCAAGGTCCGTCGGGCGCGGCTGCAGGTCGAGTTCCGGGAACTGCAGGAACGCCTGGCCGGCAATCCGGCCGCGATGAACTGGGCCGATACGCTCGACCGCGAATACCGTCAGTTTTGCGAGACCGTGGCCCAGTGGCAGGCTGTTCAGGCTGATCGCTTCGCGGCCGGCAAGGCGGCACTGCGCGACCGGTGGTGTCGCACCGAGCTGGCTACACGCTACCGCGAGCTCGAATATCGACTCAAGATGCAGGCCCGCCGCCTGGCGACTCTCCGCCGCGTGGCTGCTCTCGCCTAGTGGGCCATGCGGCTAATTAGGTAACGCTCAGAGCCGCTGTGCTGGTGCGAATCAAGGCGCGTTTCGCAGGGAATGGTTGTTCCCTTTCCAAGAAACGCAACGCCGAGTCGCGCCAGCACAGCGGCTCCCGAAGGGCCGCCGCACAAGCGCCGTGGGCGGCGTTGCACTCGCTTGAATTGGCGATGGCCAGTCCTGCGCTCGCGCGCCTTGCCCACAACGCTTGTGCGACGGCTGAGTGTTACCTAATTAGCCGCATGGCCCACTAGCCGGACCATTCAGCATCCGGGTATTGGCGCTCCAGACTGAGTCATGAGCAGTCCGGTCCTGTGGGCCAGGCAACCCCGCGAGACAAGCTCCATGAGGCAATACTTCTGATCGTATTCGCAATAGTGCCGACTTGATGCTGGACAATTCTTGGGTTGACCATCTGAGGTTAGACTGACTCCTTGCCCAACTGGTGGGGCGAGGGATTCTTCCAATGCCCAGTCAAGATACACGGCGTCTGGTCCTGGCCGTTTCGATTGCGCTTGCTGCCTGGCTGATGCACGCAGCCAGTTCGCTCAGCCAGCAGCCGGCTGAAGCGGAGTGGGTGTGGGCGGCGGATGGTGACCGGGTGGTGTTCGAATTCGCAACCCCGCTGCTCGATCTGCACGGCATACGGGTCGGGGGCGAAAACGGTGCAACGGGGCGACTCGCGCTGCCGCTGGTGCCAGGCGGTGCTTTGCGCTACCAGACCGTTGGCGCCTCGTTCGAGTTTTTTATCGACGGCGGGCTGGAGCTGGGTGCCGGCGTGATGCTTTCTGTCGCCGATGCCGGCAGCGTCGAATTGGGCCGCCTGCGCCTGGAAGCGGCACCCGGACGGCTTCGGCTGCTGACCGCCGCCGGCCAGATCGCTTTCGTGCTGGTCGAGCCGCGGGTTCGAGTGGAACCGCAGTCGGGCCGTTTCACCCTGGACGGTGCAGGGCTCGAGTTGACGCCCTGGCTGGCCGGACGGCTGCGCAGCCCGTCGCTGTCTGGTGCGCAGATCGGGCGACTGACGCTGGCGGCACATACGCGCCAGAACAAACGCAGTGAGCAGCCGCTTGGCGCCTGCAGCGAACCAGTATGGCCTGGCACCGAGGGTGAGACCACAGACGTCGCGCTGGTCAGCATGGGCACCTATGCGCCCAACTGGGGCTGTGACGCAGGCTGCACCGGAAGCTCAACCCGCGCCACGACCTGGTGGTCACCCAGCGCCACGCTGGAAAACCAGGGCAGTACCGACGTGCCCTGGTACGACTGGCTGGGCAGCGGCAATAGCGCGCCCGAGCCACCCTACAACAACCGCCAGCATCCACTGCTGGTCTGGAATCTCTACCGCATCGATGCCGACAACCGGCTGGAACAGATCGGTGCTTCGGGAATCAAGCACGGCTATTACACGACCAATGTCTCGTGCACCTGTCCGGGTGGGCATGTGCTCTGGTCGGCCGGCAATACGCCCAATCAGGTCGGTTGTCGCGACACATACTCGGCCAGCAACAACAATGAGAACCGGCGTCTCGGACCGCGCAGCGACAGCCTGCCGGCCGAAGCGGTCTGGGGCCGATGTCGCTCCCTGTGGGATCCGGACTGTGACGGCAATACAACGGACCATGGGCTGGCGGCACCGTCCAATCGCATGACGGTGCGCGAGTCTGACCTGGCTGAATGGCTCAATCCCGAAGCCAGCTACTTTCTGGAAGCGTGGTATTTGATTCGTGACGACGAGGTGCCTGCCAACAACATGCGCCATGTCGAGGTCACAACGAGCTGGAACGGTAGCAGCTGGTCGGCGCTGTCGTTCGAAGGCGCGCAGTCTGCCGGCCCGTTCATCAATCGATGGGTTGCCCCGGGGATGACGGCCCTGGCGGCCAATCAACTGCTTGAAACCGCCAACGGTCGCGCCAGGCTGGCAGTGCGGGTCCGCCATCTCGAAGGGAACTGGTATCGCTATGACTATGCCTTGATGAACCTGGACTTTGCCGTCCCGGAAACGCAGGGTACCGAACCGGACCTTGAAGTCGTGAGCAATAACGGCTTCTCCGGTTTTGCCGTTCCCGTCACTGACGGCACGAACCTGAGCGATATCGAATTTGCCGATGGTATCCGTGAGGTGACCGAGTGGGCCTTCGGTCACACCGGGGGACAGGCAGTCTGGCAGGCGCCAGGGACGGCTGACACGCTAAACTGGGGTCGTCTTTTCCGCTTCGGTTTTTCGGCCGATCGGCCGCCGGTTGCGCTGCAGGCGCTGCTGACCACGGGTGCGGAAAACGATCGCTCCACCCATGCGGTCATGACGCTCGGGCCGGCTTTCGGTCTGATCTTCGAGGACCGCTACGAGGCCGAATAGACTCAGTGAGCCATCTGTTGCTGCGCCGTCCGGGCGCGGCGCGAGTCGGCCATGGCCGCAATCAGGGCCGGGTCGCCGGGTCGGGCCGTGCGGGCGCGTTGTAACAGTCGATCGGCCTGGTCGTACTCACCGCGAACCAGGTGCAGCCAGGCTCGCCTGAGCGGTATGTGCGGCCAGCGTGCCAGGCCCAGGCCGCCGTGATTCCAGGCATCGGCCTGTCGGTACCAGAACAGGGCATCCTGTGCGTCCCGCCGAACCGCGCCGGGCAGGAATTCAGCGCTGCCGCTGAGCACGATTTCCATCGGCACGGTAATGCGCCGGTCCAGCATTTCGGCGCGTTCCAGCGCCAGTCGCACCGTCAGCGAGTGAGCCAGCAGCAACATGGCGGCGGTAATGACCAGACTCCAAGCCATGCCCGCGCCAGTCTGTTGGCCGGACGCCTTGAGCGTGCGACCTGCAAAGCGCAGTCCGGGCCGATGCGCCAGACGATAGCCGAGCACGGCAAGAAAAGCCCCGATTGCGCCCAGCGTGACCGCCAGCAGCAGCGGAATCTGGCCATACAGGCCGCGTGTGCCGACTGCAGTGACCAGCATCACAAGGGCCGCCAGACCCTCCTCGCCCGCGGCCAGATCATAGTGGCGAATACCATCGCTCGGGCCGCGTGCCGCGGGCGGTCGTCCCGGCTTGAGAGCCAGTGCGTCGTGTGGACAGACATCAACGCAGTCGAGTGTTCGCATGCAGTCACGGTTGACCACGATCCCGTAGGTGCTGATCTCGTCATGCACGCGAACGCCTGCCGTGCACGCCGCTGTGCACAGCGCGCAGTCGTCGCAGCGGTCGCTGTCGACCGTGATGGCGACAGGCGAGAACCGGGCCGTCTGCTGAAACAGCCCGCCGTAGGGGCAGCCGTACCGGCACAGGCCGCGTGTGCCCAGGAAATAGACCATGGCAAAGCCGCTGAGCAGCAGGAACGGGATGGCGACCCAGATCGAAGGCAGCCCGGACCACAGTTCGCTTGTGCGCCAGCTTGCCGACCAGCCCTCGAACGGCGCGACCGGTCCAAGCCAGTCGGCAAGTGCCGGCCAGCTTGGCCTGATCAGCGGCAGCAACAGCTCGCGTTTGAACAGCGGCCAGACGAACAGGTAGAGGGCCAGCACCAGCGGGGCGTAACCGATCAGGCGCGCATTGAACTGTCGCGGCCGAATGCCGATGCGCCGAAGCAGCCAGCCGCAGGCGTCCTGCAGCGCCGCCATGTGGCAGGCCCAGCCACAGAAGAAACGGCCGAACAGCAGGGTGACCAGCAGCGCCAGGGCAAACAGCACGAAACCGGGGTTGACGACGCCGCGCTCGAGCGTGTGGGCGGCGTCGTCGAGCACGAAGCGTGCCAGACTGTCGCCGGTCAGCCACCAGTGCAGAACGTGAATCACGATCAGCGCGTTGACGCCAAACAGGGTCAGCGCCCGCCAGCGCCAGATCCGTGTGCCCGGCTTGCCTGGCATGGCCGGTTCAGGTCATGCCCGATTCGCGCCAGGCCAGGCCGAGCAGCCCGGCCAGCAGCAGGGTCAGGGCCAGAATCGCCCCGGTCGGTCCCGACAGGCTCGGTACCGATACCGCGCCCGCGGCACCCAGCAGACACACCATGGGACGGGGCGTTGCGCCGGGGCCGGGCCACTGCGCGTCGAGGCTGTCGAAGTCCTCGCAGGTCACGCGGCCGTCACCGGTAAAATCGCCGATCAGGCAGCGATCGGTCACGGCTGTTTCGGACTCGAAGCAGGCCAGCATGGATTCGGCATCAGACGGATCGAGCGCGCCGTTGTCGTTGAAATCACCGCGCACGAACGGGCTGGTTGCGGCCGCGACCTGACCCATGATCTCCGGTGGTGAACGGCCGGATTCCTGCCACAGGGCATAGAGCGTATCGCCCCAGTCATCGCTGATGTTGTTGTCGCGCAGCTCCTCGATGTACTGGCGTGTCGCGGTCTGGTACCAGGCGGTGACCTCAACCCGGTCGGCGCCGTCGGGAAGACGGAAATAGACATCGTCCCAGTACTGCCCGTCGGCATAGTCGCGCCCGACCACCGGAGCGCCACCCAGCTCGAAGTCGCTGCGGTCGAATCCGCGCGGGGGTATCCGGGTGTCCTTGACGATCGTGTCGGCCAGGGCCATGTGCCCGGTCGGTCCGGGTGCCAGCCCGGTCACTGCGGCGGCATCCTCGGACAAGCCGACGACCATCTCGTAGACCATGGTCCATTCGGTATCGAGCTCAGCCTGGAGTGGATCGTAGCCGCCGTACTCGATGAGCAGTTCATCGCTGGCGTTAAATACCCGCACGTTGAGCCAGGCGCGTCGTCCCTCGATGTGTCCGGTCGGGAGCTTGTGACCGGTTTCGTTGAACAGTCGCACGCGCAGCGCGCCCCCGACTTCCTCCAGCGCCAGCGACGCGGCCCGTCCAAGCATGTCGCGCGAGCGTGCCATGCCGGCTGCGATGGCCTCGGCATCCACGTCCGGATCATCGGCGAAATGCCGGCCGATGATGTCCAGCGTCCAGACCGATGCGCCGGCGAATTCGTGCGTGCGCAGGTCGGATCGTTCCGGACCCATGATGGCAGCCCGGCCGGCAGTACGCGGCATGTGACAGTCCTGGCAGCTGGACACCACGCTCACTCCGTCTCCGCCAAAGCGCCCGCCCATGTCGACGCCGCCGTCGGCGAAGGCTGACAGTTTCCATTCCGTGTAGGTGCGCTCGAGCGGAAACTGCATCCAGGGATCTTCGTCATCGACCGGCGTATCCAGGGCGTTGTAGCGCCAGGTTCCGTCGCCCTGGCGCGAGACGGCAACGTTTCCGACGTCATGACAGGTGCCGCACAGCGCGCTTTCGGTGTGAAACGGCGACAGCTCGCGCTCGTGGTAGGGGGAGGCGTCGGGTCGTGTCCCTCGGCGCACGCCGTCGGGGTCGATCACGAACATGGCGTTGGCATAGTATTCCGGCACGGACTCGAGCGCGGCCAGCACGGTTTCGTCGCGTACAGGGCTCTCGCCGGCCACGTAGTCGGGGTTGACCAGCGAATGACAGAAGTGACAGTCCACGCCCTGGCGGTCGCTGTCGCTCAGAGCAGCGCTTTCGCTTGCGAGCGCGTTGCCGCTGATCACCGATTTGGGCACATGGCAGCGCAGGCAGTAATAGCCGACGTTTTCGGCGTCCTGGTTGGCCGTGGCCAGCTGCGCGAAGAACAGCGGATTGCGGCCGGCATGCGCCATCTTGCTGCCGCGCCAGCTGTTGACCGGGGCGGTGTCCTGTTCGCTGATCTGGTGGCAGGATGCGCAGTGATCGGCCTCCAGAAACGCGCCCGGGTGTGCGTCGCCGACCTGTGTGCCGGAGACTTCGAAATCGGTCAGAGTGGTGGGAATCGGTGTGGCCTGCAGGACGCTGCCGGCCAGCAGCGCGGCAAGCCCCCCCAGGCGAAGCCAGCAGCTGACAGGAGTGGGCTGCCGGTTGATTGCGCTGGATTCAGTGGACATCATGAATCGGCTGTCTCGTTGAAGTCAGATACGCTCATTATGACCGCCCGCGGCGCAGCGGTCACCTCTGGCGAGAACCGGCATGCTGGCCGATTGCGTCCGGGGCCACTGGGGCACGGTGTCGGGAGAATCTTGGTAACATGTCAGAAAGGTACGTGCCGAGGCGCACGGATCGCCGCAAGGGGCCGGATTCAAATGCGGGAAGACCCATGACAATGAAAGCAATCTGCACGACTTCAGCACAACTCGTCACACTCACCCTGCTGATGGCGGTGGCAACGGCCTCGGCCGGGCAGCCGACAGCCAGGGACGATCGGCTGGCTCTGGCTGCACAGCTGGTCGAACTGCAGCGTCTTGAGGCGTTTTATGAAGCCGAGTGGGAGTTCCAGATGGAGTTGATGGAAGGCGAAATGCAGGACCAGCCGGAGGTCGATTGGGGCATTCCCGAGGGGTACATGGAGGTGCTGCGTGAGCAGCAGGTCGACGGACAGGTCAGTGACTGGATCGAAGCCTGGGCACAGGCCCTGGACGCCGAGCAGCTCAGACAGCGCATCGTGTTCCTGCAGCAACCGGACGCCCAGGCCTGGGTTGCCGACCGGCTCGAAGCTTATCCGTTCTTTCTCGAGGCGATGGCCACGCGCGCCGAGGCGGTCATGGAAGTGCTGGTGGAAGATGCCGCGGGAGCGGTCGCTGACGAGGGCAAAACCCCGATGGCGCTGGCCGATCTGCCGCCAGTCGTTGACACCGGGCTCGATGAAGTACTGTCATTTGTCCCTGGTGCCCGGGTCGAGGCAAGCCTCGACAGCGAATACGGGGAGCGGGTTCGCGTGCCGGCAAAACATGCGGCCATTGTCGAGGTGTTTGCCGATCTGGAAGTCCAGCTGGTGCCTGACGGCCAGGAGAACGCACGCGTGTCCCGGGTGACCGGCGAGCGTGGGTTTGCCGGCACGCGTGCCTGTCAGGAGGCGCTGGCCGGGCTTGAAACGGCCCTGGTCAAGCATTTCCCTGACTCCGAAACGACCGATTGCGGCACGGTTCGCTACCTGGCTGCCGGTGGCGATATCCGGATGAATCTGTCTTGCCGCGACCAGAAGGCGCTCGGCGGCAGCCGTCTGCGGTTGTCGGTGACCCACCAACCGACCCAGGACGCCATGCACCAGCGTTTCATGACCCAGGTCGAGCGCACCAGCGCAGACGCGGGAGCGGCTGAGACTGATCCGGCCCAATCGGCTGAGGACTGAGGTTCCCTGGGCGCGGCTTCACGGTCTGACAGCACGGCTCGCCCGGCGCGCTCGGGCCGTATCAGCCTTCGCCGACCAGTCGCAGTTCGCCGTGCCGCGGCAGGTAGATTGCGGTTCTGATGTCGCTCTCGCCCATCTGCTCGAACAGGCGCCTGTAAGTTTCCAGCTGCGCGCTGTAGCGTCCGGCTTCCTCGCTGAGGAAGTCCTCCAGGTCGCTGCCCTCGTGGTAGCCGGACTTGTAGTCGATGATCCAGCGTGTGCCCTCGGCGTCGATGAAGGTGCGGTCGATGACGGCGTTGACCAGCTGGCCGTCGATCACGCCTGAAAGCGGCAGTTCACAGGCCGCCTGGCGATGGTGCGCGCTGAGAATCCAGCGGCCGGTTTCGCTGTTAAGCGTCCGCTCGAAGGCCTCGCGGATGGGGCCGACGGTGGTTTCGAGATCGCGACTGCCGGTGCCCATTGCCCTGAGCAAGCCGGGGATCCGATTGCGCAAAGAGGCATGGTGCTGCTCGTCGAGATTCTCGACGCCGATTTGGCCGACGCGTTCGAGCAGGCGATGGAGCACCGTGCCCATACGCCGCACCTGGATGCCGGCCCAGTTGAACTCGACTTCGACTTCGCGCTCGCGCGGCGGCAGGGCTGGGCGCCAGGCCAGGCGATCGCCGATCGGCGGCTGCCAGTCGCTGCGGATTCGGCGCAGAAACTGGTCCGGCAGCTGGCCGGCATTCGAATCGCTGTCGGCCGGTTCCGGTGAACGTTCAAGCGCGCTCAGGAAATCCTGGCTGCAGGTCGGCCACAGATCGGCGAGCAGGCTGCCCGAGCCCGGCTTGATTTCATCGCGCGTGGAATCGAGCGTGGCCGAAAGCACCAGCCGTTCGCGCGCCCGTGTTGCGGCGACGTATAGCAGGCGCTGGTGCTCGTAGGCTTCGCGCTGCTTTTGTTCATCGCGGATCAGTTTGATCAGGTTGGTGTTGTCGTCCTGGTCGGACGCTCTCAGCGGCGCGATCAGCACGCGCTCCTCGCCGGACTCCGGGGTAAAGGGCAGCCAGTAGAGCAGCCCGCGGTTGCTGCCGCCGGTGCCGCGGTCGAGACCGGGCAGGACCACCAGGTCCCATTCCAGGCCCTTGGCGCCGTGCATGGTCAGAATCTCGAGCCGGATATCGTCCCGCCGCGGATCGCCTTCGGTGTACTGCTCGTCGAGCAGTTCCATGAAGGCGTTCCAGTCGGCCAGCAGGCCTTGTTCTTCGGCCGCCGACAGGGTGTCGAGATAGGCGGCGGCATCGCGCTGCTCTGACGCCGGCCGTTTTGTTGCCTGCGGCCCGCCCAGCCGCGTCCAGGCGCCCTCCACCAGATCGCGCATGGAGCGCTTGCGCCACTGGCCGCTGGCGCGCTCGAGCGCTTCGAATACCCGTTTGGCGCGGCGCTGACCGTCTCCGGACAGGCGCTTGAGGGCGTCGGCGTCGTCGGTGGAACGGCCGTCCCCGGCGAGGGCGTGCAGGTCGGCAAGCGTGAGTCCGCACACCGGCGAGCGCAGCACGGACAACACGGCCGCGGTGTCGGCCGGATTGGCGATGGCGCGCGTGATGGCCAGCAGGTCCTGCACCACCGGCCGGGTCAGCAGGGGGTCGAGCTTGACGGCTCGGTAGGGTATCGCGTGGCGCTCCAGGGCCGGCAGGATGTCGGCTAAATGCGAGCGTGCCCGCACGATGATGGCCGCCGAAAAGTCCGGGTCGTCGCGGCGGTCTTCGAGCGCTGCGGCGACGGTTTGGGCCACGGCCTCGGCTTCGCCGGCCCGGTTGGGTTGGGCGAGAACGTCGACCCGGCCGCCGGTATCGCGGCCCGCTTCTGAAGGGGCGTAGCTCACCGCGCCGGCCGAAATGTCCTCGGCTTCGGGAAAGATCGGGCCGAGCGATGTGTTGACCCAGTCGACGATCTCGGCGCGCGAGCGGAAGTTTCGCGTCAGACGGCAGGACTCGACGGTCTGAGCCGCGATGCCGCGCTCGCGCGTGCGCATGAACAGCCCGACTTCGGCCTCACGGAAGCGATAGATTGACTGCATGGGATCGCCGACCAGAAACAGGCTGCGCTCCTCGCCGGCCTGCCAGCCGCCGACGAGCTTTTCCAGCAGGTGGTACTGGCCCCAGTTGGTGTCCTGGTATTCGTCGACGAGGATGTGTTTGATTCTTCGGTCCAGGTAGAGCGCCAGGTCGGTATAGCCCGTCTCCTCGTCGCCCAGGCCGCGCAGGGCGGCCGCGCCGATACCCGCGAAGTCGCTCTGGCCGGTCTCGGCGAACACCAGCTCGAGTTCAGCGGCGGTGGCTTCGAGCACCCGGACCAGCGCGGCAAGTACGTCCCACTCGGTGTCCCCGTAGCGCGGCTCGGGCAGGGACCGGGCGCGGTCGATCCAGCCGGCGAGCCCGTCGTCGTTGCGCAGTGCATCGAGCATGGCCACGATACGATCCTTGTGCTCGCTTTTGGCCGGGAATCCCTGTTTCTTGTTGGGCGCGGCGCGCCAGCCGCCATTTTTAGTCAGCAGGGTAAAGCCCAGAGCGCGCCAGCCCGGCAGGTCATCCGCATCAGCGCCGGGCAGGTCGGTCAGGTCATTGCAGTCATCGAGGGGCGAGGCCACGCCCTCGGCCTGCAGGCTGGCGGCGGCATCGCGCAGGCACTTGAGCAGTGATTCGGGGACGATTTGAGCCGCAAGCAGCCCGTTCTCGAGAGCACCACGAGCCGACTGGAGCTGATCGGCTACCACTTCGTGCAGCGTCCGCTCGAAGACCTCACGTTCGGGCCGGCCGCTCATGCCCAGTGCGCGCAGCCACTGCTCACGCTTGCCGAGCAGTTCGACCAGCAGATCCTCGATATCTTGGCTGCGGTTGTCGCGCCAAAGCAGCAGGTGCCTGACGTCCTCGGCCAGCTCGTCGCGGCCTTCGGCGCGCACCAGCAGGCGGCGTGCGGCCTTGCGATACAGCACCCGGGCGTTTTCGGCCGGCGCGGGCACGGGGCCGAGCTGGCTGGCCACCGGCATGGTCCGGGCCAGGTAGTGGTTGAAGCTGTCGATAGTGCGAATGAGCAAACGCTGCGGATTATCCAGCAGGTCCCACTCGGCCACCTTGTCGGCTACGGCCCGCGCCTTGGTCAGCGCCGCTTCCTCGTGGGCCCCGCCGGCCTCGTAATCGGGTTCGAGAAACTGCAGGATGCGCTCGCGCATCTCCGCGGCGGCCTTGCGCGTGAAGGTGATTGCCAGTATCTCTTCTGGCGCCTCGACGACGCCGAGCAGGCCGAGGTAGCGCTCGACCAGCAGGGTCGTTTTGCCCGAACCGGCCGGGGCCTGAACGATCACCGAGCGCTCCGGTTCGACGGCCAGCTGGCGCGCTCTCGAGTCACTCATCGTCGGCCTCCGGCAGGCTGACCCGCTCGTTGATGCGGCAAAGGGCGTGGAGATGGCAGTATTTGCAGACCTGGTTGTCGCGCGGATGGACTTCGGCCCGACCGGTTCGGAACCCGGCAGCCAGGGCCTCGAGCCGTTCGCGCCAGTCGTCGACCAGCGACGACCAGGATTCGACGTCCCGGAATTTCGACCGGCCCCCGATCTCGCCGACGACGTGCAGGCCCGGAATGCCGGTGTCGGTCCCCGCCAGGCCGTCAAAGCCCATGCTGTCGGGCCGCAGGCGGGCGAAGGCGATGGCAACCGGGTGCGGCTGAAGGCCAGTGGCGTAGGCGGGTAACTGCACGTCGGCCAGACGCGCCTGCGGTGCCCACTTGCCGTGCCGGGCATCGCCGGTCTTGTAGTCGAGCACGATGGTACCGCCGTCCTGGATCTGATCGATGCGGTCAATCTTGCCGTTCAGGCGGAGGTGGTCGAAGATCAGCTCGATATTCGCCTCCCGCGCCGCGACCGAAAATGCCCCACGCCTGATTTCGATGGCCAACCAGCGGCGCAGGGAACGGTCCAGGCACTCGGCTTCCAGGGCCCGGCCCGCTTCACTGAGCACCAGTGGACTGCGCCGTTCCAGCCTTGCCAGGGCCGTGTCGCGGGCGGCGGCGATGCGCCCATCGAGTTCCGTCTCGTCAAGGGCGTCAAGCGCGGCGAGGCCGTCGAGATCGCTCCAGAAGTGCTCCAGGGCCCAGTGCACCAGACTGCCGCGGTCGCGCGCGTCAAGGCCTGGGCGCGGCGGCGTCAGGTCGCGCGCATTCAGTCGCGTTTCGGCGAACGCCTTGAACGGGCAGTCGGACTGGCGCTGCAGCACCGAGATACCGCCACGGACCTTGCCGCCCGGGTGCTCCGGAGCCATGACGTCCTCGATGGGTGCTTCCATCTGCGCCGGCTCGATCGATCGGACTTCAGCGGTCTCTTCCACACAAGTGCCGGACAGCAGCGGAGTGAGATGGCGCCTTTCGTCGTCGTTGCCGCGGCTGAAGCTGCCGGAGACTGCCGGTGCGGCCCGCATCAGGCCGGCCAGCTCAGCGCGCGCCCGTTTGAGCGCGCCTTCGGCGGTTGCGGCGGGCACAGCATCCTGGAGGATGGCCGGTATAAAGGGGTCGCGCCTCGTCGGCCCCGGCCAGGCCTGGTGATCCAGTCCCGTCACCCGGACTGCGTCGAAGCGCGAGCCCAGCGCTTCCTCCACACCCAGGATTTCAACAGGCGCACCCGGATTGCGCTCGCGAAACGTTGCGGCGCTGGCGCGCTCGCTGAGCTGGCGCAAGGCTTCGATACGTGCGAGCGGCCGCTCAACGACCAGGTCGAGTGTGCTGAAGTCCTCGAGCAGGTCGTGGAAGCGCTGCAGGACCTGGTATTCGCGGCTGTCGAGTCCGCGTCCACGGCCGAATCCGAGCGCTTCGAGTTCCTTCTGGAAGCGCGCCACCCACTCGGACGGCAAGCTCCTGTCGTGGTGTTTTCGGCGCAGCAGTTCCCACTCGGCAAGGTGAGCCGAAAGCCGCTTCGCGCCGCTTTCGCCAGCCTGCCAAGTTAGTTGGCCGACGCGCAGCCAGTAGGGTTGGTAGCGGATGGTGGCGGCCAGTGCGCCGGCACGGGAGCGAGACTCGACTTCCCAACCGCCCAGGAACGGGCATCGAATCACTTCGGCAACCTGCGGCTGGCTGATGCGGTGCGGGTCGAGCTTGAGCAATGACAAGGCGTCAGCCACCAGCGGCCAGCGCGCCAGGGGCGGTCCAAGCGACACGTGCCACGGTTCGTCGCGGTCGGCATCCAGCGCGAAGCTGCCGGGGGCGAAGGCCCGGCGGAAAACCCGCTCGACCGTAGCGAGTTGCTCGCGCAGTCCCGGCACGACAACGGCAATGCGCTGGTCGGGACCTGCTTCCAGCCGGCCACGAGCCCAGGCTGCTGCGGCCAGCAGTTCGTCCGCCTCCTCGGTGTGGGCGGTCACTTTCTCGGGCAGTTGCGCCTTTCCGGGCGGCGGGTCGCGGTGGATGTGCGTGCCGGCTGCTTCGGCCGCGTCCAGTATGGCGCGCTGCAGCGGCGTCAGCGGCAATTCGAAGCCTGACAGCCGGATGGCCGCCGGCAGCGCAATGTCGCCGGCCTCGATCAGGGCAGGCAATTGGCTGGCGAAGCGCCATTCGTCGATCAGGCCCTTTTGATCGCACATCTCCACAAACCGGCGGGTCCACGCGCGGAAATGCCGGCTGTCTTCGCTGAGCATCAGATTAGGCCAGTCGGCGGGCGCGTCGATGCAGTATTCGTGAATGAGCCGCCAGCTTGCAGCGGCCATCTCGGCTACCCTGGGTTCACCGATGAACACGTCGCGATCGATGACCGACTGCCACAGCATCAGCGCGTGGTCGGCCGTGATTGGCACCCGCTCTTCCTCGCCGGCCAGGAACGCGTCGTTGCGCAGCTGCGCCAGCCAGGCCGGAAAGGCCAGCACCGGCGGCCGCAGCCAGGCGCTGGCGCCATCGGCGATCCGCACACGCGCCAGGCGCAGGTTTTCGGACCGGGCCAGGCGGGTGGTGGGCGTCAGGATCGTGGAATTGGAAGCCGGCTCGCCACTCATGACCCGGCATTATGCCTAATTGATTCTCAAAACCCGAGAACCGCAGCAGCAGGATAGGACAGGGTTATGAACGGGTCAGCTTTTCGATTCGAGCGCGACTGGCCGCAGGCGCGTACGCTGCGTCTTCGCCTCGATGACCGGCCTTGAGGTAACGTCTGCTCGCTATCCGCTCTCCATCGTGAAAACCGATGGAGTCAGCGCAGTGATCCATGGCGCGTTGAACAGGGGATGGGTTTGACGGCGCTTACGTTGGACGGAATAACCGCGGCTGGAAAAACGTCAGACATTACAGTGTGTGTACGATTGTCCCACCAGCCAAACCGTGGCAAGGCCATGAAACGATTGATGACTCAACATTTTCTCGCGCTCATGTTGGCCCTGTCGATGGCGGGACCCGCGTTCGGCCAGGTCGGGTGGTCGCAGGACTTCAACCGGCCGGGCCTGAATGGCCGGGTGTTCGCGCTGGGCGTCCACGACGGCGAGCTGATTGCCGGCGGGCTCGAGTTCGAGGCGCGCGGGAGTGCGCTTTCGCACGTGGCGCGTTACGACGGCCAGGATTGGCGCCCGCTGTCAGGCCCATCGGGCGAAGGGGTCAGCGGACTGGTCCGGGCCATGGCAAGCTACCAGGGCGAACTTGTGGTTGCCGGTCGTTTCAGCGCCGCCGGGGGGGTTCCGGCCAGCAGCGTGGCGACCTGGAACGGCACCTCGTGGCGCGCGCTGGGCGATGGGCTGGAGCTGAGCTGGGCGGCCGAGGCCACGGTGTTCGCACTTGAGGTTTTCGACGGCGAACTGTATGCCGGCGGGCTGCTGGATACCGCCGACGGCCAGCCGGTTGCCGGAATCGCGCGCTGGGACGGCACGTCCTGGCGGCCGGTCGGCGACGGCGTACACGGCGGATTTGAACCGAAGGTGCTGTCGCTGGAAGTCGATCCTGTCGCCGGAGTGTTGTACGTGGGCGGCGAGTTCGAGAATGCTGGCGGGGCGTCCTCGGTTGCCAACCTTGCGGCCTGGGACGGTACCAACTGGACTTCCGTCGGGACTGGCATCCCGGGTCCGGCGGGAACGGGCGTCCACGCGCTGAAGCTGTTCGAAGATGCGTTGTGTGCCGGCGGCAACTTCCACCTGTCCGATCCGCCGACGGCCCGTCGGGTGGCCTGTTTTGATGGTCTGGCCTGGCAGGGACTGGGCCAGGGTATTCCGGACTGGGACATCTCGGCGGATGTGTCCTCGCTGGAAGTTTTCGCCGGCAGCCTGTATGTCGGCGGCGACTTCATCGAGGTTGACGGACAGGGCGGGGTGCCCAGCCGAGCGGTGGCGCGCTGGGACGGGACCAACTGGCACAGCGTTGGCGGAGTTGACGGCAGCGACCTGTCGACCACGGCCATCGCGATGACCGTGCATGACGGTCGGCTGGTCGTGGGTGGCGAGTTCAAGTGGGCTGGTGCGGCGCTGCCGCTGGATTACGGTACGGCCACGGTCAGCTGGAACATTGCCGCCTACGATGGCGGGCAGTGGCAGGCACTTGGAACCGGGCTGGGCCTGTTGTCCGGGCCGACGAAATTGATCGAGACACCCTATGGGCTGATCGGGATGGGCGCGTTTTTTACCGCCGGCGATCAACTGGTCGGGCGCATCGCGCGCCTGGGGTCCGGCGGCTGGGAGCAGTTCGCGACCTTCGACAATGCCGTGTGGGACGCCACGATGTGGAACGGCGACCTGGTCGTGACCGGCGACTTCACCGCGGTCGATGGCCAGCCGGTCACGGCCATCGCGCGTTATGATGGCGCCGATTGGCATGCCATCGGAAACGGCAGCGGAGGGGATGCCGTGGCGGTCTTCGACGATCAGCTCTATGCCGGCGGGCTGGGCGGCGTGCGCCGATGGAACGGTAGCACCTGGGAGAGTTTCGGTCCCCAGTTGTTCGGCCAGATCAACACGATGCGTGTCCACGCCGGGCGCCTGTTCATGGGTGGCGACTTCGGGGACGGAAACGGCATTTATAGCGATGTCGCGGCCTGGGACGGTGCCGATATGGACGACCTGGCCGGAGGGATGAACGGCGGGGTTTCAGTGCTCTATAGCCGCGGCGACGAGCTGCTGGCCGGCGGCTATTTCTCCGAGGCCGGCGGGCAGCCGGCCGAACGGCTGGCGGTCTGGGACGGGAACGTCTGGAGGCAGTACCGCGACGGCGTGGCCGGAATGTCGGTGGAAGCCCTGATTGACTATCAGGGCATGCTCTACGTCGGTGGCAATTTCACGACCTTCTGGGGCCATCCGGCCAGCTTCCTGCTGCGCGACAATGCCGGCACCTGGGAAGGGCTGGGCACGCTCGACGGATTCCCGCGCGATTTCCTGATCGACTCTACTACCGGCCAACTGTGGATGGCCGGGGTGTTCGACGCCATCGATGGAATTCCCAGCCACGGGTTGACGCGTATGACTGACAGTACGACCGACCCGATCTTCCACGCTGGCTTCGAGGCTCTTGTGTCCGGCCGTTAGTGAGTATTCACCCGATGCGCAAGTGGACATGCCGGGTTGGCAAGCACGCTTGATCCATGAGTTTCTAGCAACGCTGCGCCTGCGTGGCGTCAACAGCCCCGAGCAACTGATCGGCCTCTGCGATCGTATTCGGCCAGTGCGGCGAGAAGCGCAGCCAGCCGTCGGGGCTGGCGCAGCTGATGCCGTGCTCGGACAGGGCTCTAGCCCACGCCGGTGCCTCCCCTGGGTTGGCCGGACGCACGCTGAGGATGCCAGAGCGCCCCGACGGATCGGTCATGCGCGAGCTCTCTAAGCCGCGCTCGATCAGACCGGGCTCGACGCTATCGTGCCAGGCCTGGACATGGTCGAAGATTGCCGGAACGCCGAGCTCGCTGATCAATGCCAGGCTGGCTTCCAGCCCGGCCGCGGCCAGGGTGTTGGGCGTACCGGCTTCGGCCATGCGCGCGCCTTTGTGAAAGGGGCGGTCGTAGCGCAGGTGACCGGGGCCCTTACTGAGGAACGCAAACGCGTCCTGGTGACTGAGCCATCCGGCGACCGCCGGCTGCAGGCGTTCGGCCGCGTCCGGCCGCGCGTAAAGGGCGGCCAGTCCTTCCGGCGCCATCAGCCACTTGTGACTGCCGGCGGTCAGGTAGTGGATACCCATCTTTTCGACATCCAGCGGCACGATGCCCATGGCCTGGATGGCATCGACGAACAGCTCGCTGCCGTGGCGGCGGCAGAGCTCGCCCATGCGCGCCAGCGGCATTCGCTGACCCGTGGTGAACTGCACCGCGCTGACGGCAACCAGGCGCACGCCGGTGCGGAGATGATCCTCCAGCGCCTCGAGCGCGGTGCCGCGATCGACGCGGAAGGCCTCGGAATCCATCCACACCAGCTCCAGCCCGTGGCGCCGCGCGGCCTGCTGCCACGGAGTGATGTTGGTGGGAAACTCACGGTTGAAAATCAGCACCCGATCGCCGCGCTGCCAGGGCAGGCTCAGCGCAACCGCCAGCACTCCGGCCGAGGTGTTGGGCACCAGCGCCACGTTGGTGGCGTTGGCGCCGATCAACCCGGCAAGCTTCCCGCGCAAACGCTCGCGCCGTGCGGTTTCTTCGCCGTACCAGGCCATGCCCCGGCACGCATAACCGTCCAGGGTGGCCTGCACGGCCTGGCGAACCGGGAGGCTCGGCGGCGACAGGGAGGCGTGGTTGGCGTAGACCGTCGGCTGGAGTTCGGGAAACAGTTCGCGACTGCCGAGTTCGGCACGGTATGCATGATCGGGTGTTGCGGTCACTGGTGGTGCCTCTCCGGTGCAGTGTGTGGGTTGGTCTTGATACCGGTCTGTGCCTGAACCGCCCCTGGACGCATTCCTTGCCGGATGAGTTGGCTCAGGCCTGCGGTGCTGTCGCCCGGTCCGATCAGGGTGCCACCGTTGACGCGAAGCCGCCTCGAGCGGACCGGCCAAAAGGGACGTGGCAATGCCCGCTGCCGCAGGAGGTGCCATACTTCAGACAGAGTTCTTACCACGGACTCAAGCTGCGATGAAAATGATGATGATAACCGGCCCACTGGCTGCGGCGTTCTGGCTGTTTGGCACTGGTGCAGTCATGGCCCAGAATCTGGACGACGTCGAGAACGGTGTCGAGTCGCTGACCGAATCGGTCCACATGCTGACCGGGGCCGGCGGCAACATCGGCCCGGTCGCGGGCGATGATGTCGCCTTTCTGATCGACGGTCAGTTCGCGCCGCTGACCGACAGGATCCTCGAGGCGGTGCGTTCGGTGACCGACCAGCCGGTCAGGTTCGTCCTCAACACCCATTTCCACGGTGATCATGCCGGGGGCAATGAGAACATGGCAGAAGCCGGTGGACTGATCGTCGCTCACGACAACGTGCGTGAACGACTCTCGACCGAGCAGGTCAGCGAGTTCTTCGGTCGCACCACGCCGGCGGTGCGGATACGCGGATCATTCCCGGTCACGGCCCGATGATTGGCCGCGCACAGTTGATGGAGTATCGCGACAGGCTTGCGACAGTGTAGCGGCGATTGATTGCACGCGTCGAGGCTGGGGAAAGCCTGGAGACCCTTCCGGCCGCCGGCATTACCGCCGAGCACGACGAACAATGGGGGCGGGGCTTCATATCGCCGGAGCGCTGGGTCGCGCTGCTTTATCGTGACGTGCAACGCCAGGATTAGCGATCTGGTCGCTGCCCCCGTCAGACGGCCAGGAAGCAAACGGGAAAATCCCTGAATGTCGCGGTCGATCCGTGAAACTGCTCCAAGAGCCATCTCAGGGGTGGCTCAAACCCGGTGAGCGGCAAGGCAAGTCAAATCAAATGCTTCGAAGGTGGTCGCCGCAGGTTGCTCGGCCAGCATGCGGTCGGCGACGAGCGGGGCGAGTAGCCGATAGGCCGTGGCCGCCAGGTTGGACTCGAGCTAGGGTCTGGACCCGCATTGGAAGCACTCACGCAGCCCTCGGCCTGCCCGAATTCGTTTGGGCGCCGGCGTGCTAAGCTTTTGGTGGATACACAAATAGAGTCTTGATGTTCAGGGGAGTGGTCATGAATCGTTTTTCCGTGGCGCTGTTGCTGCTGCCGTTGTGTGCGTTCGTGCAGGCCCAGGACGCTGCCGAACCTTCACCGATCGTTTTCATCTACGATTCCAGCGGTTCGATGTGGGGTCAGATCGACGGCAAGGCCAAGGTCGAGATCGCCCGCGAAGTCATGGCCAATACACTCGGTAATCTGGCCGATGGGCAGCGCGTGGGCCTGGTTGCCTACGGCCATCGCAGCGAGGGTGACTGCCAGGACGTTGAAACCCTGCTGAGCGATGCCGAGCCGTCGGCGATACCGCCGGCGCTGACCGCCATTCGCCCGCTTGGCAAGACCCCGCTGGCCTGGTCGGCCACGCAGGTCATCGAGCGGCTCAAGCAGAACCGGGAAAAGGCAACGGTCATCCTGCTGACCGACGGCATCGAGTCGTGCGGAGGCAATCTGTGCGAGGTGGTGGGCGAGGCCAGGGACAATGGCATCGAGTTCATCCTGCATATCGTCGGCTTTGGCTTGCAGGCCGACGAGACCGAGGCGTTGCGTTGCGCGGCGCAAGCCGGCGGCGGGCGCTATTTCGATGCCGACAATGCCGAACAGCTTTCGGCCGGCCTGGACGAAGCCACGGCCCAGACGGTGGATCTGGTGGCCAACGTCAGCGTGAAGGTGAGCAAGAACGGTCAGCCGCTCGATGCCGCAATCAAGGTCTTCTTGCCCGGCGAAAGCAAGCCCGTCGAGCATGCACGCAGCTATCACGACGGCGCCTCGTTTTTTCTGCCGGCCGGCACATACGACCTGGAAATCCATGCTCTGGAGAATACCGACTTGAGACCGATCTGGCTGCGCGGCATCGAGATCAGCGAGGACGAAATCAGCGAACACGAGGTGCGCTTCGATGCCGGAACGGTCCGCGTCAACGTGCTCAATAACGACCAGGGCTGGGATTCGTTGGTCAAGCTGCTCGATGGCGATGAGGTGGTCGCCCAGACCCGCACCTACGGTCGTCCGTCGGACATGCAGGTGCCCCCGGGGCGCTATGCCATGCACATCAAGGCTTTGACGGTGGAAGGCACGACAACCACTTTCGATCGCAGCGGCATCGAAGTCCGGGCCGCCGAAATCAGTGAAGTGGTCCATGCCTTTGCCTCGGGCATCGCGATGATCGGGGTCAGCATGGGCGATGAGTTGGTAGACGCGGTGGTCACCATCCGCGACCAAGACAGCGGCCAGCGGGTCGCCGGCTCGCGCACCTACACCAGCGCCGGCTCCAATCCGCGCCAGTTTGTTCTCACCCCGGGAACCTATACCGTCGAGTACTCGACCCTGGGCAAGCACAAGGGCCACAGCGATTCGTTTGAGATCTCGGTGCTGCCCGACGAGACCTCCGAGCGCCTGATCGAACTGCAATAGCCCTAGCACGCATTATTCATTAATTCACTCGCGCCCACGCAGAGTGGTTCAGAGGCTCCCTAACGCGCTGATCGATCGGCCGAGCCGCTTCAGTCCTCGGCCAGGCTCTCCAGCAGTTGGTCAATGGCCGTGATCCAGGCCGGATCGACCGATGTGGCCCCTGCGTAGATGGTTCGCGCCTGGCCGGCATGGGCGCGGGCTTCGGCGTGCCGACCGGCTTGTTTGAGCACGATCGCCAGGGCCTCGTGCGCCTTGCCGATGCGGGGGTGACCCGCTTCGTATCCGTTTTCGGCGACCTCCAGTGCCAGGCGGGCGTTGGCTTCGGCCAGTTCCAGGTCGCCGTTGAGGGTTTGCAGCCGGGCCAGGTTGAATAGCGCGGTGGCCGTTTGCGGATGAGACGCTCCCAGCGTTTCGCGGCGGATGGCGACCGAGCGCTGCATGGCCGTCAGCGCGTCGTCGAGTCGATCCATCCGGTAGTAGAGTAGCGCCAGGTTGTTGAGCACGATGGCGTAACTCGGATGGTTTTCGCCAGTGGCCCGGCGCTGCAGCGCCATGGTGTGTTCGAAGGCGTCCAGTGCCGCTTCGTTCTGCTCGAGACCTTCCCGCGCGGTCGCCAGGGTCGACCAGATCGCCGCCCGGGTCTCGATGCCGGTCTCTTTGACCGTTTCGGCCAGCGTTCTTGCCTGTTCGGCCAGGGCTTCGCTTTGCTCGTAGTCGCCGGCGTCGATCAGCATGGCCGCCCAGTTGGCCAGCACGTTGACCCGCAAGACCTCGGCGCGGTTGCCATCGACGCCCTCGAGCAGTTCCAGCGCCCGTTCAAAATGCGCGGTGCCGGTCTCGAAGTCGCTGCCCCACCAGGCCACGATGGCCAGGCCGTCGTGGGCCTCGGCGCGCTCGACCGGGCCGCCGTGGGCGCGGCGCAGGGCCAGGGCTTGCTGCAGTTGTTCGCGGGCCGTGTCGATCTCGCCGAGATTCTGCAGCGCGTAACCGATCGCGTAGCGCATATCCGCCTCGAGTGCCGGCTGGCCGGCAAATCGTTCATCGATGCTCTCGATCGCCAGCTTCAGCGCGCCGGCCAGGGTTGGCGTCTCGGCGTTCTCGAACGGATCGGCGCGCTGGATCATCTCGGTCAGGAACTCGGTCGCCGACGCGGCTCGCCGGGCCTCGAGCCGGGCCAGTTCGCGCTGTCGCTCGACCGCGGCCAGTGCGGCGAGCAGCAACACGAAGGCCGCCGCCGTGACCGACACCCCGGCGCGGTGGTGCGAGATGAAGCGTCCGGTGCGGTACAGACGCGAGGCGCCCCGCGCGTGCACGGCCTTGCCCGACAGAAAGCGTTCGATGTCCTCGGCCAGCGCGTCGGCTGACGGGTAACGCTGCGCGGGTTCCAAGCGCAGCGCCGTCATGATGATGCGGTCGACATCGCCGCGCAGCCGGCGCTTGAGGGTCCGGGCCGGCGGCAGGCCGGCCGGTGGTGGCGATTTGCGCCGGGCCACCAGGGTGCTGGGATCCTGCGGCACGGTGGTGCAGACCGTGCGCTCCATCTGGCCGGGCGAAAGCCCGGCGATCTGATAGGGCCTGGAGCCGGTCACCAGTTCGTAGAGCAGTACGCCGAGCGAGTAGACGTCGGACACCGGGCCGATCAGTTCGCCGCGCAGTTGCTCGGGGCTGGCGTACTCGGGGGTCAGCATCTGTGCGCCGGCGCGGGTCTGCGGCAGGTCGATGTGGTCGAACGCAGCGTGTTCCAGGATCTTGGCGATGCCGAAGTCGATCAGGTGCGGCTGTCCGGCTTCGTCGACCAGAATGTTGCCGGCCTTGATGTCGCGGTGCACGACGCCGCGGCAGTGCGCCAGGTCGAGCGCCTCGCACACCGACTGGATCAGCTGCAGGCGACCGGGGAGGTCGATGCCGTGGCGGTCGCAGTAGCGGGTGATCGGCTCGCCGCGCACGTATTCCATGACGACGTAGGCGGTGCCGTCGTCGGTTTCGCCGCCGTCGATGACCCGCGCGATGCCGGGGTGGTCGAGTGCCGCGAGAATTCGTCGCTCGGCGTCGAATCGTGCCGCGGCGTGGCGGTCGAGGTGGGCGGCGTCGTAGAGCTTGACCGCCACCTGCTGTTCGTAGGCGCCGTCGGCGCGGTGGGCCCGGTAGACCCGGCTCATTCCGCCAATGGCGATTTCCTCGTCGAGTCGCCAGGGACCGAGCCGCTCTCCCACACGCTCCGGGCCCGGCAGCGCCGGGCCGTCTTCGAGAAAGCCGCCGCTGTCGCGGTCTGCGGACAGTAGCGCGAGAACGCGCTCGCGTACTTCGGGCCGGTCCGGGCATCGAGCCGCCAGCCATTCGAGGCGACTCGATTCCGGCTGCTCGAGGCAGTCGGGCAGGAGCCTGAGGGCAGCCGCGTCCGGATCGTCCGGCAGGTCGCGCCCGTGCCCCGAATCGCTCACGCGCCGCCCCCGGGCTCCGAGTGCTTGCCCAGTTCGAGGAACAGCCAGGAACGGGCGGCACGCCAGTAGCGATGGACGGTCGCCGGCGAGATATCCATGACGGCAGCGATCTCATCGCTTGTCAGGCCGCCGAAATACTTGAGCTCCACGATTCGGGCCTGTTTCTCATCAAGCTGCTCAAGACGGGTGAGCGCCTGGTCGAGCGCCATCAGATCGACGGACTGGTCGGCTTCGCCCATGGCCTGCAGCAGCAGTGTCGGCGACTCCGGTGCCTGGCGCTTGGCTGCCTGCCGGCGCCGGCCGCCGTCGATGATGATCTGGCGCATGGCGCGCGCAGCCACGGCAATGAAGTGGGTCCGATCCTGCCAGGAAACGGCTTCGCCCTGCACGATCTTCAGGTAGGCCTCGTGAACGAGAGCGGTGGGTTGGAGGGTATGGCCGGCACGCTCGCCGGAAAGGCGTACTTGCGCCACCTGGCGAAGCTGCGCGTACAGCCGTTTCATCAACTCGTCGCCGGCCGACCGGTCGCCCTGCGACCAGCGTTGCAGCACCTGCGTGATCTCACCGGGTCTTTCGGCCACGTTTTCCAGGCCGTCGGCCTGCCCCTTCATTTTTCGTAGTCGTCGAGCCAGTCTAGCTTCGTGGCTGGTCCGCGACAAGCGTTGTCGCGGACCTGTTGGTCCTGATGGCCGTGACAGAAAAGGCCCGGCCATTGCGCTTTTGATGGTAGGTAAGCTGGACTTGAGTCTGCCGCCATCATTGAGCAGGGATCAAGTCATGGCGCGCGACCTAAGCAACTTCGAGGGCTGAACAGCCCCAGCAAGCCGGAGCCGCAGAGGCGGTTCTTTGTAAAGATGCGAACCATCCGACAAAACGGCACAGAGAGGTCGAATGTATGCCCGCAAACCGGTGGGTTCTCGTCACGTCAGCTATAGTCACAATGCTGCTCTCGTCAGCGAATGCCGGTGAGGGCTGCCGCTGGGATGACGTATTCAGCGACAACGCGCCCGACAACGTTGTGCGGGCGATGGCAGTTCACGACGACGGCCGCGGGCCGGCGCTTTACGCGGGCGGCGGATTCAGCCAGGTGGGCGGTCAGGCGATGTCCCGCATCGCCCGCTGGGACGGCACGGCATGGGAAACACTCGGCGACGGCGTCAATGCCGATGTGGAAGCCCTGGCCGTGTGGGACGATGGCACCGGTCCGGCACTGTATGTCGGCGGCCGCTTTACCGAGGCCGGTGGCGAGCCGGCCAATCGCATCGCGCGCTGGGATGGCAGCACATGGACGGCGCTCGACAGTGGTCTCGACGGCGACGTCCTGGCACTGGCGGCCTATGATGATGGCACCCGCTCCAGGCTGTACGTGGGCGGTCGATTCACCGTGGCAGACGGCCAGCCGGCAACATTTCTGGCCGCGTGGGACGGAACCGGCTGGTCCCCGGTCGGCGGCGGAACCAACGGCTTCGTGTTCGCGCTGCAAGCGGCGGACAACGGCTTTGATCCCGTCACCGAAGATACCGATCACCGCTTATGGGTCGGCGGGCTGTTCCAGCAGGCGGGCGAGACAGCAGTCAGCAATATCGCCGAGTGGGACGGTGACCGCGATCGCTGGTTCGGGCTTTCCACCGGGACTGACGACATCGTCCGCGCTATTACCCAGCGCACCGAGGGCGACGACGAGGTGCAGTACATCGGCGGCGATTTCAACCAGGCCAATGTGATCGCGTTCCACATCGCGAAATATGCCCTGACTCAATTCATCGAGCCCGGTGACGGCACCCTGGGTGATGTCAATGCGCTGAGTGTCTTCGATGATGGCACCGGCCCGGGCGTCTACGCGGCCGGCGAATTCCAGAGCGCCTCGGGGACCAGCGCCAACCGGATTGCTCGCTGGGATGGTACCGCGTGGTCGGCACTGGATGCCGGCCTGTCGGGGGATGTACTCGCCTTGGCCCCGTTCGGCAGCGGCAGCGAGCGGTCGCTTTACGCCGGCGGCTGGTTTCTGTTCGCGAACGGCCAGCCCTCGCCCCGGATCGCCCGTTGGCTGTGCGCCGACCCATTGATCTTTTCAGACTCGTTCGAGGCCCCGCAGGACTGAGCCAAGTTGCCCGCTTTCAGCCTGTTGGTCCGGGCTGCTGCGACTCTCAAAGCAAGGATTCTCGCCAACCGATTGACAGTAACGGCGCAGCTTTTTCGCTTCTGTGAGTGAATGTATCTCCACGCGGAGGAACGATGATGTGCTTTCGTTTTTCTTCTATCGCGCACGTTGGTGCAATGGCCGTGCTGGCAGCGACCTGGCTCCTGTTCGACGGGTCAGCGGCCATGGCGCAGATCGAACGCGTCAGCACCGCGCTGGACGGCACGGAGGCCAACCACAACAGCTACGAGGCCGCGGTCTCGGATGACGGGAGCGTCATTGCCTTTCGATCGAGTGCCGACAATCTCATTGCCGGTGACGACAACGATTTGCCCGATGTCTTCGTTCGGGACTACGGCCTTGGCACGCTCGAATGGGCCAATCTCGACCTCGACGGGACGCCGACCAACACGGCGCTCTACCGAAACGCCTTCTTCCCCTCGGTGTCCGATGACGGCTCCCGCGTCAGCTTCAGCATCTATCCGGGCGTGACCCATCTGAGCATCCGCGATCGGATCGCGGACGCGACGACGGAAATCCTGATGGGCGGTTCCGGCCGCGAGCGCGAGGAGCCGCAGATTTCGGGCAATGGACGGTTTCTGGTCTTCCATAGCCAGGTCGACTTCCAGGGCGTGGAGCCGGCCACGGTCAGACCGCTTGACGACAACGACAATGCCGCCTTCGACGTTTTCCTCTATGACATCGATGGCGCCGGGACCATCGCACTCGAACGAATCAATCGCCCGGACTTCAGTTCAGACCCTTCCTGCATCGGCGCCGTGCCGCCGGATTGCCCCGAGGGGAACGGAGACTCAATGTCTGCGAGCGTATCGGACGATGGCGCTCGAATCGCCTTCTATTCCTACGCCACCGACTTGGTCCCCGATGACAGCAACGGCCTGGAAGATGTGTTCGTCAAATTCCGATTCGACGGCCAGGGCATGCCCGTCGGCATTGCCGGCCCGCTGATTCGCGCCAGCGTCGCCAGCGACGGCACCCAGGCCGACGGGGACAGCTACGATCCCGTACTGTCCGGAGACGGTGAGTTCGTGGTCTTTCGTTCCCTGGCGAGCAATCTGGTGCTCGGCGACACCAACGGGGTCTGGGACATCTTCGTCCACGAAATCGCGACCGGCCTCACCCAGCGCGTCAGTGTGGCGTCTGACGGTACCGAGGCCGATCGCGGCAGCTTCTCGGCACAGATATCCGACGACGGCCGATTCGTGGTCTTTCGCTCCAATGCGTCCAATCTCGTGGCTGACGACAGTAACGAGCGCTTCGATATTTTCGTTCACGATCGCGATACGAATCAGACCGCACGCGTCAGTATCCCGGCCGGTGGTGGGGAAGCCGACAACCACAGCTACCTGCCCGCCATCACCGGCGACGGCCAGTGGATCGTGTTCGAGTCCGACGCTGCGAATCTCGTCAGTGGTGACAACAATCGCGCCCGCGATATCTTCCGCGCAGCCAATCCACTTGCCACTGCGCTGGGCAATGCTACGGAGGGCCGCTGATATGCGCACTTTCCGATTTATTCTTACAACGCTTGCCGTGGGCGTGTTGTTCGCGGCCCAGAGCGCTTCGGCGCAGATCGAGCGGCGCTGTGTGCTGAAGGTCGATCGCTTCGAGGACCCGACGAATCTGCCGCAGTTTCATCCTGTTTTTGACCAGGTGCTGACCGCCGACGGCTTGCTGCAATTCGATATCGACACGAGTTCTCCGATCGACCAGGCCGGGCTGAATTTCCGCTTGGTCCAGGCCCCGCCCGGCATGACCATCGACACGGCCACGGGTGTGGTGAGCTGGCAGCCCGACGAGCTGCAGGTCGGCGTGATCTCGGCCACCGTGCTGGTTACCGACACCGACCAGCGGCGCAATCGCCACACCTTCTGCGTTGAGGTCATCGATGACTCGGCCGGTCCCCTGATCGACGACATCGCCGATGCGAGCATCCTGATTGATGAACCCTTCAGCGTCGATGTCGACGCCACGGACCCCAATCCCGAAGATCTGCTGACCTACAGCCTCGACCAGGCGCCGCCGGGCATGACGATCGACGGCCTCAGCGGACTCATCGTATGGACCCCCTCGATCGCTGATATCGGCGTCAACAACGTGGTGGTGCGGGCCACGGACGACAGCGGCCAGCTCGACACGGAGACCTTCGCCCTGAATGTGCTGCTGGCCAACGCATCGCCGGTCATCGATCCGATCGACGATCGCGGTGCTCGACCGGGTATCAACGTGGCCATCCAGGTCACGGCGAACGACCCCGATGACGTGGTCCTGACCTATCGATTGCTCGTTCGTCCGGCCGGGATGCAGATCGATTCCGACAACGGGCTGATCGCCTGGGTGCCCGTCGGCCAGCAGCTCGGAAACCACGCGGTCACCGTCGAGGTTAGCGACCCACAAGGCTTCAGCGATCAGACCAGCTTCGAGATCTTGGTGGACTTCAATCGCCCGCCCATAGCGGTCGATGACGGCGCCTATCGGGTCGAACGTGGCGAGACGCTCAATGTTCCCGCACCCGGTGTGCTGGGCAATGACGTCGATCCGAACGACGACGCACTGGCCGCCCAGCTCGTCACCGGGCCGACGCAGGGTTTGCTGACGCTGAACGCCGACGGCTCCTTCGACTACACGCCGAATGTACCAACGGGAACGATCGGCTTCGTCGCCGCACTGGAGTTCATGACCCCCAACAACGGGGGGACGCTTGCGCCGCCGCTGGTCGCAGACGTGAACGACGACGGTCGTACGGACGTGGTCACCCAGGTCAGCAACGGGGTTGCCGGCAGGAACATCTTCGTGATCAGCAGCCCGGACACGGGCGAACTCATCGCGACCAGCCCCCCGCTCGATCGCGGTGTGGTTAACTATTCCGGCAAGGCCGTGGCGGACATCGACCTGGACGGCTATGTCGAGATCATCTCGATCGGCGGCGAAGGCTCGGATCTTCCCCCGGACATGAACAAGATCTTCGCCTTCGAACACGATGGCACCTTCAAGTGGGAAAGCGAGCAACTGGCGGAACGGTACTTCGTCGAAGGCATTCGCGCGGTCCACGGCGACGGGAGAATCAACGGGGCGCAACCGACCATTGCCGACCTCGACCAGGATGGCACGCCGGAGATCATCGTCGGTCATGGCGTCGATGCCGACGGCACGAGCCAGGACGGCGTCGCGGTGACCGTCTTCGACAACCAGGGCATGAAGCTGTTCACCAGCTATGCCCGCGGCATCCGTCGCGGCGGCGACTTCATGCGCGCCGAAGTGGTCGACCTGGATCTCGATGGAGACCCCGAAATTCTTGTTGGCTCGGCCGCGTTCTCTCATGACGGCGCATTGCTCTGGAAACTGAACGACATCGATAACTTCCAGCGTCGGGCCACACCCACCGCGGCCAACCTGGACAGTGATCCCTACCCGGAATTGGTCATGGCCGGCACAAGCACTTCTGAGACGGTCGCCTCGAACCACGACGGAACGCGGCTCTGGACAGCGCCTACGGTCTTCAACTTCCAGACCTTCGAAGCCGAGCTGGTCGTCGCCGACGTCGACGACGACGGTCTGGTCGAGGTGCTGGTCGTCGGCAACAACGGGTTTTCACCCGCGAAGCTGGAAGTCCTCAATGGTCATGACGGCTCCCTGAAGTGGGAGTATCCCAGCGATGGTAGTGGATTGAGTCTGGGGACGGTTTTGCCGACCGTGTTCGATCTGGACGGCAATGGCGAAACGGAAATCCTGCTGTTCGGTTTCCAGCCAAGGTTATTGTGGGTGCTGGAAGGCGAGACCGGCCAGCTGATCCAGGCGTTCGATCTCGGCCTCGGCAACCCGCCGGCCGGGGAAACCCCTTTCTTCGCCGATGTCGACAACGATGGCGCCTCCGAATTGTTGATGAACGGCACAAACCGCTTCGGACCGAGCTCGGCCTACTGGGTCTTCGAATCCCCCGGTGACAACTGGGCGCCGACGCGTCCGATCTGGAACCAGTGGAACTACCACGTCACCAACGTCAATCCCGATGGCACCATTGCTCGCTTCGAACAAGCGCACTGGCTGCTGAACGGCCTGAACCAGAATCGCCTCAATGGCAGGCTCCCGGAAGAACGCGTCGAGGAGAGCGACTTCTTCGAGTACGCCGCCTTCGACGGCGAGCTGACCTCCAACGTGGCTCGCGTCGACATCGATGTGTTGCCGCCGAACGCGCCGCCGCGCATTCTGTCGACACCCTTGAGGTTGGCCTCTCCCGGCTTCGATTACGTTTATCCGGTGCTGGCCGTCGATGCCGATCCAGGCGAAGTGCTGACCCTGTCCATTGCCGAAGGGCCGAGCGGCATGTCCATCGATGCGCTGAACCAAGTGATCTGGACGCCCGGCAGCGGCGACCTCGGTCCCCATGTGGTGGTTGTGGATGTGGTCGACTCGATCGGCTCTCGTGCCAGCCAGAACTATGTGCTGGAGGTGGTACCGCCGGTGACCGTTCCGAACGTGGCGGGCCTCACGGAAGCGCAGGCCGTGACCGACCTGCACGATGTCACGCTGGAGGCCAGCCCGATCCAGCCCGTCTTCAGCGACACGATCCCGGCGGGTGCTGTGGCGGCACAGCTGCCTGCAGCGGGCAGTACCGCGGCGGCGGGCAGCCGGGTTCGAATCGACGTTTCCCAAGGTCCGGTGCCGATCAACGTACCGCGCGTTCTGGGGCTGACTGAGGCGAATGCGCTGGACAGTCTCGCTCAGGCCGGATTGAATGCGGGCATGGTGGTCTGGGTCAACGATCCCCTGATTCCGCGCGGCGTGGTCGCGGCACAGGACCCGCCACCGAACGCACCGGTGCCGCCGGGCAGCGCCATCGACCTGACCCTGTCCGGTGGACCGCGCGCGAGTCTGGTCGTGGATCCTCCCGTGATTACCGCCGGCGACACCGCCACGGTTTCCGTGGAAGTACGCGATATCGACGGCACACCGCTGGATCCGCAACCGGCGGTCAGCCTGTCGCTGGTGATCGATCCGGAAACCAACTTCGGCACGCCGCCGTCGCTCGCAGGCTCGTCGATCCTGACCGCGCCCGATACGCAGGGCGGCTTCGAACTGGTGGCCAGTTACAGCGTCCGTGGCGGTGAGTCGATCAGCACGCCGGTGGCTGCACTGGCACCGGTCAGCGAGGGTCCCAGCGGTGATCTGTATTCGAATTTCGCTCGGCAGCTCGACGAGTTCGGGGACCTGGTCACGGCACTGCAGGCCGCCGTACTGGCGAACGACCTGCCGACGATCGTTCTCATCGATCAGGCCCTGGCCGATTTGGAAGCCGCCATCGACCTGCGCCGCCTGCGCACCATGACCGTGATCGCCCCGGAAGGCGGCGTGCCGCCCACGCCAGCCCAGGCCATCGACGGCGGCCTGCCCGTGTCGGCCGAGGACGGCGCCTATGGCGAGGCGAGCCTGGATCTGTTGGGCGCTGCTCGAAACGCTGGATCAAGTCATGCGCGAAGGTACCGCCCCGGACCTGGTCATCAACCAGCTCAATCAGGATCTGATGCAGACCGCAGCCGCCCTGGACGCGCTCGATCCCTCCGTGCCGGGCGTGCTGGGGGCTTCCGGCGCGATCATCGCGATCACCGGCACCTTCACGCCACGACTGCTGGTGGCCGATATCCGGGCACTTCGCCAGGAACTGGCCGATGCGGGACTGACGGGCGAGAACGCCATCGGCGCGCCGCGCTTTACCCTGCTCGGCCTGATGAGTGCCACGCGAATCCGCAACAACATCATCAAGGATTTCTACGTCCCCTACATCGTGGACGTGGCCACCTCCATGGGCTCGATTATCGCCGCCGACTTGTTACAGAACTGGGTGAATGATTCATCGGTGGTCGGCATCATCACGGGTTCCAGCCTGGCCATCCACGTCTTTGAAATCCCCAATTCGGTGATCGAGGGCTTTGGCTTCGATCCGACACTCAGCCCCAACAATTCGGTGACCATGATCGGCCCCAGTCTGCTCGATGCGGCGCAAAATGCGGCATCGGGCCTGTCCTCAGCGTCCGACCTCAAGCAAGCCAACACGGCCATGGACTTTGTCCAGGGCGTCCTCGATGATGCCGACGCGCTGGAGCAGGCCTGGAACGACGCCAACTCGATTCCCCGGGGTGTGGCCACGGGCTGCATCCTCGACCTGACGCCCGGCTGCGGCCAGTTGCGATTCCCGGACGGCTTCACGAGCGTGTACGAATCCGATGGTGGGCTGAGCCTCCCGGCCTCCGTGCTGATCATCACCCGCAACCTCAAATCGGGTGGGTCGGCGGTGATTACCGCCAACTTCGTGCCGACGCAGGCGGAATAAGGATATCGGCACATTGTTGGTATGATCATGGCCGGTCTTGAACCTGAAGAGTGATCGGCATGATTCGACGAGTTGTCTGGCCGGCCCTGGCTGCCGCATTACTGTTTGCCGCCCCCGGGGCGGCCGCGCAATCGATGGATGAGGTCGAGATCGGCGTCGAATCGATCAACGATGGCGTCCACATGCTCACCGGCCGTGGCGGCAACATCGGCCTGGTGGTCACCGAAGACGGCGCCTTCCTGATCGATGACCAGTACGCGCCGCTGACCGACAGGATCCTGGCCGCGGTGGGCTCGGTGACCGACCAGCCGGTGAAGTTCGTGTTCAACACCCACTGGCACGGCGATCACACGGGCGGCAACGAGAACCTGGCAGAGAAGGGCAGCCTGGTGGTCGCGCACGACAACGTGCGCGAGCGCATGTCCACCGCACAGGTCATGGAATTCTTCGGCCGCACAACGCCGGCTTCGCCCGATGCCGCACTGCCGGTGGTCACCTTCAACGACGAAGTGACCTTCCACCTCGGCGGCCACACCATCAACGCCTTCCACGTGCCCCATGCGCACACCGACGGCGATTCGGTGGTGCATCTGCCCGAGGCCAACGTCATCCACGCCGGCGACACCGTCTTCTACGGCCTCTATCCCTTCGTCGACGTCGACTCCGGCGGCAGTCTTCCGGGAATGATTTCGGCGGTCGAGCGCATTATCGAAATGGCCGACGAGAACACCACGATCATTCCCGGGCACGGCCCGATCATCGATCGCGAGCAACTGCTCGGCTACCACCAGATGCTGGTCACGGTCCGGCGAAGGCTGGATGCGGCCATCGATGCAGGCAGGAGCCTCGAGGACATCCAGGCGGCCGGTATCACTGCGGAGTTCGACGAGCAGTGGGGCGGCGGCTTCATTCCGCCCGACCGCTGGGTCGAGCTACTCTATCGCGGTGCGACGGAAAATCCCTGATCGCCCGGTAGAATGCCACCAGGGATTGAAACCCGGCACTTGGCAAAGTGCTATGGTCGCGGCGATGCCATTGCGTGATTTTGCGCATGTTGCCCGGAGGGCCGCAGAATGGACTATTCGAAGCACACCGTGTTACTGCCATTCCTGGTGCTGATATTCAGCCTGGTCGGATGCGGCGAGGACGCCCCGCAGGAAGGTGGGGACCGCGCACAGGCACAGCAGGAGTCAGCGCCGGCAGAGGCTTCTGAAACGCAGCCGGATACGGTCGAGGGGAAGGCCGAAGTCGTGCCGCAGGCGAGCGGGGAGCGATTGATCGACGTCATCGCAAGCGACTTCTCCATCGAGGCACCCGAAACGCTGGATACTGGCTGGTACACCATGCGCCTGGACAACCAGGGCCGGCAGACCCACTTCGTCATCATGTACCGGCTGGTCGAAGGCAAGACCATCGGGGACCAGCGCCGCGAGGTGGTGCCGGCATTCGATGAGCTGATGGCGGGCCTTCGTTCCGGGGAGATCGAAAAACAGGACATCCCCGCCTTCCTGGGCGAGAACATTCCCGAGTGGGGGCTCCAGATGACTTACGTGGGCGGCGTGGGTCTGGTGGCGCCGGGCAGGACGGCACAGTCCAGTTTCATGATTCCGGAGCCGGGCACCTACCTGCTGGAGTGCTATGTCAAGTCGCCGGACGGAAGCTGGCATACGTCCATGGGCATGCTGACCCAGGTCGAAGTGGTCGAGCCCGGCGGCGAAGGCACCGAACCCGAAGCCGACACCACGATCGCGCTCTCGAATGACGGAATCGAGGCGCCGGATACGCTGTCTCCCGGTAAAAGGACCATCCGGGTCGATATCGACGCTCGTTCCGACCCGTTCACGCCCTATGACGTCCACCTGGCGAAGCTGGACGACGGGTCCAGCCTGGACGATATCGTGTTCTGGATGGACTGGCGCAATGTCGGAGGCCTGCGTGCACCCGCTCCGGTGGAATTTCTCGGCGGCGTCGAGCGCATGGAAGCCGGACGCCATGGCTACATGAGCGTTGACCTCGCGCCCGGCCGCTACCTATGGATATCGGAAATCAACGCGTCGGACATGCACAGGGTCTTTACGGTCGAGTAAGGGGAACGGTCGTCCGTCGCGGAAGCCGCCGCGACCTGCTCGATTTTCGAAGGGGCGTGCCGTACAGCGTGGATGCCGCCGCGGCTGTCGCGCGGTAGCGGTTTCGCGTAGCATTAAGGCATGACGCTGTCCTATACCGCAAGGGCCGACAGCGACATCCGCACGGTCGCCCAAACCCGGCCGGGCGACTGGAAGCCGTTATCCGTCAAAGCGTATCGTACCGATGGTGCTGTCGTTGTCGACGGGACGATCACGCTGTATGTCGTGGAGAAAGCCAAGAAAAAAATGATGACCAGGATCCTTCTGACCGTGGCGATTGTGGGGTTGCTCGGTGCATTCGGCGCCGCGGCGGCGCTCATGCTGGCGACCGACTGGCTGACGCCGTGGTGGGGCTGGAAGCCGCTGCCGGACCGAACCGCCCCGACGCACCAGACCTTCGAGCCCGAGTACCGGGGGTTCGCCGCGCTAGCGACGCAGGCGCTGGTCGAGGAGCGCGCGCGCATCGGCGCGCCGTCGCTGTCGGCGGCCGTGGTGCTGGAGGACTCGCTTGTCTGGGCCGGGACTGCCGGTTGGGCCCGAGTTGACCCGCCGGAACCGGCGACGACGAAAACCGTCTATCGGATCGGCTCGACATCCAAGGCCGTGACCGCGACCGCAATGGCCCGTCTGGTAGCAAGCCGACAGCTGGACCTCGATGCGCCTATCGAGCGCTACGTGGAGACCGTACCGAACCCGCAGTGGGCGAGCCTGACCCCGCGCCAGCTTGCCTCGCATACGGCCGGGCTGCCGGGCTACGCCGAGAACCGCGACTTCCCCGGCGTTTGGCAGACGATCCGACTGGCGCGTTCGTTTGGCGGCGTCGAAGAGGCGTTATCGGTTTTCGACGGCACACAGTTGCTGTTCGAACCAGGTGCCGGATTTCATTACTCGTCGTTCGATACCACGGTCAACGCGTGGGTCATGGCTTCGATTACCGGCCACCGTTATCCGATGCTGTTGCGCGAGCTGGTGCTGCACCCGCTCGGGCTTATCGATACCGGCGTCGAGCGCGCGGGCGACCTGCCCGATACAATCGCGAGTTTTTACCGAGTCGCCGGCGGCCGGGTTCGCCCATGGCGCGACGTCGACCTGAGCCTGAAGTGGCCGGGCGGCGGACTGCTGTCGACGTCCACCGATCTGGCACGGCTGGGAAGCGCATGGCTCGATGAGTCGTTTCTGCCAGCGAGTTTGCGCGAGGATTTCTGGACACCGGTCCGGCTGGTCTCGGGAGAGGTCAACGAGCAGTCCTATGCCATGGGCTGGCGGGTAAACCGGTCACGGCGAATCGAGCTCGACGGTGGGCCGGTACGCGAGGTCCACCATGGTGGCGTATCCAAGGGCGCGATGAGCTGGCTGGTGGTCTACCCCGATTTGGAACTGGTTGTAGCAATCAACATCAACGCGCGCGCCGAGTCGTTTGGCGATTTTGCTGCAGCGGAAACCCGGCTGACTCGACTGGTGATCGCGCACATGCTGCAGCCGGAACCGGCACCCTGAATCGCTTGTGTGACGGCATTGCCTGTGACAAGGTGAATCCATGGGCGGGAACCCGCAAGACTGGAGCCGAGCAGCGCGACCAAAGCCGCGGTCGCGACCCTGCGGGCTTGTTCAGAGGTTCTTTGAGCGATCACTCGCCCCGGGTACCGAACCAGATGAAGTGCCGCGCCCCCTTGCCCTTGCGATAAGGGCGCACCACGCGCTCGTCGACGCGGAAACCGGCCTGTTTCATGCGCTTGACGAACAGCCGGTCGGGCCCGGCCGACCACACCGACAGCACGCCGCCGGGCCGCAGCGAACGCGCGATGGCCGATAGTCCGGCGGCCGAGTAGATCCAGTCGTTCTCGCGCCGGATCAGCGCCTCGGGCCCGTTGTCGACATCCATCATGATCGCGTCGAAGCCCGACTCGGGCTTGCGGATCAGGTCGCTGACGTCGCCGACGTAAACCGTGGCTCGCGGATCGGACAGGGGGTGCCCGGCGGGCTCTCCCATGAAGTCGCGATTCCAGTCGACGACTTCCGGTACCAGTTCGGCGACCACCACTTCAGCATCGGCCCCGGTCGCCTCCAGCGCCGAGGCCAGCGTAAAGCCCATGCCCAGGCCGCCGATCAGCAGGCGCGCATTCTGCGTGCCCTTGATTCGCTCGCAGGTCAGCTCGGCCAGCGCCTTTTCAGAGCCGTTGACGCGGCTGTTCATCAACTCGCCCCGACCGGGAATGGTGATCGAGAACTTCACGTCGTGCCGGTAGAGCAGCATCTGCTTGTTCGTGTCCGGGATGGTGGCGGTGCCGAGGAGGACGGAAGGTTTCATGCTGCCGTGCGGATGCGCTGAGTGTTTGCTGATTAGTGACCGCATTCGTAAGTATAGTCGACCCGGAGCAAGCACGCCCATCCAGCCTCTCGGCATCGTCGATGGGGCCTGTGCCGCACGGGTTGACAGTCGTTGGAAAGTCATGGCCTGCAGCGTGTAACCTGTAGGCCGGCTTCAGAACTCGACGATTGACCATGCCGCGATTCCCGAACATCACCGAGTCCGCGCAGGGCGTGAAAGGCTCGGTTTATTCCGGACTGAAGAACAAGCCCGCCTCAGGCAGGCCCCCGGTGCCGCTGCATATCGGCGATACCTGGATGGAGCCGGCCGAGGGTTGCCGGATGCAGGATCTCACCGTCAATGACCATCCGGGCATGCACCGCTACTCGCCGGTGCCGGGCTACCCCGAGCTGCGGGATCGCATCGCCGAGGTCCACGGCGAGCGCAGCGGCATCCGGACCGAATACGGCCAGGTGCTGGTCACAGGCGGCGCCACGGCTGGCCTGGCCGCGATGGTCGGCGCACTGGTCTCGCCCGGTGAGGAGGTGCTGCTGGTCGCTCCTTACTGGCCGCTGATTGCCGGCAGCGTCAGAGCCTTCGGCGCCAGGCCGGTGGACGTGCCGATGATGACCGAAGTGAAAACTGCCGAAGAAGCCGTAGAGCGCCTTGAGCAGGCGCGAACCGAGAAGACCGTGGCGGTCTACTGGAACACGCCGCACAACCCCACCGGTCGCCTGCTGCCGCGCGACTGGCTGGATGCCATGTGTGCCTGGGCGCGAAAGCATGATCTATGGGTTTTCTCCGACGACGTCTACGAGGACTACGTCTACGAGGATGCGCACGTCTACACCCGCTCGATCTCGCCGGCCAACACCATCTCGGTGCATAGCTTCTCGAAGGCCTTCGGCATGGCCGGCAACCGCTGCGGCTATCTGACCGGCCCCGATGAAGCCATTGATGCCATCAAACGCATCATGACCAATATCAACTACTCGGCCTGCTCGGCCTCGCAGCTGGCGGCGCTCAACGCCCTGAACGGCGCTGCCGACGACTGGGTTGCCGGCGCACGCGCCAGGTACGCCAGGCTTGGATTCGACGCCGCGGCCGCCCTTGGGCTGCCGGCACCGGAAGGCAGCACCTTCCTGTTCGCCGACGTATCCAAAGCCCTTGACGAGCGTGGCCTCGGCGGTTTCCTCGGCGACCTGGCCGAGGCCGGTGTCCTGGTCGCGCCTGGCCCGAGTTTTGGCCCATACCCGAACCATGTCCGAGTCTGTTTCACCGCTGCTGCACCCGCCGAGATCGAGCGTGGAATCGCCATTCTGGCCGAACACGTCCAGCGCTGATCAGCCGCTCTGTCCGGCGGGGGATGTCGGGCCGGACGGCTGGGAAAAAGGAAGCCGGCGGTTCGCGCGGCTTCGTGGTTGGAGCCCGTAACGGGCGTGTTGCCAACGCCAGTCGGCTTTCGCTGCGTCTCTTGAGGCCTGTCAGACCGATGGCGGGTGCCGGCGGCACCGGGCGTGCGCCGATCAGGACACTGGCGGCGGGTGTCTGCGGTCGGCAACTGGGCATCGGTCCGTGGAATCATCGGGTCCTGACCCTGTTCTGTCACCAGTCGCCAGAATCTCTCAGCTGATGTTTTAACCGGATGCCAGGGTCGTGCCGGACAGTACAAAACCGGCCCAGTAATAGGGGTGTGCGGTACGTCTGTCGCGACGCATTTCGAGCTGGGCGGCCGCCAGGGCAGCAGCCGGGCTGTGATTCCCGGCCAGGAGATGTTCGTAAAAGGATTGCATGAACAGAGCGGTGCGCTGATCGTCGATTTTCCACAGGGTGCTGATCACTTCGCCTGCGCCGGCCACCAGGAAGGGGCGCGCCAGGCTCAGTGCGCCCTCACCGCCGCTGATCGGTCCCAACCCTGTTTCACAGCCGCTGAGCACGACCAGGCGAGCGTCCAGCTCCAGCTCGGCGATTTCCTGCGGCCTGAGCAGCGCCGGACCCATGCTGCCTTCATCAGCCAGGAGCAGCGCTGACAGCGAGGGGTAGCGCAGGTCGACCAGGCCGTGTGTGGCGATATGCACCGTCGGGTAGCCGCGAAGCCCGCCCTGGCTGAGAAACTGCCGGGACGCCTGAATGCCGGTGAGAACCCGGACCGAGGTGTCTGCCGTTTGAAGACGACCCAGCGTTTCGGCCTCGCGCGCGGTCCCCGGCAGCCGGCTGAGCAGGTTGTCGCGTACCAGGCGACCCAGCAGGCTGTCGGCGGGCAAGCCGCCGTATCCGGGGCTGCCGCGCTGCCAGCCCGGATCCGCCAGAACGAGCAGCCGCTGCTGTGCCGGCGATGAGTCGTCTGGTGGGCGCAGGGCGGGGGATTCAGCGGCCAGCAGCGTGCGGACCGAAGCCTGGTCGATCAGGATGCCGTCGCCAAGCGGTAGTACCGCGAACGGCAGGGCATGCAGCACGCCGTGCGGGCGAATCAGCACCTGGTCGGCTTGTTCGAGGGCCGTGGCCACCGGTTCGAGCAGGCGGTTGCCGAGACTGCCGGCCAGCCGGTCGATGGCGCCCAAGGCCTGGCGCGGGTGGCTGACACGCCCAAGGAGCTCTCTTGCTTGCTGCTCGATCCCGGACGGGTCGGCCAGCTCGAGCAGCTGCCGGTCACTGGCGCTCACGGCCCACAGCAGCAGGCGATCAGGCAGCAGATAGTAGTCGAGCAACAGCTGACCGTCCTGCAGCTGCCGCTGAAGGGCCGTGATCGGCGGCATTGGCTGGACCGGCTCGGTCTCGAGCAGCTGGCGCAGGCGCGTTTCGACCCGGTCGATTCGAAGCTGGAGCGCGGTGGCGGTCTCGTCAGCACGGGTGCCGGTCTGGTTGCCGGACAACCGTTGACGGTGCAGGCGGGACACCAGGTCGGCGTGCTTGTCGAGCAGTTCGCTGCGCTGTGCCTCCGAGCGACTGCGCTGGCGTGCGCGAATCAGGTTGAGCAGCGCCCCGGCCTTGCTGCGCGACACGGCAAGCCAGGCCTCGTCGGCCCGTCCGGCGGCGACCAGCAGGTTGACGTGGCGAGCATCGATGCGCGCCAGCGTGGCACCCAGACCCACTTGCCGAGCGTCGGCCAGCGGCTGGTGCCGCAGCGTCTGGGCGCGCTCGAATGCCGCGTTGCTGAATCGCAATCGGACCTGCATATTGTCGGCGTGGACCTGGTCGAGCGCCTCGAGCGACAGCAGCTCGTAGAACACGTCTTCGGTGTCGCGGAAGACCTTGAGTGCCTGCATCAGCAGCGGTTCGGCTGCTTCCGGCTCACCGCTGTGTACGAGCGCCAGCGCCAGGCGGTAGCGCACTCTGGCGATTGCGCCGATATCGTCTTGTCCGGTGATTTCGGCGTGGACCGCCTGCTGGGCCCGCAGCGCCGGGCCGATCTGTCCGGCCATGAGCCGGGCGTGCGCACGCTGGCTTCGCGCAAGCAGGAATTTCAGTCCGTCCGGGTCGTTTTCGACCAGGGCCAGCGCATCGTCGAGCGTGTCCACCGCTGCCGGGTAGTCGCCGGCCAGATGGAGCAGCTCGGCCAGGTGCTGATGGCTGCGCCAGCGTGCTTCGAGATCCTCCGGTGCCAGGTCGATCGCCTGTCGGGCCAACTGGTGCGCGGTGTCGCGATCGTTCAGATGCGAATAGAGGTGGCTCAAGCGGATGCGCACCTCCGACATCCAGCGGCGCGCCCCGACCGCATCGAATTGCTCCTTCGCTTCGAACAACAGCAGCAGCGCCTTGTCCAGCCGACCCTGCCGCAGCATCAGGTGGCCCAGGTTCTGGCGGGCCTGGGCAGCGCCGAGCGCACGGTCGGTATGCCCCTCGAGGGCAAGGTAGTTGTTCCAGTAGCGCTCGGCCAGATCGACTGCGCCCTGGCGCCGGCGCACGATGGCCAGGTTGTTGAGCGTATTCAGCGCCCAGGTCAGCTCGGCCGCATCGTCGTCACCGGCCATTGCGGCGGGATTCGGGTCGGCCGCCCGCAGGTCGACCGGCCCCTGCAGGATGCTGAGCGCAGAATCGAGGTGCTCGGCGGCCCTGTTCAGTCGATTCTGGCGCAGATGCAGCAGGCCCAGATTGTTGTTCACCGCCGCTACGGAATGGCGATCGTCGAGCTCGAGATACATTGGCAGCGCGCGGTCGAACCACCCGGCAGCCTCCTCGAGCTCGCCGCGCCGCAGGGCGGCCAGCCCGAGCGAATTGCTGGCCGCGGCACGTCCGGCGAGGTCCCCTGTGTCGGCAAAGCCCGCAAGTGCGTGCCGGTAGTGATCGCTTGCCTCGGCCAGCCGGTCGGTGGCCCGGGCGTAGGACGCATATTCGAAGTGCGCTACGGCCTTCCAGCTGCTCAGCCCGGCGTCCCCGAGCGCCTCGATGGCCTGTCGGAAATGATCGGGCAGTGCCGCCTCGTCGCCGCCATGCTCTCCCAGGTAGTCGGCCAGGCGCGCGTTGATCGCGGCGGTCAGCGCATCGACGGCGTCGGCGGGCATCGGGTCGGGACAGACCTCGAGCGCGACATCCTGCGGTTCGACGGGCCGGTCCCCGAGCGCGCGGAAGCGAATGCTCAGGCCATCCGAGGCCGGAGGCCTGAGCAGGTAGCGGCCGTCGCGGCCGAGCCAGCTGCCGGCCCGCCAGACGATCCGGCCATCATTGTCGACGTACTCGGCAATCGCGTCGAGCCCCAGATTGCGGGCGCTGAGGCAGATGATACCGGGACCGAACCACTGTTCGGTATCGATCGTGAAGCCCGATGCGCCGGCAGGGGCAAGAGCGGCTGCGGCCGCCAGGGCGATCGAGCAGTGACGACCAGCTCGCGGCATCCGCTCAGCCCGCGCGGGGCGCTGGCGGCCCACAGGGGACGGATCGGGCGGTTCCGAACGCCATCACGGCAAGCTGCCGCGGCTCAGCCTTCGCCGTCGCTGCCGGTGCCGTGACCGTCGCCCGGCGGTGACATGATGCGCCCATCGTCCGCATCCGGATTAATGGTCTGGATGGACCAGTAGACCAGCCGGTCGAGCGTGCACTGCGCCTTGATTTCCGCCTCTTCCAGCTTGTTTGGCGCGGCAGATTCGGAAAACCAGCTGGCGCAGGTGCTGGCGGGGTCGCCGGATTGGCCGGCGTGGCGCAGCAGCACCAGGTGCAGGTTCTTCATGCCATCGAAATCCTCGAAGCTGGCGGTCAGTTGCGGAAACTGACACTGGCCGGATCGCTGACACAGGCTGATTTCGCGCAGGGGAAACTGCAGAAAGACCGGCGGGTTTTGCTTGTGGATACTCAGCACGAGATCGCCGTGCTGGTTCAGGTCAACGCTGAAGCGGTCCGGCGGCACCAGATCCTGCGTGCTCTGGCAGCGGGCACCGGTGATGTTGCTGCGGCAGATTTCGACCACCCAGGTGCTGCCGAGCAGGGTTGAGTCGGCCCGGGCGGTGGCGAACAGGCCCAGGCAGGCGGCGCAGGCCAATAGCTTGATCGAGTGATTGAGCGGCATGGGTCATTCCTCCTTGGCGCTATAGGTTTTGAGCAGTTGTCCGTCGCCGGAGCGAACGTGGATGGCCTCGATGCTTTCAACCTCTGGCAGCAGGATGGTGATATAGCCGCGTTCATCGGGTTGTTGCCGATCCCAGGTCATCGAACGTGTCGCGGTGATCAGTTCGAGCTGAAAGTCATGGCCGGTGTAGAGCGAAACATCCAGTTCAATCAGGGCCGGCCCGCTGTGCCGGCTCAACGCAGCGCCGAGATCGGTCTCGGCGGCCAGCACCGAGCGCTGCTCGAACAGCGTCACGACCGGGATATCGATCTGCGGTGCGCGCAGTTGGTCGAGCTGGTGCTTGAGCGATAGCGCATAGGCGCCCAGACCCAGTGCCGCCGAAGCCAGGGTGGCTGCCAGTGGCCAGTGAACGCGGTTCGACCCGCTGCGGGCACCGGACGTCGAGCGCTGCCGGGGCGATCGACTCAGGTCAAACCGATGGGACAGGCCTTGCTGCAGTAATTGCTCGATCTGGATCCGCTCGAATAGCTCATCGTCGTCGAGCAGCGCGATCTCGATCTCGCGAACCGTTTCCGGGTCGGCCTGGCCGCGCAGGTAGTCGCGCACCTGGCGATCGGATATGCGGTGCCGCCGGGTCATGGCGTACTCCGTCCGGGTGTCTTGACTGTTACTGTCATGATCGCCCTCGTTCTCTCATCGAATGGTCAACTGCTGGCCCAGGCGCTCGGTGAGCAGCTGGCGGAAACGCTGCCGGGCACGGAAGAGCACGCGATCGAACTGGGCGGGCTTCAGCGACAGCGCGGCGCAGATCGAGGTTTTGGGTTCCTCGCCGAGATAAAAGCGGCGCAGGATGTCGCGGTCGCGTTCTTGTCCCAGTTCTTCGAGCAGGCGCCGGACCAGTGCGGCGAGCTCGTCGCGCTCGATGCGATCGGTCAGCGGACAATCGGCCGTTGCCGCCCGCTCGATTGCGTCGACGTCGGGGTGGGTGTTGCGGCGGAAATAGGTGCGTGCTTCACCGCGCGCCAGGTTGATGGCGGTTTGATGGAGAAAGGCGGCAAGCCTTGTCGGGTCGTCCAGGCCGCTGTTGCGCAGCCGTTCGATGACCACCAGCAGCGCTTCCTGGCGGAGATCGGCAGCCAGAGAGGGCTCGCGCACATGGCGTCGCAGAATGAACTCGAGCCGGGGGCCGTAGCGGCGCGCCAGCGCTTCTTCGGCGCTCCGGTCTCCCTGCCGGATTCGGAGAGCCAGTTCGATCGGCTCCGGCTCGGCCTGCTGTGAATCGCTCACCCGCCGTTCGTTCCTGCTTCAGATGCCCGCATGGTCCCTCAAACGCAAACGGTATGCATGTTTGAATCCTATCACGCGACTCGATGACTGCAGCAGCCGATCTGCCCGTCATGACCGGATCCCGGCAGAAACAGGCTGAATTCAGGCAGCGGCTCGCTGGAGGCGATCATGAACTGCCGCCCAGCCGGGACCGTCGGGCGGACGCTGGACCAGAATGCGTTCGGCACCGACCGCATCGAGCGCGCGCAGTGACGCATACAGCCCCCGCGCATAGGCTGCCGGATCGGACGGCAGCGACCGCCAGGCACGGAACTCACCGGGATCGGTCGTGCTGTCAAGCGCCAGGACAGCGGCGCCCGAATCGGCCCGGGACAGCACAACAGCGTCGACCAGTTCGATGCGGGTCTCCGGCGCATAGTGCGAGGCCAGTCGGCCTGATGCCCGCGGGCCTTCCAGCGGGTCGGCGACCCGGGGCGACATGCCCAGAACCCGGCTGATCTGTTCGATGCCGATCATGCCGGGCCGGAGGATGCGCGGGCGCGCGGTGCTGCAGTCGACGATGGTCGATTCGACCCCAACCGGACATGGCCCGCCGTCAACGACCGCGGCAACCGCATCGCCGTCCGAGAACTCCGCGACGACATGATCGGCGCTGGTCGGGCTGATGCGGCCGAAGCGGTTGGCTGAAGGTGCGACCACGGCGCGACCGAAGCGTCCGAGCAGGCGCAGCGCGATCGGGTGGCCGGGGACGCGCACGCCGACCGTGTCCTGGCCGCCGGTGATCATGTCGGCAACGCCCCGCGTTCGCGGCAGGATCAGGGTCAGCGGGCCAGGCCAGAATGCCTGCGCGAGTTGTCGGGCCGTGGCGGGTATCTCGGCTACCCAGGTATTCAGGCTGTCGATGTCGGGCAGGTGGACGATCAGCGGATGATCGGCCGGGCGCCCCTTGGCGGCAAAGAGGCGCTGTATCGCCCCGGCATTGGCGGCATCGGCGGCCAGGCCGTAGACCGTTTCGGTGGGAATGGCGACCAGTTCGCCCCCTCGCAGCAGGGCGGCTGCGCGATCCAGATCATCGTCACCCGTACCGAGCCGGATCACGAGGAGAACTTCTGCGGTCGCAGCACTTCGACGTCGGTCAGCGTCAGAATCATGGCGTAGTTGTCGTAGTAGCGCTCGCGCAGATGCGCTGCGATCCGGCGTGCTGTGGTCTCGTCGCAGATGATCTCTACCCGAATATTGCTGTCGGCCTCCCAGCCGGCCTTGCGCACGCCTCGCTGACCCCTGCCGCGGGCGTTGGCAATGGTGTAACCGGGTGCGCCGAGCTGCTCCAGGTCGCGGGTCAGGTGAGTCTCCAGCGCGGCTTCGGTGATCACGGTCAGCAGTTTGCGACGGAATTCGGGGTCGGTCGTCATGGCCGGGAGCCTCCTAAAGGATCTGGTGAATGTAGTTCGACAGCCGCCAGTAAAGTGGAATGCCGACGATGACGTTGAACGGAAATGTAATGCCCAACGATGCAGTCAGCGACAGCGTTGGATTGGCTTCGGGCACGGAAATGCGCATGGCTGCGGGCACGGCGATATAGGAGGCGCTGGCGATCATCACCGCCATCACCATGGTGCCGCCGGCGGTAAACCCCATCAGTTGTCCGGCCAGCGCGCCCACCAGCGCGCCGAACAGCGGCATGATCAGACCGAAGCCGACCAGGAACAGACCGTAGCGGCGCAGGCTGCCGGCACGCGCCGCGGCGATCAGTCCCATTTCGAGCAGAAAGATGGCCAGAATGCCCTTGAACAGATCCACGAACAACGGTTCGATGGACACCAGCCCCTCGGGATCGGACAGCCAGCCAATCAACAGACCACCGATCAGCAGCACGATCCCCTTGCCCAGAAAGACCTCGTGGGCAACCTTGCCCCAGCGGGTGTCACGTGTGAAACCACGCGCCAGCACGATCCCGACCAGAATGGCCGGAATTTCCAGGACGACCAGCAACAGCGGCATGTGTGGCTCGTAGGGAATGTTGCGGGTGGTCAGCCAGGCGATGGCCACCGCGTAGGTGCCAACGCTGACTGAACCGTAGTGAGCGGCAATGGAAGCGGCATCGGGGCGGGCAAATCGGCCCACATGACGCAGCAGCGGAAATGCAACCAGCGGCAGCACCAGGCCGATCGCGATGGTGACCAAGATGTCGGGCGCCAGTTCCAGAAACGGCTGCCGCTGGAGCTCCATGCCGCCCTTGAGTCCGATCGACAGCAGCAGCAGGATGGACACCAGTTCGTAGACGGCCGAGGGTAGCCGCAGTTCCGATTTCAGCAGTCCGGCGGCCAGGCCCAGCAAGAAGAACAGGATGATCGGGTCCATTGTCGCTCAATGGGTAAGGAGTCGATGGGGAAATTCTAGTGTACCCCGTCACTCATCTTGTAACTTATAGAGCGCCGTACAAGCCCGAGCGCAAGGCGGCGCTCGCCGGGAAGGGTGGTGCCCTTTGCAAGAGCGTCAACGCCGCGATCGGGCTTGTACGGCGCTCCCGGTCGGGCGAGCGCCTCAGGGGCCATCTGCGGCGTTGCGATTGCTTGACGTAGCCCCACTACGCCGGCGCAATCGCGCCTTGCATCTGGCCCCTGAGGCACTCGCTATAAGTCACAAGATGAGTGACGGGGTACACTAGCCCACTAGGCCGCTGACGAATGGGCACCGGGCGTGGCTTTTCTGCGCAGCAGCAGCGAGGCTGCGGCCACGCCCACCAGGCCAATCATCGCGCCGGGCATGGCGCCCTGGACCAGGGCCGCGCCCAGGCCGGCCAGCAGCACCGTTCCGCCCGCGACAACGGCGAGGGTTGAATCGGCGCCAGGCACTTTCGGCCTGCGGCGTGTTTCGATCCATGCCACCGCGGCCAGCACTGGAACGACCATCAGCAGGCACAGGCCGATCCACCACAATCGACCGGCCCAGAAACCGGCTGCGCCAGGCAGGCCGGCGTCAATCGGCGCGCCGATTGTCTCGCCCAGCCAGGCAGCCGGCAGTTCAGCCAGCTTGTGCCACAGATAAAGGGGCATGCCGAAGGCGCCAAGAAAGGCAACCGTTCCGGCCAGGCGCTCGCGGTCGAGCAGCCAGCGTGCCGGCCGCTCGCACAGCAGGACCAGGCCGACCTGAAGCCACATCACGCCGATCAGCGCCAGGGTTGGCGGCAGCATGTTGCTGTTGCCGTCCAGATCGACGCCGACCATGCCAACCGGGTATCCGCTGAGTATCGATCCGTACAGCCAGCTGCCACCCAACAGGACCAGCCCCAGGCCGCACAGCGCGCCGCGAAAGCGTTGCCTGTGCCAGGCGATACCAAGTTGCTGCGGCAGCAGCCAGACGACAATCGCGTTGACCCAGCCGATGCCACCGTCGGTGCCCGTGACCCGCGCACCCAGTGTCGGCCAGAGTGTCGGCCAGTAGGCCCCGGCGCGAATGACGTCCACCGCGCCGGCAATAAGGATCAGACCGATAACGGCGCCAAGCCCGAAGCGCCGATCGGCCCGGATGCCAAGCGGCAGCAGCGCCTGGATGACCAGCAGCATGATCAAAAACCACAGGTGGATCGTCAGCGATTCGTTGAAATTGCCCAGTAACCGTCCGCCTGAGAACCTGGCCAGGACTGCAAGCAGGGTCAGGGCGACGAGGTAGGTCACGGTTGGCCGTGCCAGCCGCAGGGCTCTGTTACCCCACCAGTGCAGCTGCGAATGCCCGTGGGCCAGGCGCCGCGCGACGCCATCGGCGCTGACCGCGGCCGACACGAACACGAACAGCGGCACCACCTGCACTGCCCAGGTCAGAAAGCCGGCGGCAGGCCAGAGCTTGAGCAGGTGATCAGTGGCTACCAGGGTTCCGCCCTCCATGCGCGGCAGAGTGGCGATCCAGTGGCCAAAAACGACAACGGTCAGCGCCAGTGCACGCAGCGCGTCCGGATAGATGTCGCGGCGATCATCGCTACCAGGCGATGCCATAATCCTCGCCGAAATCGCTGGCCGCGCCCTGCATCGTGCCGTTGTCAGAATCAAACCAGATGGCGGTGGTCGGGTTGTAGACGCGATCGACCACTTCGACGCGGTAGCCCATCTTCTCGAGCTGTTCGCGGGTGTGCGGTGTGGTCATCTCGCGCGGGACTTCCAGCCGGCCGGGTTCGGCCTGGTGCGCGCCGAAGCTGCTCTGCATCTGGTAGCTCATGATGTTGCCCCGGCCCTCCGCGGCCTGCTGGACGTTCATGTCCCACTCGACCATCGCAAGGAAGAACTGGAGCAGATTCTGATCCTGGGTATCGCCACCCTGGACCGAGAACGCCAGCAGCGGCTTGCCGTCTTTGAGCGCCATCGACGGCGTGAGCGTTACCCGCGGACGCTTGCCGGGCGCGACCACGTTGTAGGGATTGAGCGCCTCGTCGAGGACGAAGCTCTGCATGCGCTGGCTCAGGCCAATGCCGGTCTCGCCGGCGATGAAGGCCGGTATCCAGCCACCCGACGGGGTGACCGAGACCACCCAGCCGTCTGCGTCCGCGGCCTGGATCGAGGTGGTGCCGGCGCGAAAGGCTTCATCCGCAGTCAGGATGTTTGCCTGCTGAAAGCCTTCTTGTCCCGCGGCATCCGCCGCCGGCGGGTTGAGCCGCCAGTTACGCCGCAGCGCCTCATGCGGGTTGTCGCCGGCCTGGAAGCGATAGGGATCGCCCGGGATGTAGTCGGTCAGGTTGCGATCGGCCGGTATCAGCTTTCGTCTTGCGGCGGCGTATTCTTTCGACAGCAGACCTTCGACCGGTTCTGCCGGCGGGGTGTAGGGATCGCCGTAGTAAAAGTCACGGTCTGCGAAGGCCAGGTTCATGGCCTGGTAGAGCGTGTGGATATAGCGCGTGGAGTTGTAGCCCATGGCCTTGAGGTCAATGCCCTCGAGAATGTTGAGTGCCTGCAGCATGACCGGGCCCTGCGTCCAAACGGTGAGCTTGTAGACGTCGATGCCGCGGTAGCTGGTGGATACTGGCGCCTCGAACTTCATCTCCCATCCGGCCAGGTCTTTAAGGGTGAACAGGCCACCTGCCTCACGCGTAGCGCGCACGATTTCCTCGGCGATATCACCGGTATAGAAGCGGTCGTAGGCGGCCTGGATGGCCGCCTTCCGGGTTTGGCCCGTTGCCAGGGCTTGCTGCTCGGCCTCGACCAGTTTTCGCAGCGTCGCGGCGAGGTCGGGTTGGCGGAAAATCTCACCCTCGCGCGGGGCGGCGCGCCGATCCGGGTTGTCCGGGTCGTGGTGGGGCAGGAAGACCCTGATCGAGCTTGGCCACCGCTCGATCACCTCGCGGCGACGCTCCATGTTGTCGGCCTGGGACTTTTCGATCGGGTAGCCGTCGGCCATGTCGATGGCCGGCGCCAGCACCTCAGCGAGGCTCAAACGCCCGTATTCGGCGACCATCTGCATCAGCGCGCCGGGCGTGCCCGGGGTGGTGGCGGCGAGTGGCCCGAACTCGGGCGGGTAAAGCATTCCCTGCTCACGGAAAAACGCCGGTGTTGCGCCGGTTGGCGCGATGCCGAGGCCGTTGACTCCGATCACCTCGCCGGTCTCGGGGTTGTAGATCAGCGCCTGGGTTTCGCCGCCCCAGCCAAGCGTGTCCCACATGGTGGCGGTGGCCGCGAGCATTGCGGCTGCCGCATCCACGGCGTTGCCGCCGCGCTCGAAGATCCTGGCGCCGGCAGTAGCGCCCAGCGGCTTGCCGGTAACTGCGACCCATGCCTTGCCATGCAGGATCGGCTTGGCGGTGTTCTGGGCGGCGGCAGGTATGGCGAGAGTCAGCGCAAAGAGGAACACGGCAAACGTGTGCTTCGGCAACGATATGGAAGCGGGCATGATGATCTCCGGCTGGTGCAGATTCGCTGATCTTAACCCGGCGGGATGGCACAGACAGGCGATTCGGCTGCCAGCAGGATCGGCCGGATTCAATCTCCCCCGAGATGGTCCGGACCGTAGGCATAGTGGTCCTCGACCGCATCGAGCGCGCGCCGGTAGGCCGGGCGGCGCTGAAAGCGGCGCACATAATCGGCGATGTGGGGATAGTCTTCGGCCGGAACGGCGCGTCCGAGCGCGGCTTCAAGCGGGAAGCTCATCTGGATGTCTGCAGCGCTGATGGCATTGCCCAAAAACCATTTGCGATCGGCCAGGTGGGCTTCGACAAAGCGGCAGTGGGTTCGGATCTGGCCGCTGGTGAATGCCTTGTCGACCTGATCGGCGATGCCGGCAGCAATCGGTCGGACGAAAAACGGAGCGCTGCTGCGTACCTTGCTGAAAATGAGTTGGACCAGCAGAGGTGGCATCAGTGAGCCTTCAGCATAATGCATCCAGTAGTCGTAATCCCAGTAGTCGGCGTCCCCCGGATCGCGGGTCCATGGATCGTTGCCGTAGCTGCGGGCGAGGTAGTCGATGATGGTGCCGGATTCGGCCAGTGTTCGTCCGTTGTCGGTGATCACCGGAGACTTGCCGAGTGGATGAACCTCGCGCAGTTCGGGCGGGGCGAGGTTGGTTCCGGGGTCGCGCTGGTAGTAGTGAATCTCGTAGTCGACGCCCAGTTCCTCGAGCAGCCAGAGCACCCGCTGCGAGCGCGAGTCCTGGAGATGATGCAGTACGATCATGATGATGTCCTCGAGTCGGTCACGCCTGGCATGGTAGCGTGATGTGATGGAACGTATTGCGAAATTCGAAAGCCGGTCCGAGGCGGAGGAGCGCGCGGCCTTCCTGCGTTCACGCGGCATTGCCGCGCACGTTACCGACATGACATCGCTACGGCTCAATCTCGCCCACCAGGGGCGCTTTCGGGCAGCTCTGTGGGCGATTCTCCCGCATCAGTACGAGGATGCAGCCGCGCTGCTTGCTGATCCCGAGCATCAAGTGGAAGCACCCCTGAGTGCCGAAGCACTGGCCCGGCTCGAGGACCAGGGTGGAGAGCGTGCGCGACGAGCGATGCTCCGGGGACTGCTGGTGATTGCTGTCGTGCTGTCGGCGCTGGTGGCGCTGGTCGTTCGTTTCGGCGGTTGATGAACAGTTTCAGCCGGTATCTCGGCGCCCGGCGGTGCTTCACGGGGCCTGGCCTTGCGCCAAATCCAATGAGACCCTATAATAGCGAGCTCGATTGCGGGGTGGAGCAGTCTGGCAGCTCGTCGGGCTCATAACCCGAAGGTCGCAGGTTCGAATCCTGCCCCCGCTACCAGGTTTCTGGAGAAGAAGAAAGCCCCTGGTACCAGGGGCTTTTTTCGTTAAGAGCTGCAGACGTCACCGCGGCAGCGTTGCTGGAGGATGCTTGTGGCCGTCACCGACAAACTGGAAACGCTGGTCGTGCCGCTGATCGAGGATCTCGGCTACGAATTTGTCGGGCTGGAGTACCTGTCCAATCCGAAGAATCGGCTGATTCGCATCTATATCGATCGGCCGGACAGCGGCATTGGCGTGGATGACTGCGAGCGCGTCAGCCATGAGGTCTCGGCGCTGCTCGACGTCGAAGATCCCGTCAAGGGCCAGTACACGCTGGAGGTCTCTTCGCCGGGCATCGAGCGGCCGCTTTTCGAAGCGGCGCACTATCTTCGGTTTGTCGGCGAGGATGCGCGCGTCGTGCTGGCTGTGCCCATGGCCGGTCGGCGCAAGTTCAATGGCCGGATTGTGGGTGCCGACGACCAGCAGGTCAGACTGGAGGTTGACGGCGAGATCGTGGCGCTGCCGCTTGAAGATATTCAGCGTGCGGCGCTGGCGCCGGATTTGGATGCGTTGCTCAGACAGCAGCGCAAATCGTGACAGCAAATTCAATTGGATTGCGGAACCAGGCAGAGATGAACAAGGGCAAGGAAATCCTTCAGGTCGTCGAGGCCGTCTCCAACGAAAAGGGCCTGAGCCGGGAGACGATCTTCGAGGCCATCGAGGCGGCGCTGGCTTCGGCAGCACGTCGCCGGCATCCCGAAGATATCGATGTGCGTGTTGCCATCGACCGCGACAGCGGACAGTACGAGGCCTTTCGGCGCTGGGAGGTGATCTCGGACGATGAGGATGAAGCCGAGCTCGAATCGGAAGATCGTCAGATTCGCTTCAGTGAGGCACGCAAGCTCGATGCCGATCTTGAGGTTGGTGATTTCATCGAGGAACCCATGGAGCCACCCGAATTCGGCCGTATCGCGGCGCAGGCTGCCAAGCAGGTTATCGTGCAGCGTGTACGGCAAGCCGAGCGCGCCCAGGTCGTCGAAGCCTACCAGCATCGCATCGGCGAGCTGATCAACGGCCAGATCAAGCGTATGGAGCGAGGGGGGATCATGCTGGACCTGGGCGAGAACGCCGAGGCCTTCATCCCGTCGCGTCATACCATTCCGGGTGAAACGGCGCGCATCAACGACAGGGTGCGCGGCTATCTCTACGAAGTGCGACCCGAGGTACGCGGGCCACAGCTGTTTGTCAGCCGCACGATGAAGGAATTTCTGGTCGAGCTGTTCAAGCTGGAAGTGCCCGAGTTTGGCCAGAATCTGATTGAAATCAAGGGTGCGGCCCGCGATCCGGGTCGGCGTGCCAAGATTGCCGTGCACGCTCTGGATGATCGTACCGATCCGATTGGAGCCTGTGTCGGCATGCGCGGTTCGCGGGTACAGGCCGTTTCCAATGAGCTGGCCGGCGAGCGGATCGACATCATTCTGTGGGATGAGAACCCGGCGCAGTTCGTGATCAACGCAATGGCCCCGGCCGAGGTGCATTCGATTGTCGTCGATGAAGACGCCGGCTCGATGGATATCGCCGTCGAAGAGGAGAACTTGTCCCAGGCCATTGGTCGCGGTGGACAGAACGTGCGCCTGGCATCGGAGCTGACCGGCTGGACGCTCAACGTCATGACCATCGAACAGGCCGAACAGAAGAGCGAATCCGAGACGCGGACCATTCTCGAGATGTTCAAGGAGAAGCTCGATGTTGACGAAGAGGTGGCATCGATTCTGGTCCAGGAAGGGTTCACCAACGTTGAGGAAGTGGCCTACGTTCCGGAGTCTGAACTGATCCAGATCGAGGAGTTCGACGAAGCGGTGGTTGCCGAATTGCGGCAGCGCGCCCGGGACGCCTTGCTCACGCAGATGATTGCATCCGAGGAGGAGCTTGAAGAGCACCGCCCGGAACAGGATTTGCTGGAACTCGATGGCATGACCGAGCAGCTCGCGTTTCGGCTGGCCGAACAGGGCATCCGCACGCGGGACGATCTGGCAGAATGCGCGGTTGACGAACTGGAAGATATCAAGGATCTCGACCCAGAGCTTGCCGCCGATCTGATCATGAAGGCGCGTGCTCACTGGTTTGCCGAGGAATAAGAGAGGATCGAGGAAGGAGCACATGTCTCAGGTCACTGTTACGCAACTGGCTGAAGTGCTGGGTGTCGACGTCGAACGCTTGCTTGCCCAGCTCAACGAGGCCGGCATTCAGGTCGATGATCCGGATGCCGCGGTGACCAATGACGACAAGATCAAGCTTTTGTCGTACCTGCGCTCCAGCCATGGCAAGGGCGACGTCGAGGAATCGACCCGGCCAAGCAAGGTGACGCTCAAGCGCAAGAGCATCAGCGAGCTACGGGTGCCGACTGGCGGTGCTGGCCGGACGCGCACGCGGGGCGCGGCACCGTCACGAACCGTCAACGTCGAGGTACGCAAGCGACGCACCTACGTCAAGCGAAGCGATATCGCTGAACAGGAACGCGCTGATCCCGAGCGTGAGGCGGCTCAGCAAGCGCTGGAAGCCGCCCGCCGTGAACGCGAGGAAGCAGAACGCCTCGAGCGCGAGGAAGCTGAGCGCAGACAGCGCGAGCAGGAGGAGCAGGCGCGCGCGGAAGAGGAAGAGCGCAAGCGGCGCGAGGCTGAGGAAGAAGCCCGCCGCAAGGAAGAGGAACGGGCCCGCGCTGAAGCCGAAGCGCAGCAGCGTGTCGAGGAGAAGGTGGCGCGCCAGGCCGCGGAGAAGGAAGCCGAGCGCAAGGCCGTCGGGGAGCGCACTGGCGCAGAAGAAACGGCGACTCGTTACGGCCGCAAGGAATTGCACATCGCGCCAAAAAGCAAGCGGCGCAAGCCGCGCCGCAAGGGTGGGCGGGGCAAGATGGCCAGTGTCGCTACCGAGCATGGCTTTCAGAAGCCCACCGCGCCGGTCAAACGCGAGGTCGAAATTCCCGAGACCATTACCGTGGGTGAGCTGGCCAAACTGCTGGCGGTCAAGGCCGGCGACCTGATCAAGGTGCTCATGAACATGGGCACGATGGTGACGATCAATCAGCCGCTCGATCAGGAAACGGCCATTCTGGTGGTCGAGGAAATGGGTCACGAAGCACGGCCGGCCGAAGAAACCGACATCGAACAGGAGCTCGCGGCAGAAGACGAGGCGGCTGAAGGTACTGAGGTCCCCCGACCGCCGGTCGTCACGGTCATGGGGCATGTCGACCACGGCAAGACATCGTTGCTTGACTACATCAGACGCAGCCGTGTGGCTGCCGGAGAGCAGGGAGGAATCACCCAGCACATCGGCGCCTATCACGTTGAAACCGAAAACGGCGTGGTGACCTTCCTGGACACGCCGGGGCACGCGGCATTTACCTCGATGCGCGCGCGCGGGGCGCAGGCGACCGATATCGTCGTGCTGGTCGTGGCTGCCGATGACGGGGTCATGCCGCAGACCAAAGAGGCGATTCAGCACGCTCGCGCGGCAGGTGTGCCGCTGATCGTGGCGGTCAACAAGATGGACAAGCCGGAGGCCGATCCGGACCGCGTCAAGTCCGAACTGGCCGCCGAAGAGGTGGTGCCCGAGGACTGGGGCGGTGAAGAGATCTTCGTGCCGGTTTCGGCGGTCACCGGCGAGGGCATCGACAAGCTGCTTGAGTCGATCCTGCTGCAGTCGGAGGTGCTCGAGCTCAAGGCCGTGCCTGATCGTCGCTGTCGCGGCGTGGTGGTTGAATCGGCCCTGGACAAGGGGCGCGGTCCGGTGGCGACGGTTCTGGTTCAGGACGGCACGCTCAAACGTGGTGACATGATACTGGCCGGTGAGGAATACGGTCGCGTTCGGGCGATGTTTGACGAGACCGGTGAGGCGATCGAACAAGCCGGCCCGTCGATTCCGGTCGAAGTGCTGGGTCTGTCGGGTGTCCCCAACGCCGGTGATGACGTCATCGCCGTGGCCGATGAACGCAAGGCCCGTGAGGCAGCCGGGCAGCGCAAACAGACCGCGCGTGAGGGGCGGCTGGCGGAAAAGCAGGCCGCCAAGCTGCAGAACCTGTTCGATCAGATGGGCGAATCCAGCGGCGAGGAACAGGCAGTCAATCTGGTGATCAAGGCCGACGTCCAGGGGTCGGTCGAGGCCTTGAGAGATGCCCTGACCCGACTGTCGAACGAAGAAATCAGGGTCAACGTCATCGCCTCCGGCGTGGGTGGTATTACCGAGTCGGATGCAAGCCTGGCCCAGGCCTCCGGTGCCATCATCATCGGCTTCAACGTGCGCGCCGATGCCAGTGCCCGCAAGATCATCCAGGAAGCCGACCTGGACCTGAACTACTACAGCGTGATCTACGATGCCATTGACGACGTCAAGAAGGCCATCTCCGGGCTGCTGGGTACCGAAACCAAGGAGCAGATCATAGGTCTGGCCGAGGTCAAGGACGTCTTCCGCTCGTCCAAGCTGGGCGCGATCGCCGGCTGTCTGGTCGTCGAGGGCGCGGTCAGGCGCGCCAACCCCATTCGCGTACTGCGTGACAACGTGGTGATCTTCGAAGGCGAGCTCGAATCGCTGCGACGCTTCAAGGATGACGTCAGCGAAGTCCAGGCCGGAACCGAGTGCGGGATTGGCGTCAAGCAGTACAACGACGTCAAGCCGGGCGACCAGATCGAGTGCTTCGAGCGGATTGAAGTGCAGCGTACACTGGACGAATGAACCATTCCCGCAGTGAGCGCGTCGCCGGGCTGCTGCGGCGTGAAATTGCAGAGATCCTTCAGGGCGAGTTCGAGTACGAGCTGCCGGCCGGCCTGATCAGCGTGACTGACGTCGAGGTGTCGCGGGATCTCTCACACGCCAAGGTTCACGTCGCCGTACTCGAGATCGAGCAGGCGCCGGCGATCATCGCTTTTCTCAACGAGCACACCGGTCAGGTACGTCACCAGCTGGGTCGGCGAATTCGCCTGCGGGTGACGCCGACGCTGAAATTCCTCCACGACACCTCATCGGAGTCCGGCGAGCGGATCGAGCAGTTGCTGGCCGCATCGAAGCGACGCGGCTAAGAGCTAAGGAGCCTCTGAACAACTCTGCGCGCCGGCGCAGAGTTGTTCAGAGGCTCACTAAGGGCCCGCGCATAGTTGTTTCGGGGCTCCCTAAGGGCAGCTGGCCTGCTCGGTGTCGTAGACCCGCATGATGTCGTAGGCGCCGGCGCCGAAGCCGGCCAGCGAATTGAACGTGACGCGGCCCCCGCCGCAGTCCTCGAACACGATCGTCAGCGTGCCCCAGGACTCGGTGATCACATCGGCAGGTGAGAAATCGGGCCCGAAGCTGGGGCCGGTGACCCGACTGAGCGTCATGTGCGCGCTGTTGCCGCTGAAATCGGGATCCGTGCCGATCAACCACATCTGATTGCCGTCGAAATCGTAGGTGAACCAGATCACGACCAGCGTGCCGTCGTGCTGGGTGACGTCGATCATGAAGCCTTCGCCGTCATGGCCGACGACCGACCAGTTGCCGCCAATGCCGCGGATGCGTGTTTCCGCCTCGATCGTCACCGCAACCCGATCTTTTCGGACCGTGTCCAGCGGCGGCGTCGTGCCTTCGGTCTGGACGATATCCGCGCAGGGTCCGTCTCCGAGGTTGTAGAACAGACTACCGCTGGGCGAGTCGAGCAGCTCCTGGCTAAAGGTGACCGTCGACCCTTCGGTCACGGTTGCGCTGCCGAAGTCAAAGGTGATCTCGGCGCGGGTTCCGCCGGTTCCGGTATTGAAGGTCCGGGTTCTGGGGCCACCGATGATGCGCCCGTCATAGGTGTTTTCCCGCGCCGTCATGCGGACCGTGTAGGTGCCGGCCGCTGGCATGTGATAAGTCATTGTCACCTTGTCGAGCTCGCGCGCCGGGAAGTTCTCGACGTAGAAACCGCGGGTCAGGTTATCGCCAGAAGAAGAATTGGCAGGACAGTTGTAGAGCGGCGCGATCACGCCGGATCCAGAGACAAGCAACAACTGCGTCACGAGCCCGCGCGTGGCGACCTGATCGGCCGTGCTGCTGGCGTGGTCCCAGGCAACGGCGTGGCCCAGCCCGCGGTTGTCGGCGTCGAACTCTGCGCTCACGCCGGGCGGGCAGTTTTCGGCGGTCAGCTCGATCAGCAGGTTGCCGTCGGCCGGATCGAAGTCGAACGGTGCCTCGATGGGGATCTCGAAATCGAACGCGGTCGGGGACCCGCCGGCGGTTGCGCTGGCCACCAGGTCGCCGGTGAAAACGACGGTCGTGTCGGCACCGAGATTGTTGTCGAACACGCTGCTGATCGTTGTCGGGGACGCAGCGGTCGACGCCAGCCGCACCATGCTGCCGGGAAACGTCAATGGCCCGACGTCGCCTGGCTCGGAAGCGTCCAGGCGAAATGCGATGGCGCTGATGCGACCGCCACCGACGCGATCGCCCTCGATGACCTGCTGGTACCGGAACCCGTCGGCGCACTCGGAACTCGCTCCGAAGGGGGTGGTGGTGGCGCGGTTGCCGTCACTATCAATGGCTTGGTCAGGAACCACGGCGATAAACGCAGCGCCGAACGCCCAGCCGGAAAGCAGCAGCAGTAATACGGCTGCCGGCAAATAAAGGCCTGTCATTCGCTTCAAGAGGTGTGGATTGTGTTGCCTGGCGTGCATCCGTTGCATGTGGATCGACCTCCATGATGTCGTATCACATTAAACTGTTGCCGCCGCAACCGCCGCTGATGCAGGCTGCCGGACGGCTGATTCGGTCAAGTATTCTGCCCCCACCCGGCGCATCCTGATTTGTGCTGCTTATAACATTTTGTATCAATTGATGCAAACCAGTCATCGCCCAACTGGCGCTGATCGCGCGCCGCATGGCAACGATTATTGCGGTTCTGCCAGACACTGCGCATGCTATGCTCTGCGGCCCGTTTTCAAGGCGCGCATCCTGCCCAGTCATCCGTGATCGGCGCATCGCCAAACGACGGCGCCGGCCCATGCGCCGGCGGGGCAGAGCGGTGCGGGCGAGCGTCGCTGTTTTCGCTGAGGCCGGTCGGGAGACTACCGTGACGGATCGACGAGAAGAACTGCTGGGGTTTCTTGCTGCACTGGGTGCCTTTGGCGTCTGGGGCCTCGCGCCGCTTTACTTCAAGCTGCTGGGACACGTCCGCGCCGATGAGATTATCGCCCATCGTGTGATCTGGTCGCTGCTCTTTCTGGCGCTGTTGCTGTTGCTGCGTGACGGCCGCCGTGCGCTGAAGCGGTTGCACGTGTCACGCCGGGTGCTCACCGCGCTGGCAATCAGCGGCACCCTGATTGCCGTGAATTGGCTGACCTTCGTCTACGCCGTCAATACCGGCCGGGTCTTGTCGACCAGTCTGGGTTACTTCATCAATCCGCTGGTCAATGTCGTGCTGGGCATGATCGTGTTCCGGGAAACACTCGGCCGGCTGCAGTCAGCCGCTGTCGTGCTGGCGGCCGTTGGCACGGTCTACATGACGGTGCGCGTTGGGCAGTTTCCGTGGATTGCGCTGACTCTGGCCGGCAGCTTTGCCGCCTATTCCGTGGTTCGAAAAAAAACCGATGTCGGGCCCATTGTCGGACTGTTCTGGGAGACACTGATCCTGGCGCCGTTGGCGCTGGTCTGGCTCTACGGGCTGGCGGGACGGCTTCAGCTCGAGTTTGATCCCGCAGATATCGCCGAGACCGCGCTGTTGATCGGCACCGGTCTGATCACCCTGGTGCCGCTGGTGCTGTTTGCCGCCGGCGTGCGGCGCCTCAGGCTCAGTACCATAGGTATCATGCAGTACCTGGCACCAAGCATGACGTTCTGCCTGGCCGTGTTTCTTTTCGGCGAGCCGTTTACCGTTGACCACGCCATTACGTTCGGCTGTATCTGGACTGCGCTGGTCATGTTTTCCTGGGCCGGATGGAGCCAGGCCAGACGGGCCCGCATACCCGTCTAGACGCGGTCAATAATTGTGTAACGCGATTTGAAAGTGGAGGTCTCAGTTGATACTCGAGCAATACCCGCCAATTCTCGTTTGCTGCGCGGGTCGGGAGCGTGCCGGTGACTGACGCCGATCAACGGCCTGCGTCGCGCCAGTTCAGCTCGCTGCGGTCCTTGCGGCCATTCGTGGCGCGTTATCGACTGCAGATCGGCCTGGCCGCCCTGTTCCTGCTGATATCCGCAGCCGGTGCACTGGCCATTCCGGCAGCGGTCGGGCAGGTGATCGATCGCGGCTTCATGGCTGATGACATCGCCCGGATCAACCGCTGGTTCTGGCTGCTGTTCGGCGCTGCGGCAACGATGGCCGTCGGCGGCGGGCTGCGTTTTTACTGGGTCAGCTGGCTTGGCCAGCGGGTCGTGGCGGATATTCGCAAGGCTGTCTACCGGCGGGTACTGGCCATGAGCCCGGAGTTCTTCGCCACCACGCGCACCGGTGAGGTGTTGTCGCGGCTCAATACCGATACCACTCTGGTCGAGACGCTGGTCGGTTCGACCGTGTCGTTCGGCGTTCGCAATCTGGTCATGCTGGTGGCCAGTGCCATTGCACTGATCGTGACCGCGCCTTCGCTGGCCGGCGTCATCGGCCTGTTGATTGGCATCATCATTATGCCGGTCATGGTTCTGGGCCGCTGGGTGCGCCGCCTGTCGCGCAGCGCCCAGGACCGGGTTGCGGATTTCTCGGCCATCGGTGATGAGTCGATCAACGCGGTCCAGACGGTCCAGGCATTTGCCCAGGAGGCGCGTGAACAGCAGCGCTTTTCGTCAGCCGTTGAGGCTGCTTTTGCCGCGGCACGCCGCCGGATCGGCGCCAGCACCCTGTTGATCGTATTGATCATCCTGATGACTTTCGGTGCCGTTACCTTCGTGCTGTGGCTGGGTGCGCGATCGGTGCTGACGGGCGGCATGAGCCCCGGTCAGCTCGGCCAATTCGTGCTGTATGCTGCCATTGCGGCGGGATCGACTGCCAGCCTCAGCGAAATCTGGAGCCAGCTGCAGCGGGCCGCAGGCGCAATGGAGCGACTGGCGGAGCTGCTCGATGCCGAGCCGGCCATTCAATCGCCGAGGCAGGCGGTTGCGCTGCCGGCTGGACCGCTCGGTGTCTGTTTTGATGCGGTGAGTTTCGCCTATCCGACGCGCCCGCAGGAGCCGGTGCTTGACCGCCTGTCGCTGAGCATACCGCCTGGTGAAACGGTGGCGGTCGTCGGCCCGTCAGGTGCCGGCAAGTCGACGCTGTTCCAGCTGCTGCTGCGTTTCTATGACCCGGATGCAGGTCGCGTGCAGGTTGGCGGTATCGATGTGCGCGAACTCGACCTGACGGTGCTGCGTCGCAGCGTTGGCATTGTGCCGCAGGACGTCGTGGTGTTCTCGGGGTCGGCCGCCGACAACATTGCCTACGGGGTTGAGCAGTTCGATGACGCGTGCATTCGCGCCGCGGCCCGGGCCGCACATGCTGACGAGTTCGTCGAGCGCTGGCAAGACGGGTATGCCACCTTTCTTGGTGAGCGCGGCATTCGGTTGTCTGGCGGCCAGCGACAGCGCATTGCCATTGCCCGTGCCCTGATCAAGGAGCCACCGCTGCTGCTGCTCGACGAGGCCACGGCCAGCCTGGACGCGGAGAGTGAACGCCTGGTTCAGGAAGCCCTCAACGATGTCGGAGAGAACCGGACCGTATTGGTCATTGCCCACCGGCTGGCCACCGTGCGCCGCGCTGACCGCATCATTGTTCTCGACCAGGGCCGGGTGGTTGCCGAGGGACGCCACGACCAGCTGGTCGAGCAAAGCCCGCTGTATGCCAGACTGGCGCGACTGCAGTTTCTCGACGGGACCGTCTCGGAGAATGTCGCTGGTTGAGCTTCTGTCCTCGCAGCAGCGCGGGTGGTGAATCAGGCGGGTTTATAACGACCAGTAGCGAAACTTCTGGCCGCCGACAGTGGCTTCGGCCATCAAGCCGCCGCGCGACATGATGAACACGGCCACGCCGCGTTCATAGCTGGTGGTTGCTGCTGCGCCAGCCGTGGCGGCGACGGCGGTTGCCTGGGCCGAAAACTCGAAGTTCTCGCGCTGAAAGCTGCGCAACGCCGATTCATCGCGGAAAAAAATCACCTGGCTGTAGGACTGTGCGCCGATCTGCGCACCGATGGTTGCCTGGGACACGCTGGTGCGGCCCACCGGCTTGCCCTGTTCGTACACGATGCCCCGGCCGAACCCGCCGCCAACCCAAAAGCCACCTTTGCCGATATCGGGGAAAACCGCGTAGCCGTAGGCCTGATCAACCCAGCGCTGCAGGTCGGGGTCACGGTCGACGAAGCGCTGCAGCGCGGCGCGTGAGTCGGTAATCAGAGAGTCGTTTGACGGGCTCGTGGCACAGGCGGCTATCAGCCCGATGGTGAACGCCGTAAGCGCGAGGCGAAGCATGGAAATCGACTTGAACATGAGCGATGACTCCGGATGAGACCAAACCGGTTCGTGGTCGGTGCCACGGGCGATGATAACGACTTGCAGACGTAGTATAGTAAATCCTCGGGCCGAGTCGATCGTGAAAGTTCTTCCCGGTCAAGGGGCCCGGGGGAGTGAAGCCGATGAAGTTGACCGGCAGCTATGCGCTCAAGGTGGCGATGATATATGCCGCTGCGGGCGCGCTGTGGATATTCTTCAGCGATGCCGCGCTGCGTGCGATCACTGACGATCCCTTCCTGATGACCACGCTGCAGACCTACAAGGGCTGGGTGTTCGTGCTGGCCAGTGCCATTCTTGTGTTCTGGCTGAGCTGGCGCGCGCTCGAGGATCAGGCTGGCCTGATTCGCCAGCTGCGCCAGAGCGCGGTTGTGTTCGAGCGCACCCACGATGGTGTGATCATCAGCGATCATCGACAGCGCGTGGTCTCGGTCAATCCCGCGTTTCAGGCGTTGATCGGGCGTTCCCAGCGTTCGCTCGAGGGCATGGAGCTGTCCCTGCTCATGTCAGATCGGCACGATCGGCGTTTTTTCGCGCGGATCAACGGCGAGATGGCCGATTGCGGCTACTGGAACGGCGAGATCTGGATGCAGTCCGCCGACGACGGCGAGCGCCCGTTCCTGGCTACGGCGACACGTATTGGCAGCGATGATCTCGGCAATAACCGCCATGCATGGATCTTTACCGATATCGAGGACCTCAAGCGTGCTCACCGCAGGATGGAGCGCCTGGCCTATCATGATGCCCTGACCGGCTTGCCCAACCGCCTGCGCCTGCAGGAGACGCTGCGCGGATTGCTGGATCGTGAACCGGATGATGATCGTGTGCTGGCCGTTTTCTACATTGACCTTGACCGGTTTCGCAACGTCAACGACAGTTTCGGCCATCCGATCGGTGACGATTTGCTGGTGTTGGTGGCGCGACGACTTCGCAACGGTTTGCCCGCGGCTGCCGGCTTGGCGCACCTGGGTGGCGACGAATTCGTGATGTATCTGGACAATGCCGGCAATGCCGGCCAGATCTCGGATCTCGCGGCCGCGACGCTTCGATCCATTTCCGAGCCCTTCCTGCTGGCCAACCAGGCTGAGGTTTACGTCAGCGCCAGTATCGGAATATCCCTGTTTCCGAAGGACGCATCGACGGTTACCGAGCTGCTGCAATACTCCAACGCGGCCATGTATCAGGCCAAGGAGTCGGGCCGCAACACCTGGCATTTCTTTTCATCGGGGCTGGTCAAGACGGCCAGTCGCCGTTTGCAGCTCGATGCACATCTTCGCAGCGCACTGGACGCGGGTGAGTTTGTCTTGCACTACCAGCCGATCATCGGCGTTTCGGACGACTACCGCGTCGGCGGGGTGGAAGCCCTGCTGCGCTGGCAGCCGGCCGGCGGCGACCTCGTTCTGCCGTCAGAATTCATTGCCGCCACCGAGGAGAGTGGACTGATCGTTCCGATCGGAGACTGGGTGCTGCGCGAAGCCTGCCGGCAGGCAGCCGACTGGCAAGCGACCCTCGGGAGATTGCCGGTTGCGGTCAATCTGTCGGCACGGCAGTTCCAGACCGGCAGGCTGGTCGATCATGTCGAGCGGGTGCTGGCCGACACGGGTCTGGATCCCGGATTGCTGCATCTCGAGATTACCGAGTCCATGCTCATGGAGCAGCTGCGCGCCGGCCGTGACGTGATCAAGCGCCTGCGTGCGATGGGGGTTCACGTCTCGCTCGACGATTTTGGAACCGGCTATTCCTCGCTGGCTTATCTGAGAACGCTGGATCTCGATACGCTCAAGATCGACCGCTCGTTCATCCGGGACCTGGTTGTCAACACATCCAATCGCGATCTGGTCTCGGCCATCATTCGCATGGCGCACCGGCTGCGGCTCAAGGTGGTTGCCGAGGGGGTCGAAACGCTCGAGCAGCTCGATATTCTAACCGCTGAACGCTGTGACTGTTTTCAGGGTTATTTCTTCAGCCAGGCCGCACCGGCAGAAGAAATCGCCGGTCTGGTGGTCGACCCGATCCGGTTCAGGCAGATGCTGCAATCACCTGGGTCGTGACGGCGGCGAAATGACAAGCACTGCCGCCGAGAACAAACAGGTGCCAGACGGCATGCGCATAGGGCAGGCGGCGCGCATGGTAGAACAGGGTGCCGGTGGTGTAGAGCAGGCCTCCGCCGATCAACCATGCCAGAGCGGCCGGTGTCAGGGCCTGGGCCAGGGGTGCAAAGGCGATGATGGCCAGCCAGCCCATGCCGATATAGGTCGCCGTCGACAGGCGCTGATAGCGCCCTGTAAAGAACAGCTTGAGGACGATGCCAATCACGGCCAGCCCCCAGATGACGCCAAACAGGGACCAGCCCCAGCCGCCGCGCATCGCCGCCAGGGTAAACGGCGTATAGGTGCCGGCAATCAGCAGAAAGATGGCGCAATGATCGAGTATTTTAAGGCGTGATTTCCAGCGTGCTGAACGCGCCGAGTGATACAGCGTCGAGGCGGTGTAGAGGAGCACCAGCGAAGCGACGAAGATCGATACGCTGATGACCTCCCGCACGCCGGCCATCAGTGAAGTCAGCGTGATAAGTACGGCACCGCCACCAATCGACAGGATAACGCCAAGCCCGTGCGTCAGCGCGTTGGCGATTTCTTCGCGATAAGTCTGCGGCAGCGGGTTCATGGGCGAAATGATAGCAAAGCCGACGGCTGCTGCCCATCTGGAGTAGGATGCCAAAACACGATTTGTGAGGGAAAGATCCCATGCGACTTGTAAGCCTTGCGGGCCTTGCCCTGTTTGTCCTGGTGGCCTGCCGGCAGGAATCACCCGTTTCCGGCGCGGCAGGGCCGGCTGGCCAAGCTGATTCGGTCGGGCCGGATGTGAGCACGGAGCAGGCGGCACCGGCGCACCCCGAGGCTGCTTTCGAAGTGCTGGCGCAGTCGCTGATTGACGACATGCTGACGCTCAATCCGGAATGGGCGATCTATCAGGGTGACTACGCCAAGGCCGATCGGCTGACCATTCCAGACGCTGAATATCGCGGTCGCGCTGATGCTTTCCTGAGTGACGCGCTGGCTCGGCTTGCCGACTTCGATCGCCTGGCCCTTTCGCCGCATTCGAGGGCGGACTACGACCTGCTCGAGAATCACCTGAGATCGATGCAGTGGTACCTGAACACCTATCGTGGCTGGGAGTGGCAGCCGTCTCGCTACAACGTAGCCGGACCGATCGGTGTGCTCCTCAATACCGAGTTTGCGCCACTCGAACAGCGACTGGTTCTGATCGGGCGTCGGCTGGACAACGTGCAAGCCTACTATGACGTGGCCCGGCGCAGCCTGCAATCACCGACGTTGCAGCACACCGAGCTGGCCATTCGCCAGAACCAGGGCGCACTGGCGCTGTTTGAATCAATCGCGACCCGTGCCGCTGCCGCCGAGCTGTCAAACGAGCAGCGCAGGACGCTGGATGAGCGCATCGCCAGCGCCCGCAGCGCCGTCATCGACTGGATTGGCTGGCTTGAGCGGTTGCGCGATGAGCTGGCCGATGCCGGTCATGCGCGTTCGTTTCGGCTTGGGGAGATGCTCTACGAGCAGAAGTTTGCCCTGGATATCCAGTCTGCGTTCAGTGCAGCGGAGCTCTATCAGCGCGCGCTCGCCGAAAAGGCGCGTCTGCACGCGGAAATGGACGAGCTGGCGGTTGAGCTGTGGCCGCGCTATTTTCCGGATGAACCGCTGCCCGACGCACCCCTGGAGCGCATCTCCGGCCTGATTGAGCGGCTCTCGGACGAACAGGTCCCGCTCGAGGGATTCATCGACGAGATACGCCGCCAGATCCCCCGGCTGGCTGAATTCGTGCGCGCCAACCGACTGCTCGAGCAGGATCCCGACAAGCCGCTGGTGGTGCGAGAGACGCCGGAGTACATGCGGGGCACCGGCGCGATTGCCTCGGTCAGCGCGCCGGGGCCGTTCAACCCGGGCGCTGAAACCTACTATAACGTGACGCCCCTTGAGTCCTATGGCCCCGATCAGGCCGCGAGCTATCTGCGCGAGTACAACCAATGGATGCTTCAGATACTCAATATCCACGAAGCCATCCCGGGGCACTACACCCAGCTCCTGCACGCCAACCGGTCACCGAGTCTGGTCAAGAGCCTGTTCGGCAACGGGGCGATGATCGAAGGCTGGGCGGTCTATGCCGAGCGCATGATGCTTGAGCAGGGCTGGGGCGACCATGCGCCCGAGCTGTGGCTGATGCACGGCAAATGGCTGCTGCGGGTGGTGTCCAACGCAATACTTGACTACTCGGTCCACGTGCTCGGCATGGAGCGCGATGAGGCCCTTCGCATGATGCAGGAAGAGGCGTTCCAGGAGCGCTCCGAGGCAGAGCAGAAGTGGCTGCGCGTCACGCTGAGCCAGGTTCAGCTGACCTCTTACTATGCCGGCTACGCAGAGATACGGGACCTGCGGGAGCGCCGCCGGCAGATCGAGGGCGATGCGTTCGACCTGGAAGCCTTCCACAACGAGTTTCTGAGCTTCGGCTCGGCTCCGGTGGCAACCATTGCCGAGCTGATGACCGACTGAGCATCCGCCTGTCCGGGCGCGGGCCGTGTCGGGCGGCTCGAAGCCGAGTGGCTCCCTGTGGTCGACAAAATTCCGGACCTGGTCCAGGGTCTGGAGCCCTTGCGTTGTGAGAGTCACGATCATCCTCCGATGATCCCGGACCCCGAATCGCCTTCAGGCTCACTTCTCGTTGGAAACGCGTGCCCCGTTCAGGCTCATGTGTCATTGGACAAGGCTACACCTTGAAAACCGGTCCTGGCCGGCGTAATCTGGAAAAGGCAATGGTTTGAGCCGGGCCGGGAGGCCGGTCCGGGTGGCAGTCAGGGTTCCCGCCGGGGGTGGGGAGGGAGGCGCGGTGTTCCGCTCGCTCGATGCGTTCACATTGGTATTCGTGGCGGCGCTGTGCGCGCTGTTTCTTGCGGTGGTCATGACCGGCATCCATCTGGCGGGCAACCGCGAGCGCGCGGTGCGCGACTGGGCGCTGGCCGGCGTGTTCTTCTGTGTCGGGCATCTCGTCGGACTGCTGACCATGGTGCCGGCGAGTCCGGCCGTATCGGTGATCGGGCTGGCCCTGGCCAATGGTGCCATTGCGCTGGGACATGGAATGGTGCTGCTGGGCATCCAGGATCACCTGCGCCGGGATCGCTCGACACGGGCGGTCGTCCTGCTTGGCCTGCTGGTCGTCCTCCTGATCCTGACCGTTCCACTGATGCAGCACAGCGTGTTGCTGCGCGTCGGTTTGATTTCGATGCTTTACACGGCGATCGCCGCGATGTCGGCATGCTGGTTATTCCAGGGCGACGATCGGCCGCTCAGGCGCTATCGGGCAGCGGTCGCCGCAGTGCTGATTGGCTATGCCGGATTCCTGTGCCTGCGCTTCGCCTATCTGCTGCTCGACTACGATCTTGCCGGGCAGCCGGAGCGCAGTCCGGTGCTGGCGCCAGTATTTCTGGCCAGCGTGCTGTTTTACCTGGGCCTGGCCGGTGCACTGGCGCTGCTGCTGTTTCGCTACAAGGAGATTCACCTGCAGTATCTCGCGCGACACGACGCCTTGACCGGGCTGCTCAACCGCTACTCGCTTGAAGACGTCGCTGAGCGTGAGCTGATTCGTGCCTCGCGCAGCCAACGGCCGCTGTCGGTGGTTGCGCTGGACCTGGACTGGTTCAAGCAGGTCAATGACGGCCATGGCCACGCTGCCGGTGACTTCGTGCTGCGCAGTGTCGCCCGCCGCCTGCGTGCCACGGTGCGGGATGCCGATATCGTGTTTCGCATCGGCGGTGAGGAATTTCTGGTGCTGTTGCCGGACGCCGGCATGTCCACAGCCCGGCAGGTTGCCCAGCGCCTGCGCCATGCGCTGGCCGAGCATCCGGTGGAATTCCGCGGGCGATCCATTGTGGTCACGGCCAGCTTCGGGATCACGACCCTGCAGCACGACAGCGACGATTGGGACGCCCTGCTTCGGCGTGCCGACCGGGCCGTTTACCGGGCCAAGGAAAACGGTCGCAATCGTGTCGAGACGGAAGGCCGGTCGTCGGTGACCACGCTGGCATCGGCCTGATCCGGCGATGCGAGCCTCAGGTGCCGGGCGGTGCTTGGATGAGTGCGCCGAGTTCGTCGGTCCTGGCCCTCAGCAAGGCAGTGTCACCGCGGGTTTCGACGTTGAGCCGAATCACCGGTTCGGTGTTGGATGTGCGCAGATTGAAGCGCCAGCGGGTGAACTCCAGGCTGATGCCGTCGGTGCGGTCGACATCGGGATGTTCGGCCTGGTAGTGGGTCAGCACCCGATCGATCACGGCCCCGGCATCTTCGACCTGGAAATTGATCTCGCCGCTGCAGGGGTAGGCCGCAATTCGTGCGTCAACCAGGTCGGCCAGTGACTGACCAGTCGTGGCGATGCGTTCGGCCAGCAGCAGCCAGGGAATCATTCCGCTGTCGCAGTAGGCAAAATCGCGGAAGTAGTGATGGGCCGACATTTCGCCCCCGTAGAGCGCATTCTCGCGCCGCATTCGCTCCTTGATGAAGGCATGGCCGCTCTTGTTGATCAGGGCGCGACCGCCGGCGGCAGTCACTTCCTCGAGGGTGTTCCAGGTCAGTCTGGGATCGAGAATGATCGCTTCTCCCGGCGAACGCTCGAGCAGCTGGCGGGCGAACAGGCCGACCAGGTAGTAGCCCTCCACGAAGCGGCCGCGATGGTCGAAAAAGAAGCAGCGATCGTAGTCGCCGTCCCAGGCAATGCCAAGATCAGCGTTGTTATCGACGACCGCCCTGGCCGTGATGTCCCTGTTTTCCGGCAGCAGCGGATTGGGTACGCCGTTGGGAAATCGCCCGTCGGGCCTGTGGTGCAGGCGCACGACTTCGAACGGCAGGCCTTCGACGATGGCATCGAATGCCGGACCGGCACAGCCGTTGCCGCTGTTGACAACCAGCCGCAGCGGCCCGAGACGCTGCCGGTCGATCATCGAACGCACCCGCCTGACGTAACCGCTGAATGCGTCGAGCGGCCGGTGGGTGCCTCGACGGCCGGTCGAGCGGAATTTCTCACCGGCCGCCAGCAGGTGCTCGATATCACCCAGTCCGGAATCACCGCTGAGCGGAATGGCGGACTCCCGCACCATCTTCATGCCGTTGTAATCGGCCGGATTGTGGCTTGCCGTAACCATGATGCCCCCGCCCATTTCCTCCAGGGATGCGGCGTGATAGACAACTTCGGTGCCGCACAGGCCGATATCGCGCGTATCGACACCGGCTTGATTGAGGCCCTCGGCCAGCGCCGCGGCCAGGGCTTCGCTCGACGGGCGCATGTCACGACCGATGGCCACCGGGCCGCCGGGGCGGACGACGTGCGCATACGCCTGGCCGATTCGGCGCGCCAGATCCTCGTTGAGCTGATCCGGAACGCGACCGCGGATGTCGTAGGCCTTGAACGGCGAGTCGGGCAGGGTGAGCATGTGATCGGGCAGGGGGTGTGTGAAACGACGCAATCCTAACCGAATTGCAGATCCCGGGGTTACGGTTTGGTTAATATGGTCGCTGAAAGCAGGAGGTGTCGCCATGTTCGCACGCAGCTATCCGTATATCGACGAAAAAGGCCGGCCGGCGGAATATGTTGACCGCAAGCGCAGCCTGTGGCTGCTTTCGGTCGTCTACCCGCTGTTTCCGGTGGCTGCCGTCTGGCTTCATCACGTCACCGGCAGCGAGTGGCTGCTGATTGCGCCGATCATCTTCAGCTACGGACTGGGTCCGCTGCTGGACTGGGCATTCGGTGAGGACCAGAGTAATCCACCCGAACAGACGGTACCGGCGCTCGAGAACGACTACTACTATCGTGTGCTGACCTGGTTGACCGTGCCCCTGCATGTCATCTCGCTGGTCGTCGCAGTCTGGTGGGCGGCAACCGCGGGGCTGAGTCTGCCGGGCTGGCTGGCGCTGGCGGTGGTTGCCGGACTTGCTTCCGGGCTGGCCGTCAATACCGCACACGAAATGGGACATAAGCGCAGCGCAATCGAGCAGTTGCTGACGCGAATCGCGCTGGCCGTTCCGGCCTATGGCCATTTCACGGTCGAGCATAACTTCGGTCACCACAAGCATGTCGCCACGCCGGACGACTGCGCCAGCGCCCGCATGGGTGAGTCGATCTATCGCTTCGCGCTGCGCGAAATACCGGGCGGACTGCGGCGCGCCTGGCGCATTGAAAGCTGGCGTCTGCGTCGCCGCGGCCACCGGCCATGGGGCCTGCGCAACAGCATCATTCAGTCATGGCTGTTGAGCGTGCTTCTGCAGGGGTCGCTGATTGCGGTGTTTGGCGGCACGACCCTGCTGTTTTTGCTGATTCACAATCTGGTGGCCTGGTTCCAGCTCACCAGTGCCAACTACGTGGAACACTACGGATTGCTCAGGCAGCGACGTCCGGACGGCAGTTACGAACGCTGCCAGCCGCATCATTCATGGAACAGCAATCACATCTTTTCGAATCTGCTGCTGTTTCATCTCGAGCGTCACTCCGATCATCACGCCAATCCTGTTCGGCGCTACCAGTCGCTGCGTCACTTCGATGACCTGCCGCGCCTGCCGACCGGCTATTTCGGGATGTTCTTGCTGGCCTACGTGCCGCCGGTTTGGTTTCGGGTCATGAATCCGCGTCTGCTTGCCTTGCCCCACGTGGCCGGATGTCTCGATCGGGTCAACCGCTGAATTCCGGGATTTCGCAAGCGCGGCCAGTGATGGGCAGTATCAACCGGTCAGGGGCCACGGGAACGGCCCGGCCCCGTGATGTCGCTCCTGCAAAGGGCGCCACCCTCCCCGGCGAGCGAGGCCTCGATTCGAGCGATTCCCGAAGTCTCGGAGTGCAATCTAGTGTACCCCGTCACTCATCTTGTGACTTATAGTGAGTGCCTCAGGGGCCAGATGCAAGGCGCGATTGCGCCGGCGTAGTGGGGCTACGTCAAGCAATCGCAACGCCGCAGATGGCCCCTGAGGCGCTCGCCCGACCGGGAGCGCCGTACAAGCCCGATCGCGGCGTTGGCGCTCTTGCAAAGGGCACCACCCTTCCCGGCGAGCGCCGCCTTGCGCTCGGGCTTGTACGGCGCTCTATAAGTTACAAGATGAGTGACGGGGTACACTAGATTACCGCCGGGCCAATAATGATGGTGATACCATTGACAGGTTTTCAAAACGGGCAACGCACCAGCATGTTTGACCAGAGCTTTCAGATTTCGGGATTCGATGACGAGCTGGCCGACGCGCTGCGCGCCGAAGCGCAGCGCCAGGAAGACCACATCGAGCTGATTGCCTCGGAAAACTATGCCAGCCCCCGCGTCATGCAGGCGCAGGGATCGGTTCTGACCAACAAGTACGCGGAGGGCTACCCGGGCAAGCGCTACTACGGCGGTTGCGAATACGTCGACATCGCCGAGAACCTGGCCATCGAGCGCGTCAAGAAGCTGTTCGGCGCCGGTTACGCCAATGTCCAGCCGCACTCGGGCTCGCAGGCCAACCAGGCGGTCTACCTGGCCCTGCTCGAGCCGGGCGACACGATCCTGGGTATGGATTTGTCTGAGGGTGGTCACCTGACCCACGGCTCGCCGGTCAACTTTTCGGGCAAGGTCTTCAACGCCGTCCACTACGGCCTGAATCGCGGAACCGGGGAGATTGATTATGAGCGCATGGCTGAGCTGGCCCGGGCGCATCGGCCAAAAATGATCATCGGTGGCTTCTCGGCCTACTCACGGGTGGTCGACTGGGCGAGGATGCGCGAGATTGCCGATGCCGTTGGTGCCTGGTTCATGGTCGACATGGCGCATGTCGCCGGTCTGATTGCCGCCGGCGTCTATCCCAATCCCGTGCCCCATGCACATGCTGTGACTTCGACCACGCACAAGACGCTGCGTGGACCGCGAGGCGGCATCATCCTGGCCTCGGGCGAAGACGAAAAGCTGGTCAAGAAGTTTCAGTCGCTGGTTTTCCCGGGCTGCCAGGGCGGGCCGCTGATGCACGTGATCGCCGCCAAGGCGGTCGCCTTCAAGGAGGCGCTGTCTCCGGAATTCAGCGACTATCAACAGCGCGTCGTCGACAACGCGCGCGCCATGGCGGGCGTGACGATGGACCGGGGATACCGGGTCGTGTCCGGCGGCACCGACAACCACCTGTTTCTGATCGATCTGATTGAGACCGACATCACCGGCAAGGATGCCGAGGCCGCGCTGGGCCGGGCCAACATAACGGTCAACAAGAACACCGTGCCGGGCGAGCCTCGTTCGCCGTTTGTCACCTCCGGTCTGCGCATTGGCACCCCGGCCTGCACGACACGCGGCTTCACTGAAGACGACTGCCGCGAACTGGCCGGCCTGATCTGTGATGTGCTCGACCACATGGGCGATGCGGCGGTTGAAACGCGGGTGAAGGAGGCGGCACTCGAGCTGTGTCGGAAGCATCCGGTTTATGGCTGAGCCCGGTGTCCGCTTTCCGGTTGACGGTTTCAGGCACTACGCCGGGGAACGACGGGCAGACCTGGCCGGATGCGGGCCGTGCCTGGCTGCTGCGACGAGAGACCCTGCCTTCGGCATGTTGTGCGGATTCCGCGGCAGGGCCGTTGGTCAACGCCTGATGGCTGCCGCCCGGAAACCGGAAACCGTAAACCGGATGGCGTAGCTGCATGTGGTGCCCTTTCTGCAATCACACCGAGACGCGTGTCGTTGACTCACGACTGGCCTCTGACGGCTTTCAGATTCGCCGCCGGCGTGAGTGTGCCGGCTGCGGCGGGCGTTTCAATACCCTGGAGGTGCCGGCGCTCAAGGCCCCCAACGTGATCAAGGCCGACGGGTCACGCGAGGCTTTCGATGAAGAAAAGCTTCGGCGCGGCATGCTCAAGGCGCTCGAGAAGCGCCCCGTGGAAACCCAGCAGGTCGAACGTGCCATTCGCCGGCTGGTGCGCCGGATCCGTACACTGGAAGAGCCCGAGGTATCAAGTCAGCAGCTGGGTGACTGGGTGGCCAGCGAGCTGTCCCGACTCGATCAGGTCGCCTACGTCCGCTTCGCCTCGGTTTATCGCCGCTTCGAGGACGTCCAGGCGTTTCGCGTGGAAATCGAGCGCCTCGAGCGCGAAAACCCCGGCATGATCGATCGCCGCCAGATATCCCTGCTCGAAGATGGGGATTGATCACGCTGCGCTGCCGGGCGCCCGGGCTGTCGATCCGGGGTCGGCCGGTCATCCATGAGGTTTTCTGCCAATGATCACCGCTTCATGGCCGAAGCGCTGCGTCTTGCGCAGCGCGGGCGACTGACCGCTGACCCGAATCCGGCTGTTGGATGTGTGATCGTCGCCGGAGACGAGCCGGTGGGTCGCGGCTGGCACCGCTCGGCCGGGGAGCCTCATGCCGAGACGCTGGCCCTCCAGCAGGCCGGCGAACGCGCACGAGGCAGCAGCGTCTACGTCACGCTTGAGCCATGTAGCCATCAGGGCCGGACACCACCTTGCGTCGAGGCGCTGGTCGACGCCGGCGTCGCCGAAGTGATCACGGCCATGACCGATCCGGACCCGCGCGTGTCCGGTGCCGGGCACGCACGGCTGGCACGCACCGGTATTCGCGTCCGCAGCGGTCTGATGGAGGCCGAGGCCCGTGAGCTCAATCCCGGATTCATCAGCCGCAATGAACGCGGGCGGCCGTGGGTGCGCGTCAAGCTGGCCGTCAGCGTTGACGGGAGGACTGCCGGCGCGGATGGCCAGTCACGCTGGATCACTTCGCCGTCGGCACGCGCCGATGTTCAGTATTGGCGAGCGCGGTCATCCTGCATCCTGACCGGCATTGGCACGGTACTGGCCGATAACCCGCGTCTTAACCTGCGTCTGCCGGGGGTAGAGCGAACGCTGTTGCGCGTGGTTGTCGACTCCGCAGGCCGGTTGCCCGCTGATGCAAGACTGTTCGGATTGCCTGGTCCGGTGATCGTGGCCAGCCTCGTGCCGAAACCTGATCCGGCGGTCAACGCAGAATGGTGGCAGTTGCCCGGCAGCGACCAGCAAGTTGAACTGGAAGAGCTGCTTCGGGCTCTGGGCGGGCGCGGCGTCAACTCCGTCCAGGTCGAGGCCGGTCCGACCCTGTCCGGCGCGCTGATGGCGGCCGGCCTGGTCGACGAGCTGCTGATCTACCAGGCCGCCTGCGTCATCGGGCCGGGTCGACCGATGCTGACGATACCGGGGATGGAAAAGTTCACGCAGCGCCTCCATCTAACGGCCATCGAAAGCCGCCGGGTCGGGCCGGACTGGCGGCATCGTTTCCGACTGATCGATCAACCCAGCGCAGACGCATGTTCACCGGAATAGTTCAGGCCATCGGCCAGGTCAGCGAAATCGAGCCAGGACAGGACGGCCGCCGCATCGTTGTCCGTTGCCCGCCGCTACACCCCGACCGGTGGCAGATTGGCGATAGTGTTGCCGTGGCCGGGTGCTGTCTGACGGCCGTGGCACTGGCGCCGGACTCGTTTGCCGCCGAGCTGTCGGCCGAAACACTGGCGCGCAGCAGCCTCGGCGGACTGAATCAGGGAGACCCGGTCAACCTGGAGCCGGCGCTGGCGGTCGGTGAGCGCCTCGGTGGACACCTGGTCAGCGGTCACATCGATGGTCTGGCCGAGGTGGCCGATCGGCGTGACCGGGACGGCCATGCGCGTCTGCGCTGTCGCGTGCCGGCACCCCTGGCCCGATTTCTTGTGGTCAAGGGATCCGTGACCGTCGATGGCGTCAGTCTGACGGTCAATGCCGTTGACGGTTCGGAATTCGAGGTCAACTGTATTCCACACACCCTGGGGTCGACCACGCTGGGCCGACTGCGGACCGGCGATCCGGTCAACCTGGAAGTCGACCTGGTGGCGCGCTACCTGGATCGACTGCTGCAGCAGCGAGGCGCCGATGAGCTTTGATTCGGTTGAAGCGATTCTTGCCGACATCCGCGATGGCCGGATGGTGGTGATGCTCGACGATGAAGATCGCGAGAATGAGGGCGACCTGGTCATGGCCGCCAGCCTGACCCGCCCCGAAGATATCAATTTCATGGCCCGCTACGGGCGCGGTCTGATTTGCCTGTCGCTGACTCGAGAGCGCTGTCGCCAGCTGGGTCTGCAGCTCATGGTGCGAGAGACCGATCGCCACCACCAGACCAATTTCACGGTCTCGATCGAGGCGGCAACCGGCGTGACCACCGGCATCTCGGCCTATGATCGCGCCCATACCATTCGTACGGCAGTCGCGCCCGACGCCCGGCCGCAGGATCTGGCGCAACCCGGCCACGTATTTCCCCTGATGGCCCAGCCCGGCGGCGTGCTTGCGCGCGCCGGTCACACCGAAGCAAGCATGGATCTGGCCCTGCTGGCCGGGCTGGAGCCGGCCGGTGTTCTGGTCGAAATCCTCAACGAGGACGGCACGATGGCCCGCCGTGCCGAGCTCGAGCGGTTTGCCGCAGGTCATGGTCTGAAGATGGGCACGGTCGCCGATCTCATTCGCTACCGTCTGGGCACCGAGCAGAACATCGAGCAGGTGCACTCGCAGCGGGTCGGAACGGCGCACGGGGATTTCGATCTGCGGGTATTTCGCGACCGCATCAATCGTCGTCTGCACTGGGCGCTGCTGCGCGGCGGAATTCGGCCCGATGAGCCGTTTCCGGTGCGCGTGCACGTACCCGAGCTGCTGGGCGATGTGCTCGGCATCACACGCCCCGGATTCGGCATGCCGCTCGATGCCGTACTGGCCGACATTGCCCGACGTGGTCGTGGCCTGGCGCTGGTGCTGGGCTATGATGAAGACGACCAGGCTCGTCTCGACGGCTTGGTCGGCGGCAGTCGGGCGACCGACGGCGAGCCGGCGAGTGGTCGGGATCGTGCTGCGCGCGAGCTGCGCAGCTACGGCATCGCGGCCCAGATCATTGCCGAACTGGGTATCCGTCGGATGCAGGTCTTTGGCGCGCCGAAGCGACTTCACGCGCTCGATGGTTTCGGCCTGGAAATCAGTGAGTACGTCGTGCCCGAAGGCGAGGAGTAACCAGCTGACATGAACGATCCCGAGCACCCTGAACTGCCGGCCGATGTGCGCGTTACGCTGGTCGTGGCGCGCTTCAACCGCTCGATTACCGACCATCTGATGGCCGGCTGCCGTGAGGCGCTGCTGGCAGGCGGCGTCGACGCGTCCCGGGTGCGGGTGCTAAGGGTACCGGGTGCCTGGGAGTTGCCCCTGGCCTGCCGGATGCTGGCCCGGCAGGGAGGGCAGGACGTAATCGTTGCGCTTGGCGCAGTGGTGCGTGGTGAAACCGCGCATTTCGATTTTATCAGCGCCGAGTGCGCGGCTGGCCTGCAGCGGGTGATGCTCGATACGGGCGTGCCGATTGCGTTTGGGGTGCTCACGACTGAAAACGGCGAGCAGGCCATGGAGCGGGCCGACCCCAAGCGCCGGAACAAGGGGCGCGAGGCGGCTCTGGCGGCTCTGGAGATGGTGGCTCTGGGGCGCAGGCTGTCGCCGTGAGCGGTCGGCGGCGGTCGGTACAGCGGACCTTCGAGCCGCGGCGCCGAGCACGCCGGCGCGCGCTGCAGGCGCTTTACCAATGGCAGCTCAACGACGACTCCTCGTCCTCGATCATTGCCCAGTTTCGCGAAGAGCAGAACTTCGACGGCGTGGACGTTGACTATTTCGAGTCCCTGGTACACGAGGTCGTCGCCAATCGCGAGGCGCTGGATCGCAAACTGGCGCCGTATATTGCCCGGGTCGATGCCAGTCTGGACCAGATGGAACGCGTGATCCTGAGGCTGGGTGCCTGCGAGCTGGCCCATCACCCGGAAGTGCCGTATCGGGTGGTGCTCGATGAGGCGATCGAGCTGGCCCATCGTTTCGGTGCCGAACAGGCCCATACCTTCGTCAACGGCGTACTCGATCGACTGGCGGCCAGCGAGCGACCCGCCGAGCATCAGCCAGATGCCGGAGATGGGTGAGTTCGGTCTGATCGAACGGATTCGCCAGCGCAGCCGGGATCAGTTCGGCGCGGTGGTCGGCATCGGTGACGATGCTGCCGTGCTCAGGCCGACAGCAGGCTGCGATATTGTCGCGACCACCGACAGCCTGATCCCGAAACGCCATTTCATGCCGGACTGGCCGGCGGCCGATGTGGGTTACCTGGCGATGCAGTCGAATCTCAGCGACCTGGCGGCGATGGGTGCGACGCCGCGCTGGGCACTCTTGGCCCTGACTCTGCCAGAATACGACCGGCACTGGCTCGATGCCTTTCTCGATGGCTTTCTGGAAGCGGCACAACCGCATGCCGTGGGGCTGGTCGGCGGCAACCTGGCGCGCGGCAATCTCAATGTTTGCACGCAGCTGATCGGCGAGGTTGATCAAGGCCGGGCAGTCACACGAACCGGTGCCCGGCCAGGCGACCGGCTGGTCGTCACCGGAACGCCGGGCGATGCGGCTGCGGCGCTGGCGCTTGGCCAGCGCAGCCCTCGTGGACTGACTGAACGGCTGCGACGGCCGACCGCACGGATGATGGCCGGTGCCGTGCTTGCCCGGCAGGCCCGGGCGATGATTGATCTGTCCGATGGCCTCACTGCCGACCTTGGCCGTCTTCTGACGCCGCCGCTCGGCGCCGAGCTGCGGCTCGATCAGTTGCCGGCTTCGCCTGCCCTGGAGCGGGCAATCAATGATCCCGAGCGTCGCCGTGAGCTGCAGCTGGCTGGCGGCAGCGACTATGAGCTGCTTGTCGTCTTGCCTGGCGATCTCGACATGAACCTGGTCGAGCTGTCGCATCAGGCCGGCGTGAGTCTGACCGAGATTGGCCGGGTCACCGATTCCGGCCGCCTGATCGGTTTGCTGTCGGGCCAGGCCCCGGTCGAGATTGCCGGTCGGGGCTGGGACCACTTCCGCGATGAATAGGATGCAGACCCGACGCGTCGCCCTCGGGAGTCTTGACGGCTGGCTGGCATTCGGTTTTGGCAGCGGGCTGTCGCCGGTTGCGCCCGGCACGGCCGGCAGTCTGGTCGCGGTTGTTCCCGCGCTGGGACTGGCCTGTCTGCCGATGCCGCTGGCCCTGGCCTGTGTTGCGCTGGGGTTCGGGTTCGGCGTCTGGCTGTGTGCCCGGGTGGGCCGCCGGCTCGGCGTGCACGATCATAGCGGCATCGTCTTCGACGAGTTTGTTGGTCTGTGGCTGGTGCTGGTCCTCTTGCCCTTCGAGTGGCCGTGGTGGCTGGCCGGGTTCGCGCTGTTCCGCCTGTTCGATGCGGCCAAGCCATGGCCCATCGGCTGGCTCGACCGCCACGTGCACGGCGGTCTTGGCGTCATGCTCGACGATGTGCTGGCCGCGCTCATGAGCCTCGCGCTGCTGCTGCCGGCAGCGGCCTGGCCGAGCGCGGGCTGATCGGCCCAAGTGCGATCATGCGGTGCCGGCGCGTTGGCGTCAGCCTCATCCGGCCTCGAAAGCCCCGGGGATCCAGCGCAGCGCGTCCGGCGTGTCGTCGATGCCGACTACATCGAAACGACAGGCGTGGTTCTGCCATTCGGGATGGGTCATCAGGAAATGGGCGGCCGCGCGTATCAGGCGCTGCTGCTTGCGATAATCGACGCTGTCAATACTGTCGACCCGTGCGCCAGGGCCGCGCAGGCGCACCTCGACGAATGCCAGCACCCGGGTGTCGGGCGCCGTTGGGTCGAGCATGACCAGGTCGATTTCGCCGCTGCGACAGCGATAGTTGCGCTCGACGAGTTCGAGGCCGCGGGCGAGGAGATACGCTTCCGCCGCCCGTTCGCCGCGCTGGCCACTGTGCTGTCTGGACATGCTTGCCGGTTTATGGCCAGGGCTGCGCCCGACCGCTCCGGATCTGGACCGGGCGGACCTGGCGCTGGATGTGGACGCCGTCTGCCAGGTTAAGGCGGCCGAGCATGCCGGGCAGATAGAGCGCCGGATCGGCCTGCATCAGATCGAGCCAGGGGACCAGCGCCATCGCGTCGCGGCCGAGCGCGTGCAAACGTGACAGGGTGGCGTTGTCGAGCTCCGGAAAGAGAGTCAGGGCGCGCTGGCGCAGTGCGCCGGCAGCGGTGGTATCGATAAACCAGGGCGGCAGGGGCGTGACAATCCCGTCGAGATCGCCGTCGCGTCCGGGCTCAGGTGCCCCGTCGACGATGTATGAGGGCGCCATCACGGTGATGTCGGCCGCGCCAAAGAAATTCAGCTGCGGACGAATCTGGCGACCATCCGAGGCGCGCGCGGCCAGAAAGATCAGGTCAATATCGGTGCGCCGCTGTTCGACCGCCTCGAGTTCGCCGATGACCCGCTGCAGCCGCGCAATACGAGCCTCGGAACGATCAATCTGCAGGGCATCGCGCAGCAGGTAGGAGTGATCGGATGCGGCGGGGTCGTAGATGCGATCCTCCACGACGGTTCCGCCTCCGAGCGTAAACGTTTCAGAAAATGCGCGCGCGACCCGCTCGCCCCAGTCGCTGTACTGGGCCAGGATGACTGCGCGACGATGACCGGTCGCCAGCGCTTCGATGGCCAGCATCTCCGCTTCTTCCTCTGGCGGCAGCGCCAGCGTGTTCAGGCTGCCGAACGGCAGATCGTCTGTTCGATCCGGGCGGTTGAGCAGCAGGGTCGGAATCAATCCGGCGTCCGGCATGGCCCACAGCGTGTTGACGTGCCTTCGGTCGAGCGGTCCGATCAGAAAATCCGCGCCCGTCTCGCGGGCATCGAACCAGACCGGGATGACCGCACCTTCAGCTGCCGGCAGTGCATGGAACTCAAGCCGCGGTCGTCGAGTTGGCGGTAGCGCCAGCCATCCGGCAAGCAGGCCCTCACGCACGGCCTGGCCCGGCGCGTGCAGCGGCGAGTTGCGATCGGGCAGCATGACGGCGATTCGCTCGGGCAATGGTCGGGTCTGGCGCCAGGCGGCAATCCAGCGGCGGGCTGCAGCTGCGTCGAATGCCGCGTCCGGCCAGCGCCGCTGCCAGGCGGCCAGCGCTTCGCCGAGCCGGTCGTCATCAAGCAGCACCTCGCGGGCGCTGATGACCAGGTCGAACCAGGGCATGGCCTCGGTATGCCCGGCAACATCCAGCAGGGTGGTTTCAAGCTCGGCCAGCGGATGTTCGATCAATAGTGCGAGTGACATTTCCGGCTCGAAGTGGCCGCTGTCGATGGCCTCGAGCAAGGCATTGACCGAGGCCCGCGCCGGCTGCGCCTCCAGTCGGGCCAGCCTGCGTTCCAGCTCGGCGTGGCGCTCGGTCAGTTCCGGGGTCAGATGTTCGGCGCTGGCGGCCAGTAACCAGCCGGCGTTGGCCAGGCGTCCGCGCATCATGGCCAGTTCGGCGCGAGCCAGGTCGAGACGGGCCCGTTCCGACAGCTCCAGAGATGTGGTATCGATGTTTCGCAGCGACTCGGCCGCCGCAGTATCGTCGCCGGCCTCGAGCCAGGCCTCGGCAGCGAGAATGCGCAGCAGAGCGGCCTGGTCGGGCCTTTGCTGCACCAGAGCGAGATAGGCCCGGGCCGCTTCGGCGTGTTGCCCGGCCTGGCTCAGCGCTGTGGCGGCGGCCAGTGCGGGGTCTTCTCCGGGCGTATCCGGACGCAGCTCGGGGGCGGTCGGCGCGCAGGCCGCGGTCAGCAGCAGCAGGGCAAGCACGGGGCCGAATCTGAACGCCATCATGCCCGGCATGATAAACCACCCGTTGAGCGGGCAGGCTTACAATGCATGTCATGAGTGACCAGCCTGAACAAAATGATGGCCGCGGCACGCTGTGGATCGTCGCCACGCCGATCGGCAACCGGGCCGATCTGGGCGATCGGGCGCGGCAATTGTTGTCCGGGGTGGCGGTGATTGCGGCCGAAGACACGCGCGTCAGCCGGCGCCTGCTGGTGCCGGGAAGCACCAGTGGCACGATGGTGAGTCTGCATGAACACAACGAGACCCGGATGGTGCCGGAGCTGATCGAGCGACTCGCCAGCGGTGACGATGTCGCGCTGGTCAGTGATGCCGGAACGCCGCTGATTTCCGATCCCGGTTATCGGCTGGTCAATGCCGCGCACGACGCCGGCCTGAGGGTTCGCACGGTGCCCGGACCGTGCGCGGCGGTGGCCGCGCTGTCGGTATCAGGCCTGGCTTGCGACCGCTTCTACTTCGAGGGGTTTTTGCCAGCGCGTAGCGCGCGCCGCCGCCGCCGCCTGTCCGAACTGGCCGGCCAGCCCGATTCGAAGATCTTCTATGCGCCAGCGCGTGATCTGGTTGCCGTCCTGGCCGATCTGGCCGACGTGTTCGGCCCCGAGCGACAGTGCTGTCTGGCGCGTGAGCTGACCAAGCGGCATGAAACGGTTCAACGCCTGCCGCTTGGGGCGATGGCGCAATGGGTGGCCGACCATGACCAGCAGCAGCGCGGTGAGGCCGTGCTGGTTGTTGCCGGCAGCGAGCGTGCCGATCCGGCGGTCGATATTCGACGACTGGCCGCGGAACTGAAAGAGGAGCTGCCGCCATCGCGCGCCGCCCGGGTGCTTGCACGCGCAACGGGGCTTGATCGCCAGGCGGCCTGGACCCTGATCGAGGCCGGCCGGGTCGATGATGGCGCGCAGTCGGCCGGTGTTGCCGGAAAGCCGTCCGGCTGATCCGAATACCCCGATTGTCATATGCATCTGCTCATCTTGCTGATTGTCCTCGCCGGCGTGATCGCCCTGCCGCAGTGGTGGGTCAAACGGGTGCTGAAGCGGCACCTGCAGCCCCGCGACCGCTATCCAGGCAGCGGGGCCGAGCTGGCCCGCCATCTGCTCGACCGGCTCGGACTGGATGCCGTTGGCGTTGGGCGCGCGCAGCCGGGACAGGATCATTACGATCCGCACGAACGAATGGTGCGTCTGAGCCCGGAACACCATGATGGACGATCTCTGACCGCCGTGACCGTCGCCGCGCATGAAGTGGGTCATGCGGTGCAGCATGCCGACGGCTATCGGCCCTTGCTGTGGCGCACCCGATTGGTGGAGTGGTTACAGCGGTTCCAGCGCATTGGCGTTGTATTGCTGGCGCTGGCGCCGGTTGCCGTGATTGCCCTGCGACTACCTCGCGCCGGGCTGGTTATGCTGGTGCTGGCCGCAGCGGCACTGGCCTCGGGGATTGTCGTTCATCTGCTCACGCTGCCTGCCGAGCTGGATGCCAGCTTTCGACGGGCGTTGCCGCTGCTCGATCGCGGCGGCTATCTGCGCTCGGAAGACCGCCGGCCGGCTCGCCGGATTCTGACTGCTGCGGCCCTGACTTACGTGGCTGGCGCGCTGGTCGGGCTTGTCAACTTCTGGTGGTGGCTGCGTCTGCTGCGGCCCTGACTGATGCCGGAATGAGGCCGCACGATCATGCCCGGCTTTGGGTGTTGCGTCGTTCGGAACAAGTGGGAGCCGGCCGGTAAGCCGGGTTCTGTCGTGGGCAGTCATTCGTCTGGGACGACTGTCGCCAGTCGCCTCTAGCGGCCTACCCGGATGCGGCGCGGGCCACGCCATGGCATCCCTATTTGGCCTTGCTTCGGGTGGGGTTTGCCGTGCCGTCACTGTTGCCAGCGACGCGGTGCGCTCTTACCGCACCTTTTCACCCTTGCCTGTGCCTTGCGGCCATCGGCGGTGTCTTTTCTGTGGCACTTTCCGTCAGTCCGGCTACGGACTGCCCAGGCGTTACCTGGCACCCTGCCCTGCGAAGCCCGGACTTTCCTCTGCCCCGCTACCCCATCCCGCCGGACCTGGTGCTGCCGGCGGGATGGGGTAGCGGGGCAGCGACTGCCTGGCCGGCTCCCGGTCGGATTATCTCACCTTTCAGGAGTGCCTGACCACAGACCGTTCAACGGCCGCGCTGCAGGCGATCGCGCGTGAGGTGCTCGGCGATCAGGGAGCGAAAATCCTCCATTTCGATGCCGCGGGTATAGCGATATCGGCCGTCGTCGACCGGCGCCAGGAAATCCGATTCGATCCTGCGTTCGCGCTGGATGCTGGTCATGTCGTCGAGATCCACGAAGGCGCCTGGCCCCTGGAAGTCGAATTCCCGCACCAGCGCTTCAGCCTCGTTGCCGAGGTCGAATTGCCGGATTGGCCAGCGCACCGCATAGCGGTTGTCGGCGGTAATCAGCACCGGCAGTGAGCAACCGTCAGGGTGACCGCGCAGCTCGCCTTCGTCCTCAACCAGAAACAGCAGATAGCGCGGCAGCTCGTTCCACAGCTTGGCTTCGTCGAAGTAGCACGTGCCTTCCCCGAAACCTTCCTCGGTGACTTTGAGCCGTTCGGCCGGCTGCGGCACCTTGTAGGGCAGCAATACGTCAAACCAGGTCTCGCCGGATACGGGAATGCCGCGCCGCTGCTCGTAGTCGAAAACGTTGAGCTGGGCCAGGACGATCCAGTCCGATTCGGCAGCGACTTTGGCAAGCGGGCGCGGCGTTTCGTCAGCCGGGCCTGGCGCTGACGCGGTCAGTAGCGCCAGCAGCGCAAGATAATGGAAGATCGGCTTCATGCCTCTCAGATTGTGGCATGACCGTGGGAGTTCAATCGCCATTGTGCAGGACAGAGCGATCCTCGCGCCCGGTCAGGGACTGGCCGGTCAGGATTCGCTGGCCGGTATGCAGGTCGTCGCGCCAGGACGGGAACGAGCCCGGGACGAGCAGAATGACGGTTGAGCCCCAGTGAAATCGACCCAGCTCATCGCCGCGCCTGAGCGCCAGTCCGTTGATACGTCTGACGCGCACCTTGCGCCCCGGCCGTCGGTCGCCGAGCCCCCCCCATACGGTTTCGATGCCCGATACCAGCATCGCTGCGACCATGACAACAGCGACGGGTCCGTGATCGGTTTCGAGCATGGTGACCATGCGTTCATTGCGCGTGTAGAGCCCGGGAATGACCCGTGCCGTGGTATCGGAGACGCTGAACAGCCGGCCCGGAATGCGCACCTCCTCCACCACCTGTCCGGAAATCGGGGCGTGCACCCGGTGGTAGTCGCCCGGGGCGAGATAGATGGTGATGAAATGACCGTCGGTGAATGCGGCCGCGCGTTGTTCATCGCCGAGCAGAGCCGTCGCGGTGTAGTGCTGTCCCTTGGCCTGAACGAGCGTGCTGCCGTCCAGCCGTCCCCTCTGGCTGATGGTGCCGTCGCAGGGGCTGATCAGCCGGTGCCGGCTGTCGGCCAGGGGACGCGCGCCGCGTTTGAGTGCGCGGGTAAAGAAATCATTGAAACAGGTGTAATCGTCAGGGTTGCGTCGCTCGGCTTCGCCCAGGTTGACGCCGTAAAGACGCACGAACAGCCGCACGAACGGCCGGTACATCCAGCCAATGCGGCAGGTCGACAGAAACCAGGCCATCGCCGTGAGCAGCTTGTGCGGCAGCAGATATTGGGGCCACGCCACCAGACGATCTGTCAGCGCGGGCATCATGCGTGATGGTTCCGGATGCAGCGAGTCACCGCGCCAGCGAAAACAGATCGGCCGCAAGCCGATCCTTGTCCAGCGGCGGGGGGAAGCGCCCCCGCAGACGGCCGCGAGGATCGATGACCATCACCGAGGCGGAGTGATCGACGCTGTAGTAGCCGCTGTCCGGGTCCGGCTCGCCGAGAAAGTAGACTGCGCCGAGGCTGCGTGTGAACTGCTCGAGCGCTTCCTTGGTGCCGGTCACGCCAACAAAATCCGGGTGAAACCAGCTGACGTAGTCTTTCAGTGTATCGCCCTGGTCGCGTTCGGGGTCGACTGACACGAAAATTACGCCGGGCGGTTTTTCAAGTCCCATGGTGTCGAGATCCCGGCGGATTTCAGCCAGCAGGGCCAGAGTATCCGGGCAGATGTCGGGGCAGTTGGTGAAGCCGAAAAACAGCAGCGACCATTCACCCAGCAGGTCGTCCGGCACGAATCCGGTGCCGTCGGCTGTTGTCAGTTCGAACGCGCTCAGCTCACGCGCCTCTGGAAATGGTTGAAAGGCCAGGAATTCCCGGGTGCGGTCCATCAGGACCGACGAGACGGCGATTCCGGCGGCGATAGCCAGAATCATCACGGCCAGCAGCATCAGGACTCGACCGTGAATGCGGTGGTGGGCTGGGGCATTGATCATGGCGACATTATACGTCCATGCGGCGTTGATGCAGTGCTGTCCATCCGGCAGGCGGCGTGAGCAAGATTTGCTGCAGTCTCCACTAAAGCCGCCTTTCGCTGCCCTGGTGCCGGGGCGCCCAGCACGGCTGAATGCGATCTGCATTGCTGCCGGCTTAATATGACTGCAGCTTGTCGAGCGTGTTCCGGTCGAGCATGAACACGCCGTCGCCGCCGTGCTCAAACTCCAGCCAGGTCAGTTCATGGGCAGCGAGCATGCGGTCGACGGCTTCGGCCGCCTCCCCCACTTCGCAGACCAGAATGCCGGTCTCGGCGAGATGCTCCGCTGCCTCGGCAAGAATGCGACGGACCAGGTCGAGGCCATCGTCGCCGGCGGCCAGGGCGATCGACGGCTCCCAGCGAAACTCCGGGGCCAGCGTAGCCATCGACGCCTGCGGTACGTAAGGCGGATTGGCCAGGATGAGATCGTAGCGTTGCCCGGGGAGCGCCCTGAACAGGTCCGAGTGAACGGCCCGGACGCGCTTGCCCAGGCCATGCCGGCGGATATTGCGTTCAGCGACAGCAAGCGCATCGGTGCTGATATCGACCGCGTCGACGGTGACCTGCGGCCAGTAGTGGGCCAGTGCAACTGCCAGACAGCCGCTGCCCGTGCCGATATCCAGGGCCCGTCGCATACCGGCCGGATCCAGCCATGGGCGAAATCCGTCCACAATCAGTTCGGCCAGCGGTGAGCGTGGTATCAGCACCGAATCATTGACGGCGAAGGACAGGCCGGCAAACCAGGCTTCATGGGTCAGATAGGCCAGTGGCTTGCGGCTGGTGACGCGCGCGTCGAGCAGCTGGTGAAAGTGGCTAAGCTCCGGTCCGGTGACCGGCCGGGAAAACTGCCCGGGGTCGAAGTCCGGTGCCAGCTTGAGCGCCACCGAGGCCATCCAGCAGGCCTCATCAAAGGCATTGTCGGTGCCGTGGCCGAAGACCAGGCCGGCCGCTTCCATGCGCTCTGCTGCCTGGCGAACCAGCGTTTCCAGGTGGATGCCGGAATCGTTCATGCTGGCGTCGCTCCTGTTGCCGGGGGATTACTCGACCGTGACCGACTTGGCCAGGTTGCGGGGCTTGTCCACGTCGGTGCCCTTGAGCAGCGCCACATGGTAGGCGAGCAACTGCAGCGGAATCGTTGCGATGATTGGGCTGAGCGGATTGTCGAGGCCGGGTACGCGCAGATTGATGATGCCGTCGCCATCGTCGAAAGCCAGGGCCTGGTCGATGAAGTTGATCAGGCGGCCGCCGCGCGCATGCACTTCCTGCAGATTGGCCCTGAGCTTGCCGAGCAGGTGATCGCCCGGCGCGACAGTGACGACCGGCATGTGCTCGTCGACCAGCGCGAGTGGCCCGTGCTTGAGCTCGCCGGCCGGGTAGGCCTCGGCGTGAATGTAGCTGATCTCCTTGAGTTTAAGGGCCCCTTCCAGGGCTACGGGGTAGTGTGCGCCCCGGCCGAGGAACAGGGCGTGATGCTTGTCCTGGAAACGCTCGGCCAAGCGGCGGACCTCCGGTTCCAGGTCCAGCGCTGCGGCCACCCGGCCCGGCAGCTCGCGCAGTCGCCTGACCGCAGTGCGTTCGTCTTCGGCCGGCAGGACATGGCGTGCCCCAGCCAGCGCCAGAGTGAACCAGTACAGCGCCGCCAGCTGGGTGGTGAAGGCCTTGGTCGAGGCCACGCCGATCTCTATGCCAGCTTGGGTCAGAAGTCTCAGTCCGGCCTCTCGCACGAGCGTGGAACCCGGCATGTTCGACAGCGCCAGGGTTTCCAGATAGCCGTTGTCGCGGGCGAAGCGCAGCGCGGCCAGGGTGTCAGCAGTTTCCCCGGACTGCGAGATGCCGATAAACAGAGTGTTTGGCGGTGCGATCGGCGTGCGATAGCGGTATTCGCTGGCAACCTCCACAGTGACTGGCACGCCGGCAATGGACTCCAGCCAGTAGCGGGCAATCAGTCCGGCGTGATAGCTGGTGCCGCAGGCCACGATGTGAATGCACCCGATGCGCGGCAGCACGTCGACTGCTTCGGGGCCCAGTGCTTCGGCAAGGACCCGGTCGTTGCCGATCTTGCCGGCGAGCGTATTGGTGATCGCCTCGGGTTGCTCGTGAATTTCCTTGAGCATGAAGTGGCGGTAGTCGCCCTTGCTGGCGATCTGGTCCTCGTGAGCGTAGAGTTCGATGGGGCGTTCGCGCGTGTTGCCCTGACGATCAAATATCTCGATCCGGTCGCGGTCGACGCGGGCCAGGTCGCCGTCTTCGAGGTAGATGAAGCGATCGGTGACTTGCAGGAGAGCCAGCGGGTCGGAGGCGACAAAATGCTCCTCGCTGCTGACGCCGATGACCAGCGGTGAGCCGATGCGCGCCAGGTAGATCGCTTCCGGGTCGACCGGGGCAATGCAGGCGACCGCGTAGGCGCCCTCGAGTTGTCCGATGGCACTGACGAATGCACCGCGAAAGTCGTCGATCCGGTCCAGTTCACGGGTAATCAGGTGCGCGATGACTTCGGTGTCGGTCTCGGAATGGAACTCGAAACCGGACTCGATCAGCCCGGCACGCAGTGAGTCGAAATTCTCGATAATGCCGTTGTGCACAAGGGCCAGCCGTGCCCTCGAGGTATGCGGATGGGCGTTGCACTCGCTTGGCCGACCGTGCGTAGCCCAGCGGGTGTGGGCGATTCCAGTGTGGCCGTGCAGCGGCGATTCATCCAGCGACCGGGCCAGCGTCTCGACTTTGCCGACGCAGCGGCGAAGCGCGATCTGCCCGTCCTCGAGAACGGCGACACCGGCCGAGTCGTAGCCGCGATACTCCAGCCGCCGCAATCCTTCGAGCAGGATCGGCATGATATTGCGTCGGGCAGTTGCACCTGTGATTCCACACATGACCGTCAGACGACTTTTCGCACGCAGTCTCGGGGCACTTCGATCTCCTTTTCCCGATTGAGCAGACTCATCAGCACGATGACCCGCTCCTTGCCGCTGCTGGCACGAAAAACAGCTCTCATCCCGGCCAGCGCGCCGTCAGTGATCTCGACGGGATCATCAGGCTTCATCTCCTGGACGCCGGTGATGTCGACAGCCCCGGCGGTGGCGTGTTTATCCCGGAGTGCTGCCACGAAATCATTGGGCACAACGGGAAACTGGTCGCCGAAACGCACCAGTCCGATGACGCCACGGGTCGAGCGAATGGTGCTCCAGTCGTCTTCGAACGCGGCCAGTGAAACAAACAGATAGCGCGGAAACATCGGCTCGACGCGCACGCTTGAATGCCCGTGCCGGCGCCATCGGGTGCGCACGCGCGGCAGAAAAACCTCGAATCCCTGGTTTTCCAGATGCGCCTCGGCGCGACGCTCTTCCCGCGCCTTGCAGTACACCGCTCTCCACGCAGACTGTGCCATGTCCTCCTCGATATAGCCGCATCTCCGATTCATGAATTCTAACGCATTGCCTGTTGCCGCCGGCAGTCAAGGCGTCAATCGGCGCCGATTGCCTGAAGCGTACGCGGAATCCCGTGATCAGCACGCAGTATATTGTTCAGGAAAGGGATTTCTCGATGACGCGCAGCGGCCGGCAGCACGGCCAAGGGGGACAAATCTGCGGGCGGCCAGGCGACAAGTGAGGGTGCGCGCAATTCCATGGGATGTTCGGGCTAGAATAGTACGCTCAACGGCACATCTGTTTCAGGACAATGGCGATGAAGATTCTGGTCACCCTCAAGCGGGTGGTGGACTACAACGTGCGCGTTCGCGTGAAGTCCGACGGCTCGGGCGTCGAAACCGAGGGCGTGAAGATGTCGATCAACCCATTCGATGAGATCGCGCTTGAAGAGGCGCTGCGCATCAAGGAGGCCGGAAATGCCGAGGAAGTCATCGTCGCCTCGATCGGGCCGGACGAAGTGCAGCAGCAACTTCGCACCGGACTGGCGATGGGCGCAGACCGCGCCATCCAGGTATCGAGCAATCAGGCTGTTTCGCCGTTGACGGCAGCGCGTGCGTTTCTGAAACTGGTTGAACGCGAACAACCCGGTATCGTCTTTCTGGGCAAGCAGGCCATCGACGATGACAACAACCAGACCGGTCAGATGCTGGCCGCGCTCTGGGACCGGCCGCAGGCGACCTTCGTCTCGAAAGTCGAGCTGGCCGACGGCAAGGCTGCGGTCGCGCGCGAGGTGGATGCCGGGCTGGAGTGGATTGAAGTCGACCTGCCGGCGGTCATGACCTCCGACCTACGTCTCAACGAGCCGCGCTTCGTGAAGCTGCCGGAGATCATGAAGGCCAAGCGGAAGCCGCTCGATACGTTCTCGCTTGATGAACTCGGCGTCGAGCGTGTGGCCGATATCGAAAGCACTCGCTTCGAGCCGCCGCCGCAGCGCGGTGGCGGCAAGAAGGTCGAGAACGTCGACGAGCTGGTGGCTGAACTCAAGAACAAGGGACTGTTGTAATGTCGAGAATCCTGATCATTGCCGAGCATGACGGAGAGACCCTCAACGCAGCCACCGCCAAGACGGTCACGGGCGCCCGGGGTTTCGGCATCGACAGCATCGATGTGGCGGTCTTTGCCAAAGACCCCGACGCGGTAGCCGGACAGACCGCCCGGCTCGAGGGCGTGACCCGGGTGCTGGCGATTGCCGATGCGGACTTTGAGCGGCCGCTGGCCGCACGCCTGGCGCCGGAAATCAAGGCCCTGGCCGGCGACTACACGCACCTGCTGGCGCCGTCGACCACCTTCGGCAAGGACCTGTTGCCGCGGGCCGCGGCGCTGATCGGGGTCAACCAGGTTTCCGATATCCAGGAGGTGATCGACGAGCGTACCTTCAAGCGTCCGATCTATGCCGGGAACGCCATTGTTACGGTCCGGGTGAACGGTGACGGCCCGGTGGTCGCGACCATTCGTACCGCCTCCTTTGCCGCCGCCGGCGAGGGCGGGTCGGCCGATATCGTTTCGCGTCAGTCACAGACCGGCAATCCGGGCCATACCCGGTTTCTGAAGCTTGAGGGCGGTGACGGCGAGGGCCCGGATCTGGCCAGCGCCCCGATCGTGGTCTCTGGCGGGCGCGCGATGGGGTCGAGCGAGGGCTTCGAGATCATCTACTCGCTGGCCAAAACGCTGGGCGCGGCCGTGGGTGCCTCGCGTGCCGCGGTCGATGCCGGCTATGTACCCAACGAGTTGCAGGTCGGTCAGACCGGCAAGATCATCGCTCCGGACCTGTACTTTGCGATTGGCATCTCCGGCGCCATCCAGCATCTGACCGGCATCAAGGATGCCGGCACCATCGTGGCCATCAACAAGGATCCGGAAGCGCCGATCTTCGAGGTCGCCGATCTGGGTCTGGTCGGTGACCTGTTCGAGATCGTTCCGGCGCTGGAAAACGCGCTGTCTGACTGAAAACGATGACAGTCGGCCGGTTGGCTGCTGCACAAAGCTGGGGTATGGTTATACCGGAGGGTTGATCGGGGGAGTGCGGCTTTGCCGGATACCGGAGGTCGGTGCTTGTCGATCTGGATTCGAATAGTCGTTGTGGTCATTGGCCTGGCGCCGATGCCGCAATGGCTGGGTGGCGCGACCGTGCAGGCCCTGACGCCGGACAAGGCCTTTCACCAGTACGTGAAAGATGTCTGGAGTATCGAGGAAGGACTGGCCCAGATTACCGTAGCAGCGCTCGCCCAGGGTCCTGATGGCTATATCTGGGCCGCCACACAGGCAGGCGTGGCCCGGTTTGACGGGGTCCGCTTCACGACGTTCAACCCGGGCAATACGCCAGCGCTGCCGGGCATGCTCGTGCAGGCATTGTTTTTTGATCGCCAGCAGCGTCTCTGGATCGGCACCTACAAAGGCGTGGCGCTCTTTGATGGCGCCGGGTTTCAGCGCATCGAGCGGAAATCCGGAGAGACAATTGACGTATTCGGTTTTGCCGAGGACCATGTCGGACAGCTGTTCGTAGCATCCGATGCCGGTCTGCTGAGGTTTGACGGCGAACAGCTCGTTCGGCGGTCGGATGATCCGCAAGCCAGCCTCAGGTCGGTGTTCAATGATGGTCAACGGCTGTTGGCGGGCGGTTACGGCGAGGTCTATGAGCAGCGCGCCGGGCAATGGCAGCGCCAGCCTCTGTCAGAGTCACTGTCATCGGCGCTGGTGACCGGGTTTTTCCGCTACGACGGCCGCGTGCTGGCGACCAGCACGCGTGGACTGCTGACGCTCGAGCAGGGCAAGTGGTCGCGCTTCGAGCTGTCGGGAATGAACAACGATCGCGTGATCGAAGCGGCCTATGTCGACCGTGACGACAACCTGTGGCTGGCCACCGTTGCCAACTTCTACCGCGTGCGTGACGGCCGGATCGTGGAGGTTGTTTCCGATCGGGCGCCCTTTGCGCACAAGAACGTTTTGGCGATGCTCGAAGACCATGAAGGCAACCTGTGGCTGGGCTCGCGCTGGGATGGCCTGGCCCGTCTGTGGAATGGATGGGTGTTTCGCTATGATCGTCCGGAAGGGCTGCATAGCAGCCTGGTCTGGTCGGTCGCGCGCGATGATCAGGGCAACATCTGGACGGGCACCATGGACGGCCTGGCGGTGTTCAGGAACGGGCGGTTTGAACAGCTGACACGAGGCCGCGATCAGCCACACCCCCATGCCTATACGCTGCTGCCCGAACCGGAGCGCGTATGGGTCGGCACCCGAACCGGGCTGTTTGTCTGGAATCGCCTTGAGCGGCGCATGGAGCAATGGCCGGAATTCGCAGCCCTGGCCGGGTCACAGATCAACGGCATCCTGCATCGCCGAGACGGCAGCTACTGGCTGGCAACGACCAGCGGTGTCTGGCGCTTGCACGACGGCACGCTCGAGGCGGTGCCGGCCATCGATGAGGAACGCTGGAACGACGCCCGTGTGCTGCTCGAGGGGCGTGACGGTGTGCTGTATGTAGGCAGCCGCCGCGGCGTTTATCGACACGTCTCTGATGAAGGGCTGCGCCGCGTGCCCGGCGCGGCTGAAGGTCAGGACGTGACCGCATTGCTCGAGCTCGAGGACGGCAGGCTCGTTATTGGCACCATGGACGAGCGCCTTTGGATCGGGCGCCCCGGCGACTGGCAGGAGTTCGGTACCGAGCACGGGCTGCCGGTCAATAGCGCGTTTGCGCTGTTCGCTGACCGAGGCACTCTGTGGGTTGCCGGCATCCGCGGGATTTACGAGCTGTCACTGGACGCCGTTGATCAATGGCTCGACGGGTCGATTGGCCATCTGCCGGCGCGCATGGTGCTCAATGAACGCGGAGACGTGCCGGGCGCGCAGAAGGGTTACTGCTGCAACGGTGCCGGCAACGCCAAGGGTTTCATGCACCGCGGTGAAATGTGGTTGCCAACCCGCGGTGGTGTTGTTCATCTGGTGCCGGATCGTATCGAGCGTAATCCCCATCCGCCGGAAATCCGGATCGATCGCGCTCGCGTTGCCGGTCGCTGGCAAAACCTGTCACCCGGACAAACACTGCAGCTCGATGCCCGGCAACGTGATCTCGCCTTCCAGTTCGCCGTGCTCAGTTTTCAGGATCCCGTCAGCATACTGGCCGAGTTTCGCCTGCTCGGCTACAGCAATCAGTGGCAAAGGCTCGATCAGCCGATGCAGCGCCAGATTGTCTACACCAACCTCCCCGGCGGCGATTATCGCCTGCAGGTTCGAGCCAGCAACAACGCCGGTGTCTGGTCGGACGGAGCCGCTGAGCTCGGTTTCCGCATCGAACCCCTGCTGTGGGAGACTCGCGCGTTCCAGTTCGGTCTGCTTCTGGCGTTGTTGCTTTTGATCTGGCTGGGATTCAACTGGCGCCTGGGCAAACTGCAGCGCCAGCGTCAGCGGCTTGAGCAGACCGTAACCGAACGCACCGAGGCCCTGCGACAGGCCAACGACAGTCTGCGCGACTACAGCCGGCGACTCGAGACCGCCAGCATGACCGATGCGGACACCGGCTTGTTCAATCGTCGCTATCTGTCGGCGCAATTGCCTTCGGATCTATCGCATTTTCACCGGCAGCTGTCGAGTGACGGCGCGGAAGACCGGTCGATCGTTTTCATGATGCTGACCGTCGATCAGGCCGATGCCAACAACGCGTCATCGCAAGCTGCAGCCTGTGAGGACACCCTTCGACAGTGTGTCGCCTTGATCCGCGAACAGGTGCGCAATGCTGACTACCTGGTGCGCTGGAGCGAGAACACCCTGCTGCTGGTTCTGCGTCCGACACCTGCAAGGGAGTCGACGCGTATCGCAAGTCGGCTGCTGACGGCCATCCGCACCAGCGAATTGATCGCCGCGCGCGGAATGGCATCGACACCGACCGCTTCGCTCGGACTGGTGGAATATCCGGTCTTTCGCGATCATCCTGCAGCACTGGACTGGGAGCAGGCGGTGATGCTGGCCGGCAAGGCACTCGACCATGCCCGCCGCCAGGGTGGCGATCGGTGGTGCCGGTTGCGCCCGACGTCGCTGATCGAACCGGCCACGCTGATCGATCGTCTCGGCGAGGCTGCAGATGTGCTGCAGTCCGCTCGTCAAGTCACGCTGGAGACCGGATCCTGACTCGCGCGCGCCTGTATCTGCTGGCTGCCGTGTCGGCCATTATCGTCCTTGGGCTGGCCGCCTCGGTTTTCGTCTACAACGCTGCTCAGCGGGTGGGCCAGCGCAACCAGGATCTGCCCCAGCGATCAGTGGTTGACCTTGGCGAACTGGCCGGACTCTGAGACCCTGCTCGGCGAGGCCAACGCTGCCTTACAGTCCACCCACCTTGAGCGCCTGGGCTGCCCGATGGCGCAGGTTTACCACTACGCCCGGCCGATGCCTCGGGGCGAGTTCGAGCAATGGGTTCGCGATCGGCATCCGTCCGGCGGCGAGCGTTGACGCGCGTTTTCGCGCCTGCCCGCTTCAGTCATCACCACCGAATCCGCCGCCGCCCGGGGTGCGAATCACGAAAAGGTCGTCAGCTTTCATGTCGGCGTGGTCGCTGCCGGTCAGCTGGTCTGTGCTGCCGTCGCCGCGCTCGATCCAGGCCTCACCCGTGACTCCGTCGCCACCGCCTTCGATGCCGGACGGGGCGATCACGCGTGAGTTGGCCAGCACCGCCACGGTCATCGGCTCGAGGAAGCGGATACGGCGCTCCGCGCCGTGGCCGCCGCGCCATTTGCCCTTGCCGCCGGAGTTGTCGCGCAAGCCGAATGATTGCAGCCGCACGGGAAAGCGCGTCTCGAGGATTTCCGGATCGGTCAGTCGCGAGTTGGTCATATGCACGTGCACTGCGTCGGCACCGTCGAAGCCGTCACCGGCCCCGGCGCCGCCGCACAGGGTCTCGTAGTGCTGGTAGCGTTCGTTGCCAAAGGTCACGTTGTTCATGGTGCCCTGGCTGTTGGCAAGCACGCCCATGGCCGCGAACAGGGCGTCGGCGACGACCTGGCTGGTTTCGACATTGCCGGCGACCACTGCTGCCGGGTGGACCGGGGCAAGCAGGCTGCCCTCGGGAATGACCAGGTCGATCGGCTCGAGGCAGCCGTCGTTGAGCGGTATGTCGTCGGCGACCAGGGTGCGGAGCACGTAAAGCACGGCGGCGCGAGTCACGGCACGCGGGGCGTTGAAGTTGTCGGCGGTCTGCTCGCTGGTGCCGGTGAAGTCGATCCTGGCTCGACGTGACCCGCGATCCACGCTCACGCGCACTTCGATGCGCGCGCCGTTGTCCATGTCCTTGCGCCAGTGCCCGTCGTCGAGCCGGTCGATGACGCGCCGGACCTGTTCGGCGGCATTGTCCTGGACGTGGCCCATGTAGGCGCGCACCACCCCGAGGCCGAACTGTCCGACCATGGATCCGAGCTCTCGAATGCCGCGGTTGTTGGCGGCGAGCTGGGCGCGCAGGTCGCTGAAGTTCTGGTCGATGTTGCGCGCGGGGTGTTCGGCGCCGGTCAGGCGCTCGCGCAGCGCGTCTTCGCGGATGCGCCCGCCGGCCATGATTTTCATCGGCGATATCAGGACGCCTTCCTGGTCGATGTGGCTGCTGTGCGGCGGCATGGAGCCGGGCGTGATGCCGCCGATATCGGCGTGATGGGCGCGGCTGGCGGTGTAGAATAGAAGCCTGCCGTCGTCGTCGAAGCAGGGGCTGACCACGGTGAGATCGGGCAGGTGAGTGCCGCCGCGATAGGGGTCGTTGAGCAGCCAGGCATCGCCCGGCGCCATGTCGTCGCCGAAGGTCTCGATGACGGCGCGCACGCTCTCGCCCATCGAGCCCAGGTGCACGGGCACGTGCGGGGCGTTGGCCACCAGTGCGCCGTCGGCATCGAACAGCGCGCAGGAGAAGTCCAGGCGCTCCTTGATGTTGGCCGACCAGGCGGTTTGCTGCAGGGTCGCGCCCATGTGCTCGGCGATGCTCATGAACAGGTTGTTGAAGACTTCCAGCAGCACCGGATCGGCACGGGTGCCGGGATCGATCGTGGTTTGTGCCTGCCCGGCCCGGCTGACGATGAGATGACCGCGGCGGTTGAGTTCGGCCGCCCAGTCCGGCTCGACGACGACCGTGGAGTTGGCCTCGATGACGATGGCCGGGCCGTCGATGCGCTGGCCCGGCAGGAGCTGATCGCGCTCGAAAACCGGCGTGTCGGGGCGTGGTTTCCCGGCCATAAAGGTCTCGACCCGGGCCATCGGTTGGGGCGATGAATCATCGCCGTCGGCGAGTTCGGGTTCGTCGCCGAGCGCCTGGCTGCGACCGATGGCCTCGACCACGCCGGCCTCGACGGTCAGTTCGCGATCGTCCATGGTGAAGCCGAACTGCTGCTTGTGCGCCCGGTTGAAGGCTTCGGCCATGGTTGCGGCGGCGTCGAAGTCGACCAGCAGGGTGGTGTCGGTGCCGGCATAGCGCACCTGGCAGCGCCGCCGGATGGCCACGGCCTCGTCATCAATCCCCTGCTCGGTCAATTCACGCAGCGCGTCGGCGCCGGCTTGTTCGAACGACTGCTTCAGCGGGTCGATCAGTCCCTCGGCGAGCCGCTTGTTGACGCTGAACTCGCGCATGGCGGTGATATCGGCCAGTCCCATGCCATAGGCCGACAGCACCCCGGCGTGGGGGTGAATGAGCACGCGCTCGATGCCGAGCTCGTCGGCCACCCGGCAGGCGTGCTGGCCGCCGGCGCCTCCGAAGCAGTTGAGCGCGTAGCGCGTGACATCGTGGCCGCGACGCACCGACACCTTCTTGATGGCGTTGGCCATGTTGGCCACGGCGATTTTGAGAAAGCCTTCAGCGACCTCGACCGGCCGGCGCTCGTCGCCGGTGGCCTGGTGAATCTCACGGCACAGTTGGTCGAACTTTTCGCGCACCACGTCGGCATCGAGCGGCTCGTTGGCTTCGGGTCCGAACACGCGCGGGAAGAAGTCGGGCTGGAGCTTGCCGAGCATGACGTTGCAGTCAGTCACCGTCAGCGGCCCGCCGCGGCGGTAGCTGGCCGGGCCGGGGTCGGCGCCGGCCGAATCCGGGCCGACGCGGTAGCGCGAGCCGTCGAAGTGCAGCTTCGAGCCGCCACCTGCGGCCACGGTGTGGATTTCGAGCATGGGCACGCGCAGGCGCACGCCGGCGATGACGGTCTCGAAGCTGCGCTCGAGTTCGCCGGCATAGTGCGAGACATCGGTCGAGGTCCCGCCCATGTCGAAGCCGATGACGCGCTCGAAGCCGGCCAGCGTGGCCGTGCGCGCGCAGCCGACGATGCCGCCGGCCGGGCCCGACAGGATGGCGTCCTTGCCGGCGAATCTGGTCGCCTCGGTCAGTCCGCCGTCGGACTTCATGAACTGGAGCCGCACCTCGCCGAGCTCGCCGGCCACCCGGTCGGCGTAGCGCTTGAGCACCGGCGACAGGTAGGCGTCGACCACCGTGGTGTCGCCGCGGCCGATGAATCGGATCAGCGGGCTCGCCTCGTGCGACAGGCTGATCTGGCCGAAGCCGAGCTCGCGGGCGATCGCGCCGACGCGCGCTTCGTGCTGCGTGTAGCGGTAGCCGTGGACGAAGACCACGGCAAGCGCCTTGATGCCCGTCTGGCGCAGTGCATGGAGTTTCCGGCGGACCGAATCGTCGTCGGGTTCGACGATCACGCTGCCGTCGGCATCGATTCGCTCGTCGATCTCGACGACGCAGTCGTAGAGCTGCTCGGGGCGGCGAATGTCAAGCGCGAAGATCTCCGGACGCGTTTGGTGGCCGATAAACAGCGCGTCGCGAAATCCACGTGTGGTGATCAGGGCGGTGGGCTCGCCCTTGCGCTCGAGCAGCGCGTTGGTGGCCACGGTAGTGCCCATGCGCACGTGCTCGATGCACGCATCCGGCATCGGCTCGCCGTCGTCGAGCTTGAGCATGCGGCGGATGCCCTCGATGGCCGCGTCCTCGTACTGCTCGGGGCTGTCGGAGAGCAGCTTGGCCGAGCGCATTTCACCGTCGGGCGCGCGCGCGACGATGTCGGTGAACGTGCCGCCGCGGTCGATCCAGAACTGCCACTGCCCACGGGTTGTGGCGGTCATTGCGGGCTTCCTCCAAGGCTGCGGCCTTCCAAGATAACAAACCGGAGAGCGGGTCGGGCTGCATCCGGCTGACCGACCGCGGGACGGCTTATTGCCGCGACTCGCCGGCGCCAGTCACCCACGGTGCGTCCACCGACCGCAACGCACTGATCGTCCCTGCAGCCCGCGGAAATACTGCTCTCCGGGCTTTCATCTCCGAAAAGGTATGCAACGTTGGGGTTTACTGGTTGACCAGGTGTCTGCGGACTCAGGACTTGAGCTTGTATCCGGTCTTGACCATCCGGCCGATCAGCGTCAGGCACACGGCGATGAACACCATCAGGGCAGTCAGACTGATCCAGATGCTGACATCGCCGGCGCCGAAGAAGCAGTCGCGGAAACCGGAGACGATGTCAATGATCGGATTGAACGGCGTGACTGTCTGCCAGGTTGCTGGCAGCATGTCGATCGAGTAGAACACGCCTCCGGGAAAAGTCAGCGGGGTGACCACCAGCATCGGAATAAACTGCAGCGCCTCGAAGCCTTCGGCCCAGATGCCGATGATAAAGCCGGCCAGGCTGAAGGCGAAGGCGACCAGTAGCAGAAGGCCGACCGCTTGGCAAGTCCGCCGATAGTCGCCGACGATGTCGTGTCCGCCCACGAGCACGGTGTCGGCGGTCGGGGTGACGATGCCGCAGATGATGTTGATCAGGGTCGTCTTGCCGGCGCCGTTGGGGCCGAGCAAGGCAAACAGCTCACCAACCCGCGCTTCGAGATTAACTGCCTCAAGCGCGACCAGGCCGTCGCCGTAGGACTTTCCGAGCTGGCGAATCGAGAGCATGAAACGTGCCTGGCGCCATTCTGGGACGCGCTGATTATACGCGTCGCGGTAGCCTGGATTGACCGCTGATCGAGCTTCAAGGGAACCGGCACCATGCCGATGTCGACCGCTGCGGATTCTCATGTTTTGAGAACGGCCTGTGAAACGCTGACTTGGATGAGCGCCTCTCCGATCCGCATGACGCTGGACCGCTGGTTTGCCGAGACGATCGGCACGCCGACCTCGATACAGGTCGCGGCCTGGCCGGTGCTGCGAACAGGTCGCGACGCCATGCTGGTCGCAGCGACCGGTCAGGGCAAGAGCCTGGCGGCCTGGCGGCCCCTCGTCGAGCGCCTGGTCCACTACCAGCCGCGCTGCCGTGGCGTCAGGGGACTGCATATCGCTCCACTCAAGGCACTGGCGCGTGACATGACCCGGAATCTCGCGCCCCTGCTCGAAGCGGCGGTGCCGAGCGCTGGCCGTCTGCTGAATATCGCCCTGCGCTGCGGCGATACCACGCGAGGAGAGCGCGAGCGACAGCGGCGCGATCCGCCCGATATCCTGTCGACGACACCGGAATCACTCTACGTGCTGCTTGGCAGTCGCGCCGGCCGGGAGATGCTGGCCCCGGTCGAGGGCGTGGTCGTCGACGAGCTGCATGCCTTGGTCGGAAGCAAGCGCGGCGCGCATCTCACGCTGTCGCTGTCGCGCCTGGATGCCCTGACTGGACGGCCCGCGCAGCGAATCGGGCTGTCGGCCACGGCCTGCCCTGACGATGAGCTGGCTGCGTATCTGACCGGCGGGCGCCCGGCGGCAGTGATCGCGCCGGACAAGCCCGGCAGCGTGTGTCTCGAACTCGAGCTCGGCGGACCGGCGTTGGGGCCGTATCCGACCGCCTGCCTGTGGGAGTGGATCCATGAGCGGATTGCCGAACTGGCGCAGGCTCGGGGTTCACTGCTGGTCTTCTGCCAGACCCGTGCGCGGGTCGAGCGCACCGCTGCGGCTCTGGATGAGCGCCTGGCCGCTGCGGGGCTGGTCGGGCAGGTCGGGGTGCATCACGGCAGTCTTGATGCGGGCCACCGCGAGACGGTCGAAGGGCGGTTCAAGGCCGGCCAGCTCAGGGTCCTGGTCAGCAGCGCGTCACTGGAGCTCGGACTGGATCTCGGGCGGGTTGATCGGGTCTGCCAGATTGGCGTGCCGGGCTCGGTCAACCTGGTCCGTCAGCGCGCCGGACGCAGCGGTCACCGACCGGGGCGACGGCCCTGCATGCACCTGTTTCCGTTGACGCTCAACCAGCTCGTCGAGACCCGGGCTCTGGCCGATCTGCTCGAAGACAGGCAGGTTGAAACGGTTCCCATGCCGAACGCGCCGCTGGATGTTCTGGCTCAGCACCTGGTGGCGATGATCGCATCCGGAACCGATCGCGTGTCCTCACTGCACCCGGTGGTCCGGGCGGCCTGGCCGTATCGTGGTCTGCCCGGGCGGATGCTGGACCAGTTGCTGGGCATCCTGGCTGCGCGACTGGACTGGATGCCGGAACCCCAGCACAAACCACTGATCCGGCGCCGGTCCGATGGCGGCTGGGCGGCGGAATCGGGCGCCGCGCGGCTGGCCCTGGTCAACGCCGGCACCATTCCCGAGTACTTCGAGTACGCGGTCGTTCGCGCCGACAGCGGCGATCGCGTCGGTCGTCTCGACGAAGAGCTGTGCTTCGAGTCGGTCCCGGGCCAGGTCATTCAGCTCGGGTACCGGCCGTGGCGGATCCTGCGCATCGAGACCGGCCGCGTCGTTGTCGAGCCGGCCGATCAGGAACCGGCCGGGCTGCCGTTCTGGCTGGGGGAAGGGCAGGGGCGCACGCCCGAGGTGGCATTGGCCATGCAGACCTTGCCCGGGTGTCCACGAAAGCTGCACCCGCAGGCGCGCCAGATGCTGGCCGAGTCGCATGCGCTGCTCGGGGCGCTGCCGTCGCCTGACCGGCTGATCATCGAGCGGGTCATCGACCCGGGCGGCGACGGGCACGTCATGCTGCATACATTTGCCGGTGCGCGCATCAATCGCGCCTGGGGGCTGGCGCTTAGAAAGCGCTTCTGCCGGCAGTTCAACTTCGAGCTGCAGGCCGCAGCCACCGACGACGGCGTCCTGATCTCGCTGGGTGTGACCAGCCGTTTCGAGCTGGCCGAAGTGGCCGGCTTCGTGCGTTCGCATCACGTTGTCGATGTGCTGACCCAGGCGCTGCTGGATACGCCGCTGTTCGTCACGCGCTTTCGCTGGTGCGCCAACAATGCACTGGTGCTGCTCCGGCACGATCTGGATGGTCCGCTACCGGCGCAGCGCCAGCGCAATCAGGCCGAGAACCTGATCGCCTGCGTGTTTCCCGATCAGCTGGCCTGCCTGGAGAATCTCTCGGGGCCCCGACAGGTGCCTGATCATCCGCTGGTGCAGCAGGCACTGGCCGACTGTCTCAACGACTACATGGATGTGACGGGCCTGCAGCATCTGCTGAGACGCATCGAGACCGGCGATCTGCGTATCCACGCCGTTGATACGCCGCGGCCTTCGCCCCTGGCCGAAGCGCTGATTCATGCCCCCGGCGGCAGCTACCTCGATGAGGCCGACGCCGAACTGCGCCGGACGCGCAGCTTCGAGCGTCCGGCCTCTAGCGCCACCATCGGTTGGTCCGTCGCGGGCGGTTCGCCGACGGCCCGCGATCAATCCGTATTGCCACCGCCCGATGCCTGCAGGCTGGCCGTTCGGCAGCCCTCGTGCACAGCGCTGGAGGCCTTGCTGGTTGAAGCTGGCTATCTGACTTGTCGCGAGGGTGAATCGGGTGTCGGGCTGCGCAGCCCGGTGCCCGGTGGTGGCTGGACACACTGGTTTTCGCGCCTGCTGCGTGAAGGACGTGCGGTAACGGTGACCAGCCGCCTCAACGCGCAGCGGTTATGGGTGGCGAGCCGACGACTGGACTGGCTCCGGACGCTGGACCCTGGGCTGCGGCCATGTCCGGCCCCGACAAACCTGCCCGGTGACCCGATTCCTGTCAGGCATGCTGATATTCGCGCCTGGTTGCTCGCCGGCCGCAGTCAGATCGACGGCGATCAGGCGACCGAAAGCATGGCCGCGGGTCTCTGCCCGCCGCCCGAAACAGGTGTCCGCGATTCGCGCCGGCGGCAGTATTCGGGTTGATCATCTGACGCTGTCGGCGCCCGGTCATTCAGCCTGACTTCAGGCAGATTGCGGTACAAAGGTCGCGCCAGGCCCCGTTGGGGCCGCAAGGAGACCACATCATGAACATGTACCGCGCCGTAATAATCGCCGTTTTGCTGGTTGCAGGCCTGGCCGTTTCCAACCGGGCAACAGCCGAAGAGCCGCTGTTCACCCAGGCCGAGCTCGACCAGATGCTGGCACCGGTTGCGCTCTATCCCGACTCGGTGCTGTCGCACGTGCTGATTGCCGCCACTTACCCCCTGGAAGTGGTGCAGGCAGCGCGCTGGCTTCGGGAACGCCCCGGGCTGCGAGGTGAAGAAGCCGTCCGTGCGGCCGCGCACATGGGCTGGGACGCCAGCGTTCAGGCGCTGACTGCGTTTCCCGAATTGCTGGCGCGGATGGATGCCGACCTGGACTGGACTCAGCGTCTGGGCGATGCGTTTCTCTACCAGGAACAACAGGTGGCAGACAGCGTGCAGTACCTGCGTTCCCAGGCCTATGCCCAGGGGCATCTGCGCTCTAATGACTACGTGCGGGTGGTGCGCGAGACGCGCTACATCTATATCGAGCCGGCGCAGACCCGTGTGGTCTACGTGCCGTACTATGACCCGCGCGTGGTCTACACACACTGGCGCTGGGCCGCCTATCCGCCGGTTTGGTGGCACCGCCCCTCTGACTACGTGGTAAGGTTTGGCTTCTATTGGGGGAGCGGTCACCTGGTGGCCACCAGCTTCTTCCATCGCGCCTTTCACTGGCCGCGTCGGCAGGTGGTCGTGCACCACCATCACCACCATTACGATCACAGCGCCCGCACCATCCACTCCGGCCGTCAGCTGGTCCATGCTGCCGAGGTGACGCGTTGGCGTCATGATCCGCAGCATCGGCGCGGCGTGCAGTATCGCGCCGAGGTCCACACGCAGCGGCTGGTCAGCCGTGACCAGGGCGTGGGCCGCGGCAGCAGGGCGTCGATCCGGCACGCCGCTGGCGGTGACAGCCAGGTGCGCGCTACGACTCGCAATCGTGCATCGGCTGCAGCCAGCCGCGCGTCGGCGACTCGCATCCGAAGCGCTGCTGCATCGGCCTCGGCGCGTCAGCGAAGCAACGAAAGGAGTTCGGCACGCAGCTATACCTCGTCGACGACTGCCCGGCGGTCGTCGCAGACGGGCCGGGCCGTGCGGGGCGACAATCGACCGTCCCCGGCCGTAAGTCGCCAGCAGTCGTCTCGGTCGCGGCATTCAACGGACTCGGCCGACCGCAGCACGTCAACCAGGCGCGGAAGCCGGCAGCCGTACACTTCGGCGCGTTCGGCGCCAAGGGATGGTCTCGATCGCTCGATCGGTGAGCGACAGGGAGCGGCCTCGCGCGGCGGTTCGAGTCGCGCTGCCGTGCGACCGGGAAACGGCACGGTTGGCCGGACGCCCGGCCAACGAGCCCCGTCCCGATCCGTTGAGCGTATCAGCGCCCCGGTTGGCGCAAGGCCCGATTCCGGGCCGGTGCGGCGAAGCGCTCCACGCGGCAGGTCGTCCGGTCCGGCAACCCGTGTCCGTGAGCGCGTTGCGCCGCGGTCGGGTTCCGGGCACCGGGCGACCGCCAGCCGGCGCTCGTCAACCAGCCCGGCTCGCGCAGCTGCAGCGCCAAGGCAGGCACAATCGGCACCGGCGACGAACAGGCGGTCATCACCGGAGCGGTCGTCCTCGCGGTCGATCGGTCGGGTCGGTGCAGGATCGGCGAACGCCAGTGCGCGATCCGCACGCGGCTCGAACGAGCGACGGCGGCGCTGATCGACGGCTATGAACAGTCTGCGCCGTCGGCCAGTGTCAGGCGGCTCACCGAGACGCTGCCCTCGCCGTGGGTCGGCGAGCTGTAGCTGAACTGACCGCTGCTGCAGTCGTTGAAGCGCACGGTCAGCGTGCCCCATTGTTCGAATTCGCCAACCGGTGGAGGCATCAGAAATCCGACGCCGTCGCCGATGCCCGGATGGATCAACATATCGAGGGTGACCTCGGTTGCTCCGTATTCGAAGGCGGCAATTCCGATCATCCAGATCTGCCGATCCTCGCCGAAGTCGTACCAGTAGACGATCAATAGCGGGCCGTCGCCGCTGGACGCGTCGTTGGCAATTTCGACATTGAAGCCAACTCCCGGATTGGCGCTGTCGAACCAGGACGCCGTGTGCAGCGGCATCAGCGGAAACCCTTCGCCGTCAATCTCGACCGCGCGGCGGATCGCCGGCGGACTGACCGGAGCATCGCTGAAGGTGCCGTTGCTCAGGCTCTTGACGCCGGTGCGCAGCTGCTCGATGGCGGTGACGGTGTTCGAGCCCGACACGACGTGGCCGAAGACGGTGAAGTCCCCGTCGAGGAAATCGTTGACTGCGGTGTTGATGTAGAACTGGGCCTGGGCCGAGTTGACGTTGCCGCCAGCCAGCGCCATGGCAATGGCGCCGGGCTCGTTGAGCAGACCGTTCCCGGCTTCGCTCAGGATGGCCGGGTGGGTGGGTGCGCGATGCACGAATTCGCGGTCGAAGCCCCCGCCCTGGATGACGAAGTCCTCGATCGTGCGGTGAAAGACCAGGCCATCGTAGAAGCCTTCGTTGACGTAGGTCAGGAAGTTGCCCGTGGTATTTGGTGCCAGGGTCGCGTCCAGCTCCAGGATGATCGGGCCGAGGTCGGTATCGAGCCAGACGCGCGGGTTCTGGGCGCTGACGCTGCTGGCGGCAATGGCAAAGCTCAATAGCAGTGCAGAACGGAGTGCTCTTGTCATGACGTATTGCAGGTCCTGTGAAGGCAGACGCTGCAATCTAACCGCTTTTCCGTGTGTCTGTCGAGTGGTGCCCTGATGTCCCGGTTCGGGGCCACCGTCGTGATCAGCAAAAATCCCGCGATGCCGGGGCAAGGTTCGGCAATCGGTGATCCTCGCAGGCAATCTGCCGGGCGATCAGATGCTGCGTGTGCCGGGCGTTTTGCAGCCGGCCCACGACGCGCAGAATGCGCCCCGCAAGCACTTCTCGGCGATAGCGCTCGGCCAGCTTTGGCCACACGATGACGTTGATGATGCCGGTCTCGTCTTCCAGCGACAAAAAAATGACGCCCGAGGCGGTTCCGGGTCTCTGGCGATGGGTCACCAGACCGGCCGCCTCGATACGACTGCCGTCGCGAATGGCCGGCAAATCACGGGCCAGGCGCAGGTGCCGGCCGAGCTGCGGTCTGAGCAGGGCCATCGGGTGATGGTTCAGGCTCAGCCCGAGGCTGATGTAGTCGTCGGTCAATTCCTGCCGAGGCTGCGGCAGGCGCAGTTGCGGCCGAGACTCCGCGATTGCCGCCCCGGCCAGCAGATCGCCCTGTACACGTGCGCCCAGTGCCGCCCAGCGTGCCTGATGGCGGTGGCCGGCCAGCCCCCTGAATGCGCCGGCATCGGCCAGGGCACGCACCTGACCGCGGTCGATGCCGGCACGTTCGACCAGATCATCGACGTCGCGAAAGACGCGTTCGGACCGAGCCGTGACGATGCGTTCAGCGGTCTCGACTTTCAGTCCCTTGACCAGCCGCAGGCCCAGGCGAACGGCCGGACAGGGCATTGGTTTGTCGGGTGATGAACGGGCTGAAGTTCCAGCCTCGTTGGGTGAGGCCTCCAGTGCGCAGTCCCATTGGCTGCAGCGGATGTCGACAGGGCGCACTGCAACACCGTGGCGGCGGACATCGTTGACGATCTGTGCCGGGGCATAAAAGCCCATCGGCTGGCTGTTGAGCAGCGCGCAGGCGAAAGCGGCCGGGTGATGGCACTTCAGCCAGGCCGAAAAATAGGTCAGCAGGGCGAAGCTGGCCGCGTGTGACTCGGGAAATCCATAATCACCGAAGCCGCAGATCTGGCGGTAGAGCCGTTCGGCGAACTCGCGCGTGTAGCCGCGTTCGAGCATGCCGTCGATAAGCCGGTCGCGAAACGGCTCCAGTCCGCCCCGGCGTTTCCAGGCGGCCATGGCCCGCCGGAGCTGGTCGGCCTGGCCGGGGCTGAAGCCGGCGGCGACGATGGCGATCTGCATGACCTGTTCCTGGAAGATGGGAACGCCCAGCGTGCGTCGGAGTACCGACTCCAGTTCCGGTCCCGGATAGGTGACCTGCTCAGGATGAGCGCGGCGTTCCAGATAGGGATGGACCATGTCACCCTGAATCGGACCGGGCCGAACGATGGCGACCTCGATGACCAGATCATAGAAGCAGCGCGGCCTGAGCCGCGGCAGCATGGCCATCTGCGCGCGCGATTCGACCTGGAAGACGCCGACGGCATCGCCGCGACAGAGCATGTCGTAAGTCTCGGGGTCTTCCCGGGGGATTGTGGCGAGGGTCAGGGCCGGGGCCGCTTGCGTGACGGACGCGGCCTGGTGATGCCGGTTTACCAACGCCATGGTCTTGCGGATGACCGTCAACATGCCGAGCGCCAGACAGTCGACCTTGAGCAGACCGAGAGTCTCGAGGTCATCCTTGTCCCACTGGATGATGCTTCGTCCGGCCATGGCGGCATTTTCAACCGGCACCAGATGATGCAGGGGCTGGTCGGCGATGACCATGCCGCCGACGTGCTGCGACAGATGGCGCGGCAAACCGACCAGTTCGCGGGCCAGCGTCATGAGCTGCCGCGTGACGGGCGCTTCAGGGTTGAGTCCGCAGTCCTGAAGATGTCGGGGCCAGTCGGCAGGCGTATCCCACCAGGCCAGGGAGCGCGTCAGGCGATTGAGTCTGGCCGGATCCAGTCCGAGCGCGCGCCCGACGTCTTTCAGCGCGCTCTTCGGCCGATAGCGGATGACGGTAGCGGCCAGCGCAGCGCGTTCGCGCCCGTACTTTTCATACACGTACTGCAGCACTTCCTCACGCCGCTCATGCTCGAAATCCACGTCGATGTCCGGCGGCTCATCGCGCTCTTTCGAAATGAAGCGCTCGAACAACAGCTGCTGCCTGGCTGGGTCGACCTCGGTAATGCCCAGGCAGTAGCACACCGCCGAGTTGGCCGCCGAGCCGCGCCCCTGGCACAGGATGCCGCGTGAGCGGGCAAAGCGGACCAGATCGTGTACGGTCAGGAAGAAGGCCTCGACACCCATCTCCCCGATCAGCTTCAGTTCCCGTGCCACCAGAGCACGAACCGCATCGGGCACACGCTCACCGTAGCGGCTGCGCATCCCGGCCAGGGTCAGCTGGCGCAGATGCCGGGCCGGGCTGAGCGGTGGCGGCACCAGTTCCTCGGGATAACGGTAATCGAGCTGATCGAGCGAAAACTCGCAGCGCTCTGCAATATGCAGGGTCTCGGCCAGCCATCCGGACGGATACAGCTTTTCCAGACTGGTGATCGGCCGCAGATGACGTTCGCCATTGGCGGCCAGGGCCAGGCCGCATTCGGCCACCGGGCGACCCTGTTCCAGGGCGGTCAGCACATCGAGCAGCCGCTGGCGCGATCGATCCGGCATGCGGATATCGCCGCAGGCCAGGCAGGGCAGCGCGTGGCTGCGTCCAAGACGCATGAGGCGATCGAACCAGTCCCGTTCGCCGGGTACCAGCAGACGGGTGGCGCCGATCCAGAGGCGGTCCCCGAACAGGCCTTTCAGATGGCTGGCGCATTGGCGTGCTGCCTTGTCTGTTTGCCGGAAGTGCGGTTTCCAGATGACGCAAACCTCATCAAGCGCGTCTTCCAGGTCTTCGGGCAGCACCCGGTACTGTCCCTTGGGCGCGCGCCGGCGGGCGCGGGTGATCAGGCGGCAGATCTGACCATAGGCGCTGCGGGTGGGTGCCAGCAGCACCAGGTGGGGGCCATGGTCGACCTGAATTTCGGTGCCGATGATCAGGTGCAGACCGCTTTCCCGCGCGGTTTCATGGGCACGAACCACGCCGCCCACTGAGCAGGTATCGGTCAGGGCTAGGGCCCGGTAACCGAGTCGGGCAGCGCGTGTCACCAGCTCGTCGGGACGCGCTGCGGCGCGTCGGAAGCTGAAGGCTGACAGGGCATGCAGTTCGGCGTAGGCAACCATGGATTGATTATATAAATTTACAGTTACTCGGGGGTGCTGCCTGCCGGTGCGTACTTTATGGCGCTCTATAAGTTACAAGATGAGTGACGGGGTACACTAGCGACAGTGCCGGATTCAGGAGTTGTCGTGACTGAACATGCCCGGGCGGCGCAGACCGAGGTGACGGAATTCCTCGCCGAGCTGAAAGGTTCGCCGGACCTGATGGATCACATACTTCCGCTGGTCTATGACGACCTGCGGGAGATTGCGCGCTGCCAGCAGGCCCGGTTCGGAGCCACGCCGACGTTGCAGACTACGGAACTGGTCCACGAGGCCTTTCTCAAGCTCCGCCATTCGGCGACCGACAGCATTCGTGATCGCAAGCATCTCAAGCGTCTGGTCTCCATGGTCATCCGGCAGCTGATTGTCGATCATGCGCGCAGCAAGCTCGCCGCCAAGCGTGGTGCCGGGCAGAGACACCTGACCCTGAACGAAGAGCTGGTCAGCGACACCAAGACCAGCGCGCAGACCGTGCTGCTCATCGAGGATGCGCTGGGTCGGCTCGAACAAGCCGATCCTCAGCTGGCCGAGGTGGTCACGGCCCGCTTTTTCAGCGGCATGACTTCCGACGAGATCGCCGACATGCTCGATGTCTCGGTCCGCACGGTACAGCGCTACTGGGATCGGGCGCGCGCCTGGCTGCTCGTCGACATGCAGGACTGATGGCCCGCCGCATAGCCCGCTTGCGCCTGACTGCCGCGCGCCGTCGCCTGCTCGACCGCTTGCTGGAGCAGGCGCTGGATCTTGACGGCGAGGCGCGTCGGCGATTCGTCGAGCAGTGTCAGGCGCGCGCACCGCGCCTGGGCAGATGGCTGGAGAAACTCCTCGATGCGACCGATGAGCCGGCAGGAGCAGTCGATCGTTCCGTCGCTCACTGGGCCGATCAGGCCCTGGCGACGCGTCAGGCCACCGGCGCAGAGCCCTTGGCTGGTGGTACGCGGCTCGGGCCGTGGCGGCTGCTCGAGCAGGTAGGGGTCGGCGGCATGGGCGAAGTCTATCGGGCCGAACGCGCAGACGGCAGTTTCGACATGCAGGTGGCGGTCAAGCTGATTCGCTCACGTTCGGAATTGCTCGCGCGCCTGCTTTCATCCGAGCGTCAGACCCTGGCTCGCCTCAATCACCCGGGGATCGCGCGCCTGCTCGATGGTGGCACAGCCGGCGACGGGCGGCCTTATCTGGTCATGGACTGGATCGAGGGCGAATCACTGAATCAATGGCTGGAGGATCATCAGCCATCCCCCGAGCGCTGCCTCGAGCTGTTTGCGGACATCTGCGATACCGTCGCCGCGGCGCACCGCGAGTTGATTGTCCATGGTGATATCAAGCCATCCAATATCGTGATCACGCCGGACGAGCGTGTCTGCCTGCTTGATTTCGGAGTCGCGCGCTTGCTCGACCAGCGCGAGGGCATCGATCTGCCGATGGCCTTGACGCCGGGGTTCGCCGCGCCCGAGCAGCTTGAGGGCAAACCGATATCGACGGCGGCTGATATTTATTCGCTCGGCGCGCTGCTGCACTCGATCGTTTTCGGGCAGACGCCCGGAAAAGGTGAGCGCAGGCTGCAGCCGCCCTGGGATCACTATCCGCGACATCGTGATCTGATTGCCATCATCGACAGCGCGATGACGGCCGATCCGGCCGACCGCTATGCCACGGCCAATGCCCTGGCCCTTGAGCTGCAGCGCCTGGGATCGGACTGGCCGATCCGCATGCGGCGCGCCGGCCCGCTTGAGCGGCTGCGATGGTGGAGCCGCCGGCATCGCGCTGCCGCGCTGGCCGGTCTGGCGCTGATTTTCAGCGGGATTGCCGGCGTCTCTGCAGTCGCCTGGCAGGCGCGTGTGGCATCGGTGGAGCGGGACCTTGCCCAGGCCGAAGCGGCACGCTCGGAGGCCTTGCGCGAGCACCTGACGCTGCTGTTTCGTGAAGTGGGCAGCCTGAGCGAAGATGCGGAGGAACTGACCGCCCGCGAGCTGCTTGATCGCACGGCGCAGGTGGCCGACGACTGGCTGGCCGACGATCGGGCGCTGCGTCAGCAAGTCAAGATCGTGCTGGCCGAGATCATGATCGCGCTCAACGACTACTCGGCCGCCGAGCCCCTGCTGGCCGGTTTTCTCGACGGCGATCAGGAACAGTTCGATCCGCTGCTTCGTTCCATTGCGCTGCAGGATATGGCCCAGGTCCATCATCGTCGCGGTGAAGTGAAGGCGGGCCTCGATCTGGCGGACCGTGCCGTGGAGATACTCGAGTCGTTTCCGGGCGCACATCCGGCCCGCCTGTCGGATGTGCTGCAGGTGCGTGGTCGCCTGTATCGCGATCTGGGACGTCTGCAAGAGGCGCTGACGGACCTGAGCCGCGCACGTGAGCTGGCGCTGCAGGTCTCATCCAGCCCGCGCCCGCTGATGGCGCGAGCCGAGAACAACCTTGCCATTACGCTGTTGATCGGGGGGCAGACGACCAAGGCGATTCGCCACCTCGAAGCGGCCGAGGCGCTCTGGCTGGCGCTTGGGCGAGAGGAATCGAGTAACGCTCTGGCGGTGACAGCCAATCTGGCATCGGTGCTCAACCGGATCGGGCGCAGCCGCGAGGCCGAGCAGCGACTGCGCCGGGTGATTCGGCTGCGTCAGGCGCATTATGGTGAATCGGCGGCCATGGCCGCCGCCCGACTGGCGCTGGGGCGTCTGCTGGTGGTTCGCGGTGCGCTGGATGAGGCTGAGCAACAACTGCGAGGCGCGCAGGATATCTTTGCCCGCTTCGTCGGCGAAGGCACGCCCGACTATGCCGCAGCACTGCTCGGTCTGGGTGAGCTGGCCGAAGCGCGCGACCGTTTTGGCCAGGCGCGCGCCCATTTTTCGGCGGCCGACGATATCATGCGTTCGCTGCTCGGTGATGCCCATCCCTACACGTTTCAGACCGAGTTGTCGGGCCTGCGTGCAAGCCGGTTGGCGGGCCATGCGCTGGATGCCTCGGCGCTCGATGAACTGGTCGAGCGCACGGCCCAAGCTGGCGGACTTGGGCAGACCGCCCACGCCGAAGCGCTGTGCGAACAGGCTGGTGCAGCCTACGCGCAGAATCGCTACGGGCGCGGTTTGGAGTCGGCCCGAAGGTGTCTGCGTCTGCTACGCGGACTGGGTCTGGACGGCTGGCGACGGATCGAGGCCCGGGCCCTGGTGCGCCTGGGTGAGGAAGCCGCCGGGATGGCACCGGCCACCGGGGCGCTCGACGGTCTGATCGCGCGGCTTGCCGAAGCAATGTTCCCCGACCATCCGCGCGTGATGTGGCTGCACGACCAGGTGCGGCGGATGGACATCGACGGCGGTTGATATGGGGCGCGTGCAGGCGGAGACTGGCGCAATGTTGCTGATTTGGCCTTGAGTTCGGACCAGCTGGCCTTTATTGAGGCAGGAGACCAGGTCACCGGATTTGCTGATGCAGTTCAAGGACTACTACAAGACCCTCGGCGTGGAGCCGGAGGCCGATGCCGACGAGATCAAGCGCGCCTATCGGCGACTGGCGCGCAAGTACCATCCGGACTTGAACAAGGAATCGGGCTCGGAGGATCGATTCAAGGAAGTCGGCGAGGCCTGGGAGGTACTCAAGGACCCGGACAAGCGCAAGCAGTACGATCAGCTGCGGCGTGGCGGCTGGCGTCAGGGCGATGATTTTCAGCCGCCGCCGGACTGGTCGGGCGGTTTCCGTGATGTCGGCGGCGGTGGCCGCAGCCGCGGTTTTGGCGGCGGCTTCTCGGATTTCAGCGAGTTTTTCGAGAACCTGTTCGGCGGCGGCGGCATGGACGACCGCCGCGGTGGGCGTCGCGGCGGCCGGGGGCAGGACGTTCACGCGCGCCTGGTCATCGACCTCGAGACCGCCTATTCCGGAGGCAGACAGCGGATCACGCTGAGTCGATCCGGTGCCGACAGCCGTTCCCCGAATCGCGAGCAGCATCTCGATGTGCGCATTCCTGCCGGCGTGCTGCCAGGGCAGCAGATTCGCCTGGCCGGGCAGGGCGAGCCTGGCCATAGCGGCGCTCCCGCCGGCGACCTGTATCTGGAAATCGATATTCGGCCGCATCGCCTGTTCGAGCTGGAGGGCCGCAACGTGCATCTGACCTTGCCGATCGCGCCCTGGGAGGCGGCGCTGGGCGCCGGCGTGGACGTGCCGACCCTGGGCGGTCGGGTCAGCATGAATATTCCGGCCGGCGCGTCAAGCGGCAAGCGATTGCGGCTCAAGGGGCGGGGTCTGCCGGGCAAGCCACCGGGCGACCAGATCGTCATCCTCAAGGTGGTCGTGCCGAAGCCGACCAGTGACCGTCAGCGTGAACTGTACGAGGCGCTTCGCCGCGAGCAGCCCTTCAACCCGCGTGACGACATGGAGGTAAGCGCATGAACGAGCGTCGACCTGGCATGGACATCGAACTGATCGATCACGAAGTGGCGCTGGAGATCGGCGAGCTCTGCCGGGTCTGCGGAATCAGCCGTGATCGCATCATCGAGTGGGTGGAGGAAGGTGTGGTCGAGCCGCAGGATCGGCAGTGGCGCCGCATCCCGGCCAGCCAGATGCGCAGAATCCGTGTGGCGCTGCGCCTGCAGCATGACTTCGAGCTGGAAACCCCGGCGTTGCCTCTGGTGCTTGATCTCCTCGATGAAGTCGAGGCCCTGCGCCGCCAGCTGAGAGTGTTGCGACGCATGGTCGACTAGTGGGCCATGCGGCTAATTAGGTAACGCTCAGAGCTGCTGTGCTGGTGCGAATCAAGGCGCGTTTCGCAGGGAATGGTTGTTCCCTTTCCAAGAAACGCAACGCCGAGTCGCGCCAGCACAGCGGCTCCCGAAGGGGCGCTGCACAAGCGCCGTGGGCGGCGTTGCACTCGCTTGAATTGGCGATGGCCAGTCCTGCGCTCGCGCGCCTTGCCCACAACGCTTGTGCGACGGCTGAGTGTTACCTAATTAGCCGCATGGCCCACTAGCCATGCATAATGAGCGCTCCGTTTGCCAGGAGCGCATCGTGCCTGACTCAACCGCATCCTCGCCCTACCCGCATCTGCTGCGCCCGCTTGATCTGGGGCACGTCACGCTGCCCAACCGCATCCTGATGGGATCAATGCACACCGGTCTGGAGGATCGGGTGTGGAACTGGTCGCGACTGACGGCCTATTTCGTTGAACGGGCGCGCGGCGGTGCAGGCCTGATGGTGACCGGTGGAATCGCACCCAATCGGCGTGGCAGCCTGGCGCCCCTGGCCTCCAAGCTCACCAATCGAATCGAGGCACGGCGTCATCGCCGCATGACCGAAGCGGTGCACCAGGCCGGCGGCCGGATCTGCATGCAGATTCTCCACGCCGGTCGTTATGCCTACCACCCGTTCTCGGTCGCGCCGTCGTCGATCAAGTCGCCGATCACCCCGTTCCGGCCGCGCGCGCTGTCTTCAAAGGGCGTCGAGAGACAAATCGGCCATTTCGTGCGCGCGGCACGTCTGGCCCAGGACGCCGGTTACGACGGCGTCGAGGTGATGGGCTCGGAAGGCTATTTCATCAATCAGTTCCTGGTGCCGCGCACCAATCATCGAGACGATGACTGGGGCGGGGCATTCGAAAACCGAATGCGTATTGCCATCGAGATCGTCCGGCGCACGCGCGAGGCGGTGGGAAACGCGTTCATCATCATCTATCGACTCTCGATGCTCGACATGCTGGCCGACGGCAACAGCCGCGACGAGGTGGTGGCGCTTGGTCAGGCCATCGAGCGGGCCGGGGCGAGCATCATCAACACCGGTATTGGCTGGCACGAGTCCCGCGTCCCGACCATCGCAACCATGGTGCCCCGAGCGGCTTTTACCTGGGTCACGCGCACATTTCGCGACGCCATCAGCCTGCCGCTGGTGACCAGCAACCGCATCAACATGCCGCACACGGCCGAGTCGGTGCTGGCGCGGGGGGACGCTGACCTGGTGTCCATGGCGCGGCCCTTTCTGGCCGATCCGGAGTGGGTCAACAAGGCGGCGGCCGGTCGCGCCAGCGATATCAATACCTGCATCGCCTGCAACCAGGCCTGCCTGGATCATGTGTTCGAAAACAAGGTGGCATCCTGTCTGGTCAATCCGCGGGCTGCGCACGAAACCCGACTGGTGATCCGTCCGGCCCGCACGCCGCGGAAAGTGGCAGTGGTCGGGGCGGGCCCGGCCGGGCTGGCGGCAGCTACGACTGCCGCCGAGCGCGGCCATCGGGTGGTGCTGTTCGAGGCCATGGACCGCATCGGCGGACAGTTCAACATGGCCATGCGCATCCCCGGCAAGGAGGAATTCGTCGAGACCGTTCGTTATTTCGGTCGCCGCATCGGCCAGGTCGGTGTCGAGCTCCGCCTGAACACAGGGGTCGAGCCTGAATCACTGATTGAAGGCGGCTTCGACGAGATCATCGTGGCGGCCGGCGTGCTGCCGCGTGACCCCGGAATTCAGGGACAGAATCATCCGTCGGTGCTGGGTTATGTGGATGTGCTCCTGCATCGTCGTCCGGTCGGCCCACGGGTGGCGATCATCGGCGCCGGCGGCATCGGCTTCGACATGGCCGAGTTTCTGGTCCACGATGAGCCGTCCGAGCGGCCCGACCCGGACCGGCCGGATGCGGATGCGTTTCTTGCTCGCTGGGGTGTGGATCGTACGCTGGCCCGCCGCGGCGGCGTGCAGGGCCTCAAGCCTGACTTCGGGCCGCCCGCGCGCGAGGTCTGGCTGCTGCAGCGAAAGACCAGCCGCCACGGCAAGGATCTCGGCAAGACCACCGGCTGGATTCACCGGGCCTCACTCAGGCATTACGGCGTTCGCATGCTTGGCGGTATGCACTACGAAGGCATCGACGACAATGGATTGCACGTTCGTATCGATGACCAGGCGCAGGTGCTGGCGGTCGACAATGTCGTCATCTGCGCCGGACAGACCTCGCGCACCGAGCTGGTCGCGCCGCTGCAGGCGGCCGGATTGAGCGTTCACCGAATCGGCGGCGCGCATATTGCGACCGAACTCGACGCCAAGCGGGCCATCGATGAAGGCACGCGGCTGGCAGCCGCGCTATGACGTGAGTCCGGGTCGCAAACCGACGGCCCCGGTTCAGGGCTGAAGGAGCCTGGCCCCCGGGCTGTCGACCGGACTGACATGGACGGTGGTCCGCAGGCCACGGGCTGTAAAGGCAGCGGCCATGCCATGACCAGCGGCTTCGGCCCCGGCCCGGTCCTGGCACCAGGCGAACACGCTTGGACCGGCGCCGGAAATCGACCCGCCGAGGGCGCCACTGGCCAAGGCAGCCGCCTTGACCTCGGCAAAACCCGGAATCAGCGGTGCCCTCGCAGGTTCAATCAGTTCATCGATCAGGCCGTCCGCGATCAGCTCCAGATTGTCGGTAAAGCAGCCACTCAACAGCAGCGCCAGTCTGCTGTGCTGGGCGACGAACTGGCCGATCCGGTAGTTGCGTTCCAGTGCCGCACGTGCCGCGCGGGTTTCGACACGACAGTCGGGGTGGACCACCGCGGCATGCAGGCCGGCGGGCACGGGTATGCGGACGATGCGATGGGCGGTGGCCAGTACCAGTCCGCCGACCAGTTGCGGCGCGACGTTGTCACCGTGGGCTGCGCCGCTGGCGACCCGCTCTCCGGCCAGCGCGAATGGATAAAGCGCCTCGCGCGCCAGCGGCTGGTCGAACAGCGCATTGGCCGCTACAACGGCGGCCACGGCAGAGGCCGCCGAGCCGCCCAGGCCCGAGCTGAGCGGTATGCCCTTGTCAATCTCCAGGGCCACTCCAAACGGTGCCTGACGGTGCTCGAGCAACGCCGCGACCGCCTGTCCGGCCGTATTGGCTTGCGGGTCATGCGGCAATTCGGTCACGATCCCGGAGACGGCGTCGATACAGACGCCAGTCTTTGGGGTTCTGATGGCCGTGACGCGGTCGGCCGGCCCTTCGATGACGTGCCCGAGCAGGTCAAAACCGACCGCGACATTGCCAACGCTGGCCGGTGCACTGGCGGTCGCGCGCTGAGTGCTCACGGTCGCCCACCCAGGCCCTCGACGACGCGCAGCAGATCGGCGAACACGCCGCCGGCAGTGACCGCCGGTCCCGCGCCTGGTCCCTGTACGATCAGCGGATTGTCGCGATAGCGTTCGGTGGTGAAGGCGACGACATTGTCGGTCAGGGCCAGGTGGGCAAAGGGATGGTCGCCGGGCAGGCTTTCGAGCCGCACTTCGGCTTGGCCCGCGGCGTCCAGGCTGGCGACAAAACGCAGAACCCGGCCCGCTCGCCGCGCCTGCTCAAGTCGCTTGTCCATGGCTGGGTCGTAGGCTGCGAGGCCCGCCATGAACGCATCGATGTCGCAGTCTTGCAGGGCGTTTGGGGCCAGCGATTCGATGGAAACATCGTCGAGAGAGATCTCCATTCCCATTTCTCGAGCCAGGATCACGAGTTTGCGGGCCACGTCGGTGCCGGACAGATCATCGCGCGGATCCGGTTCGGTATAGCCGGCGTCGCGCGCCTCGGCGACCAGTGCCGAGAAGGGCGTGCCGGGCTCGAAGCGGTTGAATAGCCAGGCCAGCGTGCCGGAGAAAATACCGTCGATGCGCTTGATCCGGTCGCCCGTGTCGATCAGATCACACAGTGTCTGAATCACTGGCAGGCCGGCACCGACCGTGGCCTCGTAGCGCCAGCGTGCCCCGCTGCGCGCCGCCGCGTCGCGGATCTCGCGATAGCGCTCGAGCGGGCCGCTGCCGGCGTGCTTGTTGGGGGTGATGACATGAATGCCGCGCGCGAGCCAGTCGGCGTAGTGGTCGGGCGGCGTCTCGCTTGCGCTACAGTCGATGAGGATGCCGTGAGGCAGTTCTCCGTCGGCGATGTGGGCGGCCAGTGCATCGAGCGTGGCCGGTTCCGGGCTGTCACCGAGCGGTTGCTGGGGATCGATGTCGTCGATGCCGGCAGCCGACAGGCGCATCAGGCGGGAACCGGCGACGGCGCGCAGGCGCAGATCGATGCCGCGTTCGCCCAGGAGTCGCTCGCGCGCCGCCATCAGCTGCGCCAGCAGCGCGCGGCCAACCTGACCGGGGCCGATCAGTCCGACCGAGACGGTCTGATCGGACAGGTAGAAGCCGGCGTGAACGGCCTTGATGGCGCGTGCAGCGTCGTCTTCGTCAATGGCCACGGAAATGTTGCGCTCCGATGCGCCCTGGGCGATGGCACGCACGTTGACACCGGCGCGGGCCAGGGCCAGGAAGAGCCGGGCGGCGATGCCCGGCGTACCGGCCATGCCCTCGCCGACGATGGCCAGTACGCGGATATCGGGCAGGTCGAAGACCCGCTGAATCAGCCCGTGCCGGATTTCCCGTTCGAACGCCTCGCGCAGCACCTCGACGGCGCGTGCGCGCTCGCTGCTGTCGACCACGACGCAGATGGAATGCTCCGATGAGCCCTGCGAAATCATGCTGACCGATATATCCGCCCGGTGCAGCGCCGAAAAAACGCGTTCGGCGGTCCCCGGTACGCCGATCATGCCGGTGCCCTCGATCGTGATCAGCGCGCGCTGATCAACGCCGGAAATGCCCTTGACCGGTGGATGGGGGTGGCCCCCGGCATCGATTCGGGTTCCCGCCAGTTCCGGCTTGAAGGTATTGCGCACGAATACCGGGATATGGGCCTCCAGGGCCGGGGAGAGCGCCTGTGGATGGATGACACGGGCGCCGAAATAGGCCAGCTCAAAGGCTTCGCGATAGGACAGGTGCCCGAGCACCTGAGCCTGAGGCACCGCTGCCGGATCGGCCGACAGAAGTCCATCGACGTCGGTCCAGATGTGGACCGCATCGGCCTCGAACAGACGGGCGAAAATGGTGGCTGAATAGTCGGAACCGTTTCGGCCGAGCACGGAAATGCGGCCGTCGCTGTGACGGCAGACAAAGCCGGTGATGACGTAGCGGCTGGCCGGGTGGCGGGCTGTCCAGCGGTCGAGCAGACGTTTGCTGGCCGACCAGTCGACGGCTGCCATCATTGCGGTCGGTCGAACCCGCAGCACTTCGCGCGCGTCGATGACAAGCGCCTGGTGACCGCTTGCCTGCAGCCGGGCAGCAAGCAGTTCGGCAGTGCAGATCTCACCCAGGCCGGCAATCAGTTCGACCGCCTCGAGAGGTGCCGTGCCCATCAGGGCGAGGCTTTCGAGCAGCTGACCGAGTCGTTCGAAGCGCCGGCTCAAGGCGTCGCGCAGCGCGGTGTCCGATTGGGTCAGCGCAGCCGCCGTGTCGAGATGATGGCGCCGCAGCGCGGTGAGTTGTCCGAACCAGTCATCCTGGTCCCGGGCGGCGTCCTGGGCCAGGCCGATCAGACGGTCGGTGACCCCGGCCATGGCCGAAACCACGATGCCCTGAGCGGCATCGTCCCGGCCCGCGACCAGTTCGGCGACATGCATCAGGCGATCAGCATCGCCCAGGCTGGTGCCGCCAAACTTGTGGATTGTCCAGCGCATGCTTGCTGCGCGCTCCCTGCGATACGTTCTTCAACGCAGTGTAGCCTTGATCGCTGTCTGGTTTGACGGCGATTGCGGTAGCATACGCCAGCGCGGTCCCTGGCCGTCTGCCGGGCGCGCGTGAGCCACCTTGGAGCCGGACCATGCAGGACAAGCAAGAGATCGTCAGTAACTGGCTGCCGCGCTATACCGGTACAGCAATCGGCGACTTCGGCGACTACGTGCTCCTGACCAATTTCGATAACTACGTCGAGAAGTTTGCCGCACTTGCCGGGTCAGACGTGCGCGGCCGTGACCGTCCCATGCGCAACGCCACGGCTGACGGCATTACCATGATCAATTTCGGCATGGGCAGCGCCAATGCTGCTACGGTGATGGACCTGCTCAGCGCCGTCGCACCGCGCGCCTGTCTGTTCCTGGGCAAGTGTGGCGGGCTGAAAAAGAAAAACCGGCTCGGCGATTTGATTCTGCCGATCGCCGCGATCCGCGGTGAAGGGACCTCCAGCGACTACTTTCCCCCGGAGGTGCCGTCGCTGCCGGCGTTCACTCTGCAGCGAGCGGTTTCGTCAACGGTCCGTGACCACGGAATGGACTACTGGACCGGCACGGTCTACACCACCAACCGGCGGGTGTGGGAGCACGACAGGGGATTCAAGAAGTACCTGCGCAGGACCCGTTGCATGGCCATCGACATGGAGACGGCGACGATTTTCATTACCGGGTTCGCCAACAGCATTCCGACCGGTGCCCTGCTGCTGGTCTCCGACCAGCCAATGATTCCGGAGGGGGTCAAGACCGATGCCTCCGACCGGGTCATTACGCAGCGCTTCGTCGATGCGCAGATTGCCATCGGCATCGATGCGCTCAAGGAGATTCGCGACGAAGGCCGCTCGGTCAAGCACCTGCGCTTTGACTGAAATGAGCGGCCATGCCCGCGATGCCGGTTCGGTGCAAGCGCGCGACCCCTGTCCCGGCCGGACATCGCGTCTCGGCGCCTGTCACCAATGGCACAGGCAGACGTCGACGGCTTCTGGCATGATGCCTCGGCTGTGACCCCTTTTATGGACAATGGATAATGACCAACCAGTGGATACTGATTCTGATGACCACACTGCTGACGGCGATGCCCGCCATGGCCAACGATGAAGATCCGTGGCTGTGGCTGGAGGATGTCGAAGGCGAGAACGCCCTGGCCTGGGCCCGCGGACAGAATGAGCGCTCGCTGACCGAGCTCAAGTCACATCCGCTGTTCGAGCCGATCCACGAGCGTGCGCTCGAGATTCTGACCTCCGGGGATCGCATCGCCTATCCGGCCCTGCAGGGCGGAGAAATCTACAACTTCTGGCGTGACGACACGCACGTGCGAGGCATCTGGCGCAAGACGACGCTGGCGCGCTATCGCAGCGATGTCCCGGACTGGGATGTGATCCTCGATATCGATGCACTGGCCAGGGCCGAGGACGAGAACTGGGTCTGGGCGGGTTCGAGCTGTCGCTATCCCGACTACGATCGCTGCCTGATCGGTCTGTCGATTGGCGGTGCTGATGCGGCGGTGCGTCGGGAGTTCGATCTGGAAACGCGCGAGTTCGTGGACGACGGCTTCGTGCTGCCGGAATCGAAAAGCTCGATCAGCTGGCGCGACCGCGACAGTGTCTGGCTCGGTCCGGCCTTTTCCGATGAGCAGGTCACCGATTCGGGCTATCCGCGCAGCGCGCGCATCTGGCGGCGCGGCACGCCGATCGGGGACGCCGAGCTTGTCTTCGAGGGCGAGCGCGGTGACGTGGCCGTCTGGCCGATGCGGCTGTGGGACGGTGATGATCACTACGACCTGATCATCCGCGCCGACAGCTTCTTTACCCGCAAGTACTATCTCTATCGGGGCGGCGAGACGCATCGGGTCAAGGTGCCGCATGATGCCGAGCTGGCCGGGTTGATCAACGGCCAGCTGATCATCGATCTCAAGTCCGACTGGGAGATCGACGGGATTACCTTCAGCCAGGGCGCGCTGGTCGCCGGGCCGATGGAATCATTTGTCGGCGATGCCGAGCCGAAGCTGTCGCTGGTTTTCGAGCCGAATGAGCGCCAGTCGGTGGCCGGCGTGAGCACCACCGACAACACGGTGATCGTCAACGTGCTCGACAAGGTCATCGGCCGACTGGTGCGCTTCTCTTACGACGACACCGAAGGATGGCAGCGGACTGATCTGGACGCTCCCGACATGGGGGCGATCTCGGTGGTCACCGCCGACGATCGTTCCGACCGCTTCTTCTATAACTACACCGGTTTCCTGACGCCCTCGACCCTGTTCGAGGCTGACGCTGCTGCCGATACCCATCGTCAGGTGCGTGCAGAGCCGGCCTGGTTCGACAGCACCGACATGAACGTGGCGCAGCATGAAGCGGTCTCGGCCGACGGTACGCGCATCCCGTACTTTGTCGTCATGCCGGCTGGTTTCGAAGCCAATGGACGTAACCCCACACTGCTGTCAGCCTACGGCGGTTTCGAAGTCTCGCGCACGCCGTTCTACTCCGGCGTGACCGGGTCGGCCTGGCTCGAGCGCGGCGGTGTATTCGTGCTGGCCAATATCCGCGGCGGCGGGGAGTTCGGCCCGAACTGGCACCAGGCGGCACTGAAGGAAAACCGCCAGCGCGCCTTCGACGACTTGATCGCGGTCGCCGAGGATTTGATTGAGCGAAACATCACCGCACCCGATCATCTCGGCATCCAGGGCGGATCGAACGGCGGTCTGCTGGTCGGGGCGGTGATGGTGCAGCGTCCGGAGCTGTTCGATGCGGTGGTCTGCCAGGTACCGCTGCTTGACATGAAGCGCTTCCACAAGCTGCTTGCCGGGGCGAGCTGGATGGCCGAGTACGGCAACCCGGATGATCCCGGCCAGTGGGCCTATATCCGTGAATACTCGCCCTACCAGAACGTCTTGGCCGATGCGGAGTATCCGCGCGCCTTTTTCACCACCTCCACGCGCGACGACCGCGTGCATCCCGGTCATGCCCGCAAGATGGTCGCGAAGATGCTCGACCAGGGCCACGACGTGCTCTACTACGAAAACATCGAAGGCGGCCACGGCGGCGCGGCCAACCTCAAGCAGCGCGCCTACATCTCGGCCCTGATCTACGCCTATCTGCACGGCCGGCTGGCCGGCGGCGAGGAGAGTGGGCAGGGCCCGGGCGGGTCCTGATTGCAGCTGGAGCCGCGTGCGGGTACCGGATCGCGCTCATACGAAACCCCCGGTTTCGAAATCGCGCGACCCGGCACCCGCACCGCCTGTAATGCCCTGATCGTGCTTCCGCCTGATAACTTGCAACCGGTAATGCGGGCCCCAAGGTCTGGAACTCGACCCCCGGGAACCGGTCAAACCGGGCGACAGGCAAAACGGGACCAGATCGATCCCCGTTTTGCGAATTGTGGCTTCAGTTGGTATCATTGAAGTGCTCTAACAGGAGGAATGCATGACCAAGGAACTCGTACCCAGTCATCTGCTCGCACCAGCCGGAACCGGCTCGCTGGATGCCTATATCCAGGAGGTCAATCGCATTCCGGTCCTGAGCCTGGAACAGGAGCAGAGCCTGGCCCGCCGCTATCGCGACGAGGACGATCTTGATGCCGCGCGCCAGCTGGTCATGTCGCACCTGCGTTTTGTGGTGCACGTCGCGCGCGGCTACTCGGGCTATGGTCTGCAGCTCGGTGACCTCATCCAGGAAGGCAATATCGGCCTGATGAAGGCGGTCAAGCGCTTTGATCCGGACCAGGGGGTGCGCCTGGTCTCGTTTGCCGTGCACTGGATCCGGGCCGAAATTCACGAGTTCATTCTCCGCAACTGGCGCATCGTCAAGGTCGCGACCACGAAGGCCCAGCGCAAGCTGTTTTTCAACCTGCGCAAGCAGAAGAAGCGCCTGGGCTGGCTCAACCAGTCCGAGGTCAACGCGGTGGCCGACGATCTGGGTGTCAAGCCCGAGGTGGTCATGGAAATGGAGTCGCGTCTGGCCGGCCAGGACATTGGCTTCGACATGTCGGTTGACGATGACGAGTCGACCTATATGGCCCCGGCAGCCTATCTCGAGGGGTTGGCGGCCTCACCCGACGAGGCGGCCGAAGCCGACGATTGGGAACAGCACCATCACAACCTGCTGTTTGACGGCATCGAAAACCTGGATGACCGCTCGCGCGACATCATCCAGAGTCGCTGGCTGATGGACCCCAAGACCACGCTGCAGGAACTGGCCAACAAGTACGACGTCTCGGCCGAGCGCATTCGCCAGCTCGAGGCGGCGGCGCTGAAAAAGCTCAAGGCGCGATTTGACGCCTGAGCGGTCCAGCACCGCCACCCGTGGGGTGGCATGCCCCGGCCCATATCGTCAGCGCTGGCGCGCATGCATCACGAATCAATAGGCGACAGCAGGTCGGGGTCGGTGACGAGATTGCGCACGCCATGCCCGCCCGCCTCATCGAAAACGTTATCCCGGCACCAGCGAGCGACCGATGCGATATCCACTCGCAGCACTTCAGGCCTCACGCTCCAGGTCACCTGAAAAGGTGAGCCCTGCTCGTTATAGTCGGGGCCGGTGGTGGACCCGGCGTACTGTATCGGCTGACCGGTATCATCCGGAATGTTGAGCGCCTGATGATAGCCGGCGACCATGCCGACCTCGGTCAACTCAATGAAATTCCGGGCGGTCGTGTCATTGACCAGAACATAAACCTGGGTTTCGACACGCAGCTGCGGGTTGCCGGTTGTCTCGCTCAGACAGGCTCCAAGGGTGGGGCCCGGCTGCACCTGGGCGGTGGAGTAGACGTAGTGCAGCTCAATGGTGTCGCCGGGTGACAGCGCGCCGTTGTCGGTCGGGCAGACGGGCTGGGCAATCGGCGTGAGTTCGGCGTTGGTGAGTTCTCCGGAGTAGCGATACCCGGTCCCGTAACCCCGCCCGTCGCCGTTGCCTGCATGGGTCGTGAATTGACCACCGCGATGCTCGGCGTGGGTGTGGAAGTGGATGTTGCACAGATTCATCTGGCCGTAGGCGGGCGCCAGCGAGAATACCCTCGCGTTGTTGCCCGCGACCGAATCGATATCGCGAGGCGATTGCGGACCGAAACCGGCGCCTTCGGTGTTGCGGGCCAGCGCTTCACGCTGTTGTGCAATCACACGGTCAGGCACCTGGGTATTCGTGCTGTGATCGTCGGCCAGGGTCGGTAACGGCAAGGTCATGATCGCGACCAGCACACCAATTCGTCCAGTTCTCATACAGGCTCCTTGAGTTTTCTGAAAGGGCGGCCCGATGCCGACTGCAGACTGGTTGTCAGCAGCGGCCCGGTCCATTGCGCCGGCAGTCAAGCCGGAATCAGCCAGGGAGCCCCAGAACGACCCTGCACAGGCGCGACGGCGACTTTGCGGGAGGCTCCGGCTTTTTTGACTGAAGCGCGCTCCGCGCAGTGTTGTTCAGCGGTTCCCTGAATGGCTGAAGCCGTTGATCAGTGCTGATGAGCGGCGTCGGATTGAAAAATAGCAGACGCATGTGAACGCTAGTGGGCCATGCGGCTGATTAGGTAACACTCAGAGCCACTGTGCTGTGTGCAAATCAAGGCGCGTTTCGCAGGGAATGGTTGGTCCCTTTCCAAGAAACGCAACGCCGAGTCGCGCCAGCACAGTGGCTCCCGAAGGGCTGCCGCACAAGCGCTGTGGGCTGCGTTCCGCTCGCTTGAATTGGCGATGGCCAGTCCTGCGCTCGCGCGCCTTGCCTACAACGCTTGTGCGACGGCTGAGTGTTACCTAATTAGCCGCATGGCCCACTAGCCGCAGTCGGCGGCCAGGTCAGACGCCGCGTCGCAGCCAGTCACTGACTCGAAGCGGTCGGAGAACAGCTGTGCCGGCAATCCGGTGGGTGTGGCAAAGAACTCGAGCGCAGGGCAATCATCGAGCGGTTGGCGCTGCCCAGCCGGTCCGGCCAGTCTACCGAGTAGATCCGGCTGCCGTCGCCGAACTGGAATGGACCCAGCCTGGCGAAGATCGAGCCGCCTGCGCCCTCGGCGGTGTGGCCGCCGGCCGGCACGCGGGCAGGTATTCATGGCGTCCACTCGGGCTGGAGATTCTCACCGGGAATGTTGCACGAATTCGCTGCGGGGCGTCAAACCCGGCCCGTCCGGTCTTCCGGTCCCGGTTCGGGGTGCTGAGGCAAGCCGCGGCGATCAGGCCTGCAGTGAGCCGATCAGCTGTGGTTCGGGGTCCAGTTCGATGCCGAATTCATTGCGCACCGCAGTTGTGATCTCGTCGACCAGACCGACCAGTTGCCGGGCGGTGGCGCGACCGTGGTTGACCAGAACCAGCGCATGCCGGTGGTAGACGCCGGCGTCACCGACGCGCCGGCCGCGAAAGCCCAGCCTTTCGATCATCCAGGCCGCAGCGAGCTTGACGCTTCCATCCTGCGTCGACCAGTGTGGCAAGGTGGGGAACTGGCGCAGCAGTTCGCTCGCCTGAACGGCCGTGACAACCGGGTTTCTGAAAAAACTGCCGGCATTGGGCAGTCGCGCCGGATCGGGGAGCCGATGGCGGCGCAGACGCATCACGGCCGCGGCCAGCTGGCGGGCGCTGGGCTGCCGGATGCCGGCACAGTCGAGAGCCCTGGCCAGGCTGGCGTAACGGGTATCGGGTCGGAAGCGTGTCGACAGACGCAAAGTAACCGAAGTGATCAGAAACCGGCCCGGTTCAGCTGACCTGAAACGGCTGTCGCGGTAGTTGAAGGCGCAGTCGCCAGGCGCGAGGCTGACAAGGCGCCGTTCCTGCCGGTCCCACGCGCTGAGGCGCTCGAACACGTCGGCCAGTTCCACGCCGTAGGCGCCGATGTTCTGCATTGGCGCCGCTCCGACCGAGCCCGGAATCATGACCAGGTTTTCCAGTCCGTGCAAGCCGCGTTCGATGCAGCGGCGCACCAGCCCGTGCCAGTTCTCGCCGGCCGCCGCGGTGACCAGCACATCGTCGCCACTGGATTCAAAGGACACGCCCGAGAGGCGGTTGAGGATCACGCGGCCGGCAAAGTCACCGAGAAAGACCGTATTCGAACCGCCGCCGAGCACCAGGTCTTGGCTGTCCGCCGGGGGCATGGCGTTGAGTTGTTCGGGCGAGTCCAGAACGATCAGTTCTGCCGCGCGTGCCGGCAGTCGGAAGGTGCTCAGCGACGACAGGTCCGCCAAGCGGTGGGTTTCAGCCCGCTTCATCCGGGGCATCCCAGGCACGGAGGCACTCGGCAATCAGCGTCGGGCCGCGATAGATGAACCCGGTGTAGATCTGCACCAGGTCAGCCCCGGCTCGCCGCTTGTCGGCGGCGTCCTGTCCCGAGGTGATGCCGCCCAGCCCAATGAGCGGAAAGTCCGGGCCCAGCACCGTTCGGGCCACAGCCAGCGCATGGTCGGCAGCCGCCTTGACCGGCGCACCGCTCAGGCCTCCGGCTTCGCCGGCGTGGCGGTGATCCGCAACGGCCGACCGATCCAGGGTGGTGTTGGTGGCGATCAGGCCATCGATGCCCGAGTCGGCGACCACCTCGAGAGTCGCCTCCAGCCCCCCTGGCTCCCAGTCGGGCGCAATCTTGATCAGCAACGGCCGGCGAACGTCATGCTCATCGACCAGCCGGTCACGCAAGCCGGTCAGTTCGGCCAGCAGCTCGGTCAGCGGTCCGGTGTTCTGCAGATCACGCAGGTCGGCCGTGTTCGGTGAGGAGATGTTGACGGTGATGTAGTCGCAATACGGAAACACCCGCTCCAGGCAGTAGCGGTAATCATCGACTGCTTTGTCGACTGGCGTGTCTTTCTGCTTGCCGATGTTGGCGCCGACGATTCCTTCGAAACGGCGCTGCTGCAGGCGTTCGACCAGGTGGTCGACGCCCTTGTTGTTAAAACCCAGGCGGTTGATCAGGGCCTGGTGTTCGGGCAGCCGGAAGAGCCGCGGTTTCGGGTTTCCGGGCTGCGGCTGCGGGGTGACCGTGCCGACCTCGACAAAACCGAAGCCGAGCTGGCCCAGTGCATCAATGTAGTCGCCGTTCTTGTCCAGGCCGGCTGCCAGCCCGACCGGATTGGCAAAGCTCAGGCCCAGCACCTCGACCGGCACGGTCGGCGGGCAGCCGGCCAGCAGCCGCGGCAGGCCAACAAGCCGTCCGGCCGACAGCGCATTCAGGGCGATGTCGTGGGCGGTCTCCGGGGGAAGGAGAAACAGGCCGTTGCGGAGCCATTGATACATGACGGCGATTTACGGTTTACGGTTCAGGGCAAAGCGGCTTTCGCGCGTCTGCCACAGTCCGCCCGTAAACCGTGAACCTGTCACTCACAGATCGAATTTGATGCCCTGGGCCAGCGGCAGTTCACGCGACCAGTTGATGGTGTTGGTCTGTCGGCGCATGTAGGCCTGCCAGGCATCCGAACCGGATTCGCGACCGCCTCCGGTTTCCTTCTCGCCGCCGAAAGCGCCGCCGATTTCCGCCCCCGAGGTCCCGATGTTGACGTTGGCGATACCGCAGTCCGAGCCCCGATGTGACAGAAAGTACTCGGCGTTTCTCAGGTCGGTCGTAAAGATGGAGGACGACAGACCCTGCCTGACGTGGTTGTGCTTTTCCATTGCTTCCTCAAGAGTCCTGTAGGCAATCACGTAGAGAATCGGCGCGAAGGTCTCTTCCTGCACGATCTCCCACTCGTTCTCGGCCTTGATGATGGTTGGCTCGACGAAAAACCCTTCACGCTCGATTCGTTTGCCGCCGGTCAGCACCTTGCCCCCGGCTTCGCGGGCGCGGGCCACGGCCTGCTCGAAACGCCGGACGGCATTCTCGTCGGTCAACGGTCCCATCAGGGTGTCAGGATCGAGCGGATCGCCGATTCGGACCTGCTGGTAGGCCTTGACCAGCACCTCCGTGACCTGATCCTCGATCGATTCATGGACGATCAGGCGGCGAGTGGTCGTGCAGCGCTGTCCTGCGGTACCGACTGCCCCGAACACGATGGCCGGCACAGCCAGGTCCAGATCGGCCGTTTCGTCGAGAACGATGGCGTTGTTTCCGCCCAGCTCCAGCAGGCTCTTTCCCATGCGGGCCGCGACCCGTTCCCCGACCTGACGCCCGATCTGGCACGAGCCGGTAAACGACATCAGATCCACGCGTTCATCGTCGACGAAGCGTTGCGCCAGCTCGTGGCCGGGTTCCATGAACGAGGTAAAGACAGGCGGCACATCGGTGTCAGCCAGGGCTTCGTTGACGATGTTCTGAACCGCGGCGCAGCACAGCACCCCTTTCGGCGATGGTTTCCACACCGTCGCATTGCCGCAGATTGCCGACAGCAGGGCGTTCCAGGCCCATACGGCGACGGGAAAGTTGAATGCGGTCACTACCCCCACCAGGCCCAGGGGGTGCCACTGCTCGTACATGCGGTGCCCGGGGCGCTCGGAATGCATGGTCTTGCCGTAGAGCATGCGCGACTGGCCAACCGCGAAATCGCCGATGTCGATCATCTCCTGGACCTCGCCGTCGCCCTCGGCCTTGATCTTGCCCATCTCCAGCGCAACCAGCGAGCCGAGCGGATCTTTGTAGTCGCGCAGCGCCTGCGTCACCCGCCGAACGGCATCGCCCCTCGCCGGTGCCGGCACCATCTTCCAGGCCTCGGCGGCTTCCAGCGCCGTTCCAATCACCTTCTCGTAATCGGCATTGCTGGCGCCGCTGACCCGCGCGATGACCCGGCCGGTTGTCGGGTTGATCGACTCGACAACATGCTCCTCGCGGGTTTCCGACCACTGCCCCGGGCCAAAACAGGCGCCCGGATTGAGGCTGGACAGTCCGAGACTTTCAAGCAGGCTCTGATGATCATTCATGGTGATTTCTCCCTTGCTCTGTGCGCAGTTTAAAACAGACTATTATCGCATCGTTGCGATCACCGCGGCGGCAGCGGGCGTGATATTCTCTTGCCGGAACATCCTGATTGATTTCACGAAACTATCCGGCCGGGACGCGGTCTCTTTCAGTGCGTGCCCGGCCGCCCTGATCCAAGGACGGGAACGGCCCTGATGGGCGAACGGGAAATTGACCAAGAACTGGTAGAGCGTGTCCAGAATGGAGACAAGAAGGCTTTCGATGTGCTGGTTGGCAAGTATCAGCACAAGATCGTCAGCCTTATCTCCCGCTACGTGTCCGACCACGCCGAAGCGATGGACGTTGCCCAGGAGGCTTTCATCAAGGCCTATCGCGCCATGCAGCGATTTCGGGGTGACAGCGCTTTTTACACCTGGCTGTACCGGATTGCCATCAATACAGCGAAGAATCACCTCGTTGCGCAGAACCGGCGGCCGCCGCTGTCGGACGTTGATGCTCAGGATGCGGAACAATTCCAGGTCGACACGCGTCTCAAGGAGCAGGACTCGCCGGAGCATGAATTGCTCAAGGAGGAAATCGAGCGCACGATTCACGAGGCCATCGCCGACCTGCCGGAGGATCTGCGAATTGCCATCACGCTGCGCGAGATGGAAGGCATGAGTTACGAAGAGATCGCGACCACCATGGATTGTCCCATCGGTACGGTTCGCTCGCGAATTTTCAGGGCGCGCGAAGCGATTGATACGCGGCTGCGCCCGCTGCTAGACAATCAGTGAATTGAATGGAATGGCATGACTGAATCCAATCGGGAATACCTGTCCTGTCTGATGGACGGAGAACTTGACCGCAGTGCGCGTCGATTCTTGCTGCGTCGGCTGGCTGATGACGCTGAAATGAAGGCGACCTGGCAGCGCTTTCATCTGGTGCGGGCCTGTCTGCATCAGGAAAACTTCGCCACGGCCGATCTGTCCGAACGCGTCTCCTCGGCCCTGGACGGGGAGGCGCTGGAAGCATCCCCCGGCCGCTCCGGGCGATGGCTGCGGCCGGTTGCCGGCAGCGTTATCGCGGCCAGCGTTGCGCTAATGGCCATTGTCGGCATCAACTCCACGATGCTTGAACAGGAGGCGGATCGCTCCACGCAGTCCGGGCCGGGTTTTGTCAGTCAGCCGACCTCGCTGGACCGGTCGTTCAACCAGTCGGCTGTACCGGTCAGCTACTCGGAGCAGCCGGCTGACGTGCGTCAGCGAATTGGCGGCTATGTGCTGCGCCATCATCAGGCAGCGGGCGGTGCCGGCTTCGTTGCCTATGTGCCGCTGGTCACCGAGATGGCCGAGGCGGGAGCGAACGACAACGATGTGGCCGAGGAGTCTCCTGTCGATGCGGTTGAGTCCCGCTAGTCCGCTGTCGACAGGCCTGGGTCCGCTGCTGGCCGGCCTGGTGTTGGCGATGCCGGCCGCGGCCGCGTCGGAAGACAGCGTTCAGCACTGGCTCGACCGCATGTCACGGGCGGTCGAGACCCTCAACTACCGCGGCACGCTGGTTCATGTCCGCCAGGGGCATGTCGATACGCTGCGCGTCATTCATCGTGCTGACCAGGATGGCGTTCGGGAGCGTATCTATTCCATTGACGGTCCGCCCCGGGAGGTGCTTCGCAACGGTAACAGCGTACGCTGTGTGCTGCCCGGAGACCAGCCGCTGCTGCTGGAAAGCCAGCTGTCGGGGCGCTTGCTGCCGAGCCTGCCGGTCAGTCGCCTGATCGGGCCGGATTCGGCCTATCGCATGCGTCTCGGGGGTCGTCAGCGGGTCGCCGGCATGATGACTCGGGAAATCGAGATCGAGCCGCGCGATGCCTATCGTTACGGATCGCGGGTCTGGCTGGAAGAGCAGACCGGTATGCTGCTGCGCTATGCGGTGATCGATCGCCACGGCAACCATCTCCAGCAGTTTTCGTTTACCGAAATCGAGCTCGGGGTGCCAATCAGCGATGCCGAGCTGGAGCCCGAGCTTGACGGCACCCTGCACAGCCTGGCCATACAGTCACAGCAGGCCCGGGAGCGATCAGTGATCAGCGCGGCGGGGCGCATGGCGGCGCGCCCGCGCGTGCCGGGCGGCTATCGCCTGATCCGCGCCGGTCAGGGCCAGAGCGAGAGCAGCGTGGAGTTCGAGCATCTGCTCTACAGCGACGGCCTGGCCAGTTTCTCGATCTACATCGAGCGTGCCGATGACGCAGCGCTGTCCGGCCGAATTGACACGGTCGGGCCGATTCACGTCTATTCTGCTCAGTCCGGTGGCTATCAGTTCACCGTTGTCGGCAAGGTGCCCGCTGCAACGGTTGATTTCGTTGGCCGCCAGCTGCGTCGCAGCGGGGGCGCGGGCGCTCGTTTGCGCCGTTGAGCGAACCCCGCGACCGTGACATCGCGTATCTGGCAGAAGGCGCGGGTTACGGGGTCTCGGGCCGGTTATCTCACGCTCCAATTTGCTTCGCCGGAAGCCTGCCGGCGCTGTCGCCAGGGCCGCGGCTGCGGCGGCGGGTTGTTTGGTGCCTGGCTGGGGTCGAGTGCCCCGATCGTCGAGGTCGCCGCCGGGGATTCGGTGCGGGTTGGCGACTGGGTGCGGGTCGGCTTCGACACGACGTTTCTTGTGCGGGCGGCGCTGCGAGTCTACGGGCTGCCGCTGGTCGCCTTTCTGCTCGGTGCCGGGCTGGCGCACCACATGCTGGCAGACAGCACGTGGCGGGACCCGGCCGCACTGGGTGCGGCGCTCCTGGCCTCGGCGGTTGCCTGGTGGCTGGCCGGACTCGCCTGTCCAACGGCGAGGCCGGCGATTGAACACTTGTCCTGTGAGGCTGTCGACACCACCTCTTGCAGAAGTCCTGATCCGCAATGAATGGAGTCACTATGCTCAACAAAACCTTGTTTGCCCTGGCCACTGCGCTGGTGCTGGTCTGCCAGGCGGCCGATGCCGCGCGCGGGGATTTCACCGACCTGGTCGAACAGTCGATTCCGGCAGTGGTTAACATCGAGACCGCTCGGTTCGGCGAGCGACCGGATGATGCTTCTGGCAGTGAAAGCCAGCTGCCGGAGGATATGCCGGAGTTCTTTCGCCGCTTTTTCGAGCAGCCATTCGGCGACGGTATGCCGCGCGGTCGACCGGACCGGCGTGGTGGCGGCTCCGGTTTTATCATCGATTCCGATGGCCTGGTGATCACCAATCACCACGTGATCGAAGGCGCCGACGAGATCCTGGTGCGACTGGTTGATCGGCGGGAGTTCGAAGCCGAGCTGATCGGATCGGACCCGGAAACCGATATTGCGCTGTTGCGGATACCGGCCGACGATCTGCCGACGCTGGAGTTCGGCGACTCCAGTTCGGTCAGGCCGGGCGAGTGGGTGATCGCCATCGGCTCACCGTTTCAGTTCGAGCAATCGGTAACGGCCGGAATTGTCAGCGCAACCGGTCGCACACAGGGTGCACAACAGCAGTATGTGCCGTTCATTCAGTCCGATGTCGCCATCAATCGCGGCAATTCCGGCGGGCCCTTGATCCGCACCGATGGTTCGGTTGTTGGCATCAATTCCTGGATTCTCAGCTCACACGGCGGCAATATTGGCCTGTCGTTCTCGATTCCGAGCGAGATTGCCAGGAATTCTGTCGAGCAGCTGCTCGAGCACGGCAAGGTCTCGCGCGGATTTCTCGGCGTCGTGCTCGAGGAAATCGATCGTGACAAGGCCGATGCGCTCGGCCTGGACCGGCCCAGCGGGGCCCTCATCAACGATGTGGCCCCGGGGACCCCGGCCGAAGCGGCCGGGCTGCAGGTCGGCGATGTCATCCTGGCCTTCAACTCGCGCCCGATCGAGCGTTTTTCGGAGCTCCCGCCGCTGGTCGGGATGCAGCGTCCGGGCACTGAGGTCGAGCTCGAGCTGTGGCGCTGGGGTGAGCGCAAGACGGTGACCGTCGAGCTCGGCGAGCGCGACGATGAAGCAATCGCCCGGCAGGGCGGTGAAGGCGGTCCGGTGGTTCCCAGCAACGCGCTCGGTCTGGTCGTCGAGCCGCTCGACGGGGATCTGCGCCGACAGTTTGGCAATCCGGACGGCGGCGTGCTTATTACCGAGGTCGAGAGCGACAACGCCTATCGTGCCGGCGTGCGGCGCGGCCAGGTGATCCTGATGATCAACAACGAGCCGGTCGCCGGCATTGAGGATTTCGGACGTATTGTTGATTCCTTGCCACCCGATCGTTCCGTGGCGCTGCTGTTGCAGGCGCGCGGCGGCAACACCTCGTTTGTTGCCTATCGGCCCGAGCAGGAGCCGGCGGAGTGACGCTGGCCGGCCAATGGCCGGTATAATCCCCGCTTTTGTAATACGCCCCCGGCCCCGGCCGGGGGCGTTGGCCGCTGTCCGATGACCGAAATCCAGCGAATCCGAAATTTCTCGATCATTGCCCATGTTGATCACGGCAAGTCGACGCTGGCCGACCGGTTCATTCAGGTCTGCGGCGGGTTGAGCAACCGGGAGATGGCCGAGCAGGTGCTCGATTCAATGGAGCTGGAGCGTGAGCGTGGCATTACCATCAAGGCTCAGTCGGTCACCCTGGACTACGTTGCCGATAACGGACAGACCTACCAGCTCAATTTCATCGACACACCGGGTCACGTCGACTTTTCCTATGAGGTGTCGCGTTCCCTGTCGGCCTGCGAAGGAGCGCTGCTGGTCGTCGATGCCGCCCAGGGGGTCGAGGCCCAGAGTGTCGCCAACTGCTATACGGCGGTCGAGCAGGGTCTGGAAGTGATTCCCGTGATCAACAAGATCGATCTGCCCGCGGCGGATGCCGATCGTGTACGCCACCAGATCGAGGACATCATCGGGATTGACGCATCCGAGGCCCTGCTGGTCAGCGCCAAAACCGGTGAGGGCGTCCGTGAGACGCTCGAAGCCCTCGTGCGGCGGATCCCGCCTCCGGAAGACCGCAGCGAGGGCCCGCTCAAGGCGCTGATCATCGACTCCTGGTTCGACAACTATCTTGGAGTCAATTCGCTGGTCCGCATCAAGCAGGGAAAGCTGCGGCGCGGCGAGAAGATCTTCGTGATGTCGACCGGCGAGGAGTATCAGGCCGACCAGATCGGCATCTTCACCCCCAAGCGCACACCGTCCCCGACGCTTCATTGCGGCCAGGTCGGTTTCATTGCCGCCGGCATCAAGGAGGTTCATGGCGCGCCGGTGGGCGACACGATCACCAGCCTGAAGTCGCCAACCGAGCAGCCACTGCCCGGCTTCAAGCCGCTCAAGCCACGCGTGTTTGCCGGCATCTTTCCGGTTGATTCCTCGGACTACCCGGACTTGCGCGAAGCGCTCGACAAACTCCAGCTCAACGACTCGGCGCTGCAGTTCGAGCCGGAAACGTCCATGGCCCTGGGGTTCGGGTTCCGGTGCGGCTTTCTGGGCATGCTGCATATGGAAATCGTGCAGGAGCGCCTTGAGCGGGAGTACGATCTCGACCTGATCACGACCGCACCGACGGTGATCTACGAACTGGCCATGACCGATGGCGAGATCCGGCCGCTGGACAATCCCTCCAGCCTGCCGCCGGTCAATCAGATTGCCGAGGTTCGAGAGCCGATCATCATGGCCAATATCCTCGTGCCCCAGGAGTATGTCGGCAACGTGATCGGCCTGTGCGAGGAAAAGCGGGGCGCCCAGCGCGATATGCGCTTTCTCGGTGGTCAGGTCCAGCTGAGCTACGAGCTGCCGTTGTCAGAAGTGGTGATGGATTTCTTCGATCGACTCAAGTCGGTCAGCCGCGGGTTTGCCTCTTTCGAGTATGATTTCCTTCGCTACCAGGCCGGGCCTTTCGTTCGGCTGGATCTGCTGATCAACGGCGAACGGGTCGATGCCCTGTCGACCATCGTGCACCGCGATCAGGCTGAGCGGCGCGGTCGGGAGCTGGCCGAGCGCATGCGCGAGCTGATTCCGCGACAGATGTTCGATATTGCCATTCAGGCGGCCATCGGCTCACACATCGTGGCCCGCTCGACGGTCAAGGCCTATCGAAAAAACGTCACCGCCAAATGCTATGGCGGTGATGTCACCCGCAAGCGCAAGTTGCTGGAAAAGCAGAAGGCCGGCAAGCGCCGAATGAAGCAGGTCGGCAAGATTGAAATCCCGCAGGAAGCCTTTCTGGCGGTACTGCGAACCGACCAGGAGAAATAACAACGATGAATCTGGATTTCGCTCTGATCCTGACCGTGCTCACGCTGGTCGCCGGTCTGTTCTGGCTGCTTGAGCGGCTGTGGCGAAAACGGCGCGGCGAAGACGCCTCCGATACGAGTTCAAACATTCGCAAGACGGTCGAGCTGGTCGGATCGCTGTTTCCGGTGCTGCTGCTGGTGCTGGTGTTCCGGTCCTTTCTGTTCGAGCCGTTCAAGATCCCTTCCGGATCAATGATTCCGACACTGTGGATCGGCGATTTCATCGTCGTCAACAAGTATGCCTACGGTCTGCGCCTGCCGGTGCTCAACAACAAGATTGTCGACATTGGCGAGCCGCAGCGCGGTGACATTATCGTTTTCCGTTTTCCCGAAGACGAGCGAATCAACTACATCAAGCGCGTGGTCGGATTGCCCGGCGACACCATTTCGTATCGCAACAAGGTGCTCTACGTCAACGGCGAACCGGTCGAGCAGCAGCGGGTCGGGCCATGGTTGGGAGAAGGGCTGAACCGGAATCCGCCGGGCACGCGACCGGTCAAGCGTCTCGAGCACCTGACCGAGGAGCCGCATCCAATCGTGATTTATCCGGAACGTCCGAATCGCTACATCGACTCGGTGGTCGTGCCGGCCGGCCATTATTTTGTAATGGGCGACAATCGTGATCAGTCGCTTGACAGCCGTGCCTGGGGATTTGTGCCCGAAGAAAACCTGGTGGGCAAGGCCGTACGTATCTGGATGCACTGGGACTGCTCGCGGGGGTGTATCGACTTCGGCAGAATCGGTGATAGAATTCATTGACAAGGGCTTGGGCCAGAGGGAAATTCAACGATGAGGGCATTGTCCAACCAGCGCGGACTGAGCTTGCTGGGATTCATGTTTCTGCTGGTGCTGGTGTTGTTTTTCACCTACATCGGCATCAAGCTGGTACCGATCTACCTCAACCACATGTCGGTGACCAGCGAAATGAAGGCGATTGCCTCGGAGCCGGGTTCGGCCAACAAGCCGCCCAACACGCTCCGACGCGAACTGCTGACCCGACTGGATATCAGCTACGTCGACTACGTCAAACCGCAGCACGTAACCATTGAGCGCGGCGATGGGGTTCGGCTGGTCGTCAGCTACGAAGTCGAAACCCATCTGATCGGCAATATCGACGCGGTGGTGCGCTTTCATCGTGCCGAACCCCTCCGGAACTGACGAGATCACTCGACTGCCCGGTATCGACTACCGGTTTGCCGATGCATCGCTGCTTCGCCGTGCCTTGACCCATCGAAGTCACGGTGGCCGCCACTACGAGCGGCTGGAGTTTCTCGGTGACGGACTGCTCAGTTTCGTCATTGCCGAGCAACTCTACAGCCAGCGGCCGCATGCCAACGAGGGTGACCTCAGTCGCCTGCGTTCGCGCCTGGTGCGTGACTCCACCCTGGCCGAAATCGCCCGCGAGCTGGGCCTGGGAGACCATCTGCACATGGGTCCGGGCGAACTCAAGAGTGGCGGTTACCTGCGCGAGTCGATTCTCGCCGATGTGTTCGAAGCGCTGATCGGCGCTGTCTTTATCGACGGAGGATTCGCTGCTGCCAGGCAGGTGATTGTCGAGATCTTCCAGCCTCGCATCGAGACGCTACCGGATGCCGACGCGCTGAAGGATCCGAAAACCCGGTTGCAGGAGTTGCTGCAGGCGCGCGGCCACGACCTGCCGACCTATGAAGTGGTCTCGGAGCAAGGCGCCGACCACGCCAAACGGTTTCGCGTCGCCTGCCGTGTGGATGCCCTGGCAGAGCCGGTGTGCGCCGAGGCCGGCAGCCGACGCAAGGCCGAGCAGCGGGCGGCGCGCGAAATGCATCGAGTGCTGCTCGAGCATCTCGACGGCTCCGGCCACGATCCTGGTGGCTGAGGCATGGGCTCGTCGCCGCGATCCGGTTATGTAGCACTGCTGGGCCGACCCAATGTCGGCAAGTCGACCTTGCTCAACGCACTGGTCGGCGAGCCGGTCGCGATCGTCACGCATAAACCCCAGACCACGCGGCACCGCATCACGGGAATTGTCAACCGTTGTGAAGGGCAGGCGATCTTCGTTGACACGCCTGGTCTGCATCGGCGCCGCGACCACGCGCTCAATCGCCGCCTCAACCGAGCCGCTTCCGACGTGCGGGCCGAGGTTGACGTGATCGTCGTCGTTGTGGATGCGCGCCGCCTGACAGACGAAGACGAGATGGTGCTGGAACTGGTCGAGCGGCTGGAGGTGCCGCGCATCCTGGCTTTCAGCAAGATCGACCTGCTCGATCGCCGGGCGCTGTTGCTGGAACGGACCGAGCAGCTGACCGGGCGGATCGAGTTCGATGCCGTTGTCTACCTGTCGGCGCATCGCGGCGAGGGGCTCGATGCGTTGCTCGAAGAAGTATTTCGGCGGTTGCCGGCGGGCGACCCAATCTTCGAGTCCGACCTGTTCACCGATCGATCCGAGCGCTTTCTGGCCGCAGAGATGATTCGCGAGCAGCTCATGCTGCAGCTGCATCAGGAGTTGCCCTATGGCCTGACCGTGATCATCGAACGCTTCGAGCATGCGCCCTCGCGTCTCGAGATCGATGCCCAGATTCTAGTCGACAGCGATCGACACAAGGGCATGGTGATCGGCCGCGGCGGACAGGTTCTCAAGCGGGTCGGCACCCGGGCGCGGCGAAAAATTGCCGAGCTGCTCGGTCAGCGCGTCCACCTGGAGCTGCACGTCAAGACGCATGCCGGTTGGCTCGATGATGACGGTGCGCTTGATGATCTGGGTTTCTGACCGTCCAGATATCGGCGGTTCACGCGGTGGCGGGGTTTGTGTAATGCTTGGCGCATGAGCCGGATCGAGGAGGAGCCGGGGTGGATACTGCACCGCCGGCCATGGCGGGAAACCAGCCTGCTGATCGAGTACCTTGGCCGCGATGCCGGGCGGGTCGGGTTGGTTGCGCGCGGGGCGCGCGCACCGCGTTCGGCCTGGCGTGGCCTGGCCGAACCGTTCTCTCCGCTCAGCGCAGCCTGGACTCGGCGCGGTGAAATGGGCACGCTGGTGACGCTGGAGTCGGCCGGCCGGCGTCTTGTGCTTGCCGGACGTGCGCTGTGGTGTGGACTGTATGCCAACGAGCTGGTGCTGCGTCTGCTGCCGCGTGACGATCCGCATACTGCCATCCACGATGACTATTCGCGGCTGATCGGCGCCCTGGCCGCAGGCGAGCAGGCCCAGTCGATCCTGCTGCGCCGATTTGAGCTGGACTTGTTGACCGCGCTCGGTGTGGCCCCTGATCTGCAATACGAGGCCGTGAGCGGAGCGGAGATCCGCGGCTCGGATCTGTATCGACTGGATCCGGAAGGGGGCCTGATCAGGGTCGACCGGCCGGGTCGCAGTGTGTTTTCGGGCGCGGTCATCCAGGCGCTGCGCGACGGCACGGGGCGCGACCTCGATGACATGCGGCAGGCGCGGATGTTCATGCGAGAGCTGATTGATTACCATCTGGGTGGAAGGCCGCTTGAAACGCGGCGACTGTTTCGCGGCGAGCCCAATCCAGGACAAGGACGAAAGACATGACCGGAGTATTGCTGGGCGTCAATATCGACCACGTGGCCACGCTGCGCCAGGCGCGGCGGGGCCGGGAGCCCTCGGTGGTGCACGCAGCGCTGGTGGCCGAGCAGGCTGGCGCAGACGCGATCACCATTCATCTGCGCGAAGATCGCCGTCATATCCAGGATCGCGATGTGCGCCTGCTGTCCCAGACGATTGCGACGCGCATGAATCTGGAGATGGCGGTGACCGACGAGATGCTGGCGATGGCCGAGCAGATCGGACCGGCCGATGTCTGCCTGGTACCGGAGCGGCGCGCCGAGTTGACGACCGAGGGTGGCCTGGACGTCGCGGCCGAACCCGAACGCGTCAGCCGGGCCTGCGAACGCCTCGCGTCAGCCGGGATTCGCGTCAGCCTGTTCATTGACCCTGAGCTGAAACAGCTCGAAGCGGCCGTGACGGTCGGAGCCCCGGTGGTTGAACTGCACACCGGCCGGTATGCCGACGCCCGGGGTGCAGGCGTGGGTGCCGAGCTGTCACGGCTGCACAAGGCAGTCGAGGCCGGTCGCCGCCTGGGCCTGGTCGTCAACGCCGGCCATGGCCTCAATTATCATAACGTCGGGCCGGTCGCGGCACTGAGCGGCATTGCCGAACTCAACATCGGGCACGCGATCGTCTCGCGCTCGGTATTCGTGGGGCTGGACGCTGCCGTTCGCGAAATGAAGCGCTTGCTCACGGCGGCGCGATCTACGGATCGATAGCGCGTCGGCGCAGCGTTGAGCAGCGGCGCAGGGCGCCAATCGTTCCGTGTGCGATTCGCAGCAGGTTGACGTAAGCGGTGCCTGGCGAGCTGTCCAGGCCATCGAGGAGTCGCTGACGCAGCATCCGGCAGGCCTGCGCCAGGCGGGTCGCGCCGGCGTAACCGCTGGCACCGGCCCACTGGTGCAACAGATCGGCGGCGGCCTGATGGTCCGCGCATCCGATCATGCCGTCGAGCAGCGGCAGCTTGCCCTCGAGCTCCTCGATCAGCATTGTCTGCATCCGCCGGGCAAGCTGTTCGTCGTCATTGGCCGCGGCCAGCGCGCGTGCCGGGTCGACCAGACAGGTCGTGTTGGCTGGCTGCTCGCGTTCAACGGCGTTCGCAACCGAAGCGGGCAGGAACAAGCGCTCGATGGCGCTGATCAGTGCGCGGATCGTGATTGGCTTGGTGAGATAGTCGTCGAATCCTGCTTGCAGCAGCCGGGCCCGCTCCTCGGGACGGGTGTCGGCGGTCAGTGCCACGATGCGCGCGTGTGCGGAGCGGTGACCCAGATCGCGTATGCTGTTAGCGGTTGCAAGTCCGTCCATGCGCGGCATGTGCAGATCCAGGATGATGACGTCAAACTCGCACTGTCGACAGCGCTCGATCGCCGAGGGTCCGTCGGCGGCCAGCTCCACGCTGGCGACTGCGGCTTTCAGCCCCGCGCCGAGGAATTCACGGTTGATCGGATGATCATCGACCACCAGCACCCGCAGGTTTTCCAGGGAAAAACCGGATGATTGCTGCGCGTTCATGTCGCAAGGATACCGCGCTCGCTGGTTGCAGCCAACGCTTGCTGGCCGGCAGTCTTTGTCTGCTTGCCTTGGCCCTGACCGTCGCACCGGTGCAGGCGGCGCGACTCGATCTCCAAAGCGGTCCGGGACAGGCAGGTCCGGTTCACTGGCAGTCGATCGGCATGCTGTTCGAGCCCGTGGACAAACGCTGGCAGGTCCGTGTCGAAGGCCTGATGCTGCAGCCCGCAGGCCGCTCCCTTGGCAACCTGATGGTCGACTGCGCGGACGGCAGCCTGGCGCACGGCATGCTCGACTGCCGCAACGGCCACTGGCAGTGGCAGGCGGAGGACGGCGGCGACCCGGTGCGCGGACAACTGGTCATCGAGGCCCGGGATGACGGCTTGCAGCTGGCGCCGGTTGCCGGCCTGTCGATCGAAATCCGATGGCCGCAGGAGCAGTCGCCGTCGTCACTGACAGCCACGTTCAGCGAGATGTCGCTTTCGGCGCTGCCGGATGTGCTGCGTCGTTCCCTTGGATTGAGCGTGCTGGAGGGCCGGGTTGACGGCGAGTTCGGATGGCTCGCAGGAGGCGTTCATGCCGATCTGGTGCTTTCGGACACGGGCTTTGACCGCAGCGATGGCTGGCTGGCCGCGGCCGGCCTGGATATGCAGTTGAGCGCGCAGCTCGAACCTGACGGCGAGGCGACCGAGTTCGCTGTGCGCCTGCAACAAACGGCCGGCGAACTGCTGGCCGGCTCGCTTTATCTGCCCCAGCCCGGCGGTGTCGTGTCGATGGAGCTTGTCGGGGCGGTTTTCCGGGACGGCATGGTGGCACTCGAGAGGATACAGTTCCGCGATCCGGCCGGTCTGGCGCTGGATGCCGCAGCGCAGATCCGGCCCACACCCGAACCGAGTCTGTCAAAAGTCGTTGTCGAGCGGCTTGATGTCCAGCTCGAACAGGCCTGGCCGCGCTGGGCCGAAGGCCTGGTGGCGAGCCACGGACTGGACAACCTCGCGGTCAGCGGCCGAGCAGCAGCCAGTGGGATCTGGCAGGACGGACAATTGAGGCGTCTGGCACTGGATCTGGACGATGTCTCCGTGGTCGATCCGGACGAGCGCTTTGCCCTGACCATGGCCGACCTGCGCTGGCATCAGTCGACGGACGGCGGTTCGGCGACACTGGCCTGGGATGCGCTGGAGCTGCTGGGGCTGCCGTTCGGACCGGCCGAGCTGATCGCCGAGCGGCCCGGTGACCGCTGGCGGCTTTCGCAGGCGCTGCGGGTGCCTCTGCTCGACGGTGCGGTTGTCATCGATGCCGTCGATGCGATGCGGGACGCCGGCGGTGCGCCCGTGCTGACCGTGGATGCCCGGGTCGAGCCGCTTAACCTGACGGCGCTGACGCGCCTGCTTGGCTTTCCCGAGTTTGGCGGTACGCTGTCGGGGCAGTTTCCAGGGGTCGTCTTGCAGGCGGGCGTCATTGCCTTTACCGGCGGGATCGAGATCCGGGCGTTTTCAGGCCTCATTGCGCTCAGGGAGCTGGTCATCGAGCGACCTTTCGGGACGTTGCCGGCCCTGGCGGCGCAGGTTGATGCGACGCGGCTGGATCTGGCACAGGTAACCGCCGCATTCGATATCGGTCATATGGAAGGTGAACTGTCGGGCTGGATGCACGATCTGCGGTTGCTGGACTGGCGCCCGGTGGCCATGGATGCCCGCTTCTTTACCCATGACGATGCGCCACAAAGACGCATCAGCCAGCGTGCCGTGGAAAACCTCTCCAGCCTCGGTGGCTCGGTCGGTGGCGCACTCGTATCGAACACCATCCTGCCGATGTTCGAAACGTTTCCCTACGAACGGGCCGGTCTGGCCTGTCGGCTGTCGAACAACATCTGCCATCTCGACGGCGTGGCGCCGCACGAATCGGGCGGCTTCTACATTGTCGAGGGGCGCGGGTTACCGAGGCTCAATATCATTGGTCACCGTCGCCTGGTTGACTGGCCGCGCCTGATCGCCCAGCTGGCAGACATGGTGGCGGGATCCTGAGCCCGGACGCACTGGTCGCGCACCGTTCAGGGGTCGCCCGCTTCGCCGTCGTCGTCCTCGTCGATCAGTTCCAGTTCGCCAAAATCGACATTGCCTCCAGCAGCATTGAACATCAGATTGCTTTCGAACTGCATGATCTGGTGGAAATCCCACTTGGCTCTTCACTGAATCGTGTGGGTGGCGTTCATTTCTGGACCGCCGCCGGGTAGAGGTCGAGGCCACCCAGGTGAAAGTAGATGGCAGCCTTGAACCGCTCCTTGTTCCGGAAGCCCCGGGCATCACGCTTGATTTTCTGGATCTTCGTGTTGAAGCCCTCGGCCCGGGCGTTGGTTGCACCGGTCACCACAGCCGTCACGATGCCCTCAAGATGACGCTTGACCATTCTGGCGACCTTCTTGATCGGTTCCAGGCGCGATCGGATGGCCCAGCCATACCAGCTCATCCAGGCCTTGCGCGCCCAGCCTCGGCGCTTGTAGCCCCACAAGCACATCGCGTGGGTCTTGATCGCCCAGGCCCGGGCCGTCTTCAGGTTGGCGGCCTTGAGTTCCTTGAGGCGGCTCCAGTTCGTGTCGGTCATGTTGTCGGGATGCTGCAGCCACAGGTAGCGGCTCTTGCTCAGAAGCGAGCCACCTTCAGCGGCCAGCAGGGCCTTGTGTTCACTGCGGCGAACCTTGTCGACGGCGTCGCCGAGATGCTGGGCGACGTGGAACTTGTCAAAGGCGATCTTGTGCGCAGCACCCGGCACATGCGCCATCGTGGCGTCAATGAACGGGCCCCACATGTCCATGGTGACCGTGCGCAGGCCGGCCAGCGTTTCAGCCGGTTGCTCGACGTACCAAGCCCCCAGCGTCTCGCGCTTGCGGTCGTCAGCCACATGCAGCACCCGATCGCCACTGCTGATCACGGTCACATACTGGTGCCGACGTTGAAACGCCGTCTCATCAATGCCGATCGAGTCCGGAAAGGCCTGGCCGCGACGCGCCAGGCCGCGCGCCACCGCACGCTCCTGGACACCGCTGACCGCCGACCAGCTCAAACCCAGCTGCTCGGCCACCTCCGAAATCGTGCCAATCTTGAGCCAGTCAATCACCAAAGCCTCAAACAGCGCGGTCAGCCGAGAGTTGCTCTCCGCCCAAGGCACCGGGACTTGGTGAACGCCGTGCTCCGGACACCGAACGCGCGGCACTTGCGCGACCAGCCAGGTCTTGTACTGGCAGGTATCCAAGTGTCGCCACTTGCGCTCACGGGTGTCGTAGCCCGGGCAGCGCTGCGCGCACTTCGGACAGGCCAAGCCCTCTCCGGAATGTCGGATATGGACGGTCACACCGGCTGCCGGCAGGTCGACTTGCACTTCAGAAACCTCCCACGGCGTCTGGATACCCAAAATCTGACGGTAAAGCTCGCGGTCGTGCATGGGACTGGACTCTCAGCAGGGCCAGCCCGTAGGCTATCCGAACCGGTCAGCCCACACAAAACCGGGAAGAGTCTCCCACTTTTCCGGCGCGTAGAACTCGGTGCCCTTGCGCGGCACTCCGCTGCCATCGTAGACGGTGAGCATGGACAGAAAACCCTGCGATCCGGTGCGCGAGCCCGTGGCGCCACGCAGCTCACGGCGCATGGCGCGCTGAACGCGCGGCACCTTGACGGCGTCACCGTAGCGCGGCACCAGCTCCTGTTCGTAGATGGCGCGCGCCTGCTGGCGCTGTTGCTCGTCGAGCATCGCATACAGGTCGTCGGCGGTTTCCACAAACTGCGGGTAATCACGTTCGGCCGACAGCTCCAGCCACGCCCAGGCCCGAACGGGATCGAACTCGGTGCCTTCACCGCGCAGATGCATGACGCCCACGTTATACTGCGCGAACTTGTCCGCCCATCGCGCCGCTTCCAGGTAGTGCATCAACGCGGTTTCGTGCATGCCGGCGGCGTAGGCCCGGGCGGCGCGCGTCATCGCCTCAGCGCTCGGGGTGTGTTCGTGGAACGGGTATTTCACCGGGCCACCTTGATGGGCGCAGCCAGCGGAAAGGAGCAGCAACACCGCGGCGACGGCAAGCCGGACCGGGGACATCCAGGTGGACTGAAATGGGTGTGGTAATGCCTGAAACATGGATCGTCTTGCGGTTTTCATCGGTGCGATCAGCCTATCATACAAGCCGCAAGGGCGGGCCCGCTCAGCCGGCTTGATCGTCTGTGACCGGACGCACTTCGACCTTGCGGATGCGCTTGTCGACCACGTCCACGATGGTGAACAGGTACTCGCCAATGCGCAGACTGGCGCGGCCCTCGGGCAGCGATTCCAGATGTTCGAGAATCAACCCGTTGAGGGTCTTTGCTCCGCTGGTCGGCAGGTTCCAGTTCATGCGCCGGTTGAGCATGCGCAGGGCGGCGCCACCGTCGACGATCCAGCTGCCGTTTTCAAGCTTGCGGATCAGCCGCTGACGGGAGCTGCCCTCGGCAGTGAGTTCGCCGACGATTTCCTCCAGTATGTCGTCGAGCGTCACCAGCCCCTGAATGTCGCCGTATTCGTCAACGACCAGCGCCAGACGCCGCTCGCGACTTTGAAACTCCATCAGCTGTTGAGTCAGGGGGGTGCCCTCGGGAATGTAGTAGGGCGGCCGGACGGCACGCTTGAGTACGGCCAGATTGAGCTGGTTGCGGGTCAGATGGGGCAGGACAGAACGGATGTGAAGCAGCCCGGTCATGTTGTCGAGGTCCTTGTTCCACACCGGTAGCCGGGTGTAGATGCTCTGGGTCAGCGTTTGCAGGATGTCTTCCCAGGGGGCGTCCAGATCGATGCCGATAATGTCCTGGCGCGGCACCATCACGTCGTCAACCGTGCCGTGCTCGAGATCGAGGATATTGAGCAGCATCTGGCGGTGGTTGAGCGATATGTGCCGGCCGCCTTCCTTGACCAGGCTGCGCAGTTCCTCGCGGTTGAGGGAGTCGTGGGGGCTGTGTGACTTGTGGACGCCAAATGGCCGCAGCAAGACCGCGGCCATGACGTTGATCAGCCAGACGACCGGGTAGAGGATGCGCAGCAGGGGCGTGAGTACATAGCTGGCCGGGTAGGCGATGCGCTCGGGATGCAGTGCCGCCAGCGTTTTCGGCGCCACCTCGGCGAAAATCAGGATCACGCCGGTCAGGGCCAGGGTCGAGATCCAGATGCCCGACTCACCGAACAGCCGCAGGGCGATGACGGTTGCGATCGATGCAGCCAGGATGTTGACCAGATTGTTGCCCAGCAAAATCAGCCCGAACATGCGGTTGGGCTTGGCCAGCAGACGCAGCGCCAGGCGCGCGCCGCGCTGGCCGGTCTGGGCCTGATGGCGCAGGCGGTAGCGGTTGAGCGCCACCAGACCGGTTTCGGAGCTGGAAAAAAAAGCCGACAGAACGATCAGCACGCCGAGCAGGACAAACAGCGTGACCAGTGAAACTTCAGTCACGATAGCGGGCCCGCCGCGGGCGCAATCCAGCTGCGATCCAGGATCAGTTCGAGCACCAGCTTGCTGCCAAAATAGGCCAGCGCCAGGATGATCATGGCCGCCAGCGTCCAGCGAATCGCGCGCTGCCCGCGCCAGCCGAGGCGATAGCGCCCCAGCAGCAATGCGCCGAACAGCAGCCAGGACACAATGGACAAGGTGGTCTTGTGCACGAGATGCTGGGCAAACAGGTGGTCGATGAACACGATGCCGGTTGCCAGGCTGACTGTCAGCACTACCCAGCCTGCTGTGATCAGCCGGAACATGATGGTCTCGATGACGGCAAGCGGGGGCAGACGCTCAAGCTGCGCCATCGGCCTTGGATGGCGCAACACGTATTCCTGGGCGGCCAGCAGCAGCGCGTTGATGGCGGCGATGCTCAGCAGGCTGTAGGCCAGCAGCGAGGTCAGTACGTGAGTCTGCATGGTGGTCGTCAGGTGAGCCAGCAGCAGCGGTTCGGCCGGCAGCAGCCATTGCGCCATCAGGCAGACGGCGGCGATGGGAAAGGCAATGATGCCGGCCTCGGGTGTCCGTAACCGCAATCCCGACAGCAGTACGACCGCGCTGACCAGCCAGGCAGTCAGCGACAGGGTGTTGAAGAAGTTGGCATCCCACCGTCCGGCGACGGGAACCGAATGCACCAGCCAGACGGTGTGGACCAGGATCGCGGCGCAGGCGATCAAAATGCCCATACGACGCAGGCCCCGACGCTCGCGCACGGCTCCCAGCGCCAGGCACAGGCCGGCGCCAAGATACAATGCGATGGCCAAGGGAGCGTAAATCAGATTGAATTCCAACGATCAGCGCCTGGATTGTGCGGTACCGGAGACAACCCCAGTATAATGACATTGGTGCTCATTTCGTAACTGCGTGTGATGTTTGACCAGCTCAGCCAACGCCTGACCGGCTCGCTCCAGCGCCTGCGCGGCCGTGGTCGCCTGACCGAAGACAACATCCGCGAGGCCATGCGCGAGGTGCGCATCGCCCTGCTGGAAGCCGACGTTGCCCTGCCGGTTGTCAGGGACTTCATTGCCCGGGCCACCGAACGCGCAGTCGGCCAGGAGGTTGTTGGCAGCCTTCAGCCGGGGCAGGCGCTGGTCAAGATTGTCCACGAGGAGCTCAAGCGTGTTCTGGGCGAGGAGCAGGCGCCACTCGCGCTCGACCGTCAGCCACCCGTCATCATCCTGCTGGCGGGACTGCAGGGTGCCGGCAAGACCACCACGGCCGGCAAGCTGGCGCGCTGGATCAGCGAGCGGCACGGCAAGAAGGCGATGCTGGCCAGCTGCGACGTTTACCGGCCGGCCGCCATCGATCAGCTTCAGACACTGGCCGAGCAGGTCGGCGCGCCGTTTTTCCGTGGCGATCCGTCGGCCGGAGCCGTCCGTATCGCCGAGCAGGCAGCGCAGCATGCGCGTACACAGTTTGCCGACGTACTGATTCTCGACAGCGCTGGTCGTCTGGCCGTTGATGAAGCCATGATGGAGGAGATCCGCGCTGTACATGTCGCGGTCAAGCCTGCCGAAGTGTTGTTTGTGGTCGATGCCATGACCGGCCAGGATGCGGCCAATACGGCGCGGGCCTTTCACGAGGCCCTGCCGCTCAGCGGCCTGGTGCTGACCAAGTCCGACGGTGACGCACGTGGTGGTGCCGCCTTGTCGGTTCGGCAGATCACCGGCGCGCCGATCAAGTTCCTCGGTACCGGCGAGAAGCTCGACGGCCTGGAGGCGTTTCATCCCGACCGTCTGGCGTCCCGCATCCTGGGCATGGGTGATGTGCTCAGCCTGGTCGAGGAGGTCGAGCGCAAGGTTGATCAGCAACAGGCGCGCAAGCTGGCCGGCAAGGTCGGCAAGGCCAGCCGCCGATTCGGCCTGGACGATTTTCGCGACCAGCTGCTGCAGATGGACAAGCTCGGGGGCATGGGAGCTTTGATGGACAAGTTACCGGGCATGGGTAACTTGCCGGAAGCGGTTCGTTCGCAGATGGACGATCGGCAGACTCGGCGTATGGTTGCCATCATCAACTCGATGACTCCCCAGGAGCGGCGATTCCCCGACATCATCAGGGCCTCGCGCAAGCGCCGGATCGCCAGCGGATCCGGCCTGCCGATCCAGGACGTCAATCGCCTGCTCAAGCAGCACAAGCAGATGCAGAAGATGATGAAAAAAGTGGGCAGCAAGCGGGCAATGGCCAAGATGATGAAACGCCTGCCCGGCGGGATGCCGTTTCAGTAGGGCTTGAGCCGGCCTGTATGCAGCTGTCCTCCCGGCGGGCGCCGCCGCGGGCAGGGTGCGTGCTGGCGGACGCCCGGGCAGGCCTTGGGTCGGGCATGGCCAACTCTCGACCCATCCGGCCGGTCCCGACGCAACGTGCGGCGGTGGATGGCAGTGATGTAAACTCACCGGCGATGATATCGTTGATCCTCTTGCTTGACTGCGCAGGACGTGCGGCCCCAATCGTGCCCGGCTCCAATCGCGACGACCGGGCCGCGGGCGGCAGCATCCTGATTTGGATGCTTTCATGACCCAGGCCGCTGCCTCCGACGTGCTGGTCATCGGCGGCGGGCTGGCCGGGATCGTCACGGCGCTCGAGACCTTGCGGGCCGGACACTCGGTGACCCTGGTTGACCGTGATCTGCCCGGGCGCCTCGGCGGTCTGGCGTTGTGGGCCTTCGGCGGCATGGCTCTGGTCGGCACGCCTGAGCAGGCCAGGGCAAGGATCCCCGACACACCCGAACTGGCCTTGCGTGACTGGCTGCGTTTCGGCGAGCTTGATCCGAACGATCGCTGGTCGCTGGCCTGGGCCGAACACTACGTCGAGCGCTCGCGCGCCGAGGTCTACGACTGGCTCATCGACCAGGGTTTGAAATTCCTGCCGGCGGTCAACTGGGTCGAGCGCGGCCGTTTCGGCGACGGCAATTCCGTGCCGCGCTACCACATCGTCTGGGGCACCGCCCGCGAGCTGGCTCGTCGCATGATCGCGGCACTGCGCGCGGCCGACTCCGGTGGGCGCTTGACGGTGCTGCATCGTCACCGTGTTGTCTCGATCGACCACGAAGCCGGCCGGATTGGCGGCGCTTCGGCGATCGATGAGGATCGCGCTCGGACAGTGCGCTTGCGCGCACCTCGCATCGTCCTGGCGACGGGCGGTATCAACGGCAGCCATGAGCAGTGCCGCGCCAACTGGCCGCGAAACCGACCCTTGCCGAAGACCATGCTTAACGGCGCGCATCCCTTCGCCGACGGAAAACTACATCATTTCGTGGCCGACAGATTCGATGGCCGCATCGTCAATCCCGGCGAGATGTGGAACTACGCCGCCGGATTTCCGCATCCCTTTCCCCACTTTGAAGGCCATGGTTTGTCGACCATTCCGTGCAAGTCCGCGCTGTGGCTTGATCACCGGGGCCAGCGCATCGGCCCCGAACCGCTGGTGACCGGTTTCGACACGCACTGGCTGTGCCAGCGCGTGGCCGAGCAGGAAAAGCCCTGGACCTGGCATCTGCTCAACCGCCGCATCGCACTTACGGAATTCGCTATCTCCGGGGCGGAGCACAACCCGTCCATCCGCGACAAGCGTTTTCCGGCTTTCGTGAAGGAGTTGCTGCTGGGCAACCACCGCCTCTACCAGCAGATGCGCCGCGAAAGTGACGACTTTCTGGTTGATGACACGCTTGCCGGCCTGGCGCAGAAGATGAATCGGCAGACCCGCTCGCACGACATCGATCCGGCCACGCTCGAGGCAACCGTTAACGACTTCGACGCCAATTTCTCGAAAGGCAGTGCGCTCGGCAACGACGATCAGATCCGCCGCATCCTGCACGCACGCCAGTGGGGACCGGACAAGCTCAGAACCTGCAGACCCGCGCCGCTGAAAAAGAAAGGGGCTGGGCCATTCATCGCCATCCGCATGCAGCTGATCACCCGCAAGAGCCTGGGCGGGCTTCGCACCGACCTGGATAGCCGCGTGCTCGACGGTGCAGGCCGGCCGATCGCCGGCCTGTACTGCGTAGGCGAGGCGGCCGGCTTTGGCGGGGGCGGTTGCAACGGCAAGCGTTCGCTGGAAGGCACATTTCTGCCCGGCTGTATTCTGACGGCGCGGGCGGCGGCACGTTCGATCGGTTCCGGTGGCTAGCACATGATTCGAGGCGTTCCGGCCACCATCGACGACTACAGCAAACGGGCGCGTGGGCGCCTGCCTCGTTTCCTGTACGACTACTATGCCGGCGGTTCCGGCCGGGAACAAACGCTGGCCGCCAATGCCGCCGACTGGGATGAAATCAGGCTCCGCCAGCGTGTGCTGATCAATGTTGAGGCCATTGAGACCGGCACCACTCTGGCCGGCGAGGCATTTGCGATGCCGCTGGTCCTGGCGCCGATCGGCCTGGGCGGCATGGCCGCGCGTCGTGGTGAGGTCCAGGCGCTCGCCGCCGCCGAGGCGGCCGGAGTGCCGTTCACGCTCTCGACGGTCGGCATCTGCGGGATTGACGAGCTGTCTGTCGCTGCCGAGCGGCCGTTCTGGTTTCAGCTCTACATGATCCGCGATCGCGGCATTGTCGAGTCGGTGATTGATCGCGCCTGGGAGGCTGGCTGCCGAACGCTTTTGTTCACCGTCGATTTGCCCATGCCCGGCCCGCGCCATCGTGACACCCGCAATGGTGTGGCTGTGCCCGGTCTGCGCCCGAAGCTGATGAAAATGGGCCAGCTGCTCTCACGTCCCGGCTGGGTATGGGATGTCGCGCTGCGCGGCAAGCCCATGAGCCTGGGCACGATGAATCCGCACGTACCGGCGGCCAGCAGTCCCGACGCGTTTCGCAAATGGATCGACACCCAGTTCGATCCGACCGTCACCTGGGCCGATATCGAGTGGCTGCGCGACAAGTGGCGGGGGCGCCTGATCATCAAGGGCATTTTCGATGTTACCGACGCCGAGCGTGCAGTCGCCGTCGGCGTGGACGGCATCGTGGTGTCCAATCACGGCGGCCGCCAGCTTGATGGCGTGGCCTCGACCGCAAGCAAGCTGCCGGATATCGCTCGGGTTGTGGGCGAGCATACCGAGGTGCTGGTCGACGGTGGCATCCGCAGCGGTATCGATGTTTATCGTGCCCTCGGCCTGGGCGCCCATGGCGCGCTGATCGGCCGTGCCTGGGTCTGGGCCCTGGCCGGTGGGGGTCGAACCGGTCTGGACCGAATGCTGGCCGGCATGCGCGAGGAACTGCGCCTGGCCATGGCTTTGACCGGCGTGAAGCGCATCGCGGACATTGGTCCCGACTGCCTGGACACAAGCCCGCATTATTCATGAATTCACTCGCGCCCTTGCTTGCGCCTTGTCCGCACAGCGGATGTTCCTCCCTCGGAAATACAGCCTGGTATTCCGCTCGGTCGGAAAATCCGCTGCGCGAACAATCCCCTGCGCAATCATCGCGGCGATTCATGAATAATGCAGGCTAGGAAATAGAGGACGAAACCATGCCCAACGGCGCCCAAGCCCTGATGAAGACTCTGGCTGATGCCGGCGTCACTGTCTGCTTTTCCAACCCCGGCACCAGCGAGATGCACTTCGTCGCCGCGCTCGATGACGAGCCGCGCATGCGCGCCGTGCTGGCGCTGTTCGAGGGTGTGGCCACGGGAGCGGCCGACGGCTACGCGCGGATGGCCGACAAGCCGGCTGCCGTGCTGCTGCACCTGGGCTGTGGTCTGGGAAATGGCCTGGCCAACCTGCACAATGCGCGCAAGGGCAAGGTGCCGGTGGTCAATATCGTTGGTGACCATGCGACCTATCACCAGCCGCTCGACGCCCAGCTCCAGTCCGACATCGAGACCGTGGCGCGAAACGTCTCGCCGAACTTCGTGCGCAGCGCGCAGAAGACACAGGGCCTGGGCCGCGATGCCGCCGACACCATCGCCGCGGCGGTTGGCCCGCCAGGGCAGGTTGCCACCCTGATCCTGCCGGCCGACGTATCCTGGGGGGCGGGTGCTGAGCCCGCAACACCGGCGGCGTTGCAGCAACCCGAAGCCACCGACGACGAGACGATCGAGCAGATCGCCAGGGCAATCGGCAGCGGCGGCAAGGCCGCGCTGCTGCTTGGCGGCCGCGCGCTGCGCGAGGAATCACTGGTCGAGGCCGCCCGGATCGCTGCCCATAGCGGCGTCAAGGTGTTTTCCGAGGTCTTCCCGACCCGGCTCGAACGCGGTGCCGGTCGTCCGGCAGTCGAGCGCCTGGCGTACCTGGCCGAACTGGCCAGCCTGCAGCTGTCGGGATTCGATCATCTGGTCCTGGTTGATGCGAAGGAACCGGTATCCTTCTTCGCCTATCCCGGAAAGCCCAGTGAACTGGTGCCTGACGACTGCCAGGTCCATGTCCTCAGCACGCCCGAACAGGATGGCCGCGCCAGCCTGGAGAAACTGGCCGCTGCGCTGGGTGCCGACAAGACCGAGCCCGAGCGTCAGACGGCCGGCCGTCCCGACCGCCCGCGTGGGCGCTTGAGCGCCGAAAAGGTCTGCAAGGCCGTCGGCCACCTGTTGCCGGATAACGCCATTGTGGTCGACGAGGCCAACACTTCGGGTCTGATGCTGCCGGTCATGACCGCCGGCGCCCCGGCCCACGACCTGCTTACGCTCACCGGCGGTGCCATCGGTCAGAGCCTGCCGAATGCCATCGGCGCGGCCATCGCCTGCCCCGACCGCCCGGTGCTGGCCCTGGTCGGCGACGGCTCGGCCATGTACACCAACCAGGCGCTGTGGACCATGGCGCGCGAACACCTCGATATCACCGTGGTGGTGCTGGCCAACGCTGCCTATTCCATCCTCAACGTCGAGCTCGAACGCGTTGGCGCGCGCGACAGCGGTGGCCCCAAGGCTCGCTCCCAGCTTGACTTGACCGGCCCCCGGCTGGACTTCGCCCGCCTGGCCCAGGGCATGGGCGTGCATGGCGTGCGCGCCGATACGGCCGACGCTTTCTGCACGGCGATGGAATACGCCTTCGCTCATCCGGGCCCGCACCTGATCGAGGCGGTCATTCCGGAATCTCTGAACAAGACCAAACGCCGCGTCCTGCCTTGGCTTTTGCGCTCCATTCCGAAAATGCCCAAACCCATGGCGCGTGCGCTGAAGCGAAAACTGGCACCCTGATTTAGCTGTCCGGGCAACAGTACCCCAACGTTGCATAAAATTTCGGACCAGAATCGCTACGCTGCCCGGTATAGCAGCATTTCCGCGGTCTGTACTCGCGTTGCCAATCCTCACGTAGGGTGAAGCTACGCTCCGGTTGGCAACACTCCGTGCAGCCCCCGGAAATACGACTCTCCGGGCTTCTGAATCCGAAGTTTTATGCAACGTTGGGGAGTACGATCAGCTTTCTGAGCGATTTCACGATCGAGTTTCCTGACGGCACCATCATTCAGATCGACGTGGTGCAGATCAATGACGGCATTCCCGTTACCGGTCCAGGCGGTGGGGATGCCTTTGAATGCGAGATTGACGGCAATACGATCAGATGTCAGGTCGATGGAGGTTAAGCTGACTCCGATCCGGATTGAACGGGGGTCCAGCTGACAGAACCCGGTGGATTGCCCGGCGAGCAAACTGCCATTGCGTTTTGGTCTGCGCAGACCTGTTCAGGGGTTCTTCAGCCGGTCAGGACATAGATGCCGTCGGCGTGGACTTTGTCCTTGAGGTTGGGTTCCGTGACCACTGCCCCTTCATAGACATAGCCGATCGGCGTCCCGATCGATCGGTCGACGCACCGCTTGATGACGTCGGCCCATTTTTGCTCTTCAATCTTCATTTCAACCAGCACGCAATCGTTACCTTCGCTGTCAAACAGGCTTTCAATGACGCGCTCGATGCCGGGGTAGAAAAGCGCCCGGGCAATCAGGCCCGGGAAGGCGCGAACGGGCATGACCACACCGCTGGCGCCGGCATTACGAATTCGATCATGGTTTTGCGGATTGATGACCTCGCTTATCAGCGGACCATCGTAGCCGGTTTCCCTGACTCGATGAACCGTATCGAACGTCAGCGCATCATCATGAGCAAAGGTAGTTCCAAGCGGATCAGTGGCAAGCACCAGAACACCCCTCGCTTCGCGAATATTGGCATCTTCCAGAGTTTCCGGATCATCTCCGCGGCCGGCCTGAAGACGCACATTGAGCGCCTGTAAAGCCTTTGGCAGCCCGTTGTCATAGTCCTCGGTGATCACCAGAAAATCCAGCCGCTCATTTTCCACCATGAACCTCTCGAGCTGGTGGCTGGAAGGTTTAGCGGCGATCAATTCTCGAATCATCCGCTCCATGAAACGCGTGCGATTATGAAGCGGGGTATTGATGATGACGATGTGTCCAGACATGTTCCAAATCCATTCACCGATCTGCTTGAGCCGCGCACGCTCGCTGCGATACTCAAAAAACAGCCCTGCACCCTGGGCCACAATAAACACCCCGCCAGCATACAGCAAGAGCATGGTCGAAAATTGCCCTTCCGGCGTGGTCGCAGTCACATCGCCATAGCCAACCGTGGTCACAGTCGTCGTCGTCAACCAGATGGCAGTCCACAGGTCCAGCTCCTCGAAAACCATCATGGCAATTACGTGCAGCGTCAGGATGAAAGCGCCCATCATGGCAATACGAATCACTGCAGAACGCTTGCTGGCCCGCCCTCTCGGGACTTCGCTGTTCAGATACAGATCGGTCGGCAATCACCATAGAAGCCAGGGGTATCAGCCTCGACAACAGGCTGGATGCAAGCGTTCAATCAGTGGTCTTGCCCAATGGCACATGAGCTTGCAGGCTATAGGGAGCAGTGGAGCACTGTCGTGACGCTCGGAACCCGGTTTCTGCCAAGACCAGGGTAGATCAGGGCTGTTTTCGAAGACCGCACAGCGCCGGGCCTCGAACCATCTGGTCGTGAGGCTGTTCATGACTGGATCGCCGCTGTAGCAGGCCTCCAGCACGTTTCGATGACGCCGTTTGCCGGGATGCATAGCGCGACTGAATGCGATCTAGTGGGCCATGCGGCTAATTAGGTGACACTCAGAGCCACTGTGCCGGTGCGAATCAAGGCGCGTTTCGCAGGGAATGGTTGCTCCCTTTCCAAGAAACGCAACGCCGAGTCGCGCCGGCACAGTGGCTCCCGAAGGGCCATAGCACAAGCGCTGTGGGCTGCGTTCCGCTCGCTTGAATTGGCGACGGCCAGTCCGGCGCTCGCGCGCCTTGCCCACAACGCTTGCGCGACGGCTGAGTGTGACCTAATTAGCCGCATGGCCCACTAGATAATCGCCAATAGTGACGGTCTGCTCGGGCGGTCATCCACCAAACACCAGGCGATAGGCAAGACCGATCAGCACGGCTATGCCCAGCGTGCGGAGCATGCCAAGGCGATAGCGGAACAGCGCGATGAACGCCCCCAGGGCAATAGCCAGCGCCACGGCGTCGAGCGTCGAGACCTCGGGCAACAGGATCCGCAGGCTGCGCCAGTGGCGTTCGCCGACGTCCTCAAACAATGTATGCAGCGCAAACCACACCGCCAGATTGAGCACGACGCCGACCACAGCCGCGGTGATGCCGGACAGCGCCGCGGTGAGCGATACGTTGCCGCGCAGCCGTTCGATATAGGGCGCGCCGAGAAAGATCCACAGAAAACAGGGCACGAAGGTTACCCAGGTGACGAGCAGCGAGGCCAGCGCTCCGGCCAGCATGGGGTGCATGGTCGCGAGCATTCCGGCTTCGGCAGCCCGGTAGGCGCCCATGAAACCGACGAACTGGACGACCTGGATCAGCGGGCCGGGCGTTGTTTCGGCCATGCCCAGGCCGTCGAGCATTTCGCCAGGCAGCAGCCAGCCATGGACATCGACGGCCTGCTGCGCGATGTACGCCAGCACCGCGTAGGCGCCGCCGAAGGTGACCACGGCTGCCTTGCTGAAAAACACGCCTTCCTGGACAAACACGCTGCTTCCGCCCAGCGTCAGACCCAGCACGACCAGCGGCGTAAACCACAGCGCAAGGCAGATGCTGGTGACCGCAAGCGCACGCTTCGCCGATGGTGCTTGTCGGTCCTGACCCCCATCCGACAGCGCGTGACTGTCGCCATCGGCCTCGTGCAGGCGAATGACCACGAAATGCTCCTGGCGCCAGCGAGCGCCGATAAAACCGACCAGTGCCGCAGCGATAATGATGAGCGGGAAGGGAACCTCGAACACAAAGATCGCGATGAACGCCAGGGCCGCGATGGTGACCATGGCGGCATTCTTCAGCGCGCGCCGGCCGATCCGGAAGACCGCCTCGGCGACGATCGCCATGACCGCCGGCGCCAGGCCGTAGAACAGCGCATCGACAAACTGCAGCTCGCGATAACCAGCGTACAGCACGCTCAGTGCCAGGATGGCGACAAAACCGGGCAATACGAACAGCACCCCGGCCACGATGCCACCCCAGACCCGGTGCAACAGCCAGCCGATATAGATGGCCAGTTGCTGGGCCTCGGGCCCGGGCAGCACCATGCAGTAGTTCAGTGCATGCAGAAACCGGTTTTCGCCGATCCAGCGCTTCTCATCGACGAGAATGCGATGCATCAACGCAATCTGCCCGGCCGGGCCGCCGAAACTCAAAAGTGCGATCCGGCTCCACACAGCTAATGCTTCGCGGAAAGATATGCCATGATCGGTCGCCGGGTTCGATCCGGCGTCTTCGCCAGGCACTGTCCCGGGAGAACCCTCGGCGCTCACCGGTCAATGAACCGCAACGGCCGATTCACTTGGCAGAAAACCGGAAATGATCGGTTCGACAAAGGCGCGCAGATCCCTTTCGAAGTCTTGCCAGTCGGGCGGAAGGTCGTGATTGGCATCGTACTCAGTATACCGGGTCTTGGCGCCGATCCGCCCCAGCTCGCGCCCGTGGGCCACGGGTATGATGTTGTCGCGGCGTCCGTGCATGACCAGCACCGGGGTATCCAATGCCTTGAGTGCGTCCTCGGTGCGAAAGCGGTCACGCACGATGAAGCCCGGTATCCCGAAACGCCAGAACATGCTTTCCAGGCTGGTGAAAGTGGACTCGAGAATCAGCGCCGCCGGCTCACGCGCGAGGGCAAGCTCGGCAGCCACAGCGCCACCGATCGAACGGCCGTGAAGCATGATCCGGTCTGGACGCACGTCGGCGCGTCTGGCCAGCCGGTCGTAAAACGCAGCCGCGTCGCGCACGACCGCCTCGCGGCTCGGAGCGCCGCCCGATCGGCCGTAGCCGCGGTACTCGACGAGGAGCGTACTGACCCCCCCAACGGCTGTATAGCTCGGCAAACTCCAGCACGTGATCGATCACTTGGTTGTTCCCGTGCAGAAACAGCAGAGCGGGACCCGGGTTATCGGGCCCCCGGTCCTGCCCGGGGAACAGCCATGCCTCGACCCGATCTCCGTTTTCCGTCTCGACCCAGAGGACCTCGGCACCTGGTGGAACCGGCCGATCCACTGCTTCTTCTGCGCTCATCGGCCAGACGAACTGGTGCTGAAATATCCAGGCAAAGCAGACAGCCAGGCAGTAGACCGCCAGCAATACCGCCGTGAGCTTGGAAACGATGCCGGACCCCTGTGGATAGCCTTTCGGATTGGGCGAAGATTGCCAGCCAGAAACTACAAATCCGTGACTGCAGCGGTCTTGAACAAACCCGGAGTACAGTAGTGCGCCGCTATTGGGCCTGCATGACCCGGTTGCGCCCTGCACTCTTGGCCGCGTAGAGGGCCTGATCGGCGCGGCGCAGCAGCGTCTCGAAACCGGGCTCGTCCGGGGTGGCCTGTGCGACGCCTGCCGACAGCGTCCAGCCCATGCCGTCCAGCCGTTCCCGCGCGGTGATTGCCCGCAGGTTTTCGGCCAGTTCTGCCGCGCTTCCCAGTGACTGGCCCTCGAGCAGGATCAGGAACTCCTCGCCGCCGATGCGACCAACCTGGCCGTTCGCCGGCTCGACCAACTGTCGCATCAGCTCCGCCATGCGCTTGAGCACGGCATCGCCCTGCGCATGACCCCGGGAATCGTTGATCTGTTTGAAAAAATCGATATCGACCAGGATCACCGACAACGGCGCCTTGCTGCCCTGCCGCTTGTGCCAGATTCTGCTTGCCAGACGCTCGATATGGCGCCGGTTGCTGATGCCGGTCAGTGCGTCCTGTTCTGCCACCCGTCTGAGCTCGAGGCTGAGGCGATCGTTGCACATCAGGGCAAACCCCAGCGTAGCAACAGCAGGACCGAGTGCGGCAACGCCGTAGAAGGCTGCCTGTATGAGATTGATCTGGTCGGCATCCGGCATGCGTTCACGCCCGAGGATGAGCACCATGCCAACGCGGGCGAGCAGCACTGCGCTTGCGAGGGCAAAAATGATGGTCACCACCCAGTGGCTACGGGCACCGGAACGTAGCTGCTGACCGGCCTTCAAGGCTGTCGCCGCGCCCACGGCGAATATCACGCCCAACAGCGCGGTGTTGACGGTCAGGCGTATGAAACGGTCGGGTTGAAGCAGGCCGAAAATAATGGAAACGATAACGACGGCCAGGGCAGCCGCCAGGGGTGCAAGCAGGCGTTGACTGTTGCCGCTGAATCGGTTCAAAGCCTGGACGCACTCGGCCAGCCCGAGAGCGATCAGGGCATTGGAGGCCAGCATGGAAACCAGCGGCGGCCACTCGTTGCGCAGCGCCAGCAGCAGCCAGCCGATGGCCAGCATGACTGCGCCCCGCGCCCAGATCGACAGGCTGCCATGAAGTGCCGGGTGCTGGCCGCGCACGGCCATGATCAGACCCAGCGCCAGCGACAGGTTGACCAGGGCCGCGGCGCTGACCCAGGTCGGAATGTGCAGGGTCAAAGAGGCCATCTCACCTGATCGTTGAGCAGGCAGGCCAGTTGATCCATGCCGGCCCCGGCCGGTAGCCTCAAGTCTGCGACGACCTGCTGATTGCCGGCCCTCAAAAGCATTTCTCCCCTTGGTTGGCTGGCGCCAAAGAGTCTCCGGTTATGCCGCTATCATCCCGCCCCGAGCCGGCGTCTGCAAGCAGAATGTCTGCTATTGGCGGTTCAGATTAGCAACGACGGAACCCAGCAGGTCCGCCGCGGCGGCACCAGGCCCGGCATCTGTGGCGTTTTGCCTGACCGTGATCGCTGACCACGGCGATGAGCCCGCTGTACCGATAACAGTGGCTCGGCCATTGCCAGCTTCAGCAGAGCGTGCCGCCGGCGTGGTGGCTATTCGGTCAACTCGAACCGATCCCTGAATACGGGCGTATCCGAGAAAACGCTCAATAAATCAAGGCCGAATCCACCGCCCGCACTCACGAACGGAACCGATTCATGCACCAGTCCGTCATAGCCCAGCACAATGGCTTCTTCTTCCTCGACAGCCCAGGTGATCGCCGCTTCGTCCACGTCCAGTTCGATCCGCACGCTGCCCGACAGCGGGGAGGCCGCCGGGTGGTTTATTCCTCTTTGGGATCGTCCGGGACGCGGCCGATCGGGGATTGCCGAGCGGATCACTGAGAAAACGGTAAGGAATCGTTGATGACTTGATCCGCGTTTTGCCGGAGTCTCTTGCCAAAAACCTGTTGAGATTGATCCAAGAAACGTGCGCCAGCCTGCACGATGGTCCGAAAAGGTTCGTTGCCGTGCCTTTGCGGGCCGGTTGGATAAGGAGAGAACCGATGAATACGATGCTTCAGTGTGGTCTGCGCAGTGCGTTGTGCGCAATGGTGGTGCTGTGGAGCGGGTGCCTGTCAGCCCAGGCGCTGACCCCGACGTTCACCTATCAGGGCGAGCTCAGTGAGTCGGGCAGTGCGGCCGACGGTGCCTATGACTTTCGATTCCGGCTTTTTGATGCGGCCAGCGGGGGCGCGCAGGTGGGCTCTGAGGTGACGGTGTCGGCGGTGGCGGTCAGCGGGGGTCTGTTCTCGGTGCCGCTGGACTTTGGTCCTGCGGCGCTGTCGGGGGATCGGCGCTGGCTGGAGATTGGGGTTCGCCCGGCCGGCGGCGGCAGTTACCAGACGCTCAGTCCGCGCAGTGAGGTGACGGCGGCGCCGTATGCCTGGGCGGCGGCGGTGGCGCTGGCCGATTCGGTCGGCAGCGCCAGCGTGATCGACGGTTCTGTGGGCAGCAGTGACATTAACGCCGGCCAGGTCCAGCGCCGGGTCAGCGCCACCTGCCCGGCCGGGCAATCCATCCGGGTGATCAACCAGGACGGCACGGTGGTCTGCGAGGCCGACGATGTGGGCAGTGGCGACATCACCGCGGTCAATGCCGGGGCGGGGTTGAGCGGCGGCGGGACCAGCGGCGCGGTCAGTCTGGCCCTGGACACCGGGTTCAGCGACGGCTTGTACTGGCGACTCGGCGGCAATGCCGGCACCAACCCGGCGGTCGACTACCTGGGCACCAGCGACAACCAGCCGCTGGTGCTGGGCGCCAATGGCCTGCACCTGGCCTTTTGGCAGGCGATGCCGCTGACTGGCCCGGCCGGCGGCTTTACCGCCAATGTGGTGCTCGGCGGCCCAAACAATTTCATCGACGCCGGCGTGCGCGGGGCGACGATCGGCGGCGGCGGGGTGCCGATTGGGGACAGCGACCCGGACTATAGTGGCGAAGCGCCCAACCGCGTGACCGACCACTACGGCACGATCGGCGGCGGCTATGCCAACCAGGCCGGGGACGATGCGGGAGATATAAGCAATCGGCCCTTTGCAACGGTCGGCGGTGGTCAGTCCAACATCGCCAGCGGGTGGGGCGCCACCGTCAGCGGTGGTCTAATCAACAGCACCAGTGGAAGCTCGAGCACCATCGGAGGCGGTTGGGGCAATACCGCCAACGGCTGGTGGAGCACAGTCGCCGGTGGTCAGCTCAATATAACCAGCGGGGACTGGAGCACCGTGGGCGGCGGTGATTCCAACACCGCCAGTGGGCATCAGAGCACAATCGGCGGCGGTTCTAACAACACTGCCAGCGTGGGCAATACCACCATCGGCGGTGGCGAATCCAATGCCGCCAGTGGGCAAAGCAGCACCGTTGGTGGTGGCGGCGCCAACACAGCCAGCGGGAATTTCAGCACCGTTGCCGGCGGTTGGAGCAACGCCGCTGCCGGTGATTTCAGCTTCGCCGCCGGGCGCCAAGCCCAGGCCAACCACGCCGGCAGCTTCGTCTGGGCCGACAACCAGCCCTATACTTTCTCGACTTTTTCCGACAACGGCTTCAAGGTCCGCGCCACCGGCGGCGTGCGCATCGTGGTCGGTATCGACGACACCGCCCCTGGCCCGGAGACCGTGCCCACCTGGCAGTGCACGTTCAGCAACGGCGGGAGCTGGACCTGTTCGAGCAGCCGGGACTTAAAAGAAAACCTGATCGAAGTCGACGCCAACCGGGTTCTGGACCTCGTAACCCGGCTTCCGGTGTATCGCTGGAACGGCCGGGGGCAGGATCCGGGCATCACCCACATGGGCCCCACGTCGGAGGACTTTTATGCCGCCTTCGGCCTCGGCGACGACCAGCGCGCGATCGCCACCATCGACCTCGACGGCGTCGCCCTGGCCGCCATCCAGGGCCTGGCGGCGGAAAACGTGGCGCTGCGCGAAGAAACCGAAACACTGCGCTCGCGCCTCACCGCAACCGAGCAATCCCTGGCCGAGATGCGCACGCGCCAGGACCAGGAATTGGCCAGTATGCAAGCCGAGCTGGCGATGCTGCGCGAGATGATCGCGCCGCAGATGGCCGCGACCGCGCGGTGAGCCGGTGGCTGCCCGCCGCCATTCGCGACCGGGTTGGTTTGGTGCAAATGGCGGTCGGCCCTGAAGGGCCTCCTACAAGGCCTTCTACCGGAATGGTCGTTCATGTAGGAGCGCCTTCAGGCGCGATCGGGTTTGGCACCCACCGGCGCGATCGGCCCCAAAAGGGCCTCCTACAGGCTCCCGTACAGGCGCTCCAAACCATTCACAGTGGGGTACATCGATGAACAATCTGTTATCCAGGCGTCATTCCGGATCGCGAGCTTATGCTCAAGGAACCGTTTGCCTGGCGAGCCCGAAAAGGGGCGAGCTGCCGGTTTTTCTGGCCGCGCTGGCCCTGCTCGCCGGTTCAGTGCTCGCCCAGCCCGCAACCGACCACCCACGACTATGGATTCGTTCCGGTGACCTGACCGAGCTGCGTTCTCGCGCTGTCGGCTCGAATCCGCTGTGGGCCGACGGCCTCGCACCGCTGGCTGTAGCCGCCAAACAGCACATGGATGACGGGCTTGTGCCAGGCGCCGACGATGGCGGCATCACCTGGGAGCAATATCCGACGGAAATGTATGCCGAGCTGTTTGCCTTTCTCTCGCTGGTTGACGCCTCGTCGAGCGCCCGCGCCGATTACGCCCAGAGAGCCAGAACCCTGCTCATGCACATCATCGATCAGGCCGCGCCCGGCCAGGCGGATGCGCCATTCCGCTATGACGGGTTTTCGACCTATGACCGGTCGCGCTGGTGGGGTGAGGCCTTTGGCCTGACGGTCGACTGGATCTACCCGACGCTGAGTGCGCAGGACAAGGCGACCATTCGCCAGGTCTTTTTGCGCTGGTGCGCCGAAAACAAGCTGGCCGACACCACGGACTACAACCACCCCGAGCCGGTGGACGTGTTCAACGATCCTGCGCTGCTGGCCGACCCGATGCGGGTGCGCTGGTCGATCAACAATTACTATCTCGCCCATTTGCGCAACATCGGTCTGATGGCGTTGTCATTCGACGCCGGCGATGACCCCGGCGGCGAGCTGACCGGCTATCTGGAAACCGCAACCGGGGCCTTTCTCTACGTGACCGATCACCTGCTGCGCAATCAGGCCAGCGGCGGGTTTTCCCCTGAAGGCTTCCAGTACGGCCCCGACGCACTGGGCTTTCTCGCTCATTTTCTGCTGGCGCTGCATACGTCCGGTCAAGATGATCCGCTGGTCTGGGGTCCGCAGGTGGTGTGGGCCGGCCATCCGTTCTGGGAAGACGTAGCGCCGGCGTTTTTGCATTCCTTGAGTCCGGCCCGGGTGACTTATCCCGACACCAGCTGGATCGGCGAGGTTTATCAGCCTGCCTGGTACGGCGATGGACAGGAATACTGGCTGCACGACGCAGTGTCCCTGTTTGCGCCGATGGGGTTGCATGCCGATTCGGTGGCCAATTCAAGCCGCTCGAACGCAGCCCGCTGGATCCAGCTGCATACGCCACCGGGCGGGGTCGGGTCCGACCCGTGGGCCGATCTGGCTGACCGGATGGCCGGCGTCGAGTCTTTCCGCGACGCCATGCTCTACTTTCTCCTGTTCGACCCGAACGATCCCCTCCCGACAGACCCGAGAAACGGCCTGGCCAGCGCCTTTCATGCCCCGGGTACGGGCCGGCTGCTGGCGCGCACCGGGTGGGCTGGGACCGACTCGTTGTTCACGTTCTACCTCGGGTCTGCCTACGTTGACCATCAACTTGCCGAGGGCGGGCAAATCGAACTGTATCGGGACGGCGAATGGCTGACCAAGGGTCGAGTGGGCTGGGATGGTGCCTCGGAGCTGTGCACCATCGGTCGATCCGATTACCACAACACCCTGGCCGTGGAAAACGCCGTCGGCGATCTTACTCCGGGCGACTGGCTCTATGGCTGTCAGCAAAACGGCTCGCAGTTCATGCAGGTGCCCGACGGAGAGGGTGAGATCCTGGCCGTCGAGGTCAATGACGAATTCGTCTACGTTCAGGGCGAGGTGACTGATTTGTACAACGCTTCGGGCAATAACTCTGACGATGTTGCCCATGTCAGCCGCTCGCTGGTCTGGCTCAAGCCCGATCATCTCGTGGTCTATGATCGGGCGGAAACGACCGCGCCCGGCTTCAAGCGCTTCTGGCTTAACCTGCCTGCCACCGGCACTTTGACCGGCAGCCGGTTGCAAGTCGATACGCCCGGCGGACAGCGTCTGTTTGTCCACGCGCTGCAGCCATCCGGGGCACTGCAATCGGTGTCGGCCAGTGAACCGTTGCCCGACGAGGTGGCGGTCGAGGAGCCAATGAGCCATCGTTACCTGGCCGAGGCGTCCGGTGAGCCGTCAAGCACGCGATTCCTGCACGTCATCGAGGGTGCCGATGGCGGTGCCCTGCCGACGACTACCACGCTGGTCGAAAGTACTTCGGGGACCGCCTACGCCGGGGCGATCACCGGGAGCACGGCAGTGCTTTTCCCCGTCTCGATCGATGCCGCGTTTACCGACACCGGTTTCATTGTTCCCCAGACGACCGACACGGTGCTGTTGGCCGGGCTCGAGCCGGCGACTGGCTATTCGGTTTCGCTTGAGGCCGATCGCGGCGGTCTGGCCGTTTTGGTTCTTCCGGGTGGCAGCCTCCAGACCGGAACCGGAGGCGTGCTGCGCGTGGATGTCGAGGCACATGCGCAGGGGATCATTTTTGCCGACCGTTTCCAGTAGGGCGCCGTCAGGTGCGACTGGCATTCGGTGGGTGCACAGGGCTCCGATGCCGGGCCCGCTTGACTGGTTTTTGTGAGTAACTGGAGGATCTTGCAATGAGACGATTGGTCATCCTGATCAGGATAGCTGTGCCGACTGCGGCCCCGTTGATTGTGGGGGTTTTCATGCAGGCATTTACCATAGCCGCACAGGCCGACGTCACCTATGGCCTCGTAGCCCACTATGCCTTCGAAGGCAATGTGCTCGATGGCAGCGGCAACGGCAACCATGGAACCGGGTTTGGCGACATCGACTTTGTCAGCGGCGCATTCGGGCAAGCCGCATCTTTTGACGGCCTGGACGATTACGTTCAGACGCCTCGCTCGATTGCCGGCGATTTCAGTGTGGCCATCTGGTTACGAACCACCCACAGCGCGCCGGCAGGTTCTTTCTGGTTCGAGGGCCTGGGTCTGGTCGACGGAGAAGTTTGCGGCAGCCCGAGCGGTGGGGATTGGGGCATTGCCCAGCTCAACGGCGGCCAGATCTCCTTCGGCGGTACAATCGCGCTGGACGCAGCAGTAACGATCAACGACGGTGTTTGGCACAGCGTCGTTCTGACGCGCGAATCGGGGGGTGTAGCCAACCTGTACGTTGATGCGAACCTGAGCGCTTCCGGGGTGACTGGCGCGCTCGCGCTCGACGCTCCACCGTGGATTGGTCTGGGCAACAATCCGTGTGATGTCGTTTTTAATCGCAATTGGTATAAAGGCCAACTCGATGAAGTGCGTTTCTACAACCGTGCATTGACCTTTCCCGAGGTTCTTGAATTGAGCGAGCCGCTCTTTGCCGACCGGTTCGAGGGCTGGTGAACCAGTTGGGCCCTCGGCGAGCCCGGGTTTGGCGCCCTGGTTCCCGGTCCAAATGCTGGTTTGCCCTGCAATGGCCGTCAGCCCATACTTTAACCCGGCAGCAATGCAGATTGCATTCAGCCGTGCTGTGCATTCTCCAATGGCGGCGTTAGCGAAACTAGCTGCAGGCCCACTACAGCGGCGTTTCGCTGCCTTGCTGCCGAAGCGCACGCTGAGGCTCAATGCGATCCACATTCGTGCCGGGTTGATACCGAAGACCCCATCATTTGAGAGGATGGAGTCATGAACGACAAGAGAAGATACAGCCTGGAAGTCCGGGAAAGAGCCATTCGGATGCTGCGCGAGCAGGGACTGGTCTCTGGTCATCTCCGAGCCCATTGATCTTGATCGCATTCAAAGCAACTCGATTGCCCGGGCCGGACCGACGCAAAGCTCATGCCGTCGCGTCCGCGGGCCCGCTTGGGGATTTCCGGATTTCCCGGCGGGAGTCGCCGGTTGCCGTAGTTTTTTGGGCGATCGAGGCACTTCCAAAACACTGAGTAATCGGCTATGATTTCAGGTTTGCCGAATTCCGCAATAACATGCCATGGTGCCGGTGCGGCGCCATGGTGAATCAGGAGAGGATATGGTCAAGATTCGTCTGAGTCGTGGTGGCGCCAAAAAGCAGCCTTACTACCACATTGTGGTGACCGACAGCCGCAACGCCCGCGACGGTCGCAGCATTGAACGTCTGGGCTTTTTCAACCCGGTCGCGCGCGGCCAGGAAGAGCGCCTGCGCCTGGATACCGGGCGTGTCGATTACTGGGTCGGGCAGGGCGCCCAGGTATCGGAGCGCGTCAGCAAGCTGGTCAACGAAGCACGCCGGGCGGCTCAGCCGACTGTGTGATGAACACCGGCGGGGTGCGTGAGTCGGTCGTCATTGGCCGGTTCAACGGTCCCTGGGGCGTGGCCGGCTGGGTGCGGGTGTATTCCTTTACCCGCCCGGCAGAGCGCGTCTTTTCCTATCAACCCTGGCAGATCGGGCAGTCCGGTCGGTCCGTTGTTGTCGAGCAGTGGCAGCGTTCCGGGCCGCGGCTGGTCGCGCGGATCGAAGGCGTGGATTCCCCGGAAGCCGCTGCCGCGCTGGGGCATGCCGAGATCATGGTGGACCGGAATGCGCTGCCGGAACCGGAAGATAACCACTACTACTGGAGCGACCTGGTTGGCCTGGAGGTCGTCAATCTTGAGCAGCATGTCTACGGACGCGTTACCGGCCTGCTCGAAACCGGGGCCCACGATGTACTCGAGATTCGACAGGATGATGCGGGGGCGGTACTGATTCCTTTTGTGACGGATCGTTTCGTGCGCCAGGTCGATCTGGACGCCGGCCGCATCGTTGTCGACTGGCCCACAGACTGGGTCGGGCCGGAATGATTGGCCGCATCGATGTCATCACCCTCTTTCCCGACTGGATCCAGGGCCTCAAACAGCTGGGGTTGACCGGCCGGGCGCTGCAGCAGGGGCAGGTCGAACTGAGATGCTGGAATCCGCGTGATTATGCCCCCGGCGCGCACCGCAGCGTTGATGATCGGCCGTATGGGGGTGGACCCGGCATGGTGATGCGCCCCGAACCGCTGGCACTGGCGATCGAGGCGGCGCTTGCCGACGATTCGCCCGCGCCGGTCATCTGCCTGAGTCCGCAGGGGCGCCGACTGGAACAGGCCGGCGTGCAGGAACTGGCGCAGCGTCAGCGCCTGATCCTGGTTTGCGGACGTTACGAAGGCATCGACGAGCGCGTCATGGAAACCCTGATCGACGAGGAATGGTCGGTTGGTGACTACGTCCTGTCGGGTGGCGAGCCGGCTGCTGCGATCCTGATCGACGCGGTGGTGCGTCTGCGGCCGGGCGTGTTGGGGCACGAGCTGTCGGCGGCTCAGGACTCTTTTTCCGAGGGCCTGCTGGATTGCCCCCACTACACCCGGCCCGAGCGCTGGCGCGGTCAATCGGTGCCTGAAGTGCTGCTCGGCGGCGACCATGCCCGTATCGAGCAGTGGCGGCACGCCCAGGCGCTCGAACGCACCCGGCGTCGGCGGCCGGATCTGGTACCGACAGAGTCGCGGGGCGCGGGTGACCCTTCGCGTCGACCGGTAGCGACGGCAAAAAACCGAGACAAATGCTAGAAAACACGTTACAATTGAACGCTTGATCTGATCGGGTTGGGTCAGCGGAGCATCATCAGGAAGAGACAGCCATGAGCAATATCATCGACGAAATCAACCAGGAACAGACCGAGCGTGAAATCCCCGATTTCGCTGCCGGTGATACCGTGGTGGTCAATATCTGGGTTCGTGAAGGGGATCGTCAGCGACTGCAGGCATTCGAGGGCGTGGTGATCGCCAGGCGCAACCGCGGCGTCAACTCGGCGTTCACGGTACGCAAGATCTCACATGGAACCGGCGTTGAGCGCGTCTTCCAGACTTACAGCCCGCTGATCGAGTCCATCGCGGTCAAGCGTCGCGGCAAGGTGCGTCGCGCCAAGCTGTTCTACCTGCGCGAGCGCGAGGGCAAGGCGGCACGCATCCGCGAAAAGCTCGGCAGCCGCAAGCGCAGCACCGCCTGACCGGATACACTAGCCCGCATTATTCATGAATTCACTCGCGCCCTTGCTTGCGCCTTGTCCGCACAGCGGATTTTTCTCCCTCGGAAATACAGCCTGGTATTCCGCTCGGTCGGAAAATCCGCTGTGCGAACAATCCCCTGCGCAATCATCGCGGCGATTCATGAATAATGCGGGCTAGCCGGCTTCCGAGGCCTTGGTCGTCGAGGCTCTGATTCCCTGATCCTGACCGGGTTTTGCCGATCCTGCTGGGTGGTCTGCCCTGGCGTGTGCGGCCGACCGACTGTCCTGCGACTGAATTCGGCTGTTTCCGTTGAAGCGCGCACCGGGCTCGATGACCAGTTCGCCGACGGTCACGTCGCCATCGACCTGCCCGCCGGCCACGATCTCCAGTCTCTTGGCCTGGATGCTGCCGTCGAAGCGGCCACTGATCACCACACGCTCACCGGCCAGTTCGCCTTCGATGCGACCTCGTTCGCCGACAGTGACCTCGGCTGTCGACTTCACGCTACCCTTGAGCGCCCCGTCGACATGCAGGTTATCGCTCAGGGTGATGTCGCCGACAAACTCTGAACCGGCTGCGACGACGGTCGTTCCGCTGCGATCGTTGCTGTCCGCACGACCTCGGCCAATGATTCCCATTGAACTCGATCCTCCTGGGTGAACAAACCATCATACTCCTCCAGCGACCATTTCAGGAATGGAGCCGGATCGAGCTGACGCTGGAGATAGCGCACTTCGTAGTGCAGGTGGGCAGCGGTTGATGCGCCGGTGCTGCCGGAGTAGCCCAGCAGATCACCTCGTTTGACATAGCTGCCGGCGTGAACCTCGATCTGGTCGAGATGCCCGTAGATGGTCGAAAAGCCGTAGTTGTGGACCAGCTTGACCATTTTGCCCAGGCCCGAATCTCGGTGGAAGGCGGCCCATTCCACGACGCCGTCTGCGGTCGCGTGGATCGGCGTGCCGCGCGGGGCGCGCAGGTCGACGCCATGGTGCATGGCATCGCGCTCCTGAATGGGATGCAGCCGCATGCCGTAACGGCTGGTTACGGTCTCCGAGGTCACCGGAAAACCGCTTGGGACCGAGCGTAGCATCAAGCGTTTTTCCAGGGCCGTCTGTCCGGCATCCGAAATACGCTGGACCAGCGAGCGTTCAGGCGAAGCCTCGAGACTGATGAGCCGCTCGATATGGTCGACCTCAGCGCCGAGCGCGGCCAGCTCGCGCTGGCGGCGATCGAGCTCGCGCTGCAGGTCATCGCGAACCCGGACCAGGCCCTGCTGGCCCGCGACGGCGGCGTCCCGTTCGGCGCTCAGCGTGTCAAGCTGCCCATCCATGCGGACCACCTGGCCGGTCAGCACTGCGATGGCTGCCGCCCCGATGACGAGCGCCAGCGCTAGCACGGCCGCGCCGGCCGCCAACTGTCGGCGCGCCCGATGACTGAGCCTGAAATGCCGGGCGCCGCGGTAGGTGGTGATGGTAATGAAGTGATCTTGCCGCATGTTGTGTCGGTTCTTGGAGTTTTCCCGCTGCGCGGGGCGACGGGCCGCCAATTATGCGAGGCCAGCGGCCAGGATGCAAATGCGGATCGACCGACGGGCAAGGCCCACGGTCATGGCCGGGCCAGTGTAAGAACCGTGCTGCATTTGCCCGGAGCCTCAGGGTCGCCGCTGATCGGGTCGATAGCGGCTAGAATGGCGTCTGTTGCAAGCAAGGAGCAGGCTCCGATGTTGTTGAGATTCAGTCTTCCAGTCGCGCTGGCCCTGATGCTGGCTGGCTGTCAGGACGATTCACGACCCGATGGTGCGGCCGAGTCGCGGGTGGCCGAGCCGGTCGAATCGACTGTCGCCGAGCAATCGGGCGAAGCCGGTGATGAATCCGCGACGAACGTTGCGGCACCTCGCCCCGAGATCTACGTCGAGTACACGCTCGAGGCCGATCTGTCGCATCTGACCGACGGCCAACGCCGGATGATCGGCGTGCTGATCGAAGCCAGCGAGATCATGGACGATCTGTTCTGGCGCCAGGCCTTTGGTGATCGCGGGGCGCTTCTCGACGGAATCGATGATGAACGCATGCGCCGCTTTGCCCGGATCAACTACGGCCCGTGGGACCGGCTGGCCGGCAACCGGCCGTTCGTACCCGGGTACGGTCCGAAGCCAGCCGGCGCCAATTTCTATCCGGCCGACATGAGCGACGCCGAGTTCGAGGCCCTGGACGATGAGCGAAAGGATGATCTCTATACCCTGATCCGCCGCGACGCGGCCGGCGAGCTGGTGGTCGTGCCCTATCACGAGGCTTTTTCCAAGGAACTTGAGCGTGCTGCCGAACTGCTCCGACAGGCTGCCCGGCTGGCCGAAAGCGATGCCTTTGCCGACTATCTGCGCTTGCGGGCCGAGGCGCTGCTCAGCGACAACTACCAGCCCTCCGACATGGCCTGGATGGATGTCAGGGATAATGAAATAGAGCTGATCTACGGACCGATTGAAACCTACGAGGATCAGCGCTACGGCTACAAGGCTGCGTTTGAATCGTATGTGCTGATCAAGGATCTCGAGTGGAGCGAGCGCCTGGCACGCTTCGCCGATTTCCTGCCCGAGCTGCAGCGCAACCTGCCTGTGCCGACTGACTATCGTGCCGAGCAGCCGGGCAGCGATGCCGAGCTCAACGCCTATGACGCTGTCTACTACGCCGGCGATTCCAACGCCGGCTCCAAGACCATCGCCGTCAACCTGCCCAACGACGAGGAGGTGCAGCTGGCCAAGGGTACGCGCCGCTCACAGCTCAAAAACGCCATGCGCGCCAAGTTTGACAGAATCCTGGTGCCGATTGCCGATGTGGTTATCGCCGAGGATCAGCGCCAGCACATCACCTTCGATGCCTTCTTTGGCAATACGATGTTCCACGAAGTCGCTCACGGGCTGGGGATCAAGAATCTGGTCTCGGGAGAGGACACGGTGCGCGCCGCCCTCAGGGAACACGCCAGCCCGCATGAGGAAGGCAAGGCCGACGTACTGGGTCTGTATATGGTGCGGGAACTGCACCGGGCCGGTGAGATCGAGGGCGATATCATGGATTACTACGTCACCTTTCTGGCCAGTATCTTCCGCAGCGTGCGCTTCGGAGCATCCAGCGCCCACGGCCGGGCCAACATGATGCGTTTCAACTACTTTCACGATCTGGGCGCGTTCGAGCGCGACGACAGCGGCCACTACCGAGTCGTGCCTGGGCGCTTCAGCGAGGCCATCGATGCGCTCTCGCGGGAGATCCTGGTCATGCAGGGCGACGGCGACTACGACAAGGCCGGGCGGATGCTCGACGAGCTGGGCCTGATTGGCGTACAGCTGCAGTCGGACCTGGATCGCATCGATGAGGCCGGCATACCGGTCGACGTCGTGTTCAGGCAGGGCAAGGAGGTCCTTGGGCTGGACTGAGCTTGAAACGCGGGGCGTTTGCGCCCATCTGCAGCACTGGATTTTCATAATTGCCTGATGCTGCCATGAGTGACGCAACCGCCCCGGAAACCCGTCGTTTCGACACGGAGGTCCATCAGCTGCTCAAGCTGATGGTCAACGCGCTGTATTCCAACCGCGAGATTTTTCTGCGCGAGCTGATTTCCAACGCGTCGGATGCCAACGACAAGCTCAGGTTCGAGGCGCTGACCAGCGATGCGCTCAAGGGGCTCGATCAGGATCTTGCAATCGAGGTCCGTTTTGACGCGCAGGCGGGTACGCTGACGGTGGCCGATCGCGGAATCGGCATGAACCGCGAGGAAGTGATTGCCAATCTTGGCACCATTGCGCGGTCGGGGACGAGGCAATTTCTGGAATCGCTTTCAGGCGACAAGCAGCAGGATGCTTCGCTGATCGGCCAGTTCGGCGTTGGTTTCTACTCGGCTTTCATCGTCGCCGCCGAGGTGACCGTGGAGACGCGCCGTGCCGACGAGCCGGCAGCCAGCGGCGTTCGCTGGACCTCCACGGGCGAGGGCGAGTATCGGCTCGAGCCCGTCGAACGCGAGGCCCAGGGCACGACCATTACCCTGAAAATGCGCGACGATCATGCGGATCTGCTCTCCCAATGGCAGCTCAAGCGGATCATTCGCCACTACTCCAACCACATCGCCTTTCCGATTCGTCTGGTCGAGGCCGGCAAGGAAGATGATGCCGAGACGGTCAATGAGTCCAAGGCGCTGTGGGCGCGCGCGAAGGCGGAGATCAGCGAGCAGGAGTATCAGGAGTTCTATTCCAGCCTGACCGGTGATCCGGAAAAGCCGCTGAGCTTTGCGCATCACCACGTCGAGGGCAGTCAGCGCTACAGCCTGCTGCTCTACCTGCCGTCGCAGGCGCCGTTCGATATGCTGATCAACCGCGACGAGCGCGAGGGCGTGAAACTCTATATCCAGCGGGTGTTCATCATGGACGCCGCCGAACAGGTCGTGCCGCGCTACCTGCGCTTCATGCGGGGGGTGATCGACTCGGCCGATCTGCCGCTCAATATCTCGCGCGAAATCCTGCAGGACAATCCGCTGGTTCGGAAGATCCGGGCGGCAGTGATCAAGCGCTCGCTCGATTTGATCGAAAAGCTGGCCGGGGAAGGTGGCGAGTCCTGGGAGAAGTTCTGGAACACCTTCGGCAGCGTGCTCAAGGAAGGCGTGATCGAGGACTTGGAGCAGCGCGAGCGGATCGCTTCGCTGCTGCGTTTTGCGTCGAGCGGGTCTGACCGCGAGACCGTCGGGTTGGATACCTACATCGGCAACATGGCCAAAGACCAGGACACCATCTGGTATCTCACGGCAGACAGTCTGAAAGTGGCGCAGAACTCGCCGCATCTGGAAGCTTTCCGGAAGCGCGGCGTCGAGGTGCTGCTGCTGACCGACCGTATCGACGAGTGGCTGGTCGCCCACCTGAACGAGTACAAGGGCAAGTCACTCAAGTCCGCCGCCAGCGCCAGGCTTGATCTGGATGGAGCGCAGCCCGAGCCGGATGAGGCGGCAAAGAAGCTCGCCGGACGGATCAAGAAGGCGCTGGGCGAGCAGGTCGGAAACGTGATTGCCGGTTCCCGCCTGACCGACTCGCCCGGCGTGGTCGTCACCGATGATAATGCCATGAGCCTGCAAATGCAGAAAATGCTTCGGCAGGCTGGCCAGGATGTGCCGGATAGCAAGCCGAACCTCGAGATCAACGCTGACCATCCGCTGCTGGCGATGATGAATGCTGTGGACAGCGAAAAACGCTTCGGTGAACTCGCGCAGTTGCTGTTCGACCAGGCCCTGCTGGCCGAGGGGGGTGAGTTGGCGGATCCAGCCGGCTACGTCCGCCGGGTCAATACCCTCCTGGTCGATGCACTCGGCAAGGGTGGCGGGGACAAGGACGACCATGCCGCCTCGGTCTGACGGCGAGGCGCTCGCGCTGGCCGCCACGGGCTGGCGCGAGCGCCTGGCCCGCCGGGTCGAGGGGCCGGCCTTCAGTCGTTTCATCATCGCGCTGATCATCGTCAACGCCGTCGTTCTCGGCCTGGAGACTTCTCCGGCCGTGATGGCGCGCTTCGGCGAGGTGCTCGTCGCCCTCAATACGGCCATCCTCGGCGCGTTCGTCATCGAGATCGCGCTCAAGCTCGTCGCCTTCGGGCCGCGTTTTTTCAAGTCCGGCTGGAACCTGTTCGATTTTTTCGTCGTGGGCATCTCGCTGGTGCCGACGGCCGGCCCACTGGAGATCCTGCGTGCCCTGCGTGTGCTGCGGGTGCTTCGCCTGCTCTCCCAGGTTCCCAAGCTGCGGGTGATCATCGAGTCGCTGCTGCGCGCCCTGCCGGGCATGGGCTGGACAGCACTGTTGCTGATGCTGGTCTTCTATGTTTTTGCCGTGATGGGCACGATGCTCTTCGGGCAGCAGTTCCCCGAGTACTGGGGTAGCCTGGGCCGCAGCCTGTTCGCGCTGTTCCAGATCATGACGCTCGAGTCCTGGTCGTCGGGCATCGCCCGGCCGATGATGGAAGCCTATCCCTGGGTCTGGGCCTATTTCGTGCCCTTTATCCTGGTCTCGAGCTTCATGGTGCTCAACCTGTTCATCGCGATTATCGTGACCGCGACCCAGTCGATCCACCAGGACGAGGAGGACCTGGAGCGGCGAGCGCTGCTGGCCGAGTTGCGCGCCATCAACGAACGCCTGAAGCGGCTTGAAGGGAATGACGGGTAAGGGGAGCTGTGACGTAGGTCGGGGCCGCGTCCCCGACGGACGAGGCTCGGGGTCGGCACACGTGCCGGGACGCTCTCCGACCCGTCGCGGATCCGACGTCGGCCCACGAACGGGGTTCCCTCCATAAAGTAGGTCGGGGCCGCGTCCCCGACGGACGAGGCTCGGGGTCGGCACACGTGCCGGGACGCTCTCCGACCCTGTACACTGGTACGAACGGACGCACAGACATGGCAGAAGCCGTACGACTTGACAAATGGCTCTGGGCGACACGCTTTTTCAAAACGCGCGGACAGGCCCAGCAAGCGATCCGGGGTGGCAAGATCGCAATCAACGGCGCTTCGCCAAAGGCTTCCCGTCTGGTCCGTTGTGGCGATCGACTCGAGATCACCAAAGGCGATCTGCGCTTCGAGATCGTCGTCGCCGAAATTGGCGAGAAGCGCGTGTCCGCGCCCCTGGCACAGGCCATGTACACCGAGACCGAGGCCGGCCGAATCGCGCGCGAGCGGAAGCTGGAAGAGCGACGCCTGGAGCGATCAGCCGGTGCGGCAACGGCCCGGCGGCCGGACAAGCGCGAAAGGCGTCAGCTGCGCAAGATCAACCGCGGACAATAGAGCCGGGAACCGGCCAACTGGACCAAACCACAGAGTCAGTGGCCCATCGGACCGGGTCGACTCATTGAGAAGCACCGTACCCTTTCGGCAGCTCAATTCGTCCCTGCTTCAGGATCGGCTCCAGCATCTCCGGGGCGAGTGGCCTGGCAAACAGGTAGCCCTGGACCATGTCGCAGCCCATGTCGCGGGCCGCCCGGAACTGCGCTTCGGTCTCTATGCCCTCGGCGATGGTCTTCAGCCCCATCGCGCGGGCCAGCAGAACGATGGTCTCGACAATGTTGGCGTCGGCTGGATCGTCAACCATGTCGCGCACGAACGACTGGTCGATTTTGAGCGTGTCGACCGGCAGTTTCTTGAGCTGACTCAGTGAGGAGTACCCGGTTCCGAAGTCATCAATCGATACCCGGATATGGTGCGCCTTGAGCTCGGCCAGCTTGGCAACGTTCTGTGTGGCGTTGCTCATGACCGTGCTCTCGGTGAGTTCGATCTCGATCACTCTCCCGTCGAGTCCGTGCTGTTCGAGGGTGGTGAGTAGCCCGGCGGTCAGCTGCGGCAGCTCCAGTTCCTGGGCCGAGAGATTGAGCGAAACTCGCACATCCATTCCGCGCCCGCGCCAGCGCTCGACCTGGCGACAGACCTGCTCGAGCATGCTGGCGCCAAGCGGGTTGATCAGACCGGTTGCCTCAGCCATCGGAATGAATACATCCGGAGGAATCTGCTCATCGCCGGGCCGTGGCCAGCGCGCCAGTACTTCAAGGCAGCAGATCCGGCCGGAATGCGCTTCGACGATGGGCTGGTAATACGGGATGATCTTGCCGCTGTCAATGGCCTGGCGCAACTCGCGCTCGAGATTGACGCGCTCAAGGACATTGGAGGCCTGTTCCGGTTGAAACAGACAGCAGCCGCTGTGCTGGTCCTTGGCGCGATACATCGCGATATCCGCATGCTTGAGTAATTCGGCCAGCGTGGTGCCGTGTTCCGGAAAGCTGACCATGCCAATGCTGGCACTGATGCGGGTACTCATGCCGCTGATCTGGAAGGGCGCTTCGAGCGCCTCCACGATGCGGCCCGCCACACTGTGCATGCGCTCAATGTCTGTATCGGGCAGCAGAAACGCAAACTCATCGCCGCCAAGCCTTGCAACCGTGTCGGTCTCACGCAGGCAGGTGCGCAGGCGCCGCGCGACCTCGGTCAACACGCGGTCACCCATTTCGTGACCCTGGGTGTCGTTGATATCCTTGAAGCGATCCAGGTCCATGTACATGACGCCCAGCGGCTTGCCCTGCCGACTGCAGGACTCGATCATGCCGGTGGCGTTTTCCTGCAGCAGTCGGCGATTGGGCAGGTCGGTCAGCAGGTCGTAACGCGCCAGGCGTTCGATCTTCTTTTCGTTGCGCTTGCGCTCGGTGATGTCGTTCCAGACGGTATGAATGATTTCGCGCCCGTCGAGCTCGATCGGCGTGAGGGTGACTTCCACCGGGAAATCCTCGCCGTCGGAACGTTTGTGCACCCATTCGAATCGGTGAAAGCTGTTTTCTTGCGCTGTGCGAATCATTTCGAGGGCCTTTTCGGCAGACGGCCGTCCGTCGGGCTGGTACTCCGGCGATACGCCCCAGGGTGGCACGGGCAGGATGTCGCGCTTGCTCTGGCAGCGCAGCATGCGCACCGCGGCCGGATTGCAGTCAATGAACTGATCTCCGTCGATCAGCAACACGGCGTCTTCCGAGGCCTCGAAGACCTGGCGGAAAAGCCGGTCATGGCGTCTTTCGCTGTAGTCGTCATCCTGCTCGACGATGCGCTCGATTCGCATCAGCGCGAACCGGTCCTTGTTATGGCTGAACGGTGACAGCTCGATGCGCACGTCAATCAGACTGCCGTCGGCGCGACGCAGGCGGGCTTTGATCCGTCGGGCGGGTTCCTGGCCGGCGAAAAGCCGATTCAGTTGCTCCACCAGCGCCGAGTCGCCGCCGTTGAGGAGAAGGTGGCCGAACGCCTGGCCTGCCAGCTTACCGGAGTCTGACCCCAGCAAATTCACCAGTCCCCGGCTGGCGTGGCACAGGCCACCTGCGTCGTCCACAACGGCCAGGCCGCCATCACGCTGCAAGCGCTCTAGCCCCTCCTGTTCAGGTGAACTGCCGGAATCTGGCATGTCCATCGTTTCCCGGCCCGCAGGCAGTTGATAACCCTCGATGTGTCCACTCCGCATGTGCTCGCTGGACACTCCAGGTTGGCATAGTGTCAGCGAAGCTGACGGCGGTCAAGCAAGCGCCGATGCGTTTTCCCTATACTCATGACTCCCGCTCTGCGCTGTTGGCGACGACACCTCAAGTTCTGATGTCCACCCGTAACCGGCCGTTGTTGATCGTGCTGCTGCTGATTGCTCTTGCGGCGCGGTCACTGATTGGCAACGGCTATATGCCATCGGACACCAGCGGTATCCGCTTGTGTACGCCAGAGGGCATGATCGTAGTCACGGTCGATCCGGAGTCCGGAGAGATCGTCGAAAGCGAGCAGTCATCTTCCGAGTGTCCCTGGGCGTGGGCATTTTTCACCGCCGTCCTTCTGCATCCCGGGCCGATGCGGGTCCAGGCGGCTTTTCCGCGGTGGCTACCCGAGCGTCCGGTAACGCAATGCAGCGAACGCGGGCCGCCGCCCTTGCCGCCGGCCCGCGCCCCACCTGCCCCCTCTTGCACCAGCTGAACGAACCCGAATGAATCGGCCGGTTCTCCGCGAGCCGGCCGGCCCATCATTGCAAGAGGAACAAATCGATGAACAAGCAGATCTCGGGCGGCCTGCTCGCCGCCCTCGCATGTCTGTCGGCCTGGGCCGACGACGACCGCCCGGTCGACGCCGAGGTCGTCGAGACCGCGGATCAAGCCGGCGTAAAGCTCGAGCCAGCGTGGCCGCTCGTGCTCGAGCCCGTGGTGGTCACGACCGCACTGATGACCGATCCCTACAGCGTCAGCAGCGATCCGCGACAGCCGCGTTTGCCGCTGCCGGCGCACGATGGCGGTTCTTACCTGAAGTCCATCCCCGGCTTCTCGCTCAGCCGCAAGGGCGGCACCAGCGGCGACCCTGAACTGCGCGGACTGGGCGGTTCGCGCCTGAACATCCTGCTCGACGACGCCGCCATCCTCGGCGGCTGCGGCGGGCGCATGGACCCGCCCACGGCCTACGTCTACCCGGAGTCCTTCGACCGCATCGAAGTCATCAAGGGCCCGCAGTCGGTGCGCTACGGCGCCTCGGCCAGCGGCGTGGTGCACTTCGACCGCGATACGCCCCGCTTCGACGACCCCGAAATCAGGGGCTATGGCTCGACCACCGTGGGACGTTTCGGCCGCCGGGACGGGGTCGGTGAGGTGACTGCTGGTTCTGAAAGCGCCTATGCACGCCTGACCGGCACCTTCTCCGAGCAGGACGACTACAGCGACGGCAATGGCCGGGAGGTGCATTCGCGCTACCAGCGCTGGAGCGCCGGCGGCGTGTTCGGCTGGACGCCGGACGAAAACACCCTCGTCGAGGCGAGCATCGACCGCAGCGACGGCGAGGCCGCCTACGACGACCGGAAGATGGACGGGACGCGCTTCGGCCGCAGCGGCTACAGCCTGCGCGCCCGGCGCGCGAACCTCAGCGACTGGTGGCGCGAGCTGGAGTTCATGGCCTATTACAATTACGTCGACCACGTCATGGACAACTACACCCTGCGCGAGCCGCCGATGATGCCGATGGTCGGCTACCCCGACCGGCGCACGCGCGGGGCGCGCCTGAACGCCGAGTTCCAGCCGGCGCGAGACTGGCTGCTCAGCGCCGGCCTCGACTGGAGCGACAATCTGCACGCCAACAATTCGCTGATGGGGCCGGCTGTCGAGCGCTTCGGCAGCGTGCCGCGCGAGGACAACGCCGAGTTCACCGATTTCGGCGCCTTCGTCGAAGCGTCCCGGCGCGTTTCGCCGCGCGGCCGCGTCACCTTCGGCCTGCGCGTCGATCACGGCCAAGTCGAAGCGCTGAGCGAAGACGGTTTCGGCGGCGTGGCGCCGGGAACCGAAGACAGTGACGACCGCGTGAGCGGTTTCGTTCGCTACAGCCACCAGCTTGCCAGCCGCCCGGTCACTTTCTACGCCGGGCTCGGGCGGGCCGAGCGATCACCGGACTTCTGGGAACGCCGGCGGGTCTTCGCCCTGGAAAACGAGGTGCTGACGCAGTTCGACCTCGGAGCCCGCTACGAGGGGCCGCGCCTGACCGCCAATCTGGCGCTGTTCTACGGCGAGTTCGAAGATTTCATCCTGATCGCGGCGCCCGGCCAGCCCGGGGCGGAAGCGCGCAACGCCGAGGCCGGCACCTACGGCGGCGAGGCCGATGTGCGCTACCGGATCACCCAGCAGCTGGCGGTGGTCGGCACCCTGGCCTGGGTGCGCAGCGACAACGACAGCGACGACCGGCCGCTGGCGCAGACGCCGCCGCTGGAGGGCACCCTCGGGCTCGACTTCGATGACGGGCGCTGGTTCGGCGGCGCGCTGTGGCGAGCGGTGGCCAGCCAGGATCGCATCCATGCCGGCCACGGCACGATCTACTCGCTCGACACCGCCGAAACCCCGGGCTTTGCGGTCTTGTCGGTCTACGGCGGCCGTCACTTCGGCCGGGCCTGGACACTGACCGGCGGCATCGACAACCTGTTCGACCGCTACTACACCGGGCACCTGCAGCGCGGCTCAGCCGACCTCGGCGCGGCCGCCTCGCGGATTGCCGAACCGGGCCGCAGTTTCTGGCTGCGTTTGAGCAGGCGTTTCTGATTGGATCGTCTGTGCCGGGATGGTGCAGGGTGTCGGCCCTGGAGATTGGCCGGCACCCGATCGGGTCCGGGTGACATTGAGTGATGAACAGGGCGGGCGCAGCGCAAGATCCGGCGAGCCCGGCCGGGATTCCCCCGGCCGGCCGTTTCGCCTTCCTGGCGGCCTTGAGCTCCTCGTTCGGGCAGACCTTCTACATCGGCCTGAGCATGAGCTCATGGCGCCGGGCATGTGCTGCCTTAAAAAGCACCCCTGAATCGCGCCATATTCAGCTTGCCTGATGCGTCCGTGGCATGGCACGGGCGAGGATGACGGGTGTAAGTGTTCGGCGCAAGGGCCTTCCGCGGAAGGCCCGGCGTGTACTGCATGAGGCCTCAGGCTGCCTCGGCAGTGCCTTGCTGGATTTCGGTTTCGGTGGCCTCACGCACGCTTCTTACAGCGACGCTGAACTTGAGTACCTGGCCGGCCAGCATGTGGTTGCCGTCCACGGTGACGGTGTCATCGCCGACCTCGCGCACCACGACGGTCATCGGGCCGGCATTCGATTCGGCCCGGAAGCTCATGCCGGGCTCGACCTTGTCGACACCGGCAAAGGCCTCGCGCGGTACAGCCTGAACCAGCTCGTCGCGGTAGGGGCCGTAGCCTTCCTCGGGCTCGACGGCGACTTCCAGCTCATCGCCCTCGGTCTTGCCTTCGATGGCCTTTTCCAGGCCCGGAATGATGTTCTGGTGGCCGTGGAGGTAAACCAGTGGTTCGCGTCCTTCGGAGCTATCGATAACCTGACCGTCGTCGCCGGTCAGGGTGTAGTCGATCGACACGACGGTGTTGTTGGCAATCTGCATGTAAAACCTGAAACGTAAAATGAACGCATTAGGATAACATCTGCCTGCATCATGCGCCCGGAATCAGGGTCAGTGCCCGCCGGGGCGAGACCGTGCGACCAGCGCTTCGAGCGGCGCGTCCGGCCCCAGATTGCCGAACAGGCCACCGCGATTACCGTGGACCAGCCGGGCGACGATAAACGTCTCCGCAACCGTGTCATTGCCGGCCTCGAGCAGAACTGCCGCCTGCAGCGTTACGGCAATCGCCTCGACCATCCGGCGCGCCTCGAACTCCGCTCGCTCGCTGTTGCCCAGCATCTGCCCGATCTCTTTGAGAGCAGCAGCCAGTGCCGGGTGGTCACCGGCATGCGGTTCGACGAAATCGCGAAACGCGTCGATGGTTTCAGGTTCACGGTCAATCGCCCGAAGTACGTCGAGGCACTGAATATTGCCGGAGCCTTCCCAAATGGCGTTGACCGGTGCCTCGCGAAACAGCCGCGGAAGCATGGATTCCTCGACATAGCCATTGCCGCCAAGGCATTCCATGGCCTCGTAGCACAGCCCGACGGCACGTTTGCACAACCAGTACTTGGCTACCGGCGTGGCCAGCCGGGCGATCCGTTCCGAGGCTGCGTCGGTGCCGGCGCGCTCGAAGCGGCCGGCCAGGTGCAGGGCCAAAACCAGCGCTGCTTCGCTTTCAAGCGCCATGTCGGCAAGCACGTTCTGCATCAGGGGCTGAGCGCTGAGGCACCGGCCAAAGGCCTGCCGGCCGTCACAGTGATGAATCGCCTCGGAAAGGGCCTGGTGCATCAGCGAGGCCGAGCCGATGGCGCAGTCGAGGCGGGTCTCGGCGACCATGCGGATGATGGTGGCCACGCCGCGGCCAGGCTCGCCCACCATCACGCCCCAGGTGCCCGGAAACTCGACCTCGGCCGAGGCGTTGGAGCGGTTGCCGAGCTTGTCCTTGAGACGAATGAGATGGAACGGGTTGACGCTGCCGTCCGGACAGAAGCGGGGCACCAGGAAACAGCTCAGCCCTTCCTCGGTCTGGGCCAGCGTCAGGAACGCGTCGGACATTGGCGCGGAGCAGAACCACTTGTGGCCGACCAGTAGATACTCCTGTCCCGGTCCCCGTGTCGCCAGTGGCGCGGCGCGGGTGGTGTTGGCGCGAACATCTGAACCGCCCTGTTTTTCGGTCATGGCCATGCCCAGGGTGGCGCCCTGTTTTTGTTCGGCCGGCAAGAATCGCTGATCGTACGTTGCCGCCAGCACGCGCGGCTGCCATTGCTCGGCGACGTCGGGCTGCAACCGCAGGGACGCCAGGACCGCGTGGGTCATGGTCATGGGGCACATGGTGCCCGCTTCGAATCGGTTATGTAGATAGATCATGGCCGAGCGGGCGACGCGAGCCCCGGGTTCGCCGCTCCAGGTCAGGGCCGACAGTCCGTGGCCGATGCCCAGCGCCATCAGCTGGTGGTAGGCCGGATGGTAGTTGACCTGGTCGATACGGTGACCAAATCGATCGTGCGTATCCAGCTCGGGTGCATGGCGATTGGCTTCAAAGCCCAGACGAGCGACTTCGTCGGCAGCGAGGGCGCCGTAGTCGCGCACCTGCTCGGCATAGCGGCCGCCGCCTTCGCGCTGCAGGGTTTCGCGCAGCGCAGGGTGCTGGTCAAAGGGGTTGTAATCGCTCAGCGGATCGGGCTGGTTGATGACTTCATGGGTTGGCGATATGCGGTTGCGCGTCGCATTGTTCATATTCGGCTCCAGAGACTCCTTACGGTCAACTGCACGCGCGGTGAATCGGCCGCTACGTGTAATCCACTATACTGAAACATGAGTTCTCAAGTTTAGTATTCCGGCCATGCGTTTAACCCAGTACACTGATTTCTCGCTGCGCGTGCTCATCTATCTCGGGCTCAATGGCGATCGCCGTTGCACCATTCGGGAAATCTCCGAGGCTTATGCGATTTCGCGAAATCACCTGATGAAGGTGGTTCAGCAGCTGGCTGCCGAGGGTTATGTTGAATCGGCCCGGGGTGTTGGCGGCGGGCTGATGCTGGCCGCTGCTCCCAGGCAGCTCAACGTTGGCCGCATCGTGCGTGTGATGGAACCTGATCTGGGGCTGGTCGAATGCATGCGCGAAGGCAACCGGTGCGCAATCACCGAAGCCTGCCGGCTGGCCGGAATGCTCGATGAAGCGCGACAGGCCTTTCTCGGCGTCCTGGAGGCCTACACGCTCGCCGACATTCTCACCCCGGAACGCCGGCCGGCACTCCAGCGGCTACTCAATATCCGCGTCGAAACGGCGTGAGTGCCGCGTCTGGGATGGGCCCGTTCGTGGGCGCAATCCGATTCAATAACAGTTCTTGGAAGTTTTCGTATCCTTCCGTTTTCGCTTGAAATTTCACATTCAAGCGTGCATGATTAGCGCAACCGTCAAGCTGTATCGGGGTCAACGATGCGGAATTGGACCATTGCCATCGCGCTGCTCGGGGTCGTGTCGGCCGGTGCTGCAACCGCCGGCGAGGTCCGCAACCTTCGCGTCTGGGCGGGCCCGGACAGCACGCGAGCGGTGCTGGACCTGGACCAGCGCGTGGAATATCGCCTGTTCACGCTCGACAATCCGGCGCGTGTGGTGGTCGACATCGAACGGGTGGGTCTCGGCAGTGATCTGGCTATTGATGAGGAGCACAGCGGCGTAATCGCCGGGGTGCGTCACGGAATCCAGGGCGGGCACGACCTGCGAGTTGTGTTTGACCTAGATGCAGCGGCCCGACCGCAGAGTTTCCTGCTCGATCCGGCCGGCAAGTACGGTCATCGCCTGGTCATCGACCTCTACCCGGAAGGCGCTCAATCGCCGGGCGAGCGCGTGCGTGAAGCGGTCCGGTCGGCGCGGGATGGACAGCGCGACATGATCGTTGCAATCGATGCCGGCCATGGGGGTGAAGACCCGGGTGCAATCGGTCCTTCAGGCACCTATGAAAAGACGGTCACGCTTGCACTGGCGCGTGATCTGGAGCGACGCATCAATGATGAGCCGGGCATGCAGGCCGTGCTGATTCGAACCGGTGACTACTACGTCCCGTTGCATGAGCGCTATGATCGGGCCCGCAAGGCCGAAGCGGACCTCTTCCTGTCGCTTCATGCCGATGCCTTTCGCGATTTTCGCGTGCGCGGCAGTTCGGTCTACGTGCTGTCGCGGCGGGGTGCCTCCAGTGAGGCGGCGCGCCTTCTGGCCAGAAGCGAAAACCGCGCTGACCTGGTTGGCGGGGTCAAGCTCGATCGGGGCGATGATGTACTCAGTTCGGTGCTGCTTGATCTGTCGCAATCGGTTGCGCTCGAGTACAGCAATGCCGCCGCCGAACAGATCCTGCAGCGCCTCGCCCGCGTTGGCAAGCGTCATCGGTCGCGGGTCGAGCGCGCCAACTTCGTTGTGCTGCGTTCGCCGGACGTGCCCAGCGTGCTGGTCGAGGTCGGTTTCATCAGCAATCCGCAGGATGAGCAGAACCTCACTTCACAGTCCCACCGTAGCGCCATCGCACAAGCAGTCCTCGACGGCGTTCGCGCCCACTTCCATGAAACCGCCCCGCGGGGCACCTGGATCGCCGCCAATCGGCCGGTGGATCGTCATGTTGTCCAGCGCGGTGACACCCTGGGCGTGATTGCGCAGAAGTACCGCACCAGCGTGGCCCGGCTCCGACAGGCCAACGATCTGGAGGGCGATGTGATTCATCCGGGGGCGGTGCTTGTCATTCCGACCGGGTCGTAAGCCACGAGTCGCGTGAGCCGCTGAATCCGAGTCGCGCTGCGCGCGGCCCGGGCAGTGGCCTTGTGCTTGTTCGCGACGGGTCCTGCCATGCCAGTCCGCGAGCGCTTATCATGGCCCCTGGCGCAGTATTCGGAACTCATGCCTGATGAAGGAAGCGACCGCCCGGGCCGGCGCAAACATCGCGCTGGTCAAGTACTGGGGCAAGCGCGATCGGCGGCTCAACCTGCCGGCGGCCGGTTCGATCTCGGTCACGCTGGCCGGACTGGAGACGCGTACGACGGTCATTCCGGACCCTGCCCTGAAAGCCGACTGCCTGTTGATCGACGGGGACGAACAACCGGTTGAGCGGGTCAGCGCAGTGTTGGACCTGATCCGCGCGCAGGCCGGTATCGCGACGTTCTGCCGCGTTGAGAGCAGCAACACCTTTCCTACCGGCGCGGGCCTGGCGTCATCGGCATCGGGCTTTGCCGCCCTGGTCGTCGCCGCGACGCACGCTTTCGAGCTGGAATGGCCGGCCGCCAGGTTGTCGGAGCTGGCGCGTCGCGGATCCGGATCGGCGGCCCGGTCGATATTCGGCGGCTTCGTCGAGATGACCGCCGGCGAGCACGCCGACGGGTCCGATGCGGTGGCCCGGCCCCTGCTCGAGGCTGCCGAGTGGCCGCTGGAGGTGGTGGTGGCCGTCACGGACACCGCCAGCAAGGCCGTGAGTTCGCGCGATGGCATGTACCACACGATGCACACCTCGCCCTTTTACCCCGCCTGGGTGGCGTCGGTGCCGGCCGACCTGGAAGCTGCCCGGGACGCCATTGTCCGGCGTGATTTTGAACGGCTGGCCGAGGTATCCGAGCACAGCGCGCTGAAAATGCATGCCTCGATGATGGCGGCCCGGCCCGGGCTGGTGTATTGGAATGCGGCAACGCTGGCCGCCATGCAGCGCGTGCGAGAAATGCGCGTGTCCGGATGCGGCGTGTTCTTCACCATTGATGCCGGTCCCCAGCTCAAGGCCGTGTGTTTGCCCGGTTGCGGACAGCAGGTGGCCGAAGCGCTGTCGGATGTGGCCGGCGTGATCGGCATCCGGCAGGTCGGCCTCGGTGCCGGTGCGGCGGTGCTCGGGTGAGCGGGGGCATCGAGGCTGAGGCGCCCGGCAAGGTGGTGCTGCTTGGCGAGTACGCAGTCCTGGAGGGGGTCGGCGGACTGGCCATGGCCGTCGATCGGCACGCACGCGTAAACTTGCGTGTCCTGCCGGGCAGTTCCGGCAGAATCTGCGCACTGCAGCTGGCCATTCCGCCAGTCTGCTTCGAGCTGTCGCCAGTCGGCAACATGCGCTGGAAGACGCCGCACCGCGGCGCATTTGTCACCACAGCCGGTCTGGTCGAACGTCTGCTGTCGGATCGGATCCAGCGGGGCGCCCGGCTGTCGGGTTTCGAGCTGACCATCGATACCGAAGCGCTGTTCATGCGCCGGGGTAACGAGATGACCAAGCTCGGTCTGGGCTCGAGCGCGGCGCTGACGGTGGCGGTGGATGCCGCGTTGCGCCGCGCGTTCCCTGTGTCCGGCGAGCATGTCGAGTCGTTCGCAACGCGGGTAGAGCGATTGCGCCGAACGGTGTGCGGCGTTCAGGGTGGCCATGCCAGCGGCATTGATCTTGCCGCCAGTCTGGCCGGCGGGCTGGTTGACTATCAGTTGCGAGGTGATTCGGTGATGCTGGAGCGTCGAAATCTGCCGAAAGGTCTCGCCATGCGGTTTGTGTGGACTGGCCGGCCGGCCTCAACCAAGATGCTGCTCGGCCACTGGGCTGAGGCGCGACGGCGGAATCCGGCTGCGGTAGCCGGGCTGATTCGCGAGATGGCCGCGTCGGCCAGTAGCGGCCGGCGGGCGGTGGCAGACAACGATACCGCTGAATTGGTTGAACAGATCGGTGTCTACGGTCGGATTATGGGTAAAATGAACGATTTGATGCCGATTCCAGTGTTCAGCGAGGCTCACCGGCATGCCGCGCGCGGCGCAAACCGCCTGGGGCTGGTCTACAAGCCCTGTGGTGCTGGCGGTGGCGATCTCGGCGTTGCCGCATCGACCGACCCTGACCGGTTGGCCCGATATGCCCGGTGGTTGTCGGGTACCGGTATGATGCCGCTGTCGCTGGCTGTTTCACAGCGCGGCCTGTGGCCGCATGACGAGTGAATGAATGATGGAGCGATCCAGGATTCCGCAGTTCTACAAGATGTCGGTGCCTGAGCGGGTGCGCACGGTACGCGATCGCGGTCTGCTTGGACCGGAGGATTGTCAGGTTCTCCAGTCGGGCCGACATACGCTGTCGATTCAGCTGGCCGACAAGATGATTGAAAACGTCATCGGCGTGATGGGACTGCCGGTTGGCCTCGGCCTGAATTTTCTGATCAACGGCAGGGAATACGTTGTGCCACTGGTCGTCGAGGAGCCGTCGATTGTGGCGGCGCTGAGCTCGGCGGCCAAGCTGGCGCGGGAGGCCGGGGGGTTCCGGGTTGAGAGCATGGAGCCGCAGCTGATCGGTCAGGTCCAGGTGGTCGATGTCGCCAGTCCGGCTCGCGCGCAAGCGGCGCTGCTGCAGCGCAAGGCCGAGATACTGAACCTGGCCAACAGCCTGCATCCGAAAATGATTGCGCGCGGAGGCGGGGCGAAAGACCTGGAGGTTTTCGTTCACCCCTCCCAGGGGCCCGGTGGAGACATGGTCGTGGTCCACTTGCTGGTCGATACCCGCGACGCGATGGGCGCGAACCTGGTCAATACGATGTGCGAAGGCGTGGCTTCGCTGGTCGAGACCATTGCCGAGGGACGGGTCTTTCTGCGCATTCTGTCCAACCTGGCCGACCGCTCCCTGGTCAAGGCACGCGTCCGCATCCCCACGCGGTTGCTGACTGGCAAGGGCTTTGACGGGGAGCAAGTCCGCGACGGCATTATCGTGGCCAATGATTTTGCCCGGGTCGACCCGTACCGCGCGGCCACCCACAACAAGGGCATCATGAACGGTATCGATGCGGTTGCCCTGGCAACCGGCAACGACTGGCGGGCGATCGAGGCCGGCGCCCACGCCTATGCTGCCCGCGGTGGTCGCTATGCCGGGCTGACTCAGTGGTACAAGGACGATCACGGCGACCTGGTCGGTGAGCTGGAGATCCCGATCAAGGTCGGCACGGTTGGCGGGCCTTTGCAGACCAATCCTACTGTTGCGCTCAACCTGCGCCTGCTGGGCGCTGGCAGCGCGCGCGAGCTGGCCGAAGTGATGGGGGCGGTTGGTCTGGCCCAGACCTTCTCGGCACTGCGTGCGCTGGTCACCGAGGGCATCCAGCAGGGCCACATGACGCTGCACGCGCGGTCGGTGGCGACTGCCGCCGGCACGCCGCCGGAACTGTTCGATACCGTGGTTGAACGCCTGATCGCCTCCGGAGAGATCAAGATCTGGAAGGCCGAGGAGATCATTGCCGAGGTGCGCTGCCAGTCCGACCCGCACTGCCGGGCAAGCGCCGATCGCGTCGAGGACACGCTGGAAGGCGAACGACTGGGCGCCGGGCACGGCAAGATCATTCTGCTTGGTGAACATGCCGTTGTCTATGGCCGGCGGGCGGTGGCTGCGCCCATTCCGCTGGCCATTCAGGCACGGGTGGAGGATGCGCGCGAAGGCGTTGAGCTGATCATTCCGCGCTGGGGCGTCGAGCAGCGACTGGAATTCAACGCCAAGAGACCGCAATCCTTTGCCCGCTCCATGGCGCGCGTGCTCGAGGCGCTGGGCCTGCAGGGGCGCGGTATGCGTATCGAAGTCTTTCCAAATGTGCCGCGCGCAATGGGGTTGGGTGGCTCGGCTGCCCTGGCGGTCGCGGTGATCCGCGCGATCGACGCCCATTTTTCACTCGGGCTGGACGACGAGCGGGTCAACGAAATGGCGTTCGAGTGCGAAAAGGTGGCTCACGGCACGCCATCGGGTATCGATAATACGCTGGCCACCTGGGGCGAGTTTCTGTTGTTCCGCAACGGCGAGCAGCCGCAGCGGGAGGTCATCGAGGTGGCAGAGCCGCTACCGATCGTCATTGGCATGAGTGGCGTCGAGAGCCTGACCGCACGCACCGTTGCCCGTGTACGCGAGGCCTGGAAGAAGAATCCGGCACTGTATGAGCGAATCTTCGACGAGATCGACACCCTGGCTGGACACGGCCTGGACGCGCTCAAAACCGGCGATTTCGAGACCCTGGGCGAGATGATGAATGTCTGCCAGGGTTTGCTCAATGCCATGCAGGTGTCGAGCTGGGAGCTGGAAGAACTGATACAGGTTGCGCGCAACAACGGGGCGGTTGGCGCCAAGCTGACCGGTGGTGGTGGGGGGGGCTCGATCATCGCGCTGTGCCCGGAAGACAGTGCCAGGGTGGCCCAGGCGATTCGTGCCGCCGGCTACAATGCGCTGGAGGTCCAGATCGGTGGCGCTTGAACAGGCGGGCCCGGCACGTGCGGTGTCATCGGATGCCGAGCCGCTGATTCTGGTCGACGAGCAGGATAATCCGATCGGCACGCTGTCCAAGGGCGCCTGCCATGACGGTGACGGCGTTCTTCATCGCGCGTTCTCGATTTTCTTGTTCGACGATCAAGAGCGCCTGCTGGTGCAGCGACGCGCCGGCGACAAACGGCTGTGGCCGCTGCACTGGGCCAACAGCTGCTGTTCGCACCCGCGTGCCCGTGAAAGCATGCCCGAGGCCACTGCGCGGCGGGTCAATGAAGAAATCGGCGTTGATGCCGAACTGGAGTTCATCTACAAATTTCGCTACCAGGCGCGGTATCTGGATCTGGGCTCTGAACACGAGCTGTGCTGGGTCTATGCAGGCCGCACGACCGAAGACGCGGTCCGCCCCAATCCTTCGGAAATCGCCGACTGGGCGTTTCTCTCGCCCGCACAGGTCGATGCCCTGGTTGCCGATAACGAGGCAGCCGTAGCGCCGTGGTTCCGGTTGGAGTGGCGCGAGCTTCGCCGAACCTGCTGGGACCGGATCGAGGTGTTGCTCAGAGCGGATCCGTGAGGCGCCGTGAGCCGAGGGCACGTTTCCGACCGATAAGATGTCGCTTGTCTGCGCCGGCATCTACCCGCATATCCCATCCGAACGTGAAGCACGCGCAAGGTAGGCGCGGTGGCTGACGAAACCTCGTCCGTCGGGGATGCGGCCCCGACCTACACAATGGTCTGACGGGGATGCGATCCGGGCTCGGTCATCCGTCGGGGCTGCGACCCCGACCTACACAATGGTCTGACGGGGATGCGATCCGGGCTCGGTCATCCGTCGGGGATGCGACCCCGACCTACACAATGGTCTGACGGGGATTCGATCCGGGCTCGGTCATCCGTCGGGGATGCGACCCCGACCTACTTGATCGTCTGACGGCGATTCGACCCCGGCGTGTGCAGGTCGTGTGCCGGCATTTAAGCCTCGTCCGGCGTGGCAAGCTTGAAGCCCATGCCCTGGACGGTGTGAAGCAACTTGATCTCGAACGGACGGTCGATTCCCTTGCGCAGGTTGTACATGTGGCTTCTGAGCGTGTCGGAGTCGGGCAGGGTGTCTCCCCACAACTCGTTTTCAATCTGCTCGCGGCTGACAACGCGCGGTGATTCGCGCATCAGCACCTTGAGAATGCGGATCGCCGTGGGGGACAGATCAATGCGCTGACCGGCGCGCTCGACGCGCATCAGGCGCGGATCGAAGATCAAATCTCCGACCTTCAACTGACCCTCGCCGATTTCACCGCGGGCGCGCCGGATCAGGGCTCGCAGCCGGACCAGCAGCTCTTCGGATTCGAACGGCTTGACCATGTAGTCGTCAGCGCCGGCATCGAAGCCCTCGATCTTGTCGTCGAGCTGGTCCCTGGCGGTCAGCATCAGGATGGGCGTGCCGTCGCCGCGGTCACGCAGACGCTCGGCAACGCGAATGCCGTTGATGCGCGGCAGCATCAGATCGAGCACGATGGCATCGTACTCGTTGTCTTCCATCAGATTGAGCGCAATGGCACCGTCGGCAGCGTAGTCGCAGGCGTAGCCGGCGTCCTCCAGATAGGCGCCGATGGTAGCGGCCAGGTCGTCGTGGTCTTCAACCAGCAGAATCGTGGCGTTGGGGTCGTCGGACATTGAAGGGCTCCTTCACATTTGTGAATAGGAGCAGATTACGAAGCGGCTGTCAATGGGGGGTGAAGGGTTTCGGTTGTCGGATTCCGCGAACTGTTCGGCGGTCGTCTGCCGGGATGCGATCCCGGCCTGTGCGATCGGCCAGTGACCTATCGCTTCATGTAGTTGAAGAATTCCTCATTGGTCTTGGTGACCTTGAGCTTGTCGAGCATGAATTCAATGGCCTGGGCTTCGTCCATGGGCTGCAGGATACGCCGGAGAATCCAGGTCTTTTGCAGCTGGTCGTTGCCGACCATCAGTTCCTCGCGGCGGGTGCCGGAGCGGTTGATGTCGATAGCGGGATAGACGCGCTTCTCGGCGATCCTGCGGCTCAGGTGGATTTCCATGTTGCCGGTGCCCTTGAATTCCTCGTAGATCACTTCATCCATCTTCGAGCCGGTGTCGACCAGGGCCGTGGCGATGATCGTCAGACTTGCGCCACCCTCGATGTTGCGCGCCGCGCCGAAAAACCGCTTGGGTCGCTGCAGCGCATTGGCGTCAACCCCACCGGTCAGGACCTTGCCTGAAGATGGCACCACGGTGTTGTAGGCGCGCGCCAGGCGGGTTATGGAGTCGAGCAGGATGATGACGTCGTGTTTGTGTTCAACCAGGCGCTTGGCGCGCTCGATCACCATATCGGCGACCTGGACGTGCCGGGATGCCGGTTCGTCAAAGGTCGACGAAATCACCTCGGCATCGACGCCGCGTTCCATTTCGGTCACTTCTTCGGGTCGCTCGTCAATCAGCAGGATGATCATGTGCACTTCCGGGTTGTTGGCCCGGATCGCCGTGGCAATGTTCTGCAGCATCATGGTTTTTCCGGCTTTGGGCGGGCTGACGACCAGGCCTCGCTGTCCCTTGCCGATCGGCGCGATCAGGTCGATGATGCGCCCGGTGATGTCTTCGGTCGAGCCGTTGCCGCGTTCGAGCTCCAGCTGCACGCGCGGAAATTCCGGCGTCAGGTTCTCGAACAGGATCTTGTTCTTGGCCGCCTCGGGCTTGTCGTAATTGAGCTCTTCGACCTTGAGCAGCGCGAAGTAGCGCTCGGACGACTTGGGCGGCCGAATCTTGCCGGCAATGTAGTCGCCGGTGCGCAGATTGAAGCGGCGAATCTGCGATGGCGAGACGTAGATGTCGTCGGGCCCGGCCATGTAGGAGGCTTCGGCCGAGCGCAGGAACCCGAATCCGTCCTGGAGGATTTCGAGCACCCCGTCGCCGTAGATCGCTTCCTTTTTCTGCGCCTTGGCCTTGAGGATTGCGAAGATGACGTCTTGCTTGCGCGATCGGCCCATGTTCTCGATGCCGAGTTCCTCGGCCATGGCGACCAGCTCTTGCGCGGATTTTCTTTTCAGTTCAGTCAGGTTCATTGGAATTCTTTTCCAGGAATTGAATGCAGGGCGCCGCGGGTAGACGGGGAGGTCCACCGGTCGCGGCGACCGGAACATAAAATGATCAGGCTCTATCGCATGTGCCCCGGCAGGGTAGAAAAATCGGGATATCTGAGTCGGTCGGACGGAGGCCCGCCGCTGATGGTGCGTACGTTAGCACCAAATTCGTTCCGCGTCCAGCCGGTGCCGACCGGCCGGTCGGAGCTTCAGATGGTATCGTCGACGAAGGCCTTGAGGGCAGACTTGGTCAGTGCGCCGACCTTGGTTGCCTGGTGCTCGCCATTGTCGAAGATCATCAGCGTGGGGATACCACGGATCTTGTAGCGGCTGGTGACCTGCTGGTTTTCATCGATATTGAGCTTGGCGATACGCAGGCGGTCGCCGTATTCGTCAGCCAGTTCGTGCAGCAGTGGCTCGATCATCTTGCACGGGCCACACCATTCGGCCCAGTAGTCGACCAGCACCGGCTGGTCGGCCTTGAGAACCTGCTCATCGAAATCGCTGTCGGTCACGTGGATGATGTTGTTGCTCACGGTGATTGAAACTCCTTAAAAAAAAGAGACTGCGGTGGCCGCACCGTCGACGCCGCGTCGACAGGCGAACAGACGTCAACCAGTCTACTATGATAACGTGCACGCTTCGGAGTTCGGTAGCCGCGGTCGGGTACCCGCTCCGCTACCGCCGAAATCAAGGCGGACCCAGCGTTTTTCAAGGACAATGCACCAATTGAGCGATTCTTCCGATACCCAGCGGGTACTGACCGATACACGGTTCGACACGTTTCAACTCGATGACCGCATTCAGCGCGGACTGGCCGAGGCCGGTTTCGAGTTCTGTACGCCAATTCAGGACCGCACGTTGCCGCTGGCGCTGGTCGGCCGGGACGTGGCCGGCCAGGCGCGGACCGGCACCGGCAAGACTGCCGCGTTTCTGCTAACCATTTTCCACAAACTGTTGTCCTCGGACAGCCCCGAGCAGCGCGGCCCCAACCCGCGCGCTATTGTCGTTGCACCGACGCGGGAGCTGGCCATTCAGATCCATCGTGACGCCGAGCAGCTCGGTCGGTTTACGGGGCTGCGCAGCATCCTGACCTATGGTGGTGTCGATTACGGCAAGCAGCGTGACCAGATCGCCGCCGGCGTTGACCTGCTCATCGGGACGCCGGGTCGTCTCATCGACTATCTCAGGCAGGGCGTCTACAGCCTGCGCCATATCGAGGTGGCGGTGCTTGACGAGGCCGACCGCATGTTCGATCTCGGCTTCATCAAGGATATCCGCTTCCTGTTCCGCAAGATGCCGCCGGTCGAGCGTCGCCAGACGCTGATGTTCTCGGCGACCTTTCCGCTCAAGGTGACTGAGTTGGCCTACGAGCACATGAACGACGCCGAAACGATTCGCTTCGAGGAGGAGCAGGTCACGAGCGACCGGGTGCGCCAGGTGGTCTACTACCCGGCCAATCGGGAAAAGCTGCCGTTGCTGGTCCAGCTGCTTCGCGCCTGGGAGGACGGCCATGTGATGGTGTTCGTCAACACCCGCCACGAGACCGAGCGTGTTGCCCGCACACTGGAGGCCAACGGGATCAACGCCGCCATGCTCTCGGGCAATGTCCCGCAAAGAAAGCGGCAGAGCCTGCTCAAGCGCTTCCATGGCGGCGACATTGACGTGCTGGTGGCGACCGATGTGGCTGCCCGGGGCCTGCATATCCCCGATGTCAGTCACGTGATCAATTACGACCTGCCCCAGGATGCGGCGGACTACGTGCACCGGATCGGCCGCACGGCGCGCCTGGGCGCTACCGGCGACGCGGTCAGCTTCGCCTGCGAGGACTCTGCCTTTTATCTGCCTGAAATCGAGGAATACATCGAAATGACGCTGCAGGTCGAGGCCCACGATCCGGATGATCTGCCGCGGCTGGAGCGACCGGCGCCGTACAGAAAAAGCAATGGACACAAAGGCAAGGGCGGTGGTCGTCGCGGTGGCCGGAGGCGCGGAGGGGGTCACGGCAAGAGCGCGTGAGCGCCCGCAGCGGGGATTGTCGGGGTGCGGCGGGTTCAAAACCCGCCGGATGACTCCGAAGGCGGCTCGGTCTGTGCTAATCTCCTGCCAGATATGACCGCGGAGCATTCCGTCCCTTGTCCGATGTGATCTCGCCGCTTTGGTCCGGACGACTGGCGCTCGTGACCAGCCTGGTGCTCGCGCTGGCCATCGTCTGGCTGCTGGTGCGCATGGTCTGGTTGCTGGTGGCCGGGGTCGAGGTCACGCCAGCGCCAATGCCGCCGGTGCCGCAGGTCATTCCGAGCGTAGCCGGGGGCAGCGGCGAGTTTCGCTGGGATCTGTTTGGCCGCACAAGGCCGCGTCCGGCAATGACTTCGGTCGCTCCGGTTTCGAACAGCCGTTTGCGGCTCAAGGGCGTGGTCGCCGGCCGCACCGCCTACGCCATTATTGCGGGTGAGAAAGGCGCCGAGGAGGTCTATCGCGAGGGCGATGAGTTGCCGGACGGCGGCCGGGTCGATACGATTGAGCCGCGTCGGGTGCTGATCGTTCGCAACGGTCAGACCGAATCCCTGGCGCTCGACGACAGCCCCGCGGCGACGCAGACCTCGGCAAGCCGGTCTTCGAGCGCCGTGCCGGAGGGCGGCGCCCCGCTGCAAATGCCCGGTATCCGGGGCTTCCAGGCGCCGGCCGGGGTGAGTGTGGCCGGGCTGGCCGATCTCACCGGCTCGCTCGGTATCGATGCCGGAAAGCTGGCCGGTGCGGTTACGGTCATGCCGGTTTCCGGCGGCGGTTACCGGGTGCGTCCGGGCCGTGACGCGCGCCTGTTTGCCGAACTGGGACTGCAGGTCAACGACATCGTCAAGGCGGTCAACGGCCAGCCGCTGGAGTCGCGCGCCGCCGTTCAGAATCTGTTCTCCGACGTGCTCGGCGGCGGGGAAATCACCATCACCGTTCAGCGCCAGGGGCGGGAAGTTACCCTGCGTCCGGACGTCGCAGAGATCCTGGAGAGTCTTCAGCAACCATGAAATGCCGACTGATCTTGCCAACACTGCTTTTCCTGCTGACCCTGCCGCTTGCAGCCGAGGATGGTCACGTCCTCAATTTCAAGGATGCCGATATTCGCGCCATGATCGCGGCTGTTGCCGATATGACCGGGCGCAGCATCATCATCGATCCACAGGTGTCGGGGCGCGTTACCGTCATGTCATCGCAGGCCCTGTCGAGCGATGAGGTCTGGGACGTTTTCCAGTCGGTGCTGCGCGTACATGGCTACACCGCGGTCAGCGACGACCACACGGTACGGATCGTGCCCGATGTCGCCGCTCGCCAGGACGGACGGGTTCCGGTCGATGACATGCACGCAGCCGGGGACGATCCGGTCACGCGCATCATCACGCTCGAGCACGTCGACGCCGGCGAGGTTTCCCAGCTGCTGCGCCAGCTGTTGCCGCAATCGGCCTATCTGGTCCACCACGCCGGCTCGAACAGTCTGATCGTCAGCGACCGGGCCGTCAACATCCGCCGCATCGAACGGATCATCGAGCGGCTCGATGCCGCGGCCGACCAGGACATCGAGGTCATCAGGCTGTCTCACGCCGACGCCGCCCAGGTGGCGCAGATGGTCAAGCGTATCTACCCGGGCGCCAACGAGGCCGAGCCGATCGTCGCCGACGAGCGGACCAACACGGTCATTCTGGCCGGTGAGCCTGGCCGACGTTTGCGGCTGCGGACCCTGATCAGTCACCTGGATACGCCGCTGGAATCCGAGGGCAGCACGCAGGTGATCTACTTGCGCTACGCCACGGCCGACACGCTGGTACCGGTGATCGAGGGCGTTCTGGATCTCGACGAGTCCGACACCGGCGGCGCCCGGGTTCAGGCCCATGCCGACACCAACGCGCTGGTGGTTACTGCGCCGCCTTCACTGTTTCGCAGCATCGAGTCGGTGGTTCGTCAACTCGACATTCGTCGGGCCCAGGTGCTGGTCGAGGCGATCATTGCCGAAGTCGCAATGGATACCAGCCGTGAGTTGGGCATCCAGTGGCAGTTCTTCGAAGACGACGAGCGCGGCTTCTTCGGCGGCACCAATTTCCAGAGTGGCGGGCGAAACATCCTGAATCTCAGTGCGCTGGGTGCCGACGAGGAGGGCAGTCTGTTCCTGCCGGGCGGTGGCCTGAATCTGGGTTACGTCGGCGGCCGGACCAGCCTGCTCGGCGTGGAAATGCTCGAAATCGGCGGCCTGGCGCGGGCGCTGGCCAATGACAGCAACAGCAATGTTTTGTCGACACCGTCCATTGTCACTCTCGACAACCATGAGGCGAGCATCAACGTGGGTCAGGAGGTTCCGTTCCTGTCGGGCAGCTTTTCGACCCAGGGCATTGCCACCGGAGAAGGTCAGGTCAACCCGTTCCAGACCATCAACCGCGAAGAGATTGGCATCAAGCTCAACGTCACGCCGCATATCAACGAAGGCGACATGATTATTCTCAATATCGGCCAGGAGGTCTCGACTCTGGCCCCATCGGCCGGGGCGGTCGATCTGATCACCAACAAGCGCACGATCTCGACCCGGGTGATGGTGCCCGATGGCGCCATCCTGGTGCTCGGAGGATTGATCAGCGACGATGTGCAGGAAGGGCGCGAGGAAGTGCCCGGGCTGGGACGTATTCCCCTTATTGGTGAATTGTTCCGATACCGGACCAGCAGCAACGTCAAGCGCAACCTGATGGTGTTCATTCGGCCGCAGATCCTGCGTGATGAAGCGCTGATGGAGTCGGTCTCGCGCTCGAAGTACAGTCGCATTCGCAATCTGCAGCTTGAACAGCGCAACCGGACGCGAGGCATGACGCCGGCCGAGGACATGCCGCTCCTGCCCGAGCTGGAAGCGTTTCTGCAGTCACCACCCGATGAGCAGTGATTTTCGACCCGGCTATGGTTTTGCGCGCAAGCGCGGTGTAACCGTCGTCGGCCCTGACGCCGACGGACAGTTGCGCCTGGCTGCGCGCGAACCGGTTGATATCGCCGCGGTTCAGGAAGTGCGCAGGCGAATGGCCGGTCCGGTTCGGCTGGAGCGCTTGAACGCAGCCGATTTCGATCAGCTGGTGGTGCGCCTCTACGAGTCCGGAGACGAAGCTGCGCGGCAGGTTGCCGATGATCTGGGCGACGACCTCGACCTGGCGCGGCTGGCCGAGGACCTGCCCGAACCGGCCGATTTGCTGGAAAGTGAGGACGATGCCCCGATCATCCGCTTGATCAACGGGGTGCTGACTCAGGCCATTCGCGAGGGGGCGTCCGATATCCATCTGGAGCCGTTCGAGGAACGGCTATCCATCCGCTTCCGGGTGGACGGTGTATTGCGCGAAGTGATGTCGCCAGCGCGCGGGCTGGCCGGACTGATCACCTCCCGGATCAAGGTCATGGCGCGGCTCGATATTGCCGAGAAACGGCTGCCGCAGGATGGCCGGATCGGCCTGCGCATTGCCGGCCGTCCGGTGGATGTGCGTGTCTCGACCCTGCCGTCAAGTCACGGCGAGCGCGTCGTGCTCAGGCTGCTCGACAAGCAGGCCGGGAGGCTGGATCTGGCCGAACTGGGCATGGATCCGGCCACGACCGAGCGCATGGCCGGGCTGATCGCGCGCCCGCACGGTATTTTGCTGGTGACCGGGCCGACCGGTTCGGGCAAGTCGACCACCCTGTACGCCGCGCTGATGCGCCTCAACGACCGCAGCCGCAACATCATGACCGTCGAGGATCCGATCGAGTACGACCTCGACGGCATCGGTCAGACCCAGGTCAATCCAAGAGTCGATCTGACCTTCGCGCGCGGCCTGCGCGCGATCCTCAGGCAGGATCCCGACGTGGTCATGGTCGGGGAGATCCGCGATCTGGAGACGGCCCGTATTGCGGTCCAGGCCAGTCTGACCGGACACCTGGTCTTGTCGACTCTTCATACCAACAGCGCGGTTGGCGCGATCACACGTCTGGTCGACATGGGCATCGAGCCGTTCCTGCTGTCGTCGAGCCTGATCGGGGTATTGGCGCAGCGACTGGTGCGCGTGCTTGACGCCGAACTCAGTGAGCCCTACGAGATTTCTGCCGCAGAACTGAGCCGCCTGGGCTTGCCCGCCGGCCAACCGGCCACGCTGTATCGTCCGCGCGCCGGGCTTGGGGAGGGGCAGTCGGGTTATCGCGGCCGGACCGGTATCTACGAACTGGTGCCGGTCAGCGAGCGCCTGCGAACGCTGATTCACGACGGCGCCGCGGAGCAGTCCCTGGAGTCGCTGGCCCGGGAACTCTCGCCATCCATTCTCGAGGATGGATGGCGCAAGGCGCTGGCCGGCACGACCAGTCTCGAGGAGGTGTTGCGTGTAACGAGAGCTGCGTAGGTCGCGCATCCGCGACGGACGACAGGCCCGACCTGTACACGTGCAGCGATGTGTGGCCAGGTCTGAAACCTCGTCCGTCGGGGGTGCGACCGCCACCTGCGCGGGCTCTGATCCGACTCATCGGCAACCGATAACGAATGCAAGCGTACGAATACCAGGCATTGACTGACACCGGTTCGACCACACGTGGTGTGGTCCAGGCCGATAGCGCGCGTGCCGCGCGTGCCCAGCTAAGGGAGCGCGGCCTGATGCCGCTGGCTGTTGGTGCCGTCGAAGGCGAGCAGCGGCAGGCCTTTGCCGCTGCCGGATCCGGTCGCGAACGGGCGCTGCTGCTTCGCCAGATGTCGGCGCTGCTCAAGGCCGGCCTGCCGCTGGAAGAGGTGCTATCGGTGCTGGTCGAACAGTCCGACCGGGCACGCTCGCGTCGGCAGATCGGCGCCATTCGGGCGCGGGTTATGGAGGGTCAAAGCCTGTCGGCGGCGATGAGCGAGCATCCACGTCTGTTTCCGACGCTCTACACCGCATCGGTCGCCGCTGGTGAACGTGCCGGGCGACTGGACGTCGTGCTGGCGAGGCTGGCGGACTATGCCGAGCAGCGTGAAGTCATGCGCCGCGGTCTGACAGTCGCCCTGGTCTACCCGATGCTCCTGACCGGGGTTGCCGTCGCCGTGGTGTGGGGCCTGATTGGCTATGTGGTGCCGCGGGTGGTCGGGGTGTTCGAGCAGGCCGGGCAGGATCTGCCGCTGCTGACGCGAAGTCTGCTGGCCTTGTCGGATTTCATTGCGTCCTACGGCGTCTGGGTATTGCTGTCGCTGGCGGCGTTGACCGCCGTTGCGATGGCGGTGTTGGCGCGAACCGGGCCAAGACGGCGTTTTGACCGCTTGGTGCTGCGTCTGCCGTTGCTTGCCCGGCTCATGCGCGCGCGCGCGACGGCCACGCTGACCCGCACGCTGGCGATACTGACCGCCAGCGCCGTGCCGCTGGTCGAGGCGCTGCGGGTGGCCGCCGAGGTGCTGGGCAATCACCAGGCGCGCGCCGATATCCAGCGGGTGGCCGACCAGGTTCGTGAAGGGCAGTCGCTGTCGGGTGCGCTGACGACCGTGGACTGGCTGCCGCCCATGGCGCGTCGGCTGATTCACGGTGGGGAGCGTGCCGGTGAGCTGTCGCCGATGCTCGATCAGGCGGCCGTGTTGCAGGAACGCGATCTGGAGTCGGCCACCGAAGTCCTGCTGGCGGTGCTGCAGCCTCTGCTGATCCTGGTCGTCGGCCTGATCGTGCTGTATATCGTTCTGGCGATCATGCTGCCGATCATGAGCATCAGCCAGTTTGTCGGGTGATGATCTGATGATCGTGTTCGAGCAGGTCGCCAAGCGCTACCCCGGCGGCGTCCAGGCGTTGACCGACGTCAGCTTTTCGCTGCAGCGGGGTGAGCTGGCGTTTCTGACCGGACGCTCCGGGGCAGGCAAGTCCACGCTGCTCAAGCTGATCGCGCTGCTGGAGCGTCCGAGCCGCGGCCGGGTCATTTTCGACGGGCGCAACATCGGCCAGATGTCGCGCCGGCAGATTCCATGGCTGCGTCGCTGCATCGGAATCGTCTTTCAGGACCATGCCCTGCTGTCTGATCGCCGCATTTTCGATAACGTCGCCCTGCCGCTGGTCATTGCCGGCGCGCCCTACTCGGAGATCCGGCGGCGTGTGCATGCTGCGCTCGACAAGGTGGATCTGCTCGACAAGCAGCGCATGTATCCGCCGATGCTCTCAGGCGGACAGCAGCAGCGGGTCGGTATTGCTCGCGCCATTGTCGGCAAACCCCCGCTGCTGCTGGCCGATGAGCCGACCGGTAACCTCGACCCGGAGCTGTCAGCCGACCTGATGCAGTTCTTCGTGCAGCTCAATGAGCTGGGAACAACCGTTCTGATTGCCAGCCACGACCTGGACCTGATTCGCCGTTTGGGTCGGCGCGTGATGGTTCTGGACGATGGTCGCCTGGTCGATGAGGTCGAGGCGCGGCCGGAGCGCTCCGAATGAGGCACAGGCGCGGTGATCGGCTGCCCGGCGCGCTTGGCGCAGGCGGCCTGCGCGCCTGGGCGCGGCGGCATGCCTACAGTCTGTTGTCGTCGCTCGGCACGCTGATTCGCCAGCCGCTGGCTTCGATCATGACGATTGTGGTGCTGGCCATCACCTTGAGCCTGCCGTCCGGCCTGTTCGTGGCGCTTGACAACCTGGCGCGTATGACGGCGGACTGGGAGCGGCTCGACACGCTGTCGGTGTTTCTGGCGTCGGAGCTCGATGATGACCAGGCGCTTCGCATGGCGTCGCGCTGGAGCGCGCAGCCGGATATCGTGGCCGTCGATCCGGTCAGCCCGGCCCAGGGACTGGCCGAAATGGCCGGGCAGCTTGATTTGCCTGACCTGACCAGTCTGGTGTCGGACAATCCGCTGCCCTGGGTACTCGAGGTCACGCCCGCGCCTGCCGCCGACGTGCCCACCCTGATGGCCCGTTTGGAGGCCGACCCCCAGGTCGATCAGGTGATTGTCGATCTGCGCTGGCTGGAGCGCCTTGATGCGATGGTCGCGCTGCTCGAGGAGGTGGTTGCCTTGCTGGCGCTGCTGTTTGCCGTGGCCGTGGCCTTCATCGTCGGCAACACCATCCGACTCGATATCCAGCACAAACGCGAGGAGATCGAGGTCATGACGCTGGTCGGGGCGACGGGCAGCTTTGTCCGTCGTCCCTTCCTGTACTCCGGGCTCTGGTACGGGCTGGCCGGGGGGGTGCTGGCCTGGCTGATCATCAGAGTCGGGCTGCTCGCTCTGGCCGAGCCGGTTGATCTGCTCAGCGGTGCCTACGCCTCCGGTTTTGCGCTGCAACCGCCATCGATGGCCGTCAGCGCGATGCTGATTGGCGGCAGCGGTGCGCTCGGGGTTGCCGGGTCCTGGCTGGCCGTGGGCCGTCACCTGCGCCGGATCCATTCCGGGCGCTGAACAGGCCTGTTTGATCCGGTTGACTTGCGCTGCGACATCGGCGAGAATTGCGGGCTTCGTCTGGAATATCGGGTAGCCGGAAGCGAAATCGAGCAGGGCCAGATTTTCCGGAGGGGTACTCAAGCGGTCAACGAGGGCAGACTGTAAATCTGCTGGCTTAGCCTTCGCAGGTTCGAATCCTGCCCCCTCCACCAGAATTCGAGGTTTGGAAGAGCCACACGATCAGGCGGGTGTAGTTCAACGGTAGAACCTCAGCCTTCCAAGCTGATGATGTCGGTTCGATTCCGATCACCCGCTCCAGATATCGCTGCCCACGTAGCTCAGGCGGTAGAGCACTCCCTTGGTAAGGGAGAGGTCACTGGTTCAAGTCCAGTCGTGGGCACCATAGATTAGCGAACAATTCAAAAAGGCAAACAACGGAGTTTTGAGGCATGTCCAAGGCAAAGTTTGAACGCACCAAGCCGCACGTGAACGTTGGCACGATTGGTCATGTGGACCACGGCAAGACGACGCTGACGGCGGCGTTGACGAAGGTGTGCGCGGAAGCGCGCGGCGGCGAGTTTCGCGCCTACGACCAGATTGACAACGCGCCCGAAGAGCGCGAGCGCGGGATCACGATTGCCTCGGCGCACGTCGAATACGAGTCGGACAACCGTCACTATGCCCACGTGGATTGTCCGGGTCACGCTGACTACGTGAAGAACATGATCACGGGCGCGGCGCAGATGGACGGTGCGATTCTGGTGGTGAGTGCGGCTGACGGTCCGATGCCGCAGACGCGCGAGCACATTTTGCTGGCCCGCCAGGTGGGTGTGCCGTGCATTCTGGTGTATTTGAACAAGGCTGACATGGTTGACGACGCCGAGCTGCTCGAGCTGGTGGAGATGGAAGTTCGCGAGCTGCTCAGCGACTATGATTTTCCGGGCGATGACACCCCGATCGTGACCGGCTCGGCGCTCAAGGCGCTGGAAGGCGACGAGTCGGACATTGGTGTGCCGTCGATTCTGAAGCTGGTTGATGCGCTTGACGAGTATGTACCCGAGCCTGAGCGTGATCTGGACAAGGAATTTCTGATGCCGATCGAGGACGTTTTCTCGATTTCGGGTCGTGGCACGGTGGTGACGGGTCGAATCGAGCGCGGCATTGTCAAGGTAGGCGACGAGATCGAGATTGTGGGCATCCGGGACACGTCGAAGACGACGTGCACGGGTGTTGAGATGTTTCGCAAGCTGCTTGACCAGGGTCAGGCGGGCGACAACGTGGGTGTTTTGCTCAGGGGCACGAAGCGCGACGAGGTTGAGCGAGGTCAGGTTCTGGCCAAGCCGGGCTCGATCACGCCGCACACCAAGTTCGAGGCGGAAGTTTACGTGCTGAGCAAGGACGAAGGCGGCCGTCACACGCCGTTTTTCAAGGGTTACCGCCCGCAGTTTTATTTCCGGACGACGGACGTGACCGGTTCGGTGGAGCTGCCCGAAGGCGTGGAGATGGTGATGCCGGGTGACAACATCCAGATGACGGTCGAGCTGATTGCGCCGATTGCCATGGAGGAAGGTCTGCGCTTTGCGATTCGCGAAGGCGGCCGGACCGTGGGTGCCGGCGTCGTGGCGAAGATTATCGAATAAGCGGTTTACGGAGCACGGTAAATGGTTTACGGGACCGGCTCGAAGCGAACCGTAAACCGGAAACCGTAAACCGTAAACCGTAAACCGAGTTCCATAGGCGAGTAGCTCAACTGGCAGAGCAGCGGTCTCCAAAACCGCAGGTTGGGGGTTCGAGTCCCTCCTCGCCTGCCACTGAATCGAACAGAAGGCGACGAATGGCTGCCGAAAAGACGTCTCCACGCGACCACTTGTTGTGGGCCGTATCACTGCTGGTCCTGGCCGGCGGTATCTACGGTTTTTACTATTTCTCCGGCGAAGTCATGACGCTGGTGCGCGTGATTGGATTGCTGGCTGCGGTTGGCATTGCGGCCGCCGTATTCGGGCAGAGTACCCGGGGTCGGGATTTTTATTCCTTTTTGCGCGAGTCGGACGTGGAGCGGCGCAAGGTCGTCTGGCCCACGCGCGACGAAACGCTGCAGACCACGCTGATTGTCCTGGTGATTACGTTTATCGTGGCGCTGCTGCTGTTTCTGATGGATTCGCTGTTTGGCTGGATCGTTCGTCGCCTGATTGGCGCGGCCGGGGGCAGTTGATGGCGAAGCAGTGGTATGTCGTCCACGCGTATTCGGGTTTCGAGAAGACGGTCAAGCGATCGCTCGAGGAGCGCATCAGGCGCGCTGGCATGGAAGACCAGTTTGGCGAGATTCTCGTCCCCACCGAGGAAGTGGTGGAGATGAAAAAGGGCGTCAAGCGCAAGAGCGAGCGCAAGTTCTTTCCGGGCTACGTGCTGGTGGAGATGGAAATGAATGACGACACCTGGCACCTGGTCAAGGATGTGCCGAAGGTGATGGGTTTTATCGGCGGGCGTCAGGATCGCCCGGCGCCGATCAGTCAGGCGGAGGCGGACGCCATTTTGCAGCGGGTCCAGGAAGGCGTTGACAAGCCGCGTCCGAAGGTGCTGTTCGAGCCCGGCGAGATGGTCCGGGTCACGGAAGGACCGTTCAATGATTTCAGCGGTGTGGTCGAAGAGATCAATTACGAAAAGAGCCGGCTGCGAGTGGCAGTATCGATTTTCGGTCGCTCGACGCCGGTCGAGCTGGACTTCCAGCAGGTCGAGAAGCTGTAACGCAGCGCGTTGCTGTTGCTCGATCCCGGGCGCGCGATAGCGTCAACCGGGATCTCTTCCGGCGGGCTTCGAGCGACTTCGGGGCCGCGGGAAGGAAGGTTGTAGAGAGCCGGATGCGCAAGGCGCGATCCGGGAGCTGAACCAATACGGGGAGCCGGTGGTCTCACATGGCCCGGCGCTTGAACCCGAGGAGACGTAAGAGATGGCAAAGAAAGTAACGGGCTATATCAAACTGCAGGTGCCGGCCGGCCAGGCCAATCCGAGCCCACCGGTCGGGCCGGCACTCGGACAGCATGGTGTCAACATCATGGAGTTCTGCAAGGCCTTCAATGCCCAGACTCAGGATACCGAACCCGGGCTGCCGATTCCGGTGGTGATCACGGTCTACAGCGACCGCAGTTTCAGCTTTATCACCAAGACACCCCCCGCTGCTGTGCTGCTGCGCAAGGCCGCCAAGATCCAGAAGGGTAGCGGTGAGCCGAATACCCGCAAGGTGGGTACCGTCAGCCGTGATCAGCTCGAAGAGATTGCGCGCATGAAAGAGCCGGACCTGACGGCTGCTGATATGGATGCCGCGGTGCGCACCATCGCCGGCAGCGCTCGCAGCATGGGTCTGAACGTGGAAGGAGTCGAGTGATGGCCAGAAAATCAAAGCGGGTTCGTGCGATTCGCGAACAGATCGAGCCGGGCAAGGCCTATGCGCTCGACGAGGCCATTGGCCTTCTGAAGTCGTTCAGCAAGGTGAAGTTCACCGAGTCGGTGGATGTGGCCATTCGCCTGGGTGTGGATCCGCGCAAGTCTGATCAGGTCGTGCGCGGCGCGCTTGTGCTGCCGCACGGCACTGGTAAATCGGTACGCGTAGCGGTTTTTGCCCAGGGCGATAATGCCGACAAGGCCAGTGAGGCCGGCGCCGATATTGTCGGCATGGATGATCTGGCCGAAACCATCAAGGGTGGTCAGATCGATTTCGACGTTTGCATTGCGACGCCGGATGCGATGCGTGTTGTCGGCAAGCTCGGCCAGATTCTCGGTCCACGCGGTCTGATGCCCAATCCCAAGGTGGGTACGGTCACGACCGATGTCGAGACCGCGGTGAAGAACGCCAAGGCCGGCCAGGTGCAATACCGCACCGACAAGGGCGGTATCGTGCATACCACAATCGGCAAGGTCGATTTTGCGCCCGAGGCGCTGGGCGAGAATCTGACGGCCCTGGTCAGCGAACTGGTCAAGGCCAAGCCGCCGGCGGCCAAGGGCCAGTACCTGCGCAAGATCGCGGTATCGACCACGATGGGCCCGGGGCTGAGCGTGGATACGGGCAGTCTGGGCGTTTGAAACTGAAGGTTTCCGGTTTCAGGAAAAAAATTGGAGGAGGATTGGAGGCCAGGTGACAAGGAGCAGGAATCAGTGCAAGGCCGGAAGTGAGACACGAGGCTCACCAAGGCCCGCCCTGAAACCTGAAACCTGAAACCTGGAACCTTTCCTTCTTCCGGGCGTTCGCTTCCCTCAGGGGAGGTGCCCGTCCAAGACCGCGGGTCGCTTGCCGGACAGCCGGCAGCGTTAATGGTGCGAAAGCGTCGCCCGCGCAGATGGTGTCGCCCGATTATCCCGATACTGCGGGAGAAACGGCCACCAGAGGCCACGGCGGGAACGCTGTGGATTGGTAACAATCTCGAATGAGGTTGAAACTGAAAAGTTTCGCAAGACATGCCGAGTGTGTGACTGGCGCAGTCTGCCGGAGCACAGGAGCCGCAGCATTGCGGTATCCGGGCTGCCGGACGATGCCAGGCATATGCGCGGTCGTTTTGCGGAAGTTTTCTCAATGGAGGTAGCCAATGGCGCTCACACTTGAGCAGAAAAAGGCAGTGGTGGCGGAAGTGGCCGAAGTGGCCCGGTCTGCCCACTCTGCGGTCGCTGCCGAGTACCGCGGGCTGACCGTCAGCGAGATGACCGAGTTGCGCAGACAAGCGCGCAGCGAGGGCGTCTACCTGAAGGTGGCCAAAAACACGCTGGTGCGTCGAGCCGTTGAGGGTACCGACTTCGAATGCATGGCTGAGGGTCTTTCCGGTCCGCTGCTGTTCGCCTTCTCGACAGAGGATCCGGGCGCCGCGGCACGGCTGGTCAAGGATTTCGCCAAGACCAATGATCAACTGATTGCCCGCATGGTGGCGGTCGGCGCCGAGCTGCACGATGCCAGTGAGCTCGAGCGTCTGGCGTCGCTGCCGACGCGGGATCAGGCGATCGCCATGCTGATGGGCGTGATGAAGGCGCCGATCGAGAAGTTCGTTCGTACTCTTGCCGAGCCGCACGCCAAGCTGGTTCGCACGATTGCTGCGGTACGCGACAGCAAGCAAGCTGCCTGAATGTTTCATTTAATCGATCAATTTGTGATTCTGGAGTAACAAGCAATGGCCGTTTCAAAGGAAGATATTCTCGAAACCATTTCGAACATGAGCGTGATGGATGTTGTTGACCTCATCGAAGCCATGGAAGAGAAGTTCGGTGTTTCAGCAGCCGCACCGGTTGCCGTGGCCGCCGCTGGTGGTGCCGGTGGTGGTGAGGCCGAAGCCGCTGAAGAAAAGACCGAATTCGATGTTGTCCTGTCGAGCTTCGGTTCCAACAAGGTTGCTGTGATCAAGGCGGTGCGTGGAATTACGGGTCTGGGCCTGAAGGAGGCCAAGGATCTGGTCGAAAGTGCACCGGCTCCGATCAAGGAAGGCGCATCGAAAGACGAGTCGGAAGACATCAAGAAGCAGCTGGAAGAGGCGGGTGCGACCGTCGAGGTCAAGTAACCATTCCGCTTGCTGGTCTGTCTGCAACACAGCCGGGCTGGGTGTCCACGGGACGCCCGGCCCGCAGCTGTTTGTGACAGCTCCGCATATCGCTGCCCAGGCGTGAGTCGGGTGCCACGGCAGCATTGTAAACCAAGTCCCGGCAGACGCAACATCAGGTGGGATTGAAGCTCATGAGCTACTCCTTCACGGAAAAGAAGCGCATTCGAAAGGACTTCGGCAAGCACCCGCAGGTGCTCGAGGTGCCGTTCCTGCTGGCAACCCAGATCGAATCCTACAAGCAGTTTCTTCAGCTTGAAGTGCCGGTTGACGAACGCCGGGAAGTCGGTTTGCACGGGGCGCTCAACTCCGTTTTTCCGATTTCCAGCTATTCGGGCAACGCGGCCCTGGAGTACGTCAATTACGAGCTCGGTGAGCCGGAATTCGACGTGACCGAGTGCAAGCTGCGTGGCATGAGCTACAGCGCTCCCCTGCGTGCCAAGGTTCGGCTGATCATCTACGACAAGGAGAGTCCCGCAAGAAACAAGCGGGTCAAGGAAGTCAAGGAGCAGGACGTCTACATGGGCGATCTGCCGCTGATGACCGATAACGGCACGTTCATCATCAACGGCACCGAGCGGGTCATCGTCAATCAGATGCACCGCTCGCCGGGGGTGTTCTATGACCACGACAAGGGCAAGACCCATTCCTCGGGCAAGCTTCTGTATTCGGCGCGCGTCATTCCCTATCGCGGCTCGTGGCTGGACTTCGAGTTCGACCCGAAGGATTGCATCTTCACGCGAATCGATCGGCGGCGCAAACTGCCGGTGACCATCCTGCTGCGCGCGCTCGGCATGAGCGAAGAAGAAATGCTTGACTACTTCTTCGAAAAGACGAAGGTGACCCTGCGCAAGTCGGATGCGAAGATCAACCTCGTGCCTCAGCGCCTGCGGGGTGAAAATGCGCTGTTCGACATCGCCGATGGCGACGGTAACGTGATTGTCGAAAAGGACCGGCGAATCACGGCCCGCCACGTCAAGCTCATCGAGCAGGCCAAGGTCAAGACGCTCGACGTGCCTGATGATTATCTCATTGAGAAGATCCTGGCCCATGACGTCGTCGACACGGAATCAGGCGAGCTTGTCGCTCGGGCAAACGACGAGATTACCGAAGAGGTCCTCGCAGCGATGCGCGAGGCCGGCATCAAGCGCTTTGACGTACTCTACGTCAATGACCTTGATCAGGGACCCTATGTCTCCAACACCCTGCGGATCGATCCCACAAGCAATGAGCTGGAAGCGCTGTGGGAGATCTACAAGATGATGCGTCCGGGCGAGCCGCCAACCAAGGAAGCTGCCCAGAATCTGTTCAAGAATCTGTTTTTCTCGCCTGACCGTTATGACTTGTCCGCGGTGGGCCGGATGAAGTTCAACCGTCGTGTTGGCCGCAAGGAGATCGAGGGGCCGGGCGTGCTTGACCGCGACGATATCCTCGACGTGATTCGCGTACTGATCGATATCCGCAACGGTAACGGATCGGTTGACGACATTGATCATCTGGGCAACCGGCGTGTGCGCTCGGTTGGCGAGATGGCCGAGAACAGCTTCAGGATCGGGCTGGTGCGCGTCGAGCGGGTTGTGCGCGAGCGACTGACCACGGTCGAGAGCGAAGGCTCCGCACCGCAGGACCTGATCAATGCCAAACCGGTTGCTGCAGCCATCAAGGAGTTCTTCGGCTCCTCGCAGCTGTCGCAGTTCATGGACCAGAACAATCCGCTGTCGGAGGTGACGCACAAGCGTCGTGTTTCGGCCCTGGGCCCGGGTGGCCTGACCCGTGAGCGGGCCGGATTCGAGGTGCGCGACGTCCATCCGACCCATTACGGTCGGCTGTGTCCGATCGAGACGCCGGAAGGCCCGAACATCGGCCTGATCAATTCGCTGGCCTGCTATGCCCGCACCAACCAGTACGGTTTTCTTGAGACCGCCTACCGCAAGGTTGAGGGCGCCAAGGTCACCGACCAGGTTGAATATCTTTCGGCAATCGAGGAGGGCGACTACGTGATCGCCCAGGCCAATGCCGATCTGGACAACAACCGCAAGTTCAAAGACGAGCTGATCCCGTGCCGCTATCAGGGTGAGTTCACGCTCAAACGCTCCGACGAAGTCGACTACATGGACGTTTCACCGCGCCAGATCACTTCGGTGGCGGCGGCGCTCGTTCCGTTCCTTGAGCACGACGATGCCAACCGCGCGCTGATGGGCTCCAATATGCAGCGTCAGGCGGTTCCGACGCTGCGGGTCGACAAGCCACTGGTGGGGACCGGAATGGAGCGCGTGGTCGCGACCGATTCGGGTGTGACAACCGTTGCGTTGCGCGGTGGCGTGGTCGACCAGGTTGATGCGGGCCGCATCGTGGTCCGTGCCAATGAAGAAGAAGTCGGGGACAACGATCCCGGCGTTGATATCTACAATCTGGTGAAGTACCAGCGTTCCAACCAGAACACCTGCATGAATCAGCGCCCGCTGGTCAAGGTCGGCGATCGGGTCGCAAAGAAGGATGTTCTGGCTGATGGCCCGTCAACAGACCTGGGTGAGCTGGCGCTGGGGCAGAACATGCTGTGCGCATTCATGCCCTGGAACGGTTACAACTTCGAGGACTCGATCCTGATTTCCGAACGGGTCGTCCAGGAGGACCGCTTTACCTCGATTCACATCGAGGAGCTGACCTGCGTGGCGCGTGATACCAAGCTCGGATCGGAAGAAATTACCGGTGACATTCCCAACGTTGGTGAATCAACGCTGGCCAAGCTTGACGAGTCGGGCATTGTCTACATCGGGGCCGAGGTCAAGGCCGGTGACATTCTGGTTGGAAAGGTCACGCCGAAGGGCGAGGCGCAGCTGACGCCGGAAGAGAAACTGCTCCGGGCGATCTTCGGTGAAAAGGCTTCCGACGTAAAGGACACCTCGCTGCGAGTGCCGACCGGTATGGATGGTACTGTCATTGATGTGCAGGTCTTTACCCGTGAAGGGGTTGACAAGGACGCCCGCGCCATCTCGATCGAAAAGGACGAGATCCGGCGCGTGCGCAAGGACCTTGATGATCAGCTGCGGATCATGGAGGACGCCATATTCGCGCGCCTGCAGTTGGTGCTGGTGGGCAAGGTTGCCGACAAGGGGCCTGCCGGGCTCAAGAAGGGTGCCAAGATCACCCAGGCTTACCTGGACGAGCTCAAGCGTGATGACTGGTTCAAGTTGCGCATGCGCAATGACGAAGCCCAGGACATGCTGGAGCGCGCGGCGCGCCAGATCGAGGCCCAGCGCAAGGCATTCGAAAAGCGTTTCGATGAAAAGAAGGACAAGATCACGCGGGGCGACGAGCTGGCACCGGCCGTGCTCAAGATGGTCAAGGTCTATCTGGCGGTTAAACGCCGCATGCAGCCCGGTGACAAGATGGCAGGCCGTCACGGCAACAAGGGCGTGATCTCGACCATCGTGCCGACCGAGGACATGCCGTTCATGGAAGACGGAACGCCGGTCGATATTGTGCTCAATCCGCTCGGCGTGCCCTCGCGCATGAACATCGGACAGGTGCTGGAAACACATCTGGGTTGGGCTGCGCGCGGTCTGGGCAAGAAGATCCAGGCGATGCTCGAGGCCAACGAGAAGGCGGCCAAGGTCAGGCAGTTCCTGGGCGAGATCTACAACTCCGACCAGGCTGGCCGGGTCGACATGAAGCAGTTCTCCGATGACGAGGTCTTGGAGATGGCCGATAACCTCACGGGCGGAGTTCCGATGGCTACGCCGGTGTTTGACGGCGCTGCCGAAGAGGAGATCAAGAAGCTGCTGGCAATGGCCGATCTGCCGGAAACCGGTCAGACCACCCTGTATGACGGCCGTAGCGGCGACGCTTTCGATCGGCCGGTCACGGTGGGCTATATGTACATGCTCAAGCTCAACCATCTGGTCGACGACAAGATGCATGCGCGCTCAACCGGGCCGTATAGCCTGGTCACGCAGCAGCCGCTGGGCGGCAAGGCTCAGTTCGGAGGTCAGCGCTTCGGTGAAATGGAGGTTTGGGCACTGGAAGCATACGGTGCTGCCTACACGCTGCAGGAAATGCTGACCGTCAAGTCCGATGATGTGCAGGGCCGAAACCAGATGTACAAGTCCATTGTCGACGGCAATTATCAGATGACCGCAGGTATGCCGGAGTCCTTCAACGTGCTGGTGAAGGAAATCCGTTCGCTGGGCATCAATATCGAACTCGAAGAATCATCCTGATTTCTCAGAGGAGGCAGCAAGTGCGCGACCTTTTCAATCTGTATAAGCGTCAGAACCAGATCAGTAACTTTGACGCCATTCGCATCGGGTTGGCTCCGCCGGAGCTGATCCGCTCGTGGTCCTACGGCGAGGTCCGCAAGCCGGAGACCATCAACTATCGGACCTTCAAGCCCGAGCGCGAAGGTCTGTTCTGCGCTGCCATTTTCGGCCCGGTAAAGGACTACGAATGCCTGTGCGGCAAGTACAAGCGCATGAAGCATCGCGGCGTGAAGTGCGAAAAGTGCGGTACCGAGGTCACATTGACCAAGGTCAGGCGAGAGCGCATGGGTCATATCGATCTGGCCTCGCCGGTTGCCCATATCTGGTTTCTGAAGTCGTTGCCCAGCCGGATCGGGTTGATGCTCGACATGACGCTGCGTGACATCGAGCGCATTCTCTATTTCGAGTCCTACCTGGTGCTTGACCCGGGCATGACCGCGCTGGAGCGCGGCCAGTTGCTGACCGACGAGGAATACCTCGACGCGATGCAGGAATACGGTGACGAGTTCGACGCTCGGATGGGTGCCGAGGCAGTCTACGAGCTACTCAAGAACATCGATCTGGCCAGCGAGCTGGCCAAGCTGCGCGAGGAAATCGCTGCAACCAACTCGGAGACCAAGATCAAGCGCCTGTCCAAACGTATCAAGCTGATGGAGGCGTTCATCGACTCGGGCAACCGGCCCGAGTACATGATCATGACGGTGTTGCCGGTGCTGCCGCCGGATCTCAGGCCGCTGGTGCCGCTTGACGGAGGGCGTTTTGCGACCTCTGATCTCAATGATCTCTACCGCCGCGTAATCAATCGCAACAACCGCCTGAAGCGCCTGCTCGAACTCAACGCGCCCGACATCATCGTGCGCAACGAAAAGCGCATGCTGCAGGAATCGGTCGATGCGTTGCTCGACAACGGTCGTCGCGGCCGGGCGATTACCGGCACCAACAAGCGCCCGCTAAAGTCTCTGGCCGACATGATCAAGGGCAAGCAGGGTCGATTCCGTCAGAACCTGCTGGGCAAGCGGGTCGACTACTCGGGGCGCTCGGTTATTGTCGTTGGCCCGACGCTCAAGCTGCACGAGTGCGGCCTGCCCAAGAAAATGGCGCTGGAACTGTTCAAGCCATTCATCTTTTCGAAGCTGCAGCGCCGTGGGCTGGCCATGACCATCAAGGCGGCCAAGAAGCTGGTCGAACGCGAGGAGGGCGAGGTCTGGGATATTCTCGAGGAGGTCATCCGCGAGCACCCGGTGCTGCTCAACCGTGCCCCGACCCTGCACCGTCTCGGTATTCAGGCCTTCGAGCCGGTGCTGATCGAAGGCAAGGCCATCCAGCTGCACCCGCTGGTGTGCACGGCCTTCAATGCCGACTTTGACGGCGACCAGATGGCCGTGCACGTGCCGCTGAGCCTGGAGGCACAGCTCGAGGCGCGCGCGCTGATGATGAGCTCCAACAATATCCTGTCGCCGGCCAATGGTGAGCCGATCATCGTGCCTACCCAGGACGTCGTGCTTGGACTCTACTACATGACCCGCCAGATTGCCGGTGCGAAAGGAGAGGGGATGTCCTTCTCAAGCGTTGCCGAGGTCAATCGGGCCTACTCCAACCACAAGGTCGCGCTGCAGGCCGCCGTCACCGTGCGCGTGCGCCAGGTTGAGTTCGATGACGCCGGTAACGCGATCGAGTCTTACAGCCGATTCGAGACCACGGTCGGGCGTGCGCTGCTGCGCGAGATTCTGCCCGATGGTCTGCCGTTTGAGCTGGTCAACCAGGTGCTCAAGAAAAGGCAGGTTTCGCGGCTGATTGACGAGTGCTATCGCAAACTTGGACTGAAGAAGACAGTCGTGTTTGCCGACCAGCTGATGTACACCGGATTTGGCTATTCGACCCGCGCCGGTGTGTCGATCGGCCTTGATGATCTCCAGGTTCCACCTGAGAAAAAGGCGATCCTGGAGCGGGCTGAAAAGGAAGTTCTCGACATACAGGATCAGTATGCGTCGGGTGTGGTGACCTCCGGTGAGCGCTACAACAAGGTGGTTGATATCTGGTCACGCACCAATGAGGAAGTGGCCCGCGCGATGATGAAGCGCATTGGCAAGCGCATCCGGGTGGACAGCGAAGGCAATGAGGTCGAGGAAGATTCGATGAACTCGATCTTCATTATGGCCGACTCCGGGGCCCGTGGCTCCGCGGCGCAGATTCGCCAGCTTGCCGGCATGCGTGGCCTGATGGCCAAGCCCGACGGCTCAATCATCGAGACGCCGATCACGGCCAACTTCCGCGAAGGCCTCAACGTGCTGCAGTACTTCATCTCCACGCACGGTGCGCGCAAGGGCCTGGCCGACACCGCGCTCAAGACTGCCAATTCCGGTTACCTGACGCGCCGCCTGGTCGATGTGGCTCAGGATCTTGTGGTTATCGAGGAGGACTGCGGCACCGACCAGGGGCTGGAAATGCTGCCGATCGTCGAGGGCGGAGATATCGTCGAGCCACTCAGCGAGCGCATTCTCGGGCGCCTCGTGGGGCAGGATATCTATCGGCCCGATGCCGACGAGGTGCTGTGCCCAAGGGGCACGCTGCTTGACGAGGCCTGGGTCGAGAAGCTCGAGGAAAATAGCATCGACCGGGTACTGGTGCGTTCGCCAATTACCTGTGAAACGCGCCACGGTGTCTGTGCGGCCTGCTACGGTCGCGATCTGGCCCGCGGCTCGCTGGTCAACCAGGGTGAGGCGGTCGGCGTGATTGCCGCCCAGTCGATCGGAGAGCCGGGCACGCAGCTGACCATGCGGACTTTCCATATCGGCGGGGCGGCCTCCCGATCGGTGGCAATCGATCACATCGAGGTCAAGTCGTCGGGTTCGGTGCGTTTGTACAACCTCAAGTCGGTCGAGAATGCTGAAGGCAAGCTGGTGGCGGTCTCCCGCTCCGGCGAGCTGTCTGTCATCGACTCCCACGGCCGCGAGCGCGAGCGCTACAAGATTCCTTACGGCGCCGTGGTCAGCGTCAAGGAGGGCGACCAGGTTGAGGTGGGTCAGAACGTGGCCAACTGGGATCCGCATACCCATCCCGTGGTCGCCGAGCTTGCCGGTACCGCGAGTTTCCATGACTTCATCGCCGGCGTGACCGTTACCGAGGAGGTTGACGAGGTCACCGGCCTGAGCAGCATGGTGGTCACGGACCCGAAGAAACGCGGTTCGGAAGGCAAGGACCTTCGTCCGATGATCCGGCTGCTCGATTCCAAGGGCAAGCTGCTCAACATTCCCGGTACCGAGCAGCCGGCGCAGTACTATCTGCCGGCCGGAGCCGTGATCAACTGTGCCGATGGGCAGATTGTCAAGGTGGGGGATATCATCGCCCGCATCCCGCAGGAATCGTCCAAGACGCGTGATATCACCGGTGGTTTGCCGCGTGTGGCAGACCTGTTCGAAGCCCGCAAGCCCAAGGAGGGCGCCATTCTGGCCGAGGCCTCGGGCGTGGTCAGCTTCGGCAAGGAAACCAAGGGTAAGCAGCGGCTGGTCATCACCGACGAGCAGGGCGAGACCCATGAGGAGCTGATTCCCAAGTGGCGTCAGGTGCTGGTGTTCGAAGGTGAGCACGTGGCCAAGGGCGAGACGGTTGTCGACGGCGAACCCAATCCCCACGACATCCTGCGGCTGCTCGGCGTCGAGCGGCTGGCCGACTACCTGGTCCAGGAGATCCAGGATGTCTATCGCCTGCAGGGCGTGAAGATCAACGACAAGCACATCGAGGTGGTCATTCGCCAGATGCTGCGGAAGGTCGAGATCGTCGATGCAGGCGACAGCAACTTCCTGCGCGGCGAGCAGGTCGAGGGTACGCGGGCGCTCGAGGAGGCCGAACGCCTCGAGCAATCCGGTGCCGTCCGGCCAACCTGGCAGACGGTGCTGCTGGGCATTACCAAGGCCTCGCTGGCGACCGAATCGTTCATTTCAGCGGCCTCTTTCCAGGAGACCACGCGGGTATTGACCGATGCTGCCGTGCGCGGGACCGTCGACCACCTGCGCGGGCTCAAGGAAAACGTCATCGTCGGGCGCCTGATTCCGGCCGGCACCGGCCGGGTCACGGCCCAGCGTCGCAAGGAGCATCGCCACGAGGAAGCCGACGCCGAACTGGCCGCCCTGCTCAGAGCGTCAGAGGCCGAAGAGGCCAGGGTGGAGGAGTCGGCCGGGGACGAATAGTCTCCGGCCGGCCCGGTCCGGGCGCCGAGTCGGCAGTGCTTGACATGCCTGCTGCAACTCTTTAGAATTCCCGTTCTTCGGCAGGCCGGTTTTGCGGCCTGTCGTTTGTTTTCTTCAGACCCCGAACAGGTTATGGCGACGATCAATCAGCTGGTCCGCAAGCCAAGGCGGCCCAAGGAATACAAATCGAACGTGCCGGCACTGGAGGCTTCGCCCCAGAAGCGCGGCGTTTGTACCCGCGTCTACACCACCACGCCAAAAAAGCCGAACTCGGCCTTGCGCAAGGTGGCGCGTGTGCGATTGACCAACGGTTACGAAGTGACCAGCTACATCGGGGGTGAAGGCCACAACCTTCAGGAGCACTCGGTGGTGCTGATTCGCGGCGGCCGGGTCAAGGATCTGCCCGGCGTTCGCTATCACACGGTGCGCGGGAGTCTCGACACGGCTGGGGTCAGTGATCGCCGCCAGGGTCGCTCCAAGTACGGCGCCAAGCGTCCCAAGAACTGACGGATTGAACCATGTCCCGCAAGCACTCCAATTTTGAACGTGACATCATGCCGGACCCGAAGTTCGGCAGCGAAATGATCACCCGTTTCATCAACATGGTGATGAAGGACGGCAAGAAGTCCGTGGCCGAGCGCATCGTCTACGGGGCCATCGAGGAGATCGAGGGCCGCGGGCATGGTGAGCCGCTCAATGCCATCGAGCAGGCGCTGGATCACGTCAGTCCGGCCGTCGAGGTCAAGTCGCGACGCGTCGGTGGTGCGACCTACCAGGTGCCGGTCGAGGTGCGTCCCAAGCGCCAGCAGGCGCTGGCCATGCGCTGGGTCATCGACGCGGCCCGCAAGCGGGGCGAGAACACCATGCCGCGGCGTCTGGCCGGCGAGTTGCTCGACGCGATGGAAGAGCGTGGTGCGGCGGTCAAGAAGCGGGAAGACACCCATCGGATGGCCGAGGCCAACAAGGCCTTTGCCCATTACCGCTGGTAAGCACAAGTTATCGAGGTTTTCAGACGTGTCACGCAAAGTATCCATCGAGCGCTATCGGAATATCGGCATCATGGCCCACATCGATGCCGGCAAGACCACGACGACCGAGCGCATTCTGTTCTATACCGGCGTTTCGCACAAACTTGGCGAGGTCCATGACGGTAACGCCGTGATGGACTGGATGGAGCAGGAGCAGGAGCGGGGCATCACCATTACGTCGGCGGCGACCACCTGTTTCTGGAAGGGTATGGACCAGAACTGGCCGGAGTACCGTATCAACATCATCGATACGCCGGGCCACGTTGACTTCACAATCGAGGTCGAGCGGTCGCTGCGCGTGCTCGACGGCGCGGTTGCGGTTTTCTGTGCGGTTGGCGGCGTCGAGCCGCAGTCCGAGACGGTTTGGCGGCAGGCAAGCAAGTACGAAGTGCCGCGCATGGCGTTTGTCAACAAGATGGACCGGACCGGCGCCAACTTCCAGCGCGTGGTCGAACAGATCAAGAAGCGCCTCGGCGGCCGTCCGGTGCCGATACAGCTGCCGATCGGTGCCGAAGAACATTTCGAGGGCGTCATTGACCTGGTCAGGATGCGCGCGATTTACTGGGATTCGGAGAACATGGGCACGACCTATGAGGCCCGCGATATCCCGGCTGAGCTCGCGGACGAAGCTGCCGCGGCGCGTGAGTTCATGGTCGAATCGGCGGCCGAGGCATCCGAGGCGCTCATGGAGAAGTATCTCGAAGGCGGCGAGCTCAATGAGGAAGAGATCATCAGCGGTCTGCGCCAGCAGACCCTGGCCAACGAGATCGTGCCGGTGCTGTGCGGTACCGCGTTCAAGAACAAGGGCGTGCAGGCGCTGCTTGACGCTGTCGTCCAGTACATGCCGTCGCCGACCGAAGTCAAGGCGATTCGCGGCCTCAGCGAAAATGATGAGGAAGAAACGCGCCCGGCCGAGGACAATGCGCCTTTTGCTGCGCTGGCGTTCAAGATCGCCACGGATCCCTACGTCGGATCGCTGACCTTCTTCCGTGTCTATTCCGGTGTGGTCAAGGCCGGAGATACGGTTTTCAACCCGGTCAAGGGCAAGAAGGAGCGTGTTGGGCGTCTGCTTCAGATGCACTCCAACACGCGTGAGGAAATCAAGGAAGTGCTGGCCGGTGATATTGCCGCGGCTGTGGGGCTGAAGGATGTGACCACCGGAGACACCCTGTGTGACCCGTCCGATGTCATCACGCTGGAGCGAATGGAGTTCCCGGAGCCGGTGATTGCCGTGGCGGTCGAGCCCAAGAGCAAGGCAGATCAGGAAAAGATGGGTATTGCCCTGGGCAAGCTGGCCCAGGAAGATCCATCGTTCCGCGTGCATACCGACCAGGAGTCGGGGCAGACGATCATTCGGGGCATGGGTGAGCTGCACCTGGATATCATCGTTGACCGACTCAAGCGTGAATTCAAGGTCGAGGCCAATGTCGGCAAGCCGCAGGTCGCCTATCGCGAAACCATCCGGCAGGCAGTCGAGGCCGAAGGCAAGTTCGTGCGCCAGTCCGGCGGTCGCGGCCAGTACGGGCACGTCAAGATCCGGCTGGAGCCCAACGGCGAGGGTGGCGGCTACGAGTTCGTCGACCAGATTGTCGGTGGCGTGGTGCCCAAGGATTACATCAGCTCGGTCGGCAAGGGTATCGAGGAGGCCATGCAAAGCGGCGTGCTCGCGGGTTATCCGATGGTTGACATCAGGGCGACGCTGTTTGACGGCTCCTACCACGAAGTCGATTCGAGCGAAATGGCGTTCAAGATCGCCGGCTCGATGGCGTTCAAGGATGGTGCCCTCAAGGCCAGGCCGGTGCTGCTTGAGCCGATCATGAAAGTCGAGGTGGTCACGCCTGAAGATTACATGGGCGACGTCATGGGCGATCTTAACCGCCGCCGCGGCATGGTGCAGGGCATGGAAGATGCGCCTGCCGGAAAGATCATCCGTGCCAACGTGCCGCTGGCCGAGATGTTTGGCTATGCCACTGATCTTCGTTCGATGACGCAGGGCCGTGCCACCTACGTGATGGAGTTTCTCCAGTACGAGGAAGCGCCCAACAGCGTAGCCGATCAAGTGATGAAGAAGAGCGCCTGAGCCTGAAAGAACACGAAGAGGAAGAGCAGATATGTCCAAGGCAAAGTTTGAACGCACCAAGCCGCACGTGAACGTTGGCACGATTGGTCATGTGGACCACGGCAAGACGACGCTGACGGCGGCGTTGACGAAGGTGTGCGCGGAAGCGCGCGGCGGCGAGTTTCGCGCCTACGACCAGATTGACAACGCGCCCGAAGAGCGCGAGCGCGGGATCACGATTGCCTCGGCGCACGTCGAATACGAGTCGGACAACCGTCACTATGCCCACGTGGATTGTCCGGGTCACGCTGACTACGTGAAGAACATGATCACGGGCGCGGCGCAGATGGACGGTGCGATTCTGGTGGTGAGTGCGGCTGACGGTCCGATGCCGCAGACGCGCGAGCACATTTTGCTGGCCCGCCAGGTGGGTGTGCCGTGCATTCTGGTGTATTTGAACAAGGCTGACATGGTTGACGACGCCGAGCTGCTCGAGCTGGTGGAGATGGAAGTTCGCGAGCTGCTCAGCGACTATGATTTTCCGGGCGATGACACCCCGATCGTGACCGGCTCGGCGCTCAAGGCGCTGGAAGGCGACGAGTCGGACATTGGTGTGCCGTCGATTCTGAAGCTGGTTGATGCGCTTGACGAGTATGTACCCGAGCCTGAGCGTGATCTGGACAAGGAATTTCTGATGCCGATCGAGGACGTTTTCTCGATTTCGGGTCGTGGCACGGTGGTGACGGGTCGAATCGAGCGCGGCATTGTCAAGGTAGGCGACGAGATCGAGATTGTGGGCATCCGGGACACGTCGAAGACGACGTGCACGGGTGTTGAGATGTTTCGCAAGCTGCTTGACCAGGGTCAGGCGGGCGACAACGTGGGTGTTTTGCTCAGGGGCACGAAGCGCGACGAGGTTGAGCGAGGTCAGGTTCTGGCCAAGCCGGGCTCGATCACGCCGCACACCAAGTTCGAGGCGGAAGTTTACGTGCTGAGCAAGGACGAAGGCGGCCGTCACACGCCGTTTTTCAAGGGTTACCGCCCGCAGTTTTATTTCCGGACGACGGACGTGACCGGTTCGGTGGAGCTGCCCGAAGGCGTGGAGATGGTGATGCCGGGTGACAACATCCAGATGACGGTCGAGCTGATTGCGCCGATTGCCATGGAGGAAGGTCTGCGCTTTGCGATTCGCGAAGGCGGCCGGACCGTGGGTGCCGGCGTCGTGGCGAAGATTATCGAATAAGCGGTTTACGGAGCACGGTAAACGGTTTACGGGACCGGCTCGAAGCGAACCGTAAACCGGAAACCGGAAAGCGTAAACCGCGAGAGGCCCCACCGGGGCCGACGATCTCTCGGGATCGCAACGTGCCTGCCGAAAGGCGGGTGAACAGATTTTGATCTTTAACAGACTGAAGGCGTACGGCAATGGCCGAACAGAAAATCCGTATTCGTTTGAAGGGTTTCGATCACCGTCTGATCGACCGATCGACGCAGGAAATCGTGGATACCGCCAAGCGTACGGGCGCCCAGGTTCGCGGGCCCATCCCGCTGCCCACGCGCAAGGAGCGCTATACCGTGCTCATTTCGCCGCATGTCAACAAGGATGCGCGTGATCAGTATGAAATTCGCACTCACAAGCGGTTGCTGGATATTGTCGATCCCAACGACAAGACGGTTGATGCCCTGATGAAGCTGGATCTGGCTGCGGGCGTTGATGTGCAGATCAAGCTGTATTGATAGCGAGAAGAGCAATGGCAATCGGATTGGTAGGACGCAAACGAGGCATGACCCGCATCTTCACAGAGGACGGTAATTCCGTTCCCGTGACGGTGATCGAGGTCAGCCCGAACCGGATCACCCAGATTCGGGACGCAGAAAATGACGGCTATGCCGCGATCCAGGTGACCTGCGGCAACCGGCGTACGTCTTTGGTCTCCCGCCCCCTGGCCGGGCACTTCGCGAAGGCGGGTGTCGAGGCCGGCGAGGGCCTGTGGGAATTCCGCGTCGAAGGCGACGAAGGCGAGGGGCTGGAAATCGGCGCCGAGCTGACCGTCGAGCGCTTCGAGGCCGGCCAGAAGGTCGACGTGACCGGCACCACCAAGGGCAAGGGCTTTGCCGGCGTGGTCAAGCGGCACAATTTCCGCATGCAGGACGCCACCCACGGCAACTCCCTGTCGCATCGTGCGCCGGGCTCCATCGGCCAGTGCCAGACCCCGGGCCGCGTGTTCAAGGGCAAGAAGATGGCCGGCCACATGGGTGACGAGCGTCAGACCACTCTGAACCTGCGGGTCGTCAAGGTCGACAGCGAGCGCAACCTGCTGCTGATTCGGGGTGCCGTGCCCGGTGCCAAGGGTGGTCACGTCATGATTCGTCCGTCGATCAAGGCCTAAAGGAGAACGTCATGGAACTCGCAGTAACCGGCGGCAGCAAGATCGAGGTCTCCGAGGCCGTGTTCGGGCGGGTCTTCTCAGAGCCGCTCGTCCACCAGGTCGTCACCGCCTATCTGGCGGGTGGCCGCTCGGGAACGCGCGCTCAGAAAAACCGCTCGGCGGTCTCTGGCGGCGGGCGCAAGCCGTGGCGCCAGAAGGGCACGGGCAATGCCCGCGCCGGTACGATCCGCAGCCCGTTGTGGCGCAGTGGCGGCGTGACCTTTGCAGCCCAGCCGCGTGATCATGGCCAGAAGGTCAACCGCAAGCAGTATCGGGCTGCCATTCGCTCCATTCTGTCCGAGCTTGTGCGCCAGGACCGTCTGCTGGTCGTCGAGACCTTGAGCATCGACGAGCCGAAGACCCGGGCGGTTGTTGAGCAGCTCGCCAAGCTCGGGTTCGAGCGCGGCTTGATCGTCGACGTTGAGCTGGATACCAACCTTTACCTGGGTAGTCGTAATCTGCCCGCCGTTCAGGTGCTGTCGGTCGATGGGCTCAATCCGGTCAGCCTGGTGGCTGCCGATCAGGTGCTGATGACCGCCGGCGCAATCAAGAGGATTCAGGAGTGGCTGGCATGAACAGCGAACGCATCTACCAGGTCATCCGACTGCCGCACGTGTCGGAAAAGACGGCGCGGTTGCAGGCTGATTCGAACCAGTACGTGTTCGAAGTGCGCTCGGATGCAACCAAGTCCGAAATCAAGTCTGCCGTTGAAAAGCTGTTCGAGGTGGATGTCGAGCTGGTGCGTGTAATCAATGTCAAGGGAAAGCGCAAGAGCTTTCGCATGATGCCGGGTCGACAGCAGGGCTGGAAGAAGGCCTATGTGCGGGTCAAGAGCGGCCAGACAATCGAAGAAGTGCAGACGGACTAACGGAACAAGCCGGGAATCAGAATCATGGCAATCGTCAAGGCAAAACCGACATCACCGGGCCGCCGCGGGCGCGTGCAGATCAAGCACGACTATCTGTGGAAGGGCAAGCCGCATGCGCCGCTAGTCACTGCGCAGGGCTCGACGGGCGGACGTAACAACGCCGGACGCATCACCACGCGACATCGGGGTGGCGCGCACAAGCACCACTATCGCCAGATTGATTTCAAGCGCTGCAAGGACGGCGTGCGCGGCACGGTCGAACGCATCGAGTACGATCCGAACCGCAGCGCGCATATTGCGCTGATCAAGTATCTGGACGGTGAGCGTCGCTACATTCTTGCGCCACGTCATGTGCGCGCGGGTGATGAGATCCTCAGCGGTTCCGAGGCGCCGATCAAGCCGGGCAACGCGATGTCGCTGCGTTCGATACCGGTCGGCACACAGATCCACAATGTGGAACTCAAGCCCGGCAAGGGCGGCCAGCTTGCCCGTAGCGCCGGTGCGTCGGTGCAGCTGGTGGCGCGTGAAGGCCAGTACGCAACCGTGCTGCTGCGCTCGGGCGAGATGCGCAAGATCCACTGCCGCTGCCGGGCCACGATTGGCCAGGTTGCCAACGTTGAGCACAACCTGGAAAAGCTGGGCAAGGCCGGCGCGAAGCGCTGGCGTGGCGTGCGGCCGACCGTGCGTGGCGTCGCCATGAACCCGGTTGACCATCCACACGGTGGTGGTGAAGGCCGGACCTCCGGCGGCCGGCACCCGGTTACGCCTTGGGGGCAGCCGACCAAGGGCAAGCGCACCCGGGTCAACAAGCGCACCAGCAAGTACATTTCGCGTCCACGCAAGCGCAAGTAACAGGACATCAGTCATGCCACGTTCGATCAAGAAAGGGCCGTTTGTCGATCATCATCTGCACGCCAAGGTGCAGGCGGCCATCGAAGCCAACAGCCGACGCCCGATCAAGACCTGGTCGCGTCGCTCGATGATTCTGCCGGATATGGTCGGTCTGACCATTGCCGTGCATAACGGCCGGCAGCATGTGCCGATACTGATCAACGAGAATATGGTTGGTCACAAGCTCGGTGAATTTGCGCCGACACGGACGTTCAAGGGTCACAGTGGTGACCGCCGAACCAAGTAACGAAAGGTTGATACCGTGATGGAAACGACAGCGAGGCTCAAGGGAGCACGGATTTCGCCGCAGAAGGCGCGGTTGGTGGCTGATCAGATTCGCGGGCTGCCGGTCGAGCGGGCCGAGGAAGTGCTGACGTTCAGCAACAAGAAGGCCGCACATATCGTGCGCAAGGTACTGATGTCGGCCATTGCCAATGCCGAGCACAACAGTGGCGCTGATGTCGATGAGCTGAAGGTGCGCACGATCTATGTCGATGAAGGCCCGACCTTCAAGCGAGGCATGCCGCGCGCCAAGGGTCGTTTCTCGCGCATTCTCAAGCGAACCAGTCACATCACGATTGTCGTGGCAGAGGATTAATCATGGGTCAGAAAGTCCATCCAACCGGAATTCGTCTGGGAATTGCCAGGGACTGGAGCGCGAAGTGGTACGCGGAAGCGGATGACTTTGCCGAGTACCTCAATACCGATCTCAAGGCACGCGAGTTCCTGAACAAAACGCTGGCTCACGCCGCGGTCAGTCGAATCGAGATCGAACGTCCGGCCAAATCGGCCGAGATCACGATTCATACCGCCCGTCCGGGCATCGTGATCGGCAAGAAGGGCGAGGATATCGAACGGCTGCGGGCCAAGGTCAGCCAGATCATGGGTGTTCCAACGCATATCCGCGTCAACGAGATCCGCAAGCCGGAGCTCGACGCCAAGCTGGTTGCTGACAGTATTGCGCAACAGCTGGAGCGACGCGTCATGTTTCGCCGCGCCATGAAGCGGGCGGTCGGCAATGCGATGCGACTGGGCGCGCTCGGCATCAAGGTGCAGGTTGCAGGCCGTCTCAACGGTGCTGATATTGCCCGTACGGAATGGTACCGCGAAGGCCGTGTCCCGCTGCATACGCTGCGCGCTGATGTCGATTACGGCGTTGCCGAAGCAGCCACGACATACGGTGTTATCGGTATCAAGGTCTGGGTATACAAGGGCGAGGTATTCGATCTGTATGCCGAGAAACAATCGGAACAGGCGCCGTCCGGTGGCGGTGCCCGCAAGGAGAATTGATCCATGCTGCAGCCCAAGCGAACCAAGTTCAGAAAGCAGCAGAAAGGCCGCAATCGCGGGCTGGCGCATGTCGGTAACCGCGTCAGTTTCGGTGAGTTCGGCCTGCAGGCGACGACCCGCGGATTCCTGACTGCGCGTCAGATCGAATCGGCGCGTCGGGCGATTACACGTCACGTCAAGCGCGGCGGAAAGCTCTGGATTCGCGTTTTTCCCGACAAGCCTGTGACCAAGAAGCCGGTCGAGGTTCGCATGGGCAAGGGCAAGGGTAACGTCGAGTTCTGGGTCGCTCCGGTGCAGCCGGGACGAGTCATTTACGAGATTCAGGGCGTCAGCGAGGATGTGGCGCGTGAAGCGTTTCGCCGCGCTGCCGCAAAACTGAGTGTACAGACAGCCTTCGTGTCGAGGACGATGTAATGGAAGCCAGTGAACTGCGACAGAAGAGTGCCGTCGAGCTCCACGAAATCCTGATCGGGTTGCGCAAGGAGCAGTTCTCGCTGCGCATGCAGCATGGTACCGGACAACTCGGTGGGCCGCACGAGCTGCGACGGGTGCGCAAGGACATTGCACGGGTCAAGACTGTGCTTAACCAGAAGCAGGAAAGCAACGCATGAGTGGCGAAGATCGCAAGCAGCGCAGTCTGACCGGACGCGTTGTCAGTAACAAGATGGACAAGACGGTCACAGTGCGTCTCGAGCGCCTGGTCAAGCATCCGCTCTACGGCAAGTACATTCGCCGGTCCAGCAAGGTGCATGCCCACGATCCGGACAACAGCTGCAACGAGGGCGATACCGTTCTGATCGAACAGACTCGGCCCATGTCGAAAACCAAGGCCTGGCGCGTCATCGAAGTCGTCGAGCGGGCACAGTAATCGGAGCAAGTGTCATGATTCAGATGCAATCCAGGTTGTCGGCAGCTGATAACAGCGGAGCGCGCGAGCTGCAGTGCATCAAGGTGCTGGGTGGATCCAAGCGCCGTTATGCCAGCATTGGTGATGTCATCAAGGTCACGGTCAAGGATGCGATTCCGCGCGGCAAGGTCAAGAAGGGTGAAGTCTACAATGCCGTGGTCGTGCGCACTGCCAAGGGCGTGCGGCGTCGTGACGGTTCGTTGATCCGTTTCGACGGCAATGCCGCCGTGCTGCTCAACAACAAACTTGAACCGATCGGCACGCGTATTTTCGGGCCGGTCACGCGAGAATTGCGCACCGGGCAGTTCATGAAGATCGTGTCACTGGCCCCGGAAGTCCTGTAAGGAGTTCAATATGCAACGTATTCGCAAAGGCGACGAAGTGATCGTGATTGCGGGCCGGAGCAAGAATCAGCGCGGTCACGTGCTGAAAGTGCTCAAGGACCAGCGCTTTCTGGTTGAAAACGTCAACATGGTCAAGCGCCATCAGAAGCCCGATCCCCAGAGCCAGAAGCCTGGCGGCATTATCGAGCGCGAGGCGCCAATTGATGCATCGAACGTGATGTTGTACAACCCGTCGACCGGCAAGGGCGATCGGGTCGGGTTCAAGTTTCTGGAAGACGGTCGCAAGGTGCGCTTTTATCGCTCCACCGGCGAAGTCGTGGATATCTAAAGGCGAAAACAATGGTCAGGTTGCAGCAATATTACAACGATACCGTCGTCGGCCAGCTGACCGAACGGTTCGGCTATGCCAATCCAATGCAGGTGCCGCGTTTGCAGAAGATCACTATCAACATGGGTGTGGGCGAGGCCGTTGGCGACAAGAAGGTCATCGAGCACGCCGTTTCAGACATGACCAAGATCGCCGGTCAGCGGCCGGTTGTGACCAAGGCGCGCAAGTCGGTTGCGAGCTTCAAGATCCGGGACGATTACCCGATCGGCTGCATGGTTACGCTGCGCCGTGAGCGCATGTACGAGTTTTTTGACCGGCTGATCAACATCGCCTTGCCGCGGGTGCGCGATTTTCGTGGTGTTCCGCGCAAATCGTTTGATGGCCGGGGCAATTTCAATCTTGGAGTGCGCGAGCAGATTATTTTTCCGGAGATCAACTACGATCAGGTTGACGCAATTCGGGGTATGGATATCGCCATAACGACAACGGCAGCGACCGACGATGAGGGCGCTGCGCTGCTTGAGTCGTTCGGTTTCCCGTTCCGGGCGAAGTAAGGAGAGGACAGCAATATGGCAAAGATTTCAATGGTTGAGCGTGACGTCCGGCGAACCAAGCTGGTGACCCGTCACGCCCAGAAGCGTGCAGAGCTCAAGCGGATCATTGCCGACCCGGAAGTCGGTTTTGAGGAGAAGCAGGAGGCGATGCACAAGCTCAACAAGCTGCCGCGTGACTCCGCGGCAGTACGCCAGCGCAATCGCTGTCGACAGTCGGGTCGTCCGCGCGGTTATTACCGCAAATTTGGCCTGGGCCGCAACAAGCTGCGCGAAGCCGCCATGCGTGGCGATATTCCGGGCCTGCGCAAGGCCAGCTGGTAAGGAGAAAGGCATGAGCATGAGTGATCCCATTGCCGATATGCTGGCGCGCATCAAGAACGCGCAGGCGGTCAGCAAGCGCAGCGTCAGTATCCCGGCCTCGAAGGTGAAGGTTGCGATCAGCCAGGTGCTGAAGGACGAGGGCTATATCCGTGACTTCCAGGTCGAGGAACAGGACGCCAAGCACACCCTCGTGATTGATCTGAAGTACATCGAGGGGCGCGGCGTGATTGACCGACTGGATCGCTACAGTCGGCCCAGCCGGCGCGACTATTGCGGCAAGGACGAACTGCCACGCGTTCTCAATGGTCTGGGCGTGGCCATCGTCAGCACGTCGCGCGGCGTGATGACGGATCGCCAGGCACGCACAGAGGGGCATGGCGGTGAAGTGCTGTGCCTGGTCGCCTGATCGAGTTATCGGAGAAACGAACAATGTCGAGAATAGCCAGTGCCCCAATCCTGCTGCCCAAGGGCGTCGAGTTCAGCCACAGCGACGGCGTGGTCAGGGTCAAGGGCAGCAAGGGCGAGCTTGAGATGAAGCTGCACCCGAGCGTGTCCGTCAGTCTCGACGACGACACGATCAGTGTTGCGCCGCAAGAGGGCGGGACCATGGCGATGGCCGGGACGATGCGTGCCTTGATTGCCAACATGGTACATGGCGTCACCGACGGCTTCGAAAAGAAACTCGAGCTGCGCGGCGTTGGCTATCGCGCCCAGATGCAGGGCAAAAAGCTCAATCTACAGCTTGGCTTCAGCCATCCCATTGATTTCGATATCCCGGATGGAGTCAGCGTCGAGACACCGAGTCAGACGGAAATTCTGGTTCGGGGTAGCGACAAGCAGCTGGTTGGCCAGGTCGCGGCCAAGATTCGCGGTTACCGGCCGCCGGAGCCCTACAAGGGCAAGGGTGTGCGCTACGCGGACGAACGCGTCATCATGAAGGAAGCCAAGAAGGCTTGAGGAAAGGATCATGAAGGACAAGAATCTCTCACGGCTGAGAAGAAGCCGCAGGAACCGGGCCCGGATTCAGCGGTCTGGACAGGCGCGTCTGACCGTTCATCGTTCCGGGCGGCATATTTATGCCCAGATCATCGCCCCCGGCGGTGGCAGGACGCTGGCCGCGGCATCGACCCTGCAGAAGGACGTTGCCGAAGGCCTCAAGAGTACCTGCAGTGTTGAAGCGGCCGAGCTGGTTGGCCGAACGGTGGCCGAACGTGGCCTGGCGGCAGGCGTGGAAGCCGTGGCCTTCGATCGCTCGGGATTTAAATATCACGGGCGCGTCAAGGCACTGGCGGACGCCGCGCGTGAAGCCGGTCTGAAGTTTTAACGCATACGGAATCGATATGGCTAGAGACAACAGCACAGACGACCTGATCGAGAAGCTGGTTGCAGTCAACCGCGTGGTCAAGGTTGTCAAGGGCGGCCGTCAGTTCAGCTTCACCGCGCTGACGGTGGTCGGCGACGGCGAAGGCAAGGTCGGCTTCGGGTATGGCAAGGCGCGAGAAGTGCCGCTGGCCATTCAGAAGGCCATGGAACGGGCACGGCGAGACATGGTGCGCATCAGCCTCAACGAAGGCACGTTGTGGCACCCGATCAAGGCCAGTCACAGCGGTTCGAGAGTCTACATGCAGCCGGCCTCCGGAGGTACCGGAGTCATCGCTGGTGGACCCATGCGTGCGGTTTTCGAGGCTGTCGGCGTGCACGATGTGCTGGCCAAGAGCCTGGGATCCAACAACCCGATCAACCTGGTCCGAGCTACGCTGAAGGGTCTTCAGAGCATGGCGTCGCCGGAAAAAGTGGCGCTTAAGCGCGGCAAGTCGATTGAAGAGGTGCTCGAGTACCATGGCTAAGAAAAAAGAGTCAAGACTGCGCGTCACGCTGGTGCGCAGTGTCAACGGCACCATCGGCAAGCACCGTGAAACGGTGCGGGGCCTGGGCCTGAGGCGCATGCACCATACTGTCGAACTTGAGGGCACGCCGGCCATTCGCGGCATGATCCGCAAGGTTGACTACCTGGTGCGAGTCGAGGAAGCCTGAATCCGCAAGCTAGGAACATGGACATGAAACTCAATTCAATTCAACCGGCCAGCGGCAGTCGCCGAACACGCAAGCGCGTTGGTCGGGGTATCGGTTCCGGACTGGGCAAGACCTGCGGCCGTGGTCACAAGGGACAGAAGTCACGTTCCGGAGGCTTCCACAAGGTTGGCTTCGAGGGCGGGCAGATGCCGCTTCAAAGACGTGTGCCCAAAATCGGTTTCCGCTCGGCGGTTAACCGCTTTACCCGGGAAGTGCGCCTATACCAGCTGACAGCGCTTGACAGCGACGTGGTCGACCTGGAATCGCTCAAGGCGGCAGGGATTGTAGACAACGCGGCGCGGCGCGTGCGCCTGGTCTGCAAGGGTGAAATCGGTCGCGCGGTGACGGTGCGCGGACTGCACGTGACCGCAGGTGCCGTGCGCGCCATCGAGGCGGCCGGGGGCAAGGTCGAATAATGTCTCGCAGCCCGTCGGACATGGCCGGAATGCTTGGGGGTATAGGCCGGCTCAAGGAATTGCGTCAGCGCCTGTTCGTGGTGCTGGTCGCGCTGCTGGTATTCCGCTTTGGTACCTTCATTCCGGTGCCGGGAATCAACCCGATTGCGCTGGTCGAATTGATGGATATGACCAGTGGCACCATCGTCGACATGTTCAACATGTTTTCCGGCGGCGCCCTGGGACGCTTTTCCATCTTCGCGCTCGGGGTGATGCCCTACATCTCCGCGGCCATCATCATGCAGCTGATGAGCCATGCTGTCCCGCAGCTTCAGCAACTGCGCAAGGAAGGTGAGGCCGGCCGGCGAAAGATCACCCAGTACACGCGATATTTCACGGTCGTACTGGCGACGTTCCAGTCGTTCGGAATTGCTGTTGCGCTGCAGAGCCAGAGCGCCGGTGCGGGTCTTCCGGTCGTCATTGCCCCGGGCCCGGGATTCGTCCTCTCTGCGGTCATTACTCTTACGGCCGGAACGGTTTTTCTGATGTGGCTGGGTGAGCAGATCACGGAGCGTGGCATTGGCAACGGGATTTCCATTCTCATTTTTGCCGGTATCGTCGCCGAGCTTCCGCGGGCGGTCGGCTCGACGCTGGAACTGGTGCGCACCGGCCAGTTGGCCATCATCACGGCAACGTTTCTGCTCATTCTGGCGCTTGCCGTTACCGCCTTTGTGGTATTCGTCGAGCGCGGGCAGCGCCGAATCACGGTCAACTACGCGCAACGGCAGGGTCGGCGTGCCTATCGCAACCAGTCGACGCATCTGCCGCTGAAGGTCAATATGTCCGGTGTGATTCCAGCCATCTTTGCCTCCAGCCTGGTGCTGTTTCCGGCGACGATTTCGACCTGGTTCGGTCAGGCCGGATCGGCCGGCTGGCTGCAGAACATCGCCCAGCAGCTTACCCCGGGACAGCCGATCTACATCGCCCTGTACGGTGGCTTGGTGTTGTTCTTCGCCTTTTTCTACACGGCCATCGTGTTCAACTCGAAGGAAACGGCCGACAATCTCAAGAAGTCTGGTGCGTTCATACCGGGTATTCGTCCCGGCCGTCAGACCGCCGAGTACATCGATTATGTGCTCACGCGTATTACTCTGGTCGGGGCGACCTACCTGGTGGCAGTCTGCCTCCTGCCGGAGTTTCTGATCTTGCGCTGGAACGTGCCTTTCTATTTCGGAGGCACGTCTTTGCTGATTATCGTCGTGGTCACCATGGACTTCATGGCGCAACTGCAGGCGCACCTGATGTCGCACCAGTACGACAGCCTGCTCAAGAAGTCCAACCTCAAGGGCTACGGTAGTAGCGGTGTCGTGCGTCGCTAGGCGCCGTCAACGGAATGCGTTCGGAGAGAAGAAATGAAAGTTCAGGCATCGGTCAAGAAGATCTGTCGGCACTGCAAGATCGTGCGCCGCAAGGGCATCGTCTACGTGATCTGCAGTGATCCGAAACACAAGCAGCGACAGGGCTGATTCCGGCAGCGTTCGGCTGCCGGGCCTTGTAGGTAGAGCTAAAAGTCAGTACAATTGCCGGTTTGCGTTGATTCGGCGCAAACACGATGACGGAGCGAGTATATGGCACGTATTGCAGGCGTCAACCTGCCGGTTCAGAAGCATATCTGGGTGGCGTTGACTCATATTTATGGCGTCGGGCGGACCCGGGCGCTGGAGATCTGTGAGGCCACGGGCGTGGCGCCGGAGACCAAGGTGCGCGATCTGACCGAGGCCGAGCAGGAAAAGCTGCGCCAGGCGATTGGTGCGATGGCGGTCGAAGGGGACCTCCGGCGCGAGGTCTCGATGAGTATCAAGCGCCTGATGGACCTGGGCTGCTACCGTGGTCTGCGTCATCGACGCGGTCTTCCCGTTCGCGGTCAGCGCACCCGAACCAACGCACGCACCCGCAAGGGCCCGCGTCGTCCGATTCGTTGAGGTAAACGGTCATGGCGAAGCAACAGACTTCCAAAGGCAAGAAGAAGGTCAAGAAGACCGTGGTGGACGGTATTGCTCACGTGCATGCCTCATTCAATAACACCATCATTACGATCACTGATCGCCAGGGCAACACGGTGTCATGGGCCACCTCAGGCGGGTCCGGGTTTCGTGGTTCCCGCAAGTCGACCCCGTTTGCGGCACAGGTGGCGGCCGACAGTGCCGGTCGCGCCGCGCAGGAATACGGAATGAAGAATCTCGAGGTCCGGGTCAACGGCCCGGGACCGGGTCGGGAGTCGTCGGTACGCTCACTCAATGCCGTCGGCTTCAAGATCACCAATATCATCGACGTCACGCCGATTCCGCACAACGGCTGTCGTCCACCCAAGAAACGTCGCGTGTAATCCACCGGCAGGCAGACTGAGAAGCTATGGCTAGATATATCGGACCCACTTGCAAACTTGCCCGGCGCGAAGGTGTCGATCTGGGCCTGAAGAGCCCCGCGCGCGGCCTGGAGTCGAAGTGCAAGCTCAACCAGCCCCCGGGCCAGCATGGTGACAGTCGCAGGCAGCGGCTGTCGGACTATGCGCTTCAGCTGCGGGAAAAGCAGAAAGTGCGCCGTATGTATGGCGTCCTCGAGCGGCAGTTTCGTAATTACTACAAGGAGGCGGCGCGCCGCAGAGGTGCCACTGGCGAGAATCTGCTGCAGCTTCTGGAGAGCCGGCTGGACAATGTTGTCTACCGCATGGGGCTTGCAGTCACTCGCGCACAGGCGCGGCAGCTTGTCAGCCATCGGGCGATCGAAGTCAATGGCCAGGTCGTGAACATACCGTCCTATCAGGTTCAGGCCGAGGATCGTGTCGGCGTCCGCGAAAAGGCACGCAAGCAGCTCCGGATCCAGGAGGCTATCAACGTGTCGCGGGAGCTCGATCTCGTGCCGATGTGGATCGACGTGGACTTCGACAAGATGGAAGGGGTTTTCAAGACAGCGCCGGAGCGGGACGACTTGCCGCCCGACATCAACGAAAACCTGATTGTCGAGCTGTACTCGAAGTAATTGCCGCAGGTTTGCGGCAACGAAGACTGATTAAGCATTCGGAGAAGTATTTACATGTCAGGCCAGATCAGCGAACTAATCGGCACGATGCTCAAGCCGAAGGGACTCGTCGTCGACGAGCTTTCGCCGCGGCGTGCCCGCATCACGCTGGAACCGCTGGAGCGCGGCTTCGGGCATACGCTGGGCAATGCCCTGCGTCGTATCCTGCTGTCATCGATTCCCGGCAGCGCCATCAGTGAGGCGGAAATCGACGGCGTGCTGCATGAGTACACCGCAGTGGAAGGTCTTCAGGAGGACATCGTCGAGGTGCTGCTCAACCTCAAGGATATCGCGATTCGCATGCATCACCGCGACGAGGCGGTCGTCACGCTGAGCAAGGACAAGGCCGGGCCGGTGAAAGCCGGTGACATACAGCTCGACCATGATATCGATATCGTCAACCCCGAGCATGTCATCTGCAACCTGACCAAGGACAGCAAGCTGCGCATGCAGCTCAAGGTGACCCGCGGCGTCGGTTATCAGCCAGCCGCTGCGCTCAAGTTCAACGAGGAAGAGACGCGGACCATCGGCCGCCTCCAGCTCGATGCTTCGTATTGCCCGGTGCATCGAGTCGCCTACAGTGTGGAAAGCGCACGCGTGGCCCAGCGCACCGACCTCGACAAGCTGGTGCTTGATATCGAAACCAACGGCACCATGAGCTGCGAGGATGCGGTCAAGCTGGCCGCCGGAATCCTGGTGGACCAGATGTCGGTATTCGTCGATTTCGTGGCGCGTGAAAAGGACGAGACGGAATCGGCGAGCGAGACATTCGATCCGATTCTTCTGCGTCCGATTGACGATCTGGAGTTGACTGTCCGATCGGCCAATTGCCTGAAGGCCGAGCATATTCAGTACGTTGGCGACCTGGTCCAGCGCACCGAGACCGAACTGCTCAAGACGCCCAACCTCGGCAAAAAGTCGCTGACGGAAATCAAGACGGTGCTGGCCACCCATGACCTGTCGCTGGGGACCCGGCTTGAAAACTGGCCGCCGCCCTCGCTGGCGCGCAGCGAAACCTAAGGAGAACACCATGCGTCATCGTAAAGCAGGCCGAAAACTCAATCGGACATCGGCTCACCGTCGCGCCATGTTCCGGAATCTGGCTGCCAGCCTGTTCGAGCACGAAATGATCAAGACCACGCTGCCCAAGGCCAAGGAACTCAGGCGCGTGGCCGAACCACTGATTACCCTGGCCAAGGACGACAGTGTTGCCGCCCGCCGGCTGGCGTTCGATCGGCTGCGCGACAAGCGTGCGGTCGGCAAGCTGTTCACCGAGATCGGTCCGCGCTATCGGGAGCGACCTGGCGGCTACTTGCGCATTCTCAAGTGCGGGTTCCGCAGCGGCGACAATGCCCCCATGGCCTGGGTGGAGCTGGTCGACCGTCCGGATGCGCCGGGCAGTGAGCTTAACGACTGATTTCCGGAATGCGACGCCATGAACCGGAGGTTCAGCAAGCCCGGCCCAGTGCCGGGCTTTTTGATTGCCGTCCAGGGTCAGCGGCAAGTGTATGGTGATAGGCCGGATGACGAAAATCGATGACAACTGACGGAATTGTCTTGCTTGACAAGCCGGTCGGTATCACATCAAACGCAGCTCTGAGCCGCCTGAAGCGGAAACTGAGCCTTCGCAAGGCCGGTCACACCGGAACGCTGGATCCGATGGCCTCCGGACTGCTGGTTGCCTGCCTCGGGCAGGCGACCCGGGTAGCGGCCTACCTGCTCGATGCCGACAAGACCTACCAGGCCAGCGTGCATCTGGGGCTGGTCACCGACAGTGAGGACGCCGAAGGAGAGATCATCGGGCGGCATGAGGTCCCGGCGCTTGACCGCGCCGCGGTCGAAGCCGAACTGGCGCAGTTTAGTGGCAGGATCGAGCAGGTTCCGCCAATGCATTCGGCCTTGAAGCATCAGGGGCGCCGGCTCTACGAACTGGCGCGTGCCGGCCAGCAGGTTGAGCGCCCGGCGCGGCGCGTCGTGATTCATGAAATCGAGTTGACCGATTTCCAGCCGCCGGTCCTTTCGCTCCATGTTCGCTGCTCCAAGGGCACCTACATTCGGGCGCTGGCGCGGGATATCGGCGAGGTGCTCGGCTGCGGGGCGCATCTGAGTGCCCTGCGGCGTGTGGCCAGTGAGCCGTTCCATGTGGCGGATGCCGTGTCGCTTGAGGCGCTCGACCGGATGCCGGCCGAGGCGGTTCAGGCGCGAGTGCTGCCCGCCGATCGCGCCCTGCCACATCTGCCCGCGATCGAACTTTCTGTCGAGCCTGCCCGGCGAGTGCTACAGGGACAGAAACTCAGCGATCTGGATACAGCGCAGAAAGGGCTCGTGCGCCTCTATGCTGCGGGTCAGTTTCTTGGCATCGGAGAGCTGGACGGAGCCGGGCATCTGCGGCCAGTGCGACTGTTTCCGATACCCCTTGGCCCCGGGGGCCCCGGTCGGCAGTAACGGGCTCTAGCCCGCATTATTCATGAATTCACTCGCGCCCTTGCTTGCGCCTTGTCCGCACAGCGGATTTTTCTCCCTCGGAAATACAGCCTGGTATTCCGCTCGGTCGGAAAATCCGCTGTGCGAACAAACCCCTGCGCAATCACCGCGGCGATTCATGAATAACGCGGGCTAGCGGGCCGTCATTGCTTTTTGTCGACGCGTGCTCTCAGTGCATCGCTGAGGTGTGGTTCGATACACTGGCGCATCGCTGTGACCAGCTTGAACGGCGCTGCGAGGATATGTCCGGACTCCAGCCAGCGATCGCCGCCTGCGATGTCCATCACAACACCGCCTGCTTCCTGGACAAGCAGGGCGCCGGCGGCCAGATCCCAGGGCTTGAGACCCAGTTCCCAGTAGGCATCCAAGCGACCGCAGGCCACGTAGGCGAGATCCAGTGATGCCGTGCCGGCGCGGCGGATGTCTTCAACCTTGTCGAAAATGGCGCCGAACATGCCCTGGTAGGCCGCCAGCAGACGGCGTTTGCGAAACGGGAAAGCGGTGGCGACGACGGCGCTCGACAGCTCCTTGCGTCCGGAGACACGCACGCGCTGGCTGTTGAGAAAGGCGCCCTGGCCGCGGCTGGCGGTGAACATTTCTTCACGCAACGGATCGTAGACCACCCCCGCCTCGATGCGCCCCCGGATCTGCAGGGCGATGGAAATGGCGAAATGCGGGATACCGCGCAGGTAGTTGCTTGTGCCGTCAATCGGGTCGACGATCCACACGTGATCGCTCTGGCCGCTCTGCCCGCCTTCCTCGCCAAGAATGGCGTGGTCACGGTGGTGCCTGAAAATGTAGTCGCGAATGACCTGCTCGCAGGCGCGGTCGACCTCGCAGACGTAATCGTGCCGCGCCTTGCGTTCGACCGGTATGCTCTCCAGGCGGGAGCGGTACTTGGTCGCCAGCTGGCCCGCCTGGCGCGCGGCCTCGACGGCAATATTGACGTGCGGATTGGTCATCGCTGGAGCCGGCTCGGTGCCAAACCCGTAAGGATATAGGATTCTGTTGAACGGTGCCTGTCATCGAGCGCAGTCATGCCGATGCGTGCGCCGGTCCGGCCGCCAGGCGGCCGCATGTGCCCGACAGCGGTCGCGCGCGATGCGCGAGCCTGCGGTCCTGTTGTCGTGATTCCTCCGAGATCGAAGCGCTCGAGCGCCTGGTGACTGCGCCGGTGGCGGTAGAATCTGTCTCATGATCCATGCGGCAAACCATATCCGGATCGTGCTGGTCGGCACGACCCATCCCGGCAACATCGGCGCGACGGCGCGGGCCATGAAGGTGATGGGACTCGAGCGGCTCTGGCTGGTCTCGCCGTCACGTTTTCCCTCGGGAGAGGCAACGGCCCGGGCCTCCCACGCCGACGACATCCTGGCCCGTGCGGTGGTCGTCGACGACTTCATGCAGGCGATTGCTGGCTGTCCGCTGGTGCTGGGCGCGTCGGGCAAGCCATGGTCACTGCCGCAGCCGGCGATCGATCCGCGCACCGCGGCAGCCAGGGCGGTCGCCGAGGCCGGGCATCACGAGGTTGCCCTGGTGTTCGGACGCGAAAAAACCGGCCTGCACATCGACGAAATCAGGCATTGCCATTCACTCGTCAGCATCCCCACCAGCGAGCACTACGGTTCGCTCAATCTCGCCCAGGCGGTGCAGATCCTGGCCTATGAGGTCCACCTGGCCATGATCGGCGGCGGGCCTGGTGAGGTTCCGCCGTCCGACTGGGACCCGGTCGAGCCCGAGCGTCTGGAGTTTTTCTTTCGGCGCCTGGAGGAGTCGCTGCTGGCCATTCGCTTCCTGAATCCGCGCCAGCCCAAGCGCCTGATGCAGCGCTTGCGCCGGCTTTTCCTGCGCGCCAGACCCGATGAAAACGAACTGAATATCCTCAACGGCATCGTCTCACACACGCTGGGCGTGGCACGAGAGCGATCGGATGAGCAAGAGCACTGAGCCGGACGTCAGCGACGATCGCTACCGACGCATCTGGGAGGCCGTTGCAGGTATTCCGAGAGGTTGCGTGCTCAATTACGGTGCTGTTGCCCGGATGGCGGGGCTGCCTGGCAGGGCGCGCCTGGTTGGCCGGGCTCTGGGGCGCGCGCCGAAGGCAATGGCGCTGCCCTGGCACCGTGTCGTCAATGCTCAGGGCAGGATCAGTTTTCCTCCAGACAGCCGCAAGGCGGCCGAGCAGCGCCGGCGTCTGGAAAACGAGGGTGTGGAGTTCGATGGCGGGGAGATCGACCTCGATCGCTTCAGCCCGGAGCGGGCGCTGGATCGCATGCTGTGGGGCCCGGGCGGTTCGTAAGGAGAATCGGCGATTGCATTCTGCGCCGGCGAAACGCAGCGGATGCGGGGGCTGGCAGTTCCGCAGTAGACAGGGTCGTCAATCAGCGGGTTCAACCGCCGGCGTAGAAGGTCTGGAGCAGTCGAAACACCTCCGGTTCGTGTTGCCTGAGCCGGTCCGGCGCATCGAAGACATATTCGCTGCTAACGGCAAAATATTCTGCCGGCGATTCGGCGGCGTAGGGATCAATGGCGGGCGCCTGGCCCGCGTCAAGTAATCGACTGAGTCGCTCGAAGGCTTCCGAGAACGTCCGCGTCCAGTCGTCCGGATCCATCCCCCGGTGCAGCGGCGGACAGCCATCCATGTCGCCGCTCAACTGGTCAATCTGGTGCGCCAGCTCATGCACGACCACATCGAAGCCATCGCCCTGGGCGGAGTCCCTGACGTCTGACAACGACAGCACGACCGGGCCTCCTGCCCATGCCTCGCCAGCCCGCAGGTCGCGGCCATGACTGATGACACCGGTCTCGTCCTCGTATTCCGTTTCAGCGATGAACGCGCCGGGATACAGGATGAAGGTGTGAAAGTCGGCATAGGCGCTGATCCCCAGCTTCAGAATCGGTCGGGCAGCGAGCAGCGCCACGACCAGGCGATCATCGTCGCTGGGCTGGAAGTCGCCGGCGCCGATGAATGCCTTGCAGGCGAGTATTTCGGCGGCACGCTGGCGCAGGGCATCGAGCTGAATCCCGGCCAGGGACGGAAATCGCCGCGTAATGGCCAAAACTGCCGGTCGCGACGGCATGGCCGCATCGACCCGGCGTTGCCAGAACCGTTGGCGCCATTTCCGAAACATGGTGGCAGATGCCTTGGCCGGATCAGCTCGTATTATCGACGATTCGGACTGCCATCGGACGCCGGCAGGCAGGCTCACCGGCTTCCGGCCGATGCGGTAAGCTTCACCGCATGGCAACAGTACCCGGCCAAACCGAAAGCGATACCGTTGTTGAGCTGAGTGGCGCGCTGATCGCGCGTCGCTCGGTCACGCCTGATGATGCCGGCTGTCAGGATCTGATTGCACGCCGGCTCAAGGCGGCCGGCATGACGGTGGAATCGCTCGACGTCGAGGATGTGTGCAATCTATTCGCCCGGCACGGCCAGGGATCACCACACCTGATGCTGCTTGGGCATACCGATGTGGTTCCGCCGGGTCCGGAGGCCGACTGGTCCTCACCGCCGTTCGCACCCACTCTTCGCGATGGCAAGCTCTACGGGCGCGGTGCGGCGGACATGAAGTCGTCCGTGGCGGCATTCGTCGTGGCACTGGAGCAGTGGCTTGCCGCTTGTCCCGACCATCCCGGGACGATCTCCCTGCTTCTGACCTCTGATGAAGAAGGCTCCGCTCGTCACGGTGTGCGCGCCGTTGTCCCCTGGCTGGAGCGGCACCAGCTGCTGCCGGATGCCTGCCTGGTCGGCGAGCCTTCCGGACGCGATCGACTCGGAGACGTGATTCGGATCGGGCGACGCGGATCCATCCAGGCCAGCCTGAAGGTATTCGGCAGGCAGGGCCACACCGCCTACGCAGCGCCGCAGGACAATCCCGTGCATCGCGCCGCCCCCCTGCTGGCCGCGCTCGCGCGGCTCGAATTCGACGACGGCGACGAGCATTTTCCGCCGACTCGGCTGCAGGTTTCCAACCTGCAGGCCGGGACCGGCGCCGACAACGTCACGCCCGGTGAGCTGATCGTCATGTTCAACCTGCGCAACAACCCCAATACCGGTGCGGATGAGCTTGAACAGCGCCTGCGCAGGTTGATCGGTGACCTTGATCCGGGGCCGTACGAGCTGGACTGGCGCATTTCCGGTGAGCCCTTCGGGCCTGCAACCGGGCTGCTGCCCGGCGTGGTGCAAGCGGCCTGCCGCAGTGTGTTGGGCCACGCCCCGGCAGCGGACACCGGTGGCGGCACCTCCGATGGACGCTTTCTGGGCTCGCTCGGAATCCCGGTGGTCGAACTCGGGCCGGTCAATCGCAGCATTCACCAGGTCGACGAGCACATCGCCCTGGACGATCTGCGTCGCCTGCCCGGACTCTACCGGGCGGTCATCAATGGCTTTCTGAATGCGGCGGCTCAACCATGCGCATCATCCTGATCGTGCTGGCCGTAGTGCTGATCCTGCTGCAATTGCGCCTGTGGCAGGAGGTGCGCGAGGTGCGCGCGCTGCGCGAGATGGTCGAGCAGCAGCTCGCCGAAAACAAGGCCCTCGAACAGCGCAATGAAGCACTGGCCGCCGAGGTCGAGGACCTGCGTGCCGGCCTGGAAGCGATCGAGGAACGGGCTCGGTCCGAACTCGGGCTGATTCGCGAAGACGAGGAGTTCTACCTGATCGTCGACCCCGAAGAGGTCGATCCCGAGCCCTGAAATGGCCTATCAGGACGATTTCAGAGAGATTTCAGGCAGCGAGGCTTGCTACCGCAGCGGGTTTCATCGGATTCTGTTGACTCGATGATCTCTTCGCCATGCCGTAACTGATTCCGGGGCCAGGTGTTTGACCTACCGATTCGATGACTGCCGCTTCGATGCCAGTGACGGGCGACTGACCGGGCCGTCGGATGGCAGGGAAGTCACGCTGCGGCCGCAGGCCGGGCGCCTGCTCGAGTGTTTTCTCGAACATCCGGGCGAGGTGCTGGCCCGTGAGACGCTGTGCGCGGCAGTCTGGAACACGGGGACAGTGGTCGATTTCGAATCAGGTCTGGCCGCACTGATCCGTGAGTTGCGCCAGGCGTTCGAAGAGGTCGGGGCCAGCGCCGAGTTCATCGAGACGGTGCCGCGGCGCGGTTATCGCTTTCGCCCGACGGTAGACACGCACCGCCCAGGCTCGGGGGAGCGCTGGTTCGAATTCACTCGTCCGGGCCTGGTGCTTGCTCTGGTCATGATTCTGATCCTGGCCTCGGTCGGCGCGTTCTGGCTGCTGCGTCCCGCGTCATCGGTGAACGCGCCAACGCTGGCGATTCTGCCTTTCGAGCGCTTTGGGGCACCTGCACAAGGTGGGCGCGTCGAGCTGCTTCTGCCCGATACCATCCTGGCAGATCTTTGGGAAGTCGAGCTGGAGGGACTGGAACTGCTGGGACGGGTTGCCCTGAGACCCTACCGGGGGCGAGAAGATGTGGCTGAAGCGGTCGCCAGGGACCTTGATGTCAATCTCATCATGGAGGGGACCGTGACCCATCTCGACGGGCAGTGGCAGGTCAGCGCCCGGCTGCTGCAGATGCCCCGCGGGCGACTGCTCTGGGGCAGTGCCGGCAGCTGGTCGGGCGAGGCGCTGCCGATTCGGGAGGTGGCCGAAGCGCTGGTCGGTGATCTGGCTGCGGCCTGGCCGGAGCTGGCAGCCCGTTTGTGAAGGCTTTCAGCGGGATTTCAGGAAAATTCCGTTCCCGGTCCATGGATTTCAGCGCAGTGGCGGGGGCACACTGTGCTCGACTGAACTGAAATTGAGGAGTGCGCAAGATGAAACGACTGACCAGGCAAATCATGTTCGGGCTGGTGATACTCGCGGTTTCGGCAACGGCCGCTGCGCAAGTGATGCTGCCGACGACCACGCCGGGCCCGCATGCTGCACATATCAGCGGCGTGCTTGGCAAGGCCGGCAAGGAAATATTCGGTGTCCGCTTCATCGAGATCGACGGCCGCAACATCTTTCCCCGCTCGGAGATGTGGCTCAAGCCGGGATCGTACACGATCAAGGTGCTGATCGATGCGGCCCATAGCCGGAGACCGCCGCAGTTCAGCGGTCATCGCGAGCACCGGCGCCCCGACAGTTACAACGAGATCGAACTCGAGCTGGAGGCAGGAAAGACCTACGAGATCCGCGCCCGCTATGACCGCTCCGACGAGGCAGTGCCCTACCGCGTCATTCTGTACAAGGTCACGGAATAGGCCCGTGGCTGCCGTGCTCGGACTGGTTGCGACGAGGTGACCCCGTATGCCTGGGGAGAGCCGGTCACCCGCGGAGTCATCCGGCAGTCGCCGGAGGACTTCCGGGTGATCGAGGAGCTGGGCCATGAGCCGGACGGAAGCGGCGAGCATCTGTGGCTGTGGGTGGAGAAACGGGAGCGCAACACTGTTGATGTCGCTGTCGACCTGGCGCGCTGCGCCCAGGTTCATCCGCGCCGGATCGGTTTCGCCGGCCTCAAGGATCGCCGCGCCGTCACCCGCCAGTATTTTTCCATTCACCTGCCCGGACAAGCCGACCCGGACTGGAGCGGCTGGGACATTCCCGGCGTGCGCATTCTCGAAGGTCGGCGCTGTCTCCGCAAGATTCAGCGCGGCAGGCTGATCGGCAACCGCTTCGAGCTGGTCGTTCGCGCCGTGTCGGGGGCGCGTGATCGCATTGAGGAACGGCTCGTCCGGATCGCGGACGATGGCGTGCCCAACGGCTTTGGCGAGCAGCGATTCGGCGGCAACAACGTTGCCCGTGCCTATGCGCTGTTTCGCGGTGCGCTGCGCCGCAAGCCGTCCGGATCCAAGCGCGGATTCTATCTGTCGGCAGCGCGCTCGCTGATCTTCAACCGGATACTGGCTGAACGGATTGAACAGGGCAGCTGGAACGAGCTGATTCCAGGAGACCTGGCGGTACTCGACGGCTCGCGATCATTCTTTCGCGCCGATGCAAACGACCCTGAACAGCGTCGCCGGGTTGACGAACTCGATATCCACCCCAGCGGGGCGCTGGCCGGTGCCGGTGACAGCCCGGCCGGGGAAGCGGCCGCTGCTCTCGAAAACCGTCAGTTCGAGGCCCACCGGGAGCTGGTCGAGGGTCTGGCCCGGTTCGGTATGCGCCAGGAGCGAAGAGCGCTGCGCATGCGCGTTGCGGGGCTTGAATGGTCGTTTCCCGACGACTCGACTCTGCAGCTGGCCTTTTCGCTGCATACCGGCAGTTATGCCACCTCGGTGCTGCGCGAATTGGTCGATTATCAGACGGATCACAGCCAGTAGAAATACGCCGCGGCTGCCAGCGCGCCGGCGATGATCAAGGCCAGTGAGATCCACACGCCCCTGCGCTGCCGATGCGGCCCGGCATCCCTGAGAACGCTGGGCGGCCGCAGTCCCGGTGCCTGCAGCACGAACCGGTGTTCGCCGACGCGAATCTCGTCGCCCGATTTCAGCGGCCGGCGCTGGACCGGTTCACCGTTGACCCAGACCTTGCCGGCCGGCTCGAGCATCAGGGTATCGCCGTCGTAGACGATGCGCAGATGACGCCCCATCAGGTCGTCGAGACGGATGTCGGCGTCGTCGGCCGAGCCGATGGAAGTGTCCTGCTCCAGCGGGAAGGTCTGCCCGGTGTGCGGGCCGGAAGCGGCTTTGAGGCGGAATTGCATTCGTTTGACCAGCAGGTTGTCGGTTCAGGCCCGGTCGAGTGCGGTCGACAGGTCGTCGATAAGATCGTCGATGTGCTCGATGCCTACCGACAGCCGGATCAGCGTGTCGGTGATGCCGAGTTGCTCGCGTCGCTGTCTGGGCAGTGAGCCGTGAGTCATGATTGCCGGATGGTTCACCAGCGATTCGACGCCGCCCAGTGACTCGGCCAGCGCGAACAGGCGGGTGTTCTCCAGGAAACGTCGGGCACGCTCCAGATCACCCCCGATGTCGAAACTCACCATCCCGCCGTACCCGCTCATCTGCGTTGTCGCCAGCTGCTTTTGGGGATGCGTGTCCAGGCCCGGATAGATCACCGCCGCAACCTCGGGATGCTCGCTCAGCCAGTCGGCGATGCGCGCTGCATTGCTGCAGTGCGCGTGCATGCGCAGCGCCAGGGTCTTGACCCCGCGCATGACCAGGAAGCTGTCGAACGGCCCCTGAACGCCGCCGGCCGAATTCTGGATGAAGGCAATTTTCGCGGCAAGCGCTTCGTCGTTGACCACCAAGGCGCCGCCGACCATGTCCGAATGGCCGTTGAGGTACTTGGTCACCGAGTGCAGCACGATATCGGCACCCAGATCGATGGGCTGCTGCAGCATCGGCGTTGCAAAGGTGTTGTCGACCACCAGCCAGGCATTGGAAGCACGCGCCAGTTCAGCCATGGCCGCGATATCGACGATCTGTAGCATCGGGTTGGTCGGCGTTTCCACCCAGATCATGCGCGTCCTGGTCGAGAGGGTGGCGCGGGCGGCATCGGTGTCGGTCAGATCGACGAACTTGAACTCCAGCCCGGATGATTGCCGGCGCACGCGTTCGAACAAGCGCCAGGTGCCGCCATAGAGATCGTGCATGGCAACCACTTCGTCACCGGGCTGGAGCAGATGCATCAGGCTGTCGACCGCGGCCATGCCCGAGGCGAACGCGAAGCCGTGTGAGCCGCCTTCGAGGTCGGCAATACAGTCTTCCCAGGCCTTGCGCGTCGGATTGTGCGTGCGTGAGTATTCGTAGCCCTGGTGATCACCCGGGCTCTTCTGCACGTAGGTGGAGGTCTGGTAGATCGGGGTCATGATGGCCCCGGTCGATGGATCCGGCGCCTGGCCGGCGTGGATAACTCGTGTGGCGAGTTTGCTCATGTGCTTGGCTCGTTCGTTGATTCGTTGTCTTAACGGGCCGTCAAGACCCGACCAGGTCGGGGTCGCATCCCCGACGGACGACTAACGGTCTGCCCTTCGCCGCAGGTAATTGAGCAGATCCACGCGCGTGATCAGGCCGAGAAATGCGTCGCCGTCGAGGACAATGGCAACGTGGTCGTGCTCGAAGATCGGCAGCAGCTCGTCGATACCGGCGCTGACCTGGACCGACTCCAGCTCGCTTACCATGGCCGAGGAGATCGGCTCGGCAAAGCGTTCCTCCTGATTGTAGACGGCCATCAGCAGATCGGACTCGTCGATGATGCCCACAATGCGCTTGCCTTCGACGACCGGCAGCTGCGAGACATCGTAGAGCTTCATTCGCTTGTAGGCGTTCGATAGCGGCTCGTCCGGCCCCACCGTAATGGCGTCGTGGGTTGCAACCGGGCGGGCAATCAGGTCGCGCAGGTCGCCATGCTTGTCGACCTCCAGAAACCCCTGCTCCCGCATCCAGTAGTCGTTGTACATTTTAGACAGATACTTGTTGCCGGTATCGCACACGAACGTCAGCACCGTCTTGGGGCGGGTCTGCTCGCGGCAGTAGCGCAGGGCGGCGGCGACCAGCGTCCCGGTTGATGAACCGCCGAGAATGCCTTCGCTCCTGAGCAGTTCGCGTGCGGTCAGGAAGCTTTCCCGGTCGGAGATCGAGTAGGCCTTGCCCACGCGCGAGAAGTCGCTGATCGACGGCAGGAAATCCTCGCCGATGCCCTCGACCAGCCAGCCACCGGCATCGTCGCGGACCTTGCCGGTTGCGATATAGTCGGCCAGGATCGAGCCCTCTGGATCGGCCAGCACGAGCTCCAGATCGGGCGCGGCTTCGGCAAAATGGCGCGACAGGCCGGTAATCGTGCCGGACGAGCCCACGCCGACAATCATTGCATCAAGGGCATGGCCCATCTGCTCGAGAATCTCCGGTCCGGTCATGGTTTCGTGGGCCAGTGGGTTGTCGGAATTGCCGAACTGGTTGATGAAGTAGCTGTTCTCGGTCGTCTCGGCGATATGCGCCGCCAGATCCTGGTAGTACTCCGGGTGTCCCTTGCCGACATCCGAACGCGTCAGGATGACCTCGGCACCCATTGCCTTGACATTGGAAATCTTCTCACGGCTCATCTTGTCGGGAATGACCAGAATCAGCCGATAGCCCTTCTGCGCGGCCACCAGTGCCAGCCCCAGACCGGTGTTTCCGGCGGTGCCCTCGACAATAGTCGCGCCGGGCTTGAGGTCACCGCGTCGCTCGGCCTCCTCGATCATCTTCAGGGCAATGCGATCCTTGATCGAGCCGGCCGGGTTCTGGCTTTCCAGCTTGAGGTACAGGCTGCACGGCCCGGTATCGAGTCGGTTGACGCGTACGATCGGCGTGCTGCCAATCAGTTCGAGCGCGCTGCGGTAGTGTGTCATGGGCAGTGTGTCGTCGCGGATTTCAGCCCGCCACGATATCTGAGTCGCGGCCTTTGAGCAACCGCGGGCACGCTGTGTTGAGAGTTCGGGCAGGTTAGGGTCAGGCCCGGCGGCGTTCCCGCCGGGCCGCAAAAAGTCGGAGTGTGACGGATCAGGCGGCCTGCGACTGATCCATGATTCGGGCGAGCTGGTCCTTGGCCCGGAGCTTTTCTCGTTTGAGCTGCCTGAGTGCCAGGTCTTCCATCGGGGCGGTACCGGTTTCCGCCGCCAGTACCCGCTTTTCGAGCTGCTGATGATGGTTGTAGATGCGGCGGAATTCCTCGTTGTTCTTGAGCAGGATTTCCATTTGATCCTTGCGGTTTTCAAACATGGGCAGACTCCTGTTGCGTGAGACCTGATGAGACGGCGACGCAGGCGACGCCGAGAGAAGAGACCGCCCGCACCGGGGCGGCCCGTAGGAGAAGTCGGGAGGGGTTCTGGGCATCAGGACGTGGTGTGCATGGCCCGTCCTGTGGCCGCCTGAAGAGGCGAGTGGTTCACTCGAATGGCTCACCATGACACTGGTAGTTATAGCGCCAAGCGGTGGCAACTTCAAGTGCCCGGATCGCAGTCAGTCATTCAGCACGATGACATCGACACGACGATTGCGGCTGCGCCCCTCGGCCGTTTCGTTGCTGGCGATGGGGAAGTCCTCGCCCATGCCGATGGCCTGGATGCGGTCGGCGCTGATCCCCAGCCTGACCAGGGCGTCACGCACGGCTTCGGCACGCAGTCTGGAAATGCGCATGTTCGACTGGGCCGAGCCGGTGGAGTCGGTGTGTCCTTCGATCCGGATCGCCTTGTCGGGTTCGGTCTGCAGCAGTTCCACGACATCTTCAAGATTCTCTTGAGCCTCCGGCTGCAGCGTGGTTTCTCCGCTGGCAAACAGGACATCGCCGAGCGTGACCACCACGCCACGGTCGGTCTCGCGTAGTTCAAGGTACTCCAATCGCCGGCGCAACGACTCGGCCGTTTCGCTGGCGAGTTCCGCTTCCCGCCGCGCCAGTTCGATTTCGCTGGCCTGGGCCTCGGCCAGCCGGCGTGCCGCCTGGGCTTCCTCGCGTGCCTGCTGCTCGCGCCTTGCTGCTTCCTCGCGCAGCTCCTCGGCCGTCATGGCTTCGCGCCGCGTGCGGCTGATCTCTTCCTGGGCAGCCTGGCTGAGCATCAGGGCCTGTTCGGCTTCCCGCCTGGCCCGCTCGACCTCGAGCCGGCTGGCGCGCAGCAGCAGCTGAGTGCGCTGTGCGTCAATCTCGTCGATGCGCGCCAGCGCCTGAGCGCGAAAGGCTTCGGCGCGGGCGATTTCGATCCGCTTGGCGGCCAGTTCGATTCGGTGGGTCCGCTCGTTTTCGGGCAGATCGTCCTGCCCAGCAGCGCGAACCGCGCGTTCTGCTTCCGCCAGCGCCAGCGGCACGAGGCTCGACAGTGTTTGATCGGACCGGAACTCCTGCAGATCAGCGCGCAGATTGCGAAGTGCGGAGTCGTCGCGCGGCGGCTGCATGGCACAGCCGGCGACCGTCAGCACCAGGGCCAGGGCAGTCATGACGCAGGCTTTGCATGTCATCGGTCCAGCACCTCCTCGCCAAACACCTCGGCCAGATCGGCACGGATCTGCTCGATTTCGCGCTCCTTGCGCGCCAGTTCAGCCCGTGCCAGCGCAGCCCGCGTGCGTGCCAGGGCCAGCTGGGCCTCGATCTCGGCCTGGTCGGACAGCCGGCGCGCTTCATCTTCCCGGTCATCGCCAAGGGCCTGCTCGGCGGCCACCAGTCGATCATGGGCGAAGCGCAGTTCCAGCGGCGCGTACTCGTTCGCCCCGGCCGCCTCCGCCTGGGCGATGGCGCTGCGTGCGTTGTCGAGCACGGTCGGATCCGGTGGCAGTGTCGCGCAGGCGGCAACGAGGGCCAGGGCCATCAAGGCGGTCAGAGAATAAGTCTTCATCGCTGTTCAAGATATCTCATCGGGTGTTAAGGGGCCGGGTTGGTTTGCCCATCCGGCTGTCTGTCCGGTGCGGCGCGCTGAACGGCAGGCAGCTGCTCCAGTGCCGTGCAGACGCGCTGAATTTCGGGCAGACCGTCCATCCGGCACTCGAATCTCCGCGCATTATAGACTTGTGGCAGCAGACAGCAATCGGCCAGTCCCGGTTCACTGCCGTGACAGAATTCACCGGTCTGAGGGTTGTCGAGCAGGCGTTCCACCGCAGCCAGGCCGGTTTCGGTCCAGTGACGATACCAGCCCAGTTTGGCATGCTCGTCCAGCCCGGCTTTGCCGGTCAGGTACTTGAGCACGCGCAGGTTGTTGAGCGGGTGAATCTCGCAGGCGATGGCCTGGGCGATCATGCGCACCCGGGCGCGCTCGGCGCTGGCGCCTGGCAGCAAGGCAGGCTCCGGGTGGCGCTCCTCGAGATATTCGAGGATGGCCAGCGACTGGGTGATTACGGTCCCGCCGTCAACCAGGGTGGGCACCAGTTGCTGGGGGTTGAGGGCAGCGTAGTGGCCGCAATACTGCTCGCCACCGTCGCGCAGCAGATGAACCGGCCGGATCTCGTGGTCGAGACCCTTGAGGTTGAGCGCCATGCGCACCCGGTAGCTGGCCGATGAGCGCCAGTATGAATACAGGATCATGTTCGCGGATTTGGGCATGGGTTGCGGTTCCGGCTTTCGATTGGCCTATTGTGTACGGTTTCCGGTTTCCGGGCGGGCTTCGGATGGAGGAGGCCTTGCACCCCGCCGCTTCGAAGCCTTCAAGCGTGAGCGTTGTTCCTCATTGCCGAAGGCTCCCCGGAACCCGGAACCGTTCACCGTTCACCGCTCGTACTTAACCACCTTCTGCTCAATCGCACCAAAGATCGACTCACCCTGGTGTGTCTTCATCTCGATGCGGACCACGTCGCCGAACTGCATGAACGGGGTTTCGGGCTTGCCGTGGGCGATGATTTCAAGCATGCGCTTTTCGGCCAGGCAGGAGGCGCCGCGGCTGGTGTCCTGGTTGGCAATGGTCCCCGAACCGACCAGCGAACCGGCGGCCAGCGGTCGGCTCCTGGCGGCGTGGGCAACCAGCTCTGCAAAGCTGAACTGCATGTCCTCGCCGGCTTCCGGTCGGCCGAACAGCTCGCCGTTGAGGTGAGTCAGCAGCGGCAGGTGCAGCTTGCTGTCGCGCCAGGCCTCGCCGAGCTCGTCCGGGGTGACCGCGACCGGGGCCAGGGCCGAGCGGGGCTTGGACTGCAAGAACCCGAAGCCCTTGGCCAGCTCGGCCGGGATCAGATTCCGGAGCGAGATGTCGTTGAGGATCGTGACAAGCTGGATGTGGTCGGCACATTGTTCAGCGGCCGCGCCCATCGGCACATCATCGGTGATGACACCGATTTCCGACTCGAAGTCGATGCCCCATTCGGTCGAGGGCATGATGATTGGATCGTGGGGGGCCAGAAAGCCGTCGGACACGGCCTGGTACATCAGCGGATCGGTGAGGAAACTCTCGGGCACTTCGGCGCCGCGTGCCTTGCGCACCCGCTCGACGTGCGGCAGGTAGGCCGAGCCGTCACAGAACTGGTAGCAGCGCGGCAGCGGTGCAGCCAGGGCGTTGATATCGAGATCGAAGCTGCCCTCGGCAGTGTCATTCATCAACTCGTCGAACAGGCTGGCCAGGCGCGGCGCGGCCGCATCCCAGTTGTCCAGTGCGGCCTGGAGCGTGGGCGCGATATCCGTTGCGCGGATCGCGCGGGTCAGGTCGCGGTTGACGACGATCAGCGTGCCGTCGCGACCGCCTTCCTTTAACGTTGCTAGTTTCATGATCAGGTCACTTCGATTGGTTGGGACGTTGCATGCAGGGTAATGGCTTTGTTTACTGGGTTTCCGGTTTCCGGTTTCCGGTTTCCGATTTCCGGTTTCCGGTTTCCGGGCAGGCTTCGATCATCTCCCGTGTCAGGTTCCGGAATGAAAGATGTCTTCTGGCTTGACGACATCACGACGCTTCCCGAATGCGTCCCGTAAACCGGAAACCGGAAACCGTCCTTAGCGCTTGGGCTTCCAGCTGTCCACGTAGCCGGTCCACTCGATCTTTTCCGCCGCCGCCGTGACGTCGAGGGCGTCACGGGTATCGATCATCACCGCGACTTCTTCCGTCGCCTCGCTTTTCGGCCTGAATGCGTTGTCCATTGCCTTGGGGTGCGGGCCGTGGGTAAAGCCACAGGGGTGAAGCGTCATCATGCCAGGATGAATGTTATCGCGCGAGAAAAACTCGCCTGCATGGTAGAAGAGCACTTCGTCAAAATCGTCGTTGTTGTGGAAGAATGGCACCTTCAGCGCATCCCCCGACATTTCGAAGGGTCTCGGCACGAAGGTGCACACAACCAGCCGGTTGGCCACGAAGGTGGTATGGGCCGACGGCGGCAGATGGTAGCGATGGCTCATCAGGGGGCGAATGTCGCGCCAGTTGATCTTCACCGGCATCAGGTCGCCCTTCCAGCCCACCGCGTCAAGCGGATTGAAAGGGAAGGTGATCGTCGAGATCCGGTTGTGGCGCTTGACCTGGACCTGCCACTCGTCCTCGCCCTGCTGGGCGCGGAAGGCGTCGTCGATTGTCGGCGTGTCGAGCATGGCCGGGTCGAAGATGGCGTGCGGGCCGACCAGGCCTTTGTCGGGCAGCATGTAGCTGGAATTGGTCGCCTCGATCAGCAGTATTTCGACGGGACCGTCGGACTCGATGCGCCACATGGTGCCGCGCGGCAGCATGATGTAGTCACCGTCACGGAAACTCAGGTGGCCGAAGTCGCAGAACAGCTCGCCGGCGCCGTCGTGGACGAACAGCAACTCGTCGCCGTCGCCGTTGCGCACCAGGTGATCCATCTTTCCGTCGGCGTGCCAGCAGCGAAACCTGCAGTGCGCGTTGCCAAGCAGTTCGGCGGCCTGCCAGGGCGACCCGACTTTGTCTTCGAGGCGGGTCGTGTCGAAGGCGCGCGGCTGCAGCGGCCCTTCGAAATCAGTCCAGCCGGTCGGCATGTGCTGATGGTAAAAGTGCGTGGCCGGGCCGAAGAATCCTTCCTTGCCCATCTCGCGCTCATAAGTGTCCTCGGGCAGATTGGTATGCGCCTGCCGGCTGGCCCTGCCTTCCACCCTGGAATGGGAAATCCACTTCTTCATGACTGCCTCCGGATTGGCTGTCCTTGATGCATCCGATTCGAAGAGCCCCGGTTCGGCTCAGGCTCCAGCAGCAGTCATGCCCGCCCCTGAAGCCGAAAACCTGAACCCGGAAACCGTTCTTTAAAGGACTCCGCGCTTTTCCTGATCGCGCTCGATGGCCTCGAACAGGGCCTGGAAATTGCCTTCGCCGAAACCCTCGTTACCCTTGCGCTGGATGATCTCGAAGAAGATCGGACCGATATTGGTCTTGGTAAAGATCTGCAGCAGCTGCTTGTCGGGATCGTTGGGATCGGCGTCGATCAGGATGCGGTTCTTTCTCATCCGTTCGACATCTTCACCGTGACCGGGTATGCGTTCATCGATGACCTCGTAGTAGGTATCCGGCGTATCGAGAAAGTCAATGCCGTTGCCGTGCAGCGCTTCAACCGACTCGTAGATGTGATCGGTATACAGCGCGATGTGTTGTACGCCTTCTCCCTGGTATTCGTCCAGATACTCGTTGATCTGGCTCTTGGGATTTTCCGACTCGTTGATCGGGATTGAAATGCTGCCGTCGGGCGCAGTCATGGCCTTGGAGCGAAGCCCGGTCTGCTGCCCCTTGATGTCGAAGTATTTGACCTCGTAGAAGCCGAACAGACGCTCGTAGAACTCCGCCCAGTCGCCCATGTTGCCGTTGTAGACGTTGTGCGTGAGATGATCGACAAAGCTCAGCCCGACGCCCGCTGGGTGTCGGTCAACGGCCGGGTCAAACTCGAAATGTCGCTCCAGGTCTTCGACTCCGGCGGTCAGGTACAGCACGCTGCCGCCGATGCCGGAAATGCACGGGGAGTCGATGGCCAGCGTGTCGGGCCGATTGGAAACATCCTGTGCGCCGTTGGCGCGGGTCGACTGGTAGGCTTGTTGCGGATCAGCCACGCGCAGCGCAAAGCCGGTGCAGCAAGGCCCGTGCGCATCGGCAAAATCGCTGGCGAAGGAGTCGGATGTCTCGTTGACCAGGAAATCGATGCCCCCCTGTCGGTACAGGGTGACCGGCAGTGATCGGTGACGTGCAACAGCCGTGAAGCCCATCTTGTTGAACAGGTCGTGCAGCAGCGTCGCGTCAGGCGCCGCAAATTCTATGAACTCGAAGCGCTCGACGCCAAGCGGATTGGGGCGGGACTGCGTCATGATTCGGTCTCCTTGCAATATTGCGATTCGACGATTGGGCGATGTTCGGACGAGCCGGCGAGGAAACGACCTTGCTTCCTGCCTCTGATATTAGTTACATTTGTAACTGTTTTCAAGCCGTCGGCGCGATCGCAAATGCTCGATCTAGAGGAATTTCTGCCCTATCGACTCTCGGTGCTGTCGAACAGTATCAGTCGCGGTATTGCGCGCACCTACAAGCAGCGTTTCGGTATCGGCGTGACCGAGTGGCGTGTCATCGCCATCGTTGGGCGCTATCCCGGAGTCACGGCCACGGAAGTGGCCGACCGCGCGGCCATGGACAAGGTGGCCGTCAGCCGCGCGGTTGGCCGTCTGAGCGAGCATGGGCGACTGGAGCGGCGTGACAACCAGGACGACCGACGCGCCAAGCGCCTGTACCTGAGCGAGGCGGGACAGGCGATCCACGACGCCATCGTGCCGGCGGCACTGGCCTACGAGCGCGCCTTGCTGACCCGCCTGGGCGAACGTGAACGGGACGTATTTCTGAATTGCCTTTCCCGCCTGCTCGAGGCCACAGGCCCGGCCGACTGAACCGGTCCGCTCAGCCCGAGCCGTGTCGGGCTTGCGCCGCGGCAAGCAGCTGGCGTAGCTCGGCCCGGATTGGGCTGTCCACGGGCAGACGCCTGGCGTACAAGCCATCGGCCGACTCGACGGCCTGTCGGCATGCATCGAGCGCGGACAGATGGCAGGCGAGGCGCGCCTCGAGCCGTGCCACGGTCTCTTGCATGGCGGGTGTCGCCTCGCCGGACTGATCCAGCCCGCTGCGCGCTGCGGTGAGCAGGCGCCTGGCCTCTTCCGTGCGGCCCTGCTGCCGTCGCGCCTCGGCCAGCCAGGCGCGCGTTAAGGCCATTTCCTCACTCTGCCGGGAATCGGTGGCCTCGGCCAGCGACAGCGTGCGCTCGAGTGCCATGGCGGCCTCGTCGGCCTGGCCCATGGCCAGTTGCGTTCGGGCCCGTGCCCTGAGCTGATGCAGATAGCGCATGGAGTCCTCGCCCCACACCTCGCCAATGCGCTGCATTGCGCCGATGCGCAGCTCCATTGATTGCGCGTGCCGCCCCATGTGATGCAGGGCCTCGGCCATGTTGCCAAGCGTCAGGGCGACTGCGATGTGATCCTCGCCGTAGAGCTCGGCGAATGCCTGCGCGGACTCCTCCTGCAGATCGCGCGCGGCCGGGTAGTTGCCGCGCGCAAACTCGATGTTGCCGGTGTTCGACAGCGCCAGCGCGGTCTGGTGACTGCGCCCGCCGAGCAGCCGGCGCGACAGGTCGAGGTGTTCGCGGGCGACTTCGGCGGCAGGATCGAGCTCGCCCAGCTTGTAGTGGGCGATCCCGAGCCCGCCGAGCAGATCGAGCAGTCGCTCATTGCCTTCCGGATACAGCGGCCTTAATCCGTCGATCGCGGTGGTCAGGTGCTCCCGAGACTCCTCCAGGCGACCGGCGTAGCGCAGCGCTTGCCCCCGCACTCCCGCAAGGGTCAGGGAGAGCCGATGCCCGGCACCCAGCGTTTCGCGCAGTTCCGCTTCGTGCGTCTGGATGAGCTCGAGCGCCGTTTCGTGGGTTCCGTTCGTGATATTGAGTTCTGCTGCAATCAGATCCGTCTCGACCCGCTGCTGCAGTGGATCATCCGCTTGCAGAAACGCGCGAGCCTGGTTGACGACGACAAGCGCCTCATCGGTCCGTCCAACGTTTCCCAGCAGCGTGGCCAGCTGAGTCAGGGACAGGGCATGACGGCGCCGATAGGCGGGCCGGTCGCGGGTGACCGCGATGGCATCCCGAAGGGCCTGTTCAACGGCCGGATCGGACCCGCCGCCGCGTGTTGCGCGCAGGCGCAGCTGCTCGGTGCGTGCCAGCACCGTGTCCGGATGGTCCGGGCCGTGCTCGGCGAGGTAGAGCCCGGCTGCGCGTTGCTGAGCGTACTGCGCCGCCTCGTACTCGCCGATGCGCGCCAGCAGTCCGGCCATGGTCTCCGAGACCTGGGCCAGTACCAGCGGCTCGTCGGCCAGCGCCCGGGGTGCCTGCTCGGTTGCGCGCAGCAACACCCGGGTGCGCGGTTCGGCCACGGCATCGGGTGAATCGGGCACCAATGTTGCCAGAACGTCCTGCAGATAGCCAAGGGCAGCCGTCTTGCGCTGCGCCTCGCGCATCGCTTCCTGCGCCTGCCATTGAGCGGCGAACAGGCCCGCGAGCAGCGCCGCCACCAGCCCCACGCCCAGCGCGGTGGCCAGGGTATTGCGGCGCACGAAGCACCCGAGCCAGTACAGGCGCCCGCCGTTGCGCGCCGCAACCGGTCGGTGTTCCATCCAGTTGCTCAGATCGGTCCGCATCGATTCCACCGAGCGGTAGCGCTGGTCGGGGTTGATGGCCATAGCGCGGCGGCAAATGGCCTGGAGGTCGTGGTCGATGCCGAACCGGCGTGCGCCCGAGCGCTGCCCGGATTGCCTGGCGGACTTGCGTCGATTCAGCCCGGATGGCAGCGGTGGCTCGACACCGGCGGTGGCCGGCAAGCTCACTCGCTGACCGGTCGCCAGAACGTGGAGCAGCGCCCCGAGCGCGTAGACATCGTGCATGGTGGTGGGAGCGGCCCCGCGCAGGCGCTCCGGCGCGGTAAACCCCGGAGAGCAGTAGATACGGCCGTCAGACTCGCCCTGCGCTCGGTCCTGTACCAGGCGAGCGATGCCGAAGTCCACGAGCTGCGCGCGACCGGATTCTGACACCAGGATGTTGGCCGGCTTGATGTCGCAATGCACGATCTGGTGCCGGTGCGCGTACTCCAGGGCTTCGGCCACCTGGCAGACCAGCTCGATGCGCTGCTCAAGTCCGATTTCCCGCTCACGGCAGTAGCGATCGATCGGCTGGCCGTCGACATATTCCATCACCAGCCAGGAGTAGCCGTCGCCGCTCACGCCGCTGTCGATCAGCTGTGCGATACCCGGGTGCTGCAAGCGCGCCAGGATACGCACCTCCTCGATCAGCCGTTTATGTTCGGCCGAGTCGAGCCCGGCGGCATCGAGCAGCTTGATTGCCACCTTCTTGTCGAAGCGGCCATCGTTGCGATAGCCGGCGTAGACCGCACCCATACCCCCGCGCGAGATCAGTCGGTCGACGCGCCAGGGCCCCAGTTCGCGGCCGTGCCAGTCATGAGGGGGCGGTGGTGACTGGGTCTCCTGGCTGCCCAGTGCCAGCAGATCCGGGACCGGGCGGTCGAGCAGTTCGCATTCGGGTCCGGCGGCAAGCAGCTCGAGCAGCACGGCCCGGTCCGCGTCCGGCAAGCCGCTTCGGTCCAGATAGGAGTCGCGTTCTTCCGCCGCCAGGCCGATCAGCTGATCGAAGTGGTCCTGAATGCGATTCCAGAGCGGCTTGTCGATGTACATGGCCTTCAACTCCGGCTGTCCGGCGAAATCCCCTTGCTGGCAACCTATACTGCCGCAACCAAGCGTGTAAAGTCATTTCCACCAGGACCGGCCATGCCGCTCGAAGTCATCTACCAGGATCAGTGGCTGTGCGCAATCAGCAAGCCGTGCGGCATCATGGTCCACCGCAGCAGCATCGGTACCGATCGGCAGTTCGTGCTGCAGCGCCTGCGTGACCAGCTCGGGCAACGGGTCTGGCCGGTGCACCGGCTCGATCGCGCCACCTCCGGTGTGCTGATGTTCGCGCTCGACCGCGATACCGCGAAGTGGCTCGGCCGGGCATTCATGACGCGGCAGGTCGGCAAGTGCTACCTGGCGGTCGTGCGAGGCTGGACCGACCAGGCGGGCGAGATCGATCACCCCCTGGCGCGGCAGCGGCGCGCCGAGAAACAGCCGGCCGTCACCCGCTACCGTCTGCGGGCGCGCTGCGAGCTGCCCATCCCGGTCGGCGGTCACGAGACCGCACGCTACTCGCTCGTCGAGGCGATGCCGGAGACCGGCCGCCGTCACCAGATTCGCCGTCATTTCAAGCATATCGCCCACCACCTGATCGGCGATACGACCTACGGCGACGGCCGCCACAATCGCCTGTTCCGCCAGCACCTGGCCTGTCACCGAATGCTCCTGCACGCCAGCCGGCTGGAGCTGGATCATCCGAGAACGACCGGCCGCCTTCGCCTCGAGACGCCTCCGGACGGCGAGTTCGCCCGTCTTGCGCGGGACCTGTTCGACTGGCCAGTCGAAGGGCAGGAAGGCAAAATCGCGATGGCGCCTGCGATAGACTCATTGCCCGAACCCTGAAACCTGATCCCTGGACCAAATCATGCATATCCATTCATCGTTTGATGGCGGCAATATCGAGGTCGTTTCCGCAGATCGTCCCGACGACATCCGCCTCAGGATTCGCCCGGACGTTGGCGAACGCCACCTGCAGTGGTTCTATTTCCAGCTCGACGGGGCATCCGGCATCGACTGCCGCCTGCGCATCGAGAACGCAGCCGCTGTCTCCTATCCGGAAGGCTTCGAGGGCTACCGCGCCGTAGCCAGCACGGATCGGCTGCACTGGTACCGGGTCGATACCCGCCTTGAAAACGGACAGCTGATCATCGAGGACCGGCCCGAGGCCGATGTGGTCTGGTACGCCTACTTTGCGCCCTACAGCCAGCAGGATCATCAGCAACTGATTGCCGCCGCGCTCGAAGATGAGCGGGTGTCGGCAGAAACACTGTGCCTGACGCCCGATGGCCGACCGCACACCCTGCTGACCATCGGGCGCCCGGACGCGGACAGGCTGGCAATCTGGGTCATTGCGCGCCAGCATCCCGGTGAAACCATGGCCCAATGGTGGGTCGAGGGATTTCTCGACCGTCTTCTCGACCCTGAAGATCCCTCGGCACGCGCCTTGTTGGCGCTGTCGGTCGTCTACCTGGTGCCTTGCATGTGTCTGGATGGGGCGGTGCGCGGCCATCTGCGCTGTAACGCTCGCGGCCGCAATCTCAACCGCGAATGGGCCGAGCCGTCCGAGGACGACTCGCCGGAGGTCTACTTCACGCGCCAGAAGATGCACGCGACCGGTGTGGATCTGTGCTTCGACGTGCACGGCGACGAGGCGTTGCCCTACAACTTCATCGCCGGCGCCGAGGGGACGCCGTCCTGGAATGACCGCAAGCAGCATCAGCTCGACACCTTCAAGGGTCTGCTTGCAGCAATCAGCCCGGACTTTCAGACCGAGCATGGCTATGCGGTGGATGCGCCGGGCAGTTCGGATCTCAGAAAGAACACCGACTACATGGCCGAGACCTTCGATTGTCTGGCCATGACCCTGGAGATGCCGTTCAAGGACAACGCTGACCTGCCCATGCCGGACATTGGCTGGTCGCCCGGTCGCTGCCGTCACCTGGGCGCGGCCTGCGTGGACGCCTTCCGGCGGATTGTGCCGGAACTGAGGCGCTAACTCAGCCACTCATCGGCAGCCTGTGTGCCAGCGCCCGTCGATCAGGGCGTAGGCCAGTCGCCAGCGCAGCGGCCGACGCCCGAGCAAGTCATTGTCTGCGTTGGGCATCGATTGCGGCTCGCTGATGGTCTGCCAGTCTGATCGGTCGTCATCGCCTCACCGGGCTCAGCCAGCGCTCAGGTTGGCGGCCAGCAGCGCCTTGGCGCGCTTCCAGTCGCGCGCCGCGGTGCGCGCTGAAACTTCGAGCACCTCGGCAGCATCCTCGTTGGACAGGCCGGTGAAGAAGCGCAGCTCGACCAGACGGCCCAGCCGGGGATCGAGACGGTCGAGATCGTCAATCGCCTGATCGATATCGAGGATGTGATCCAGATCGGTAACCGTGGCGGTATCGTCGTCACCCAGTTCGACCTGCACCACATCGCCACCGCGCTTCTGCGCCAGACGGTAGCGGGCGTAGTCAACGACCATGCGGCGCATGGCCACCGCCGCCACGCCGAGAAAATGCCGCCGGTCGCGGAATTCGCTCTCCCCGGCGGCCAGGCGCAGCCAGACCTCGTGGACCAGTGCCGTGGTATTGAGCGTTGCCGAGGGAATGAGCTGGCGTTCGCGCCGCGCGATGCGGCGCAGCTCGTCGTAGAGCTGGCGCACCCGCTCGAGATCGCCGCCGCCGGGATCGAGTCCCGTCGGGCCGCCACGGGGCGGGCTGGAGCCTGAATCCTGAGCCATGGCCAAGATCGATTCGTGTTGTCCGGGCGCTCATTCTGCCGCATTCCTGCGCGCAAATCAGCCTGTCGTGTGCGCCATGGCACAAAAATCCCGGCAGTTGCGACTTACTGGATACCCGAATTGATCGAGGAGCATTTCATGAACCGATTCCTGGGCGCGGCAAGCCTGGTCTTTCTGCTGGCAGGCGGCTACAGCCATGCTTTTGTCGTCAATGACATTGGTGATGCCTCGGATGCCAATCCCGGTGACGGATTCTGCGATATCCCGATTGGCGGGCCGCCGCGATGCACGCTCAGAGCGGCGATTGAGGAGGCCAACGCATTTGGTGGCGGTCACCTGATCGAATTCTCGGTCGGCCTGTTTACGATTACGCCATCAACACCGCTGCCGACCATTACAACGAATGGGGTCACGATCGATGCCACCACGGCGCCGGGCTACAACAGCGCGGCAACATCCGTGCTGGACGCGACCCCGCTGGTGCGGCTGTCCGGCTCGGCGCTGAGTGGAACCACGGCCGACGGGCTGCGCGTGGCCAACGCCGCAGTTGTCCGGATCAAGGGCCTGGCAATCTACGACTTTCCCGATAACGGCATCGAGGCCATCAACTCGAGCAACGTCGAGATCGACTCCAACTGGATCGGCGTACGCCACGATGAAAGCGCTAGCGGCAATGGCGGCAGTGGCGTGTTTCTCAGCAACTGCGACATATGCACCGTTGGAACGAAAGCCGCCTTCTCGCCGACCCGTATCGTTGGTCGCGGCAACCTCATCTCCAGCAATGCCGAGGACGGCATCTTCCTGCAGCTCGGCGAGGACAGCCTGATTGCCGGCAACTACATCGGGGTGAGTCCTGCAGGCAGTGATTCCTTCGGCAACGCCGGCCACGGCATTCAGTTGCTCGGCCCCGACAACGTCATCGGCCTGGTGCTGAACTCCGAAATCAGCCCCAACTACATCGGCTACAACGGCGGTGACGGCATTCGAGCGATGACCGGGGGTCAGAAAATCTACATCAACCAGATCATGTTCAACAGCGGCAACGGGGTTGCGCTCAACGGCGCAAACAGCGAGATTGGCGATACGGTCAATCTCGACCGGCGCAATCTGATCGCGGCCAACGCTGGCCACGGCATTCATGTGGGCAATGCGCTGGCCAGCCACAACAACGCCATCGAGAACAACTGGATCTATGAGAATCTGCAGCGCGGCGTGCAGCTGTCGTCCGGATCCGGCAACACGATCACATCCAATCAGGTATTCAACAATGACAATGATGCCATCTACCTGGCCGACGCGAACAATGCCGTTGAGAGCAACAACATCGGCTTGCTCAACACAACGGTCGTCGGAAATGCCGCCAACGGGGTCGTACTGGCGGCGGGGGGCAACACGGTGGAGAACAACGTCATCGGCGCGGTTGATGATGATGGTGTGGACGTGGTCAGTGGATCAGGCAATGTGGTGAGCAACAACCTGATCGGCATGCGCAGTGACGGAACCGACATCGGCGTGGGCAACGCCGGCGTTCGCGTTCGCAATGGCCCGACGGACACCAGCATCAGCTACAACCGGATCGGCAACAACTTCGACGGCATCGCGCTCGAGGGCACTTCAACGCGCGTGTGCGGCAACTTCATCGGGGTGGGTGATGGCCTCCAGAATGCCGGCAATGCGTCCGAGGGCGTCCGGATCGACGGTGGCGGCAACCGCATCGGCGACCCGGACGCGGGCTGTGATGGCAACCTGGTCGGTTTCAACGGCTCGGACGGCATCCAGATTGCCGGCGACGCCAATATCGTGCGCTCGAATACCGTTGGCGGAGTGACTTTTTCGGATCTGGGCAACCTCAACGCGGGCGTGTTTGTCGCCAACGGCTCGGATCTGAACCTGATCCGCGACAATAACCTGCACCACAACGGCAACGACGGCATCCGGGTCGCCGGCGCGGCGGGCACGCGCAATCGCTTCGACTCCAACCACTTCGGCGAGAATGGCGATCGGCACATCGATCTGGGTGACAACGGCGCCACGGCCAACGACCCTGGCGATGGCGACAGCGGGCCGAACAATCTGCAGAACTATCCGGAGATCACCGGACTGGCCAGCATTGGCGGGCAACTTGAGATCCGCTATCGCATCGACAGCGCCCTGGCCAGCTCCAGTTATCCGCTGACGGTCGACTTCTACATCGAGACCAATCTGCAGCGCGATATCTACCGCATTCACCGCGACGTCTACAGCCAGACGCCAAATTCGACCCGGACCATCCTGATCGACCCGCCGTTTGCCGCGGGGCTGCTCAGTGCCCTGGTCATTGATATCGACGGAAATACCTCCGAGCTGAGCCCGCCGCTGCCCTACGAGGTCGTTCCGGCAACGGATGACCTCTTCGGCGACCGTTTCGAGCTGCCCTGACGCCAGCCGTCAGTCCAGCCGGGCCGGATCGACCAGTTCCAGGCGGCGATAGGCGATGCCGGCCTGGGTTCGGTTGCGCACTTCGAGCTTGCTGAAGATCTCGCTCATGTGCGCCTTGACCGTGCGTTCCTGGATACCGAGCTCGTCGGCGATCTGCTTGTTGAGCCGGCCTTCGGCGACCCGCTCGAGGACGCGAAACTGCTGCGGGGTCAGGCGGGCGAAGCGGGCGGCCAGGGCCAGGTCCTCATCGTCGGATTCGATATCGGCCACCGCGCGAGCCAGGTGCGGAGGCACCCATTCCTGGCAGCCCAGTACCGTATCGAGGGCCTGGGTCAGCTCGTCCAGGCCGGAGCTCTTGGGAATGAATCCGGCTGCGCCATGGTCCAGCGCCCGACGGATCACCCGCGGGTCTTCGTTGGCCGAAACCACGACCACGGCTACGGCCGGAAAATGACAGCGGATCGAGGCCAGCCCGGCCAGCCCCTGGTTGCCCGGCATATGCAGATCGAGCAGCAGCAGGTCAATGTCCTCATGCTCGTCGAGTCGGGCGGCGGTTTCGGGCAGATCGCGGGCCTCCAGGACGGATACGTCGCTCAGGCAGGCCGCCAGGGCTTGAACCAGCGCTCCGCGAAAGAGCGGGTGATCGTCGGCGATGAGGACTCGAGTGGTCATCGAACCAAGAACCGTTCCTTATTGCACCGTCCAGCCACCGTCGACGACGATGCACTGGCCGGTGATGTTGCGCGCGTCCGGCCCGATCAGAAAGGCGCAGATCCCGGCCAGCTCCTCGAACGAGATGAACACGCCCTTGGGCATGGGTTTGAGCATGATTTCGTCGACTACCCGGTCCTCGGAGATACCGTGCGTCCTGGCCTGGGCGGCGATCTGTCGTTCAACCAGCGGCGTCTTGACGTAGGTCGGGCAGATCGTGTTGATCGTGATGTCGGTATCGGCGGTCTCCAGCGCGACGACCTTGGCCAGTCCGGTCAGGCCGTGCTTGGCCGCGACATAGGCCGATTTGTAGGGGCTGGCGACCAGTGAGTGAATCGAGCCGATATTGACGATCCGTCCGAAATCCCGGGCGCGCATACCCGGCAGCACCGCCCGGGTCAGGCGCGCGCTGCCGACCAGCATGACCTGCACGAGCTGGTCCCACTGTTGCATCGGAAAGTCTTCCAGCGGCGCGACGTGCTGCAGGCCGGCGTTGTTGACCAGCACGTCGACCCCATCGTCCAGTTCGCCGATCAGGCGCTCGACGTCGTCGTCACGGGTCACGTCCAGCGCGAATGCCCCGGCCTGGCCGCCATCCTGTCTGATTTGCCAGGCGGTCAGTTCGGCAGCATCCTGGTCGAGGTCGCTGGCCAGAATCCGATGCCCGGCGCGGGCCAGTTCGGTCGCGATGCCGGCGCCAATGCCGCTGCCGGCTCCGGTAATCAGAGTGCGAAGTTGCCTGCCTTCCTGCCTGTGAGTCACTGACCGTCTCCTTCGATGCCCGGTGCCCTGGAGCAGAGCGTAGCAGAGCATGACCGCCGGTGAAGCTGTACGAAAGTCCATTTCAGCTGGCCGCATCGGTGCTGCTAGAGTACAGCCTGGTTGAGCCGGTATTCCTGTCATGACGCATCGACTGCTATGCATGCTGCTCGCGGTCTCGGCTGCCCTGGCCGGCTGTGAAGCACCCCGCTCTGATCGCGAGACGCAGACTGAAGCCTTTTCCAGGCCTGGTCTGGAAATCCGCAGCACGATCCATCGCGACGGTGATGACCTGCTGAGCGCTGGCCTGGGTCTGGACGGACTGGCTGATGCATTGCCGGGTGACGGGAAAGACGCAACGCCGGCAGGGCTGCGCCGGATGGCAATTCGCGCAGCCTGGAGCGGCCTGTATTCGTTCACGCCATCAGCAGGCCTGGGCGGCCTGCTTGAGCGGCTGCCGGCGGTGCCCGGTCGCGAGTTTCACGCCTTCGACCGCATCCCGGGCGCGTCGCAGCCGTTTCGCGTCATGCTCCAGCTGCCCGACGCATTCGACGTCGAGGCGCCCTGTCTGGTGGTGGCGCCATCGTCGGGATCGCGCGGCATCTATGGTGGCCTGCCGGTCGCCGGCCCATGGGCGCTGCCGGCCGGCTGTGCCGTTGCCTACACCGACAAGGGGGCAGGTACCGATTTCTTCGACTATGCCGACGATACCGGCACCGCACTGTCCGGCCTGCGCGTCGCTCGTGGTCAGGCCAGTCTCGGGTTCGAGGCGCCTGCGTTGAACGAGGCAACGGAGATCGACGGGGTGTCGGCCGAGGCGACCGTCGGCATGCCGCACGCCCACTCGGGCGATCATCCGGAGTCTGACTGGGGCCTGCACGTGCTGCGCACGGCGCGCTTTGGGCTCAACGTGCTTCAGCAGGAGTTTCCGCAGGCCTTCGAGCCCGGCAAGACCCGGGTCATCGCGGTCGGGCTGTCGAACGGCGGTGGTGCTGTCCTGCGCGCTGCCGAAGCCGACAAGACGCAGCTGCTCGATGCGGTCGTTGCTGTAGCGCCCAATGTTGTTCCGCCGGGCCTGCCCGCACTGTTTGACTACGCCACGCTCGCCGCGCTCTATCAACCCTGTCTGCTGGCCGATCTGGAGCGGACCGGCGATATGCCGTTGGGTCACCCGGCACTGGCGGCCAGCGGCGAGCTGCGCTGCGCCGCGCTGGCGCGCGCAGGGCTGCTGGAACAAGCCGATGCTGCGGCGGCACGCCGGGTGTTGCACGATGCGGGTTTCGAGCGCGGGGCACTGGATCAGTCGGCGGTCAACGTGCTGCTGGACTTGTGGCGCACGGTCGCAGCCAACTATGCATCCTCTTACCTGCGGCGGGGACCGTTCGACATGCCGTGTGGTTATGCCATGCAGGCCGCCAACGCGACGGCTTCCCAGCGCCAGGCCTGGTGGTCAACCCATTCGGGGGTGGGGCCCGGCGGCGGTATCGAGATGATTGACCGGCTTGCCGACGGGCAGGATCCGGCCCTGCCGGGACTGCTGTGTCTGCGCCGGCTGCAGACAGGAGAGGATGAAGCGGCGCGGCAGCTGGCCGAGGCCGTCGAGCGGACTCGTGCCACCGCCAGCGTGGGCAACGTCCCGGTGCTGGTTGTGCACGGCCGGGATGACGGGCTCATCCCGGCAGCGTTCAGCAGCCGGCCCTGGATCAAGCAGGCGCGCGCCAAGGGTGGCAACGTGGCCTACTGGGAAGTCGCCGATGCCCAGCACTTCGACGTGCTGGTCGGCGCGCCCGGTGTCGCCGGTCGCTACGTGCCGCTGCTGCCGTATGCCTGGCGGGCGCTGGATCGGGTGCGCGAGGTGCTCGACGGCGAAGGAGCGATGGGCCATGACCGCTTCATCAACCCGGAGCCGCCACCACCCGGCGAACCGTTGCGCTGGCAGGATCTGGGCCTGTAAGTCGTGATGATCAGCGCAATATACCGCGCTGCAGCATCGCCCGAGTGTAGAAGACCAGGAAGATGCTGATCACGGCGATGACGCCCGAAAAGATGATGCCCGTCGTTCCCATGATCTCGGCGCCGTTGGAGAGCAGGAAGTTCTCGAACGACGTTGCCAGCATGGCCAGCAGGGAGATGATGAACAGGCAGTAGGCAATTCGCCGCCGCAAGAGCATGGCCAGCGCTCCGAGCAGGGCACCCCAGGTGGCGATGCCCCAGGTGACCACGGCCCAGGCCGGAATGCCGTAGAAGAAGGTCAGCTGTTCCTCGCTGAATGCGGCCATATAGGATTCCAGCCGGATCTGCGTGGCCAGAAAGTCGAAGGCGCCGACGGCGTTCCACAGCAAAGCCACAACGCCGATGATCCAGAAATGCAGGGGAATCGTTGCTGTCGTGTCTCTAGTCATATCCGAGGCTCCAGTACCGGGTGGTATCGACGCGCCTGTCAGGACAGGCTGTCGATATTGTGCGCCGCCGGTCGAGTACAGACAAGTCAGCGCGAGCCGAGCACCAGCCGACTGTCGGGCTCTTTGAGCCGGGCGAGCCAGCGGCTGAAGACTGCGTCGGCCAGCTTGAGCGTCCCGGGCAGATGGCGCCGGGTCGCCAGCCGGATGTCTTCCGGTGCGCGTCCAAGCCCGGAAGCGGCCAGGTCATTGCGGTAGAACGGCAGGGTCAGCCAGCGTCGGATCAGCCGCTCATCGAGCTCGAGATGGAACTGGAAGCCCCAGGCCGACTCCCCGACCCGGAAGGCCTGACAGCCGCTGTTCGGGTGCTCGGCCAGGCTGACGCCTCCGTCGGGGCAGTCGAAACCCCAGTGATGCCACTGATAGACCGGGCGGGGCCGGTCCAGCGGTGCCAGCACCGGATCGGTCGCCGTGGCGGCGGTCGGATGAAGGGTATACCAGCCGATCTTCGGCTGCGGCGCGGGCCCGACCGCTGCGCCATGGACATGGGCAACAAGCTGCGCGCCCAGACAGATGCCGAGAACCGGCTTGTCTTGTTGCATTGCCTGCTCGATCAGCCGGCACTCGGTCAGCAGGTGTTTGTGGCGTTCGGTCTGGTCCACCTGCATCGGGCCGCCCAGTACGATCAGTCCCTGGTAGCGGTCCAGGCGCGGCTGCGCGTCGGGGTCACGCGCGAAATTGACATAGCGTATCCGGTGGTTGCGCTCACGCAGCATGGGGTCGAGCAACCCCAGCGGCTCGGCGGCAACATGCTGGAAGACGAGGACGCGGGCCATGCGCCAGAGTGTAGCCTGCCCAGCGCGCCAATGAGACAGGCCCTGGTCAGATCCGGCGCCTGGAGCCGATCGTCGCGCGGCCGCCAGCGCCACCTACGTCGACCTGATGGTGCCCGCGCTTGCGCTTAGCCACCGCGCCCAGTGCGGCGCCAGCGCCGGCGCCAGCCAGCGCCCGATATCGACCGGTGCGGGGCGCTTGCCTTCCAGCCAGGCGGCCAGTGTTCCGACCAGCGCTTCGACCTCCCCCGCCGGGTAGCGGCAAGGGTCCGGGTACTGTTCGACGTAACACAGGCCGTCGGGCACCAGCGGCAGCGCGCCGGCGCTGGCCGCCTCGAGCATGCCCAGACCCTGGAATTCGTGAATGGCGGTGCTCACCGCGATACCGGCACGGCCCAGCACGGCCCGATAGCGCTCCACGGGCAGCCGGGCGTCGACGACGATGCGTTCTGCCAGCTGCTCGCGAATCCTGCGCAAGGCCGGTGGTGTCTGGCGAGGCCGTTTGCCCAGCAGCGCGAGCCGGAATCCGACGCCCTGGTCGGCCAGGCGGCAGAGGGCCTCGGCGAACAGCTCCGGGCGCTTGTCGTACTCCCAGCGGTGATTCCACACGATCAGCCGCGGATCGCGCTTGCTGGCCGGCGGTACGGGTTCGACGGGCACGGGCAGGCGTTGACACTTCGCTGCCAGGCGCGACGTGAGGTTGCCGGGCACCCGGTCGGGCATCCTCGCGGCGAACTCGGCGACGCCGTCGAGAAAACTCGCCTGGTTGTAGCCGGAATTGAACAGCAGCTGATCTGCAGCCAGTGCGCCGTATAGCTGCACAACAGCCGGTTCGATGGTCCTGAACTGACGGTCGCTGACCGGGTAGGCAAACTGGTTTTCGTGGAAGTAGTAGGCCGCAGGTACACCGACCAGCTGCGGCTGCAGTCCCCTGAGCGTTGCAAGGTCGACCATGGACGAGGCCAGCACCAGGTCCGGCGGCTCGGCGGGAATGGCGTCAAGCCAGCTCAGCGGATTGCCGCGAATGCGCCACGCGAAGTGCCTGCCCGGCAGTTCGCGCACCGTCCACTCGACATTCTCGATATGGCCCAACAACCAGTCCGTCCAGGCAGCGTGACTGTCGGAGCGGTAGGCGGAGAGGAGAAGAATGCGGGTCATGCGCTCGTGGGGTGCCGTCTTGCGGCTACTACGTATTTTGATCGCAGCGGGCCAGTCGCAGATTGGAGATGCAAGCCGGGCCAGCCGCAGCATAGCGCGTCAGCTCGTGGCATGCCCGTTCACTTTCATTCCGGACACAGGAGAGAACCGATGAGCCATAGCGTACACGACAAGTCCACGGCGCCATCCGAGGCCCGTCCGCTGCTTGAAAAGGCCGAAGCCGCATACGGCTTTGTGCCCAACCTGCTCGGCGTCATGGCCGAGTCGCCGGCCTTGCTGGAGGCCTACATGACGATCGGCCAGATCTTCGAGAAAACCGATTTCAGCGCGACCGAAAAGCAGGTGGTGCTGCTGGCGGTCAGCGCCTACAACGAGTGTGGCTACTGTACCCGGGCGCATACCACCATTGCCTCGATGCAGGGCGTGCCGGACGATGTGGCCAAAGCCGCGGCCGAAGGCCGCAGGATCGACGATCCCAAACTCGAGGCGCTGCGTACCTTCACGACGACAGTTGTGGCCAGCCGCGGCAACCCGGACGCGGACGATCTCTCTGCCTTTCTGGATGCCGGCTACCAGCGCCGTCATGTGTTCGATGTTTTGACGGGTGTGGGCATGAAGACCCTTTCGAACTACACCAACCACGTTGCCCGGACACCGCTTGACGAGCAGTTTGGCGGATGATCGCGATCAGTCCTCGAAGGTGATCCGGTCGTCCGCCCGGGCGACCAGATCCGCATATTTCTTCTCAATGACGTCGCGCTTGAGCTTGAGCGTGGGCGTGAGCAGGCCGTTGTCGACCTCCCAGGTCTCGCTGACGACGATCAGCCTGGCCAGGCGCTCATGCGGCTCGAGTTCGCGATTGAGTTGCTCCAGGTCGGACTCGAGCTGCCGGGCCAGATGAGCCCGGCCATCGGGTGCATGCCCGGCCAGCTGGACCAGTGCGACAGGCTGCGTCATGCCGCTGCCGAGCACGCAGGCCATCTCGATCCAGGCGTTGCGTGCCAGCAGGCTTTCGATCGGCACCGGGGCGACATACTTGCCCTTGGCGGTCTTGAACAACTCCTTGACGCGGCCGGTAATGGTCACCCAGCCGTTCTGGATAAAGGCGCGGTCACCGGTTCGAAAGAAGCCGTCTTCGGTCATGCTCTCGGCGGTCAGCCCGTCTGCCAAGTAGTAGCCTTCCATCAGACAGGGGCAGCGAATCAGCAACTCCTGCTCGTCGCTGAGCTTGAGTTCCGCCCCGGGCAGGGCGCGGCTGATGGTGCCGAACCGGGGTTCGATGTCGATCCCGATCTGGGTGCCATAGGCGAAGGTCTCGGTCATGCCCCAGCCTTCACGAATGGTTACACCCGCCCGATCCCACCATTCCAGCAGGGAGACGGCCATTGGGGCGCTGCCGCTGGCAAACCAGCGTACCCGGTCCAGGCCCAGCCCCTGTTTGATCCTGCGCTGAATCAGTCCGGCCACGAGGGGAATCTTCAGCAGCCGGTCGAGTTTCCCGGGCGGCAGTTTTTCGAGCACGCCCAGCTGGAAGCGCTTCCACAGCCGCGGCACCGAGCCGAACAGGGTCGGCCGGACATAACGCAGATCCTCGGCAAAGGTATCGATCGACTCGGCAAAGTACAGTGAGGTTTCGGCGTAAAAGCTTACTGCTTCGACGTAAGCGCGCTCGGTGCAGTGCGACAGCGGCAGGTAAGAAAAGACCTTGTCGCCTGCTTCCACGCCGAGCGCCGACTGGATCGACTGCCCGACAAAGGCGAAATTCGAAAAGCTGTGCATTGCGCCCTTGGGTGTGCCGGTGCTGCCGGAGGTGTAGAGCAGGGTGGCCAGGTCGTCTTCGCGCCGCTGGCGGGTCTGGAACTCACCGGCAGGCGGCTGGGCCAGTTCGTCCCAGTCGTGATCACCGCGAGCCTCAGGATAGGGCATCGCGATCATGGTCACGTGCCCGGGAACGCCCGCGAGTCGCTGTTCCGCCTCGTCAATCTTGCCAACGAAGCAGGCCCGACATTGGCTGTGTTCGAGGATCTGGCGGATGGTGTCGGCCCTGGCGGTCGGATAGACCGGCACGCTGACCAGGCCAGCGAGAATGATGGCCATATCGGCCAGCACCCAGTGGGCGCAGTTACGCGAGATCAGTCCGACGCGATCGCCGGGGTCGAGGCCCATTCGCTCAAGGGCGGCGGCCATTCGACGGGCCTCGTCGAAGGCTTCTGACCAGCTCCAGGTGTGCCATTGCCGGTCAATCGGCTGTGACAGGTAGAGCTGGCCGGGCGTAGTCCTGGCCCGGTGCGCCAATTGGTCCTGAATGCCGCGCATGCGAGCGTCCTCCCCTCGCGTAAGGTTTTCCTGGGGAGTATAGCAACGCGAATGGTGAAAGCCGCCATCGACCTTTTCGAAGCGTAAAATGGGGGCATGAGCGATCTGTTCGCATCCGGGACAACCGATCAGGTGCCTGCCGGGCCACTGGCCGATCGGCTGCGTCCGACGTCGTTCGACGATGTGGTCGGCCAGGATCACCTGCTTGGCGAGAACGGACCGCTGCGGCGCATGATCGAATCCGGGCGGGTTGCTTCCCTCGTGTTCTGGGGTCCGCCAGGCACCGGGAAGACCACGCTGGCTCGCCTGCTGGCACAGGTCGGCGACCTCGCCTTCGTTCAGATCTCCGCCATCTTTTCCGGCGTCGGTGATCTCAAGAAGATCTTCGAAGCCGCCCGGATACGCCGTCACAACGGCCAGGGGACGCTGCTGTTCGTCGACGAGATTCACCGCTTCAACCGCGCGCAGCAGGACAGCTTTTTGCCTTGCGTCGAGAACGGCACGATCACGCTCGTGGGCGCCAGCACGGAAAACCCCTCTTTCGAGCTCAACGGAGCGCTGCTGTCACGTATGCAGGTGCTGGTGCTGCACCGGCTCGATGCGGGCGCGCTCGGACGGCTGCTCGAGCGGGCCGAAAACCATGTCGGGCGTTCGATACCGGTCGATCCGGAAGCCCGGGAGATGCTGCTGGCCATGGCCGACGGCGATGGCCGCTACCTGCTCAACATGGTCGAGTCGGTCTACGAACTGGCCGGGGAAAACCGGTGCCTGGATCGTGAACGTGTGGCCGGGCTCGTGCAGCGACGGGCGCCGGCCTACGACAAGGACCGCGAGGAACACTACAACCTGATTTCGGCGCTGCACAAGTCACTCAGAGGTTCGGATGTCGATGCCGCCTTGTACTGGCTGGCCCGTATGCTGATCGGGGGCGAGGACCCGCTCTATGTCGCTCGGCGCCTGATCCGTTTCGCTTCCGAGGATGTCGGTCTGGCCGATCCCCAGGCTCTGACACAGACGCTGGCCGCCCGCGAGGCCTATGAGGTGCTCGGTTCGCCCGAAGGCGAGCTTGCCATCGTCCAGGCCGTCGTGTACCTGGCGACCGCACCGAAGTCGAATGCTCTTTACAAGGCTGCGGGTACCGCCTGGCGGTCGGCAAAACAGACCGGCTCGCTGATGCCGCCGGCGCATCTGCTCAACGCCCCCACCGGACTGATGAAGTCACTCGGCTACGGCAGGGACTACGTCTACGATCACGATACCGAGCACGGGTTTTCCGGCCAAGGCCATTTTCCCGATGCCATGGGTCGACAGAAGTTCTACAAGCCGGCCGAGCGCGGTTTCGAGCGCGAAATTGCGCGCCGGCTCGCGTACTGGGAGCGTCTCAGGGCAGCCGGTCAACCGCATGAGCCTGAGTGATCGGGCGCTTTTACAGCCCAAAGTTTTGAGGTATATTACAAACATATTGGTGTAACAGCGTGACCGGCAACAAATTTTTAATGAGTACAGGCATGAGACGCGATAAAGACGACGATATCTACGATTTCATGAGCAGCGACACGCTCAAGCGGGCCGAGGAGCTGTGCGCATCGATGTCAAGCAACCTCGGGCTCGAGCGGCGCGGGCAGCTGGTTCACTGTCAGGGGGCAGTGTCGGACATGGCGCAGTCAGGCGATCGTTTTATCGAGGTCACGGTGGCCGATCCGGATCAGGGCGATACGCTGACGCTCATCTCGTCAAAGCCGCTGCCGGCATCCAACAACGCGCTGCTGGTCTATCGGCCCGCGCCGGGTAGCGACCGCAAGTATCTGGGCGCGCACCCTGAAAGCTGGCTCGGTAAACGCCAGGAAGACAAAGACAATCCACACTACATTACCCGCTACACGATTCTGCGCGACATTCGAACCCAGCGCTGAAGCACCTCACTCGCCGGTAGCGACACGCCCGGACTCCACAGACAGCGCGACGAACCGTTTCAGGCGTCGTGCTTTGCGCGCAGAATTTTCATGGCCGGAGTCTGCAGAACAGAGCGGTTGCCCAGCCAGCCGCTGCCCACCACCAGCGCAAAGGCGGCCAGGGCGCCGGCGGCCAGCAGCTGCGGTGAGGGTCGGTAGCTGAAATCAAACATCTGGCTGGCCAGCAGCCAGCCGGTCAGCGTCGCACCGCCGGTGGCCAGAATGGCGGCGATGACCGCCATTGCGCTGTACTCGATCAATATGCCCCGGCGGATCATTGAATCATCGGCGCCCAGCGCGCGAATCAGCGCCGCTTCGCTGCGGCGCTCGTCACGAGTCGCTTCAAGGGCTGCCAGCAGCACCACCAGACCGGCCAGCAGGGTAAAGAAGAACACCACCTGAGCGGCCGACGAGACTCGAGCAATGATCTCGCCAATGCGGTCGAGCAGCGCGCCGATATCGATGATGGAGACGTTCGGCCAGCGCTGTTGCAGCGCGCGCAGCTCGCCGCCGTCACCCGCGCTCCGGAAGCTGGCAATGAGCTGATGCGGCAGCGAGTCGGCGGCCGACGGGCTGAGCAGGATGAAAAAGTTGACGTTGAACGACTCCCACTCGACTTCGCGCATGCTGGTAACCGTTCCGGCCAGGCGCTGACCGCCGGACTCGAAGACCATGGTGTCACCGACCCCGATCCCGGTGCGCTCCGACCATCTCAGCGCCAGCGAAATCTCACCTTCGGAGTCGGGCTCGAAGAACCCGCCTTGGACGATGCGATTGGCCGGGGGCAGCCTGTCGATCCAGGAAACATTGACCTGGCCGGCCCAGCGGTGATCGGGCGGCGGTTCGCCGTTGACTTCGACCAAATTGACTGTGGCCATCGGTCGGATCTGCAGGTTGTCCGCTCCGATCGAGCGGAGCGATTCCTCGACCGCCTCGCGCTGATCGGGCTGAATATTGACCACGAAGTGATCGGCCGTATCCGGCGGCAGGCTGGCGCGCCACTGATCGAGCAGTTCGGTGCGCACGATCATCAGCAACAGCAGCGCCATCAGACCCAGGCCCAGCGCCGTGACCTGGATGATGCCCTGGCCACGCCGGCGCTGCAGCCCGGCCAGGCCGAATCGCCAGTCAGCGCGTGCGTGGCGTGAGGCCAGCCGGGCCAGGCGCATGGCCAGCCATCCGGCCGCCGCAAGCAGCCCCGCCAGGCCGGCCGATCCCCCGAGCACGATCAGCGCCAGTCTGACTTCACCAAGCTGGATAACCGGAATGGACAGCGCACCGAGCACCGGCAGCAGCCACAACCATCCGGTCAGGCGCGGACGGCTGTCGAGCGAGCGGTTGAGTATGCGCATGGGGGCGACGGTACGCAGCTCAACCAGCGGCGGCAGCGCGAAGCCGGCGGTCAGCAGCAGCGTGAACGCAGCGCTGCCGAGAAGTGGCGACAGGCGTGCTGCGGGCAATGGACCGGCCGGCCCTTCGGACAGGATGATGGCGAGCGCCGTTTGCGCAAACCAGCCGAATAGTCCCCCCAGCGCGCTGGCAGCCAGCGCAAGCCAGAACAGCAGCAGGCCCATGGCGGCGAGAATCTGGCGGCTCTCGGCACCAAAGGCCTTGAGTAACGCAACCAGATCGCGCTGGGATCGGGCAAAGCGCAGGGCCGCCAGCAACACCGCCACGGCCGCCAGGATCACCGCCGTCAGTGCAGCGACGCTGAGAAAACGCCGGGCCTGGGCCAGCGCCCGGCCGGTTTCGGCCTCGGCCTCGGCGACCGTCTCGATTCCCTGGCGCCCGGTAAGTCGAGGCTCAATCCAGCGCCGGAATTCGGCAACCGCCGGCTCGCTGCCGGCGACCAGCAGGCGCCAGCGCACGCGTGAGCCGGGGCCGAGCAGTTCACTTTCCAGCAGGTCGTCCATGTGAATGATCAGGCGCGGGGCGAGCATGAAGCGGCTGCCGCCGCGGTCCGGTTCCCAGGTCAGAACGCGGTCGACCGTGACGGGACGGCGACCGATATCGACTTCCACGCCAGTGTCGGTCTCGAACAGGCGCAGGCCCCGTGCTGCCATCCAGCCCCGACCGGGTTCCGCCGCCCCGGCGCTTGTCGCCGTCTCGTCGCCGCCGAGCCGCTCGGCCAACTTGAGCTGGCCGCGCAGCGGATAGCCGTCGGTGACGGCCTTGAGGTCGATCAGATGGCTTTCCTCACCGATGAAAATCACGGTGGACAGCAGCGCGATCTCGGCGGTCTCCAGGCCCATCCCGGCGGCCTTGTCCCGATACTCGTCCGGGAGCCGCTCGCGGCCGGTGACCACCAGGTCGGCGGCCAGCACTTCGCCGGCCTGCCGCTCCAGCGCTCGCCCGACCCGGTCGGTAAACAGACTCACCGCTGCCAGTGCCGCCGTGGCCACCACCAGCCCGGCAAAAAGCATCACGAGGGCACTGGAGCGCGCCTGGCGGGTGAGGAGTTTTAGCGCGAGCGTGGTGGCGTTCATCGAATCAGGCTGGCTTGAAAAACAACGAAACCACGGAATACACGGGAATCACGGAATGAGTGGCGAGTCGTATTCAACTTCCGTGTGCTTCCCTGCTTTCCGTGGTTTCATCGGGGGTTTTACTGGGCCGCCTTCCGTTGATGTCCAGCAGGATTCCGTCCTCGATTTCTTCCACACGCCCGCATCGCCGCGCGAGCCGCATGTCGTGGGTGACCAGCACCAGTGCCGTGCCGTGGTGTTCGTTGAGGTCGAACAGCAGGTCGGCCACGGACTCGCCGGTGCGCTGGTCGAGGTTGCCGGTGGGTTCGTCGGCGAACAGGATGTCGGGCTCGCCGGCAAAGGCCCGCGCGATCGCCACGCGCTGCTGTTCGCCGCCGGAGAGCTGGCGCGGATAGTGAGCCAGGCGGTGGCTCAGACCCACCTGCTCAAGCGCGTGGCGGGCGCGTGCATCGACCCGGTTCCCGCCGCCGATCTCCAGCGCCAGCTGGACGTTTTCCAGCGCGGTCAGACTGGGCAGCAGGTGAAACGACTGGAAGACGAAACCCACATGCCGCCTTCGCAGCCTGGCGCGGGCGTTCTCGTCGAGGTGCGTCAACTCATGGTTGACCAGGCGCACTTCACCGCGGGTCGGCAGGTCCAGTCCGGCGAGCAGACCGAGCAGCGTGGTCTTGCCCGACCCGGAAGCGCCGATGATGGCCAGCGTTTCTCCGCCGTTGAGTTCAATGCTGATACCCTTGAGGATATCGAGTCGCCCGCCGGGTGCGTCGACGCTGAAACCGATCTGCCTGGCGGACAGAATCCTGAGTGCGGAGTCATTCATGTTCAATCGCTGCCTGCAAAAGGTGATTGCCGCGGTGCTGCTGTCGACGATGCTGTGGGGCAATCCGTCTGGCGCTGCTACCGTTGTCGTTATCGGCGACAGTCTCTCCGATGCCTACTCGATACCCCGTGAATCCGGATGGGTCGCCCTGCTTGCCGGGCGGGTCGACGGCAAACACGAGGTGATCAACGCAAGCATATCGGGCGAGACCACGGCTGGCGCGCTCACGCGCATGGATGCTGTGCTCGCAAGCTATGAGCCCGACCTGGCCCTGATTGTCCTGGGGGGCAACGATGGCCTGCGAGGCCTGTCGCCGCGGCAGACCGAATCCAATCTGGCGGCGCTGATCGAAAAAGGCAAGGCAGCCGGAGCGGAAGTCGCCCTGATGCAGATGCGCCTGCCGCCCAACCTGGGTCCGGTCTACATTGAACGCTTCGAGGCCGTTTACCCGCGGCTGGCAGAGCGTTTCGGGGTTGAGCTGCTGCCCTTCTTACTTGACGAGATCTTCGATCAGCCCGGCATGCTGATGGACGATGGCATCCACCCGACAGCCGAGGCCCAGCCGCTGATGCTCGAGGCGCTGTGGCCCGAGCTCGAACGTCTGCTCGATTCAGCGGCTGGCAATTGAGACGCCGGCCTTTGGGCTGACACCGCCAGTGCCTTGCCTGTATCCTTGCAGGTCTGGCCCGAATTCTCAGCGAACCCATGTCCGAACGCGAAATCATGGAATACGACGTGGTGATCGTCGGCGCCGGGCCGGCCGGTCTGGCCTGCGCGATTCGGCTCAAGCAGCTCTCCGACGATCTCAACGTCTGCGTGATCGAGAAGGCCGCCGAAATCGGCGGACACATCCTCTCCGGCGCGGTCATCGAGCCCGGGCCGCTGGATGCGCTGATCGAGGGCTGGCGCGACGATCCGCCGCCGATCTGCGTGGCGGCCGGCAAGGACCAGTTCCTGCACCTGGGCAAGACCGGCAGCCGCAAGCTGCCCACCCCGCCCCAGCAGAACAACCACGGCAACTTCATCGTCTCGCTCGGGGCGCTGTGCGCCTGGCTGGCGCCGAAGGCCGAGGCGCTGGGTGTGGACCTGTTCCCTGGTTTCGCCGCCGCCGACCTGAGCTACAACGACGCCGATGAAGTCCAGGGCGTGATCATCGGCGACATGGGCGTCGATATCGAGGGCAATCCCAAGGATACCTACGTCCAGGGCATCGAGATCCACGCGCCGGTGACCGTGCTGGGCGAGGGCTGCCGCGGCCACCTGTCCAAGCGCGCCGTCAGGAAGTACAAGCTGGATGCCGACTGCGACCCGCAGACCTACGGCACCGGCCTGAAGGAACTGTGGCGCCTGCCCGAGGGCCGCGTACAGCCGGGCCTGATCCGGCACACGGTCGGCTGGCCGCTGCCCAACGAGATCTACGGCGGCAGCTTCGTCTACCACCTCGACAAGGACCGCGTGGCGGTGGGCTTCGTCTGCGGCCTGGACTACCAGGACCCGCGCTTCATGCCCTTCGAGGCCTTCCAGCAGTTCAAGCACCACCCGATGATGCGCGAGCTGCTCGACGGCGGCGAGATCCTTTCGGCCGGCGCCCGCGCCCTGGTCGAGGGCGGCTACCAGTCGCTGCCGAAGGTCGAGATGCCCGGCGCGATGCTGATCGGCGACTCGGCCGGCCTGCTCAACGTGCCCAAGATCAAGGGCACCCACCAGGCGATGAAGTCGGGCATGCTGGCCGCCGAGCATCTTTCCGAAAAACTCAGCAGCGAAGGCTTCGACGCGCGCCTGCGCGCATCCGACATCGTGGCCGAGCTCAAGAAGGTCCGCAACATCCGCCCGGGTTTCAACAAGGGCCTGTGGCGCGGCATGTTCACCGCCGCGGTCGAGACCGTCACCGCCGGCAAGCTGCCGCGCACCCTGCCAAACCACGCCGACCACGAGCAGTACCGCAAGCTCGACGAGCCGGGCTTCGACTACGACTACGTCGAGCGCGACCTGCCGCCGCGCGATCGCCTGGCCTCGGTGTATTTCTCCCAGACCGAGCACGACGAAGACCAGCCGGTGCATCTCAAAATCACCGACCCGGACGTGTGTTTCACACGCTGCGAGCCCGAGTACGGCAACCCCTGCACCAAATTCTGCCCGGCCAACGTCTACGAAGTGGTCGAGGACGAAGGCGGCAAGCGCCTGCAGATCAACGCCGCCAACTGCGTCCACTGCAAGACCTGCGACATCGCCGATCCCTTCCAGGTCATCGAGTGGGTCACGCCCGAGGGCGGGGCGGGGCCGAATTACACCAATCTTTGATGGGGCTCTGAACATGAGTCTTCGCTTTGTGCCTCCATCCCCGGATTCCGGTTTCCGGTGTTTAAGCGTTCGCGCAAACGGGAATCCGAAGCCGGACCGTCTAACGCCGTTACGCCATCACGGCAGTCAAAGCGATCCCGAAGCCTTCCTGAACCCGGAACCCGGAACCCGGAACCCGTAACAATGCCTTCCAACTCCTTCGGCCGCGTCCTGACCCTGACGACCTTCGGCGAAAGCCACGGGCCGGCGATCGGGTGTGTCATCGACGGATTTCCGCCGGGCATGGCGATCACTCCGCAGGAGATTCGCGACGAGCTGATGCGCCGGGCGACCGGGCAGAGTCGGTGGACTTCGCAGCGCAAGGAGGCCGAGGACGTCCAGATTCTTTCCGGCACGTTCGAGGGCAAGACCACCGGCACGCCGATCGCGCTGCTGATCTACAACACCGATGCGAAGTCGAAGGATTACTCGAAGATCGCGAATCAGTTCCGGCCCGGGCACGCCGACTACACCTACCACCACAAGTACGGCATTCGCGATTATCGCGGCGGCGGGCGGTCCTCGGCGCGGGAGACGGCCATGCGGGTGGCGGCCGGTGCGCTGGCGAAGAAATGGCTGCGCGAGAAGCTCGGGGTCGAGATCACCGGCTGGCTCGGCCAGATCGGCGAGGAAGTCTGCGACGAGAACTTCGACCCCGAAGTGATCGAGACCAATCCGTTTTTCTGCCCCGACGCCTCGCGGATCGAGGCGCTCGAGGACTACATGAAAAAGCTGTGGAAGTCCGGCGATTCCGTTGGCGCACTGGTCAAGGCCCGCGCCACCGGGGTGCCGGTGGGCCTGGGCGCGCCGGTCTACGCCAAGCTCGACGGCGATCTGGCGGCGGCGATGATGAGCATCAACGCCACCAAGGGCGTGGAAATCGGCGCTGGATTCGCGTCGGTGGCCCAAAAAGGCACCGTGCATCGCGACGAGATCGCGCCGGAGGGATTCGAGTCCAACCACGCCGGCGGCGTACTGGGCGGCATTTCGACCGGCCAGCCGCTGGAGGTGGCGGTGGCGTTCAAGCCGACCTCCTCGCTGAGACTGCCCGGAAAAACCGTGGATATCCGGGGTGAGGCGGTTGAAATCGTCACCACCGGCCGCCACGACCCCTGTGTCGGGATTCGCGCCGTGCCCATTGTCGAGGCCATGCTGGCGTTGGTAATCATGGACCACTGGCTGCTGCATCGGGCGCAATGCGCGGAGGTGCCGCCCCAGACGCCGCGAATTCCCGGAACGCGCGCAACCTCGACCGATGACGGCGGGTAGCGCCTGAAGCCGGCGCTCCGGCCCTGGCCTGGTGCGATGGTTGAGTTGGCGGCTGGCGGGCTGAATGGCATTGAACGCATCGACAGACAGGAACAGCATGCACGAATCGAAGCAGGGTTATCGGGTCGCCGTCGTCGGGGTGACGGGTGCGGTCGGCGAGGTGATGCTCGACGTGCTGGCGACGCGGCGCTTTCCGGTGCGAGAGGTGGTCGCTCTGGCCAGTCCGGATTCGGCCGGCCGCCAGGTGCAGTTCGGTGATCGTTCAATCCGGGTCACTGACCTGGCCGGTTTCGATTTTTCGGGCTGGGACCTGGCGCTTTTTTCCGCCGGGGGCCGTGTGTCGGCTGAACACGCGCCGAGAGCGGCAGCGGCCGGCTGCACCGTCATCGACAATACCTCCCATTTCCGCATGGATCCGGCGGTGCCGCTGGTCGTACCCGAGGTCAACGGCCACGTGCTCGACGACTTTCGCGGTGGCATCATTGCCAACCCCAACTGCTCGACCATCCAGATGCTGCTGGCCGTCGCGCCCATTCACCGCGCGGTGGGCGTGGCGCGAATCAATGTCTCCACCTATCAGTCGGTTTCCGGCGCCGGGCGTGCCGCCATGGATGAGCTGGCGCGCCAGAGCGCCGATCGTTTCAATTTCCGTGAGCCCGAGCCGAAGGCGTTTGCCCAGCCGATTGCGTTCAATGTGATCCCGCTGATTGACCGGCTCGAGGACAACGGCTACTCGCGCGAGGAGATGAAGATGCACCGGGAAACCCGCCGCATCCTCGGCAGCGAGACGATCAGCGTCAATGCCACGGCGGTTCGCGTGCCGGTTTTCATCGGGCATGGTGAGGCGGTTCATCTCGAAACCGAAGCCCCCATCGACCTGTCGCAGGTCCGGCGCCTGCTGACTGCGGCGCCGGGCGTGGTGCTGCTCGAGGGCGAGCGCCAGGCCACCCCGCTGGTTGATGGCAGCGGCAGCGACGCGGTCATTGTGAGCCGATTGCGCGTCGATCACAGCCACCCCAGGGGGCTGGATTTCTGGGTCGTGGCCGACAACTTGCGCAAGGGCGCGGCCCTCAATGCGATCCAGATTGCCGAAAGACTGATTTCACGAAACTGAAATCGGTGCTTTATTGTTGTGTGAGGTCGTTGGTATACTCGGTTGATATACCGCCATTTTGTTTGCATAGAGGGTGCTGGCGCTCATGTCTACGAGCAATGTACGATGGGTTGTCCCGGTTCTGCTGGGAACGCTGATTCTGCTGTTTCCGGCAGGGACACTGCGTGCCCTGGGGCTCGGCGAGGCGCGGGTCGACTCCTGGCTTGGCCAGCGACTGGACGTATCGATCCGGCTGATCGAGGCGGAAGGCGAAGCCGGGGATTCGCTGACCGTCGGCGTGGCCTCGCTGGAGGATTTCGAGCGTCTGGGCGTACCCAGCGAGTCGCTGGCACTGGGGCTCGGGGTCAGCGTGGATCGAAATGTAGACCCGCCACGGGTCAGGATTCGCTCACAACAGGTCGTCAGCGACCCCATCGTGCAGGTCTTGATCGACGCGCGCTGGTCGAACGGGCGGGTACTGCGCGAGTACACGCTGTTTCTGGATCCGCCAACGATCGATTCACCGCCGCCGGTGCAGCGCCGCCCTGCGGTCGAGCCTGAAGCCGCCACGCCGCCCCCGCCACGCCCGGCCCGCACCGAGCCGGCTGACCGTCGTCCGGCCGCGACCCCGACCCCGGCCGAGCCGGCGTCAGCCCCGGCCCCCTCGGCCAGGCAGGGTGCCGGCAGCGTCACCGTGGCGCGCGGTGACACGCTGTGGAGAATCGCCAACGACTGGCGACCGGATCGCTCGCTGAGCATGGACCAGGTCATGCTGGCCATCTTCAACCGCAATCGCCAGGCGTTCATCGACGACAACATCAACCGCCTGCGCAGTGAAGTCCGGCTGGACATGCCCGATGTTGCGGATGTCCGCGCCATCAGCGACAGCCGCGCTGAGCAGACCATCCGGGAGCACATGCGCGCCTGGCAGCAGGGCACCGCCGAACCGGTGCCGGTGATCAGCGAGGCCGGTCTGCCGGAGGCGCCGGCCGATCAGGTCGCGGATCCGGCGCCCGCGGCTGTCGAACCCGAGTCGGTACCAGAGCCGGAGCCGGAGTCTGAAGTGGTCCACCGGCTGGATGTGGTGCCTCCGGAAGAGGATGATTTTGCCGATGGATCGGCGGTCTCGGACGGCGATATTGAACGCGTTGAGCAAGCCATCACGCAGATCGAGGACGAGCTGCTGCTCGAGGATCTCGGTGGCGAGGAGTTCGATCAGCGCATTGCCGAGATTCGTGACGCCCTGAGGGCCCGGGACATGGCCGGTCTGGCCGTTGCCGAGGAATCCCTGGCCGAGCTGGAGCAGCGTTTGCGCGAAGAGCGTGAGCGCCGGGAAGCCCAGGCGGCGCGCGAAGAGGTTGTGGAATCGACCGATTCGGTGTCCGATTATCTGCGCGAACTCGAACAGGAGCTGGCCGCCGAAGAAGCGGCGACGGACGTTGGTTCGGATTCGTCCGAAGCGCCGGTTTCCGACGCCGAGATGGCCGATAGCCAGACCGGCGGTGAACAATCCGCGGACGCTTCGGAGGGAAGCGATCAGACCAGCCCGACGCAGGCCACCGAGCCGATGCCGGTGACCCGCTCTCCGGGTGGCGGTTTCGGCTGGCTGTGGCCGGCAGTCGGTGTGCTTGTGGTGGTGGTTGCAATCGCGCTGCTCGTCCTGTGGCTGCGTCGTCGGGGCGGTGGTGCCGGCGATACGGCCGAAGATAACCGTCAGTGGCTCGAGGAAATCCGGGCCGAGGTAGCCAGCAACCCGTCCGATCTGACCGCTCATCTGATGCTGCTGCGCGCGCTGGCCGATCATGGTGACGAGGCCGCTTTTGCAGATGCCTTTGATCGAATGTACCAGCAGGTCGACGACGAGTCGGCCGGGGAATGGCAGGAGGCGCTCAGTCTGGCCGCGGCACACGCTCCGGATCATCCGCTGTTGACGCCGCGCGAGGAACGGCCGGTCGAGGCTGGCGATGAGCTTGAACGGCGTGCCGATGAGCTGATGGGCATGTTCGATGAAGAGGAGGCCGGTACCGCGACAGGAGCCGACGATTTCGAGCTGGACGAAGGCAGCGAGCCGGATGAGTCCGTGTTCGACGAGATCGAGGTCGACGAAGCGTCTGAGGATCAGGCGGTAACCTTGCCGGGCGAGGACGATGAGGCTGACGAGAACAAGTCGGCGCTTGGAGAGGATATGGACCTGGCCGTTCTTGCCGAACGTCTGGATGATCCGTCCCAGGAACCGGGTCAGGACACGTCCTTCGACGAGGCGGGTACCGAGGCCGATTTCGATGAGTTTGACGAGATCGAGGAGCTGCCCAGCACGCGATCCGACGATGACCAGGGTGGGCCGGACGAAGCGGTCAGCGAGGGCGTGGAGTCCACCGGGGAATCGGCGGGAATGGATCTGGATTTCGAGTTTTCTTCGCAGGTCGAGGCGGACGATAACAGCACTGACAAGACCGTCATCGACGAAACCGAAACCCCGTCCCCCGAGGTCTACGAGGATCTGGATCTGCCGGAAGAGGACGCCGGTGATGCGGACTCGGAAGTACCGCCCGGGCACGGCGAAGAGCCGGTGCCTGGGGCTGAGGCGGCCGGCGATGAGCCGCCAGACGACCAGCGCGAAGGCGCGACGCTCAGCGACGAGGACGCCGACGTGAAGCTGGATCTGGCGCGGGCGTATATTTCGGTTGACCTGGCCGATTCCGCGCGCACAGTGCTTGAAGAAGTGGCCAGCGGCGGCAGCTCTGAAAAACAGGCCCAGGCCCGCAAACTGCTCGACGAGCTCTGATCGCCTGGCGCTCACATGCGCCTGGCGGCAGGTGTCGAATACGACGGCAGCGGATTCTTCGGCTGGCAGCGGCAGCGCCAGACGCCGACCGTGCAGCAGTGCCTGGAAGAGGCGCTGGCGCGGGTTGCCGATCAGCCGGTAAGGGTCCATTGTGCCGGCCGAACCGATAGCGGGGTGCATGCCTGCTGCCAGGTCGTTCATTTCGATGTCGAGTGCGAGCGCAGCGAGCGTGCCTGGGTGCTCGGCACCAATACTCATTTGCCCGGTGGCATCAGCCTGCTGTGGGTGCGCGCGGTCGATGACCGGTTTCACGCGCGCTTTTCGGCCACGCGGCGACACTATCGATATCGCATTCTCAACCGCTGGGTGCGTCCGGCCATTGAGCTTGGCCGGGTCAGCTGGGTGCGCCGGCCGCTTGATGTCGGGCGCATGCAGCGCGCGGCCCGGCCACTGATCGGCGAGCATGACTTCTCCAGCTTTCGGGCAGTTGGTTGCCAGTCCCGCTCACCGGTGCGCACGGTCCACGCCATCGATGTGGCGCGTGAGGGCGCAGAGATCATGATTGAGGTGGAAGCCAATGCCTTCGTCTATCACATGGTGCGCAACATGGTCGGAACCCTGATTCCCGTCGGGACCGGCGAGCGCCCGGTCGACTGGCCGCGTCAGGTGCTTGAGGCGCGCGACCGGACCCGCGCCGGCGTCACCGCTGCGGCCGAAGGCCTGTATTTCGTGGCGCCAACCTATCCGGGCTACCCGGGACTGCCGCTATTTGAAACGGTCGGCTTTCCGGACGATGCCGGGGGTGAGACGCCGTGACCCGGGTCAAGATCTGCGGCATTACCCGCCTCGACGATGCGATGGCCGCGGCCGCTTTGGGCGCGGATGCGATCGGTCTGGTGTTTGTCGGAAGCAGCCCGCGCTGCGTTGACCCGGAAACGGCGCGGGCCATTTGCCGCGCGCTGCCGCCATTCGTCAGCCGCGTCGGTCTGTTCATGGATCCCCGGCCTGGCGATGTAACCGGGGTGCTTGATAAGGTGCCGCTGGACTGGCTGCAGTTTCACGGCAGCGAAAACCAGGCCTTCTGTCGCCAATTCGGGCGGCCCTGGATCAAGGCGCTGGCGATGGGCGATGAAGCGGTCGCTGTCGATGGGTTCGAGCAGGCCGACGCGCTGTTGCTGGATGCGCACCGGTCCGGCCAGCGTGGCGGTCGCGGTGACACCTTTGACTGGAACCGAGTCCCGGCGCTCAAGCAGCCCTGGATTCTTGCCGGTGGACTGCATCCCGGAAACGTGGCTGCGGCCTGTCGTCGGCTCTCACCGATGGCCGTCGATGTCTCCAGTGGCGTGGAGCGCAGTCCGGGCGTCAAGAGTGATAAGCTGATGCATGAGTTTATTGAGGCGGCAAGACATGGCTGAACCAGCACCCGACATGACGATCGAACAGCGACTGCCGGATGCCGGCGGCCACTTCGGTATGTTCGGTGGTCGCTTCGTTTCCGAGACGCTGATGCCGGCACTCGAGGAACTCGAGGTCGCCTGGCGCAGATATCTGGCGGATGATGAATTCGTGGCGCGGCTGGATGCGGACCTGGCGCATTTCGTTGGCCGGCCCTCACCGCTGTATTTTGCAGAGAATCTCACGCGCAAGCTTGGCGGCGCGAAGATCGTGCTCAAGCGCGAGGATCTCAATCACACGGGCGCGCACAAGATCAACAACACGGTTGGTCAGGCGCTGCTGGCCCGGGCGATGGGAAAACAGCGCGTGATTGCCGAAACCGGTGCCGGTCAGCACGGGGTTGCCACCGCGACCGTTGCGGCACGGTTGGGCATGCGCTGCATTGTGTACATGGGCTCGGAGGATATCCGGCGTCAGTCGGTCAATGTCTATCGCATGAAGTTGCTTGGCGCCGAAGTGGTCAGCGTCGAGGCCGGTTCGAAGACGCTCAAGGACGCGCTCAACGAGGCCATGCGCGACTGGGTGACCCACGTCGACGACACCTTCTACGTGCTGGGCACGGTGGCCGGCCCCCATCCCTATCCGGCCATGGTGCGCGACTTCAACGCCGTTGTTGGCCGCGAGGCGAGGCGGCAGATGCTCGAGTTGTACGGGTGCCTGCCCGATGCGCTGGTGGCCTGTGTTGGCGGTGGCTCCAATGCCATCGGTCTGTTTCACCCGTTTATCGCTGATGCCGGCGTGGCCATGGTCGGTGTCGAGGCGGCCGGTCACGGACTGTCCGGTCACGAGCATGCGGCCAGCCTGTGCGCCGGCCGTGTTGGCGTGCTGCACGGCAGCCGGACTTATCTACTCGATGACGATGCCGGCCAGATCCGCAACACCCATTCAATATCGGCCGGGCTGGACTATCCGGGTGTCGGCCCAGAACACGCCTGGCTGAAGGATTCGGGTCGGGCCAGCTACGTCGGAATTGACGATGAGGAAGCGCTGGCGGCCTTTCACGAGCTCACGCGCGGCGAAGGCATCATGCCGGCGCTTGAAAGTGCCCACGCCATCGCTCACGGCATGAAGATGGCCGCCGGCATGAAGCCTGATCAGATCGTGCTGGTCAACCTCTCAGGGCGGGGTGACAAGGATATCAATACCGTGGCTGAACTGGAAAGGATCTCGATTTGAACCGCATTGACCAGCGTTTTCGTCAACTGAAGGCGCAGGGGCGCTGTGCCCTGATTCCGTATGTGACCGCCGGGCATCCCCACCCGGATGCCACGGTTGCAGTCATGCAGGCGGCCGTCGAGGCCGGCGCGGACCTGCTGGAGCTCGGAATGCCGTTCTCTGATGTCATGGCCGACGGGCCGGTCATCCAGAATGCCTGTGCACGTGCACTTGAGCACGGTGTCGGTCTGGATGAGGTGCTTGCCATGGTCGCTGAATTCAGGCGCTGCGACAGCGCAACCCCGGTGGTCCTGATGGGCTATGCCAACCCGATTGAGCGGCGTGGCATCGAGCGGTTCTGTGTTGAAGCGAAATCGGCCGGGGTTGACGGGGTGCTGGTGGTCGACTGCCCGGCCGATGAAGCCGAGCAGTGGCGCAGCGAGCTCGTCGACAGCGGGCTGCACCAGATTTTCCTGGTTGCGCCCACGACGACGCCCGGGCGTCTGCAGCGCACGGCTGAACTGGCCGGCGGTTTCATCTACTGCGTTTCGATCAAGGGCGTGACGGGCGCGGCTTCGCTGGACATCGCGACACTGGCGCCGGCGGTGGCCGAGGTGAAGGCGGCATCGGAAGTCCCGGTGGCGGTCGGTTTCGGTATTCGCACACCCCAACAGGCGGCCGCGGTGGCCGGCCATGCCGATGGCGTGGTCATCGGTTCGGCCCTGGTGGCACAGCTTGACCGGGCCGATACGCCAGCAGCGGCCGTGGCCATTGCGCGGGACTATCTTGCCTCGGTCCGCCGTGCCATGGACAATACCGCCTCTGCCCGCCTGAATTCCGACACCGTGCGCGCCTGACCATGAGCTGGTTTCAGAAACTGATGCCGTCGCGCATCCGCACCGAAGGCGGCAAGAGCCGCAAGGTGCCTGACGGTCTGTGGACCAAGTGCAAGTCCTGTGATGCGGTGCTCTACCGCCCCGAACTCGAGCGCAATCTGCACGTATGTCCGAAGTGCGACTTCCATATGGCGCTGACCGGACGGGCTCGCCTCGCTGCGTTTCTGGACGAGGGCAAACACGAGGAAATCGGGGCCGAGCTGATGCCGGTCGACGTGCTGAAGTTCCGCGATACCAAGAAATACCGTGACCGCATCAACGCCAGCCAGAAGGCAACCGGCGAAAATGACGCACTGGTTGCCTTGCGCGGACAGCTGCTGGGACTGGATCTGGTCGCCTGCGCCTTCGATTTCCGGTTCATGGGCGGTTCGATGGGTTCGGTGGTCGGCGAACGCTTTGCCCGGGCCGCCGGTCAGTGCCTGGAACATCGTCTGCCGCTGGTGTGCTTTTCGGCATCCGGCGGTGCACGCATGCAGGAAGGGCTGTTTTCCCTGATGCAGATGGCCAAGACCTCGGCCGCGCTGGCGCTGCTGGCCGAGTCCGGACTGCCCTATGTTTCGATTCTGACCCACCCCACGACCGGCGGCGTGTCGGCCAGTCTCGGCATGCTGGGTGACATCAACCTGGCCGAACCCAACGCGCTGATCGGGTTTGCCGGCCCGCGCGTGATCGAGCAGACCGTGCGCGAGAAACTGCCCGAAGGGTTTCAGCGTTCGGAGTTTCTGCTCGACAAGGGCGCGATCGACCAGATCGTTGACCGGCGCGAGCTGCGCCAGCGTGTCCATGTGCTGCTGACCCTGTTGTCGGGCAACGACCGGCAGGCGGTGCGTGAAGGCGAGTTGGTTGACCCGCAGGACGATGCGGGTGTGAGTGACCGGTCGGACTGATTCTTCCCGCTGCCCGTCCTTGAACCCCACCACCCTGAGTGCCTGGCTCGACGCGCTGGAGCGACGAAGCCCGCAGTCGCGCATCGTGCCGGGTCTGGAGCGTGTCGCTACGGTTGCCGAACGCCTGGCCATCGGGCCCGGTCGGCGGCCAGTCATCACCATTGGCGGAACCAACGGCAAGGGTTCGGTCGTGGCCATGTGCGAGTCGATGCTGGTGGCGGCCGGTCATCGTCCGCTGGCCTATACCTCGCCACACGTTCACGCCTTCGCCGAGCGCATGCGTATCGGCGGGGTCATGGCGTCGGAATCGGCCATTGTGGAATCCCTGGAGGCGGTGGAGGCGGCTCGCGCCGGCGTCGATCTGACCTATTTCGAGCACATCACGCTCGCCGCGATGGTGTTGGGCATGGACAGCGATGTCGATGCCTGGCTGCTTGAGGTCGGACTCGGCGGGCGTCTGGATGCGGTCAACGTCGTTGATGCTGATATCGCGATCATCACCAGTATTGGCCTGGATCACGCTGACTGGCTCGGGTCCACGCGCTCGGCGATCGGCCGCGAGAAGGCCGGTATCGCCCGCGCCGGACGCCCGGTCATTGTGGGTGAGCCGCGGCCGCCGTCGGGGCTGCTTGAAGCCCTGCATGAGCGCGGGGCGCGTATTTTCCGTCCCGGACGCCATTGGGCAGCGCGGCGCCGCGGCAGCTGCAGTCTGCGGCCCGCGGCGCTCCCGGGCGACTGGCAGTTGCGCAATGCCGCCTGTGCAGCGGCCGCACTGGCGCTGCTCGAGGAGCGACTGCCGGTTGATGCTTCAGCAATGGCCAGGGGATTGCGGGGCGTCTGCTTGCCTGGCCGGTTCGAGCGGTTTGACTGCGGCACCGAGGTCATCGTCGATGTTGCCCACAATCCGCACGCGGCCCGTGGTCTGGCGCGGATGCTGGAGCCGAGCGAGGGCCGCAGCGTCGCGGTGTTCAGTGCCCTGGCCGACAAGGATGTGACCGGAATTGCGCGACCGCTCCAGCACTGCTTTGATGCCTGGTTCGTGGCCAGCAGCGCCGGTGATCGCGGACAGTCGGGCCAAGTGCTGGCGAGCCGTGTCCGGCGGGCGTCTGTCACTGGCCGCGTGGAAACGGTAGAATCGGTAGCCGCGGCTCTTCAGCGCGCGCTCGCCGAATGCGGACAGGGCGACCGTATCGTCGTGTTCGGGTCATTTCGCACCGTGGCTGAAGCGTGGCCCCTGATCAAACAGCATTTGTGACCATCATGGACAATGTTTTGAAGCAGCGGTTGGTCGGCGCGACCATCCTGATTGCACTGGCGGTGATCTTTCTGCCCATGCTGTTTGAGGATGACGGGATCGATCCCGGGCCGCGACAGCTGGCGGTCGATCTGCCCCAGCGCGCGGAGGGCGAACGTCGCGAAATGCGCCGTCTCGCGCTCGACCCGGAACGGGCACGCGTGCCCGACTCGTCGCCTGAACAGACGGGGTCGGCGGATCCTGCGCCGGTCGTTGTCGATCCGCCCGAAATCCCGTCCGTGCGTACCGAGGAGCAGCCGGAGGCCAACTCTCCGGACATGGTCGCGGAATCGGCGCCGCCGGCCGGGCCGGGTCCGGCCAGCGAGGGGTCGCGCGATAAACCGGAAGTGTCCGACAGCAGCGCTGATCGGCAGATCCGGACAGAGGTGTCCCAATCCGATGCGATCGGCGGGTGGATGGTTCAAGTGGCTGTTTTTGGCAGCGCCGAAACGGCCTCAATCGTGCGATCTAGGCTGGAGGACCTCGGTCATTCGGTGGTCACTGACACGCTCGTGCGCGACCAGTCCGAGCTTTATCGTTTACGCACCGGTCCCTACCAGAGCGAGAGCCTGGCCGGCCGTGCACGAGACCAGATCGCCGCAACCGTGGCCGGGGTGGAGCCGGTGGTGCGGGAGTTCGATACAGTCACCGCCGAGGCAACAAGCGACCCCGCCGACCCGCCGCGTGCGGCCACAGGAGCGGGGTTTGCTGTCCAGGTCGGCTCTTTTGCCAGCCGCAACAACGCCGATCGCCTGGTGGCGCAGCTGCGCGAGCAGAATCATGACGCTTTCATGCACGGCGAGGACAGCGGTGGACGAATGATCTGGCGGGTCCGCGTTGGCAATTTCAACAATCGGGAACGGGCCGACGCGCTGCTTGAGGAACTGCGCAGCGAGGCCGGGCTGGAAGGGATCGTGGTATCCCATCCATGAATGGCGCCGATTATGCGATTCTGGCCATCTGTCTGGTATCGATGATCGTCAGCCTGTTTCGCGGATTCGTGCGCGAGGTTTTTTCGCTGCTGGTCTGGGTTGCGGCCGGCTATGCCGCGCTGCAGGCCGCCGGCCCGCTGTCACTGCGGCTGGAGCATGTCATCGAGGTGCCCTCGGTGCGCGTGATCGTGGCGTTTGCCGGCGTTTTCGTGGTTGTGCTGGCGGTTGGTGGGTTGTGCAATTATCTGCTCGGCAAGCTGGTTGTCGGCACCGGCCTGAGCGGGACGGATCGGATGTTCGGCGCACTGTTCGGCGCGCTTCGCGGCGTGGCGATTGTCCTGGTGGGTGTCGTGATCGCCGGGTTCACGCCATTTGTGGAAGATCCGTGGTGGCAGCAGTCAATGCTGCTGCCTGAATTCGAGCGTCTGGGCCGCTGGCTGGTGGAGCGCTTCCCCGAGTCGATCCAGAACTATCTGCCAGAAGAAGTGGTTGCGGAGGCGGAGGCCTGAGATGTGCGGAATCGTCGGAATTGTTGGTCGCACGCCGGTCGCCGCTCGTCTCTACGATGCCATGACCGTGCTGCAGCATCGCGGTCAGGATGCGGCCGGCATGACCACCCTGGATCAGGGCCGAATGCGCTCGGCGCGCGGCATGGGACTGGTGCGCGACGTGTTTTCCGAAAGCGCGGTGGCCGGGCTGACCGGTGAGGTTGGAATCGGCCATGTTCGCTATCCAACTGCCGGCTGCGATCGGCCGGACGAGGCCCAGCCGATGTACGTCAACTCGCCGTGCGGAATCGCGCTCGGGCACAACGGCAATCTGATCAATAGCGAACGGCTCAGCCATGAACTGTTCGAAGAGGATCGGCGCCATATCAACACGGAGTCGGACTCGGAGGTGCTGCTTAACTGTCTGGCGCATGAACTCAGTCAGCGTACCCGTGACGGCATCCGGCCCGAAGATGTGTTTGCCGCGGTTGACGGCGCCTATCGCCGCTGTCGCGGCGGTTACGCAGCGGTGGCCCTGATCGCCGGCGTTGGCCTGCTCGGTTTTCGTGATCCGCACGGTATTCGCCCGGCGGTCCTGGGGCAGCGCGAATCCGGGGACGGACCGGAGTACATCATCGCCTCGGAGTCGGTCGTGCTCGATATTCTCGGCTTCGAGCTGGTCAGCGACCTGGCTCCCGGCGAGGCCGTTCTGGTTTCACTTGACGGCACTGTGCACCGACACCACAGTAGCCATGCCGAGTCGCATACGCCGTGCATCTTCGAGTACGTGTATTTTGCCCGGCCTGATTCGATGATGGACGACATTTCGGTCTACAAGGCGCGCCTGCGCATGGGAGAGGCACTGGCCGAGAGAATCCTTCAGGACTGGCCTGATCACGATATCGATGTCGTCATCCCCGTTCCCGACACCAGCCGCACGGCCTGCCTGCCGCTGGCGCATCAGCTCGACGTCAAGTATCGCGAGGGACTGATCAAGAACCGCTATATCGGCCGGACCTTTATCATGCCGGGCCAGGAGGAGCGGGTTCGTTCCGTGCGTCGCAAGCTCAACACCATTGCGCTCGAGTTCAAGGGCAAGAACGTGCTGCTGGTCGATGACTCAATCGTTCGCGGCACAACCTCAAAGCAGATCATCCAGATGGCGCGGGAGGCCGGCGCGCGGCGGGTCTACCTGGCATCAGCTTCGCCGCCCGTGCGGTATCCCAACGTGTACGGCATTGATATGCCGGCTGCCAGTGAGCTGGTGGCCGCCGGCCGCAGCGAGGAGGAGGTTCGGCAGGCCATTGGCGCTGATCGCCTGATCTACCAGGATCTCGACGCGCTGGAGCGGGCCTGCCGCGGCAAGAACGACCGCATTGACGGGTTTGACAGCTCCTGCTTCAGCGGTCGGTACGTGACCGGCCTGGAGCCGGGCTACCTGGAGGCGCTCGAGGCTCGCCGTTCCGATGCCATGCGCATGCAGCGGCGCGCCGGCTGACCGTTAGTAAGCCTGATCCCGTTCGCGGTTCATGCCGTCTTGAGAACGGTGGTGGCATGATGGGCCAATGGCAGGAACTGCAATCGTCTGGTTTCGAAACGATCTCCGGCTGGCAGACAACCCCGCTCTGCACCACGCTCGGTCTGCGCATGACCGCGTGGTGCCGGTCTTCATTGAAGATTCGGCGGCCGAACCCGAATGGGCGCGTGGCGCCGCCAGTCGCTGGTGGCTCCATCATTCACTGACCGCACTCGACCAGCGCCTGCGCCAGCGTGGCGTCCGGCTGGTGGTCGCTCGCGGTGACGCCGAAGCCGAGCTGATACGCATCAGGAACGCCAGTGGCGCCTGTGCCGTGTACTGGAATCGTCGCTATGAGGCGCCCGGTGTGGCCCGTGATCGCCAGCTCAAGAAGCGTCTTCAAGAGCGCGGCCTGACGGTGCACAGCCATGCTGCCTCGCTGTTGTTCGAGCCCTGGTGCTTGCGCAAGGACGACGACACGCCTTATCGGGTCTTCACACCCTACTGGCGACGGATGCAGCGCGAGTGGCGCCTGCCGGATCCGCACCCCGAGCCGCGCCGTCTGAACGGTCCGAGCCGCTGGCCGGCCAGTCTGGACATCGATGCGCTGGGTCTGCTGCCGGCGATCGACTGGACCGACGGCCTGCGGCAGGCCTGGAATCCGGGGGAGCCCGGTGCCAGGCGCAGCCTGGAGCGGTTTCTGGGACTGGCCGTGGCGGACTATCACCACTGCCGCGACCGTCCGGATCGGGCCGGCACTTCTCGCTTGTCTCCGCATCTTCGTTTCGGGGAGATTTCTTCTGCGCAGGTCGCTCGCGCACTGCAGCCGTCCGGCGAACTGCCCGACGGCAAGGGCCGGCTCGTTTTCCTGAGCGAAATCGCCTGGCGGGAGTTCTCCTACCATCTGCTCTGGCATTTTCCCGACATGCCCGAGCGGGCGCTGGACCATCGCTTCAGGTCCTTTCCCTGGCGCAGGGCAGACGATTACCGGGGAGATTTGGAAGCCTGGCAGGCCGGTATGACCGGTGTGCCGATGGTCGATGCCGGCATGCGCGAGCTGTGGGCGACAGGCTGGATGCACAATCGGTTACGCATGATCGTGGCCTCATTCCTGACCAAGAACCTGCTCATACCCTGGCAGGAAGGGGCGCGCTGGTTCTGGGACACCCTGGTGGATGCCGATCTGGCCAACAACAGCCAGGGCTGGCAGTGGACGGCGGGTTGCGGTGTTGACGCAGCGCCCTACTTTCGGGTGTTCAACCCGGTCCTTCAGGGGCAGCGCTTTGATCCCGACGGTGACTACGTCAGGTGCTGGTGCCCGGAGCTGAAGGAGCGGGGCAGCGAGCGAATTCACCGGCCACTGAGCGCTCGGGAGTCCAGCCAACTGGGCTACCCGACCGCCTGCGTCGATCTGGCTGCAAGCCGCAAGCGCGCGCTGGCGGCCTGGCAGGGGATTTGCTGACGCCTGCGCCAGCGTGCGACTGGTTCAGGGACGATGGTAGTACCAGTGCCAGGGTTCCCAGTTGATGCCGTGGCGATTGTTGCGCGGGTAGGATTCGCTGAATCCGAAGTAGCGGGCGTTGGACAGCAGCCACTGGTAGGCTTTGGTCTGGGCGAACTCCGGCTGCAGGGGTTTGCAGCTGTGCGTGGTCAGATCGACCGCCCGGCCGCTGTGGTGTTCGCTGAATCCCGGCGCGGCCGACGACTGCAGCACCTGGCTGATTCGCTGCCCGGCTTCCAGCTTGCGGCGCACCAGGTTGGCCTGGTAGACGACCGGCCGGAACCCCGAAACCAGCTTGAGCTGGATGCCGGCGCCATCGGCTGCGGCGGTCATTTTTTGAAAGGCTTCGGCGGCCGGAGGGGAGAGTTTCTGCTGGCGGCCAAAAATATCGATCCCGGCCGCAACCAGCTCGTTGGCCTCCGGGACGATAGCCATGCGGTGGCGGACCCCGTAGTCCTCCGGGACACCCAGCTCGTCGCAGGTTTTGAGTATTCCGACGATTGATGGATCGGCGCCGCGAAGAAGATCCTTATCGGTTTCGATGGATTCATCATCGTCAGTCGCAGGCCGACAGCTGTATCCGAGAGAGCGCATAAAGCCCGAAACCCTGCGGCGCGCACGTCCACCGAGTGTGCGGATACCGAAGCCAAGCGCGCGTGTCTCCAGCTCGGCAAACAGACGTCGAGGTGTATCTGGTGTTGCGGTCTCGGGATCGAGAAAGCAGGCCAGGATCCGGCCGCGGTCGACGTCGAGTGCGGCCAGCCCGGCCAGGCGTGTCTGATGCGTTGCAATGACCAGCGCCTGGTCCGGAATCAGCCGGGCCAGATGAGACTCGACCGTTCCGTCGCGACGCAGGCTTGACATCATATCGGGCAACCGGGACTTGATCAGTTCGGCCAGTGTTGACAGTTCCGTGGCACGTGCTGGACGCACTTGGATCGCGTCTTTCATGGCGGCCTCGGCAGTTTGAGTCATCAAGCCCTCCTGTTTGCTTGGTTCCTGCCCCCTGAGAGATGATCGGTTGACGGATTCCAATCGGCTCCATGCTATATTTTGGCACATGATGCGCGGGGTGATGTCCATGGTCCTGGTTCGCGTGTCGGCCGGGATGGGCCTGCTTGCCGTTATCGTCGCCTTGATGATCTGGCCGGCACGCGGGTTGCTCACGGCAATCTGGCCCGCGCCGCTTGCCGAAACACTGATTCTAGCCAGCGATACTGGCGTGCAGCGTTTTTTTCATCCGGCTGGCAGTGAACCGCCGACGACCGGTACCCTGGTTGCCCGCAGCCATCCGCTGAGCCTGGTCTGGCTGAAGCCGCAATCCGGCTCGCCCGTGGCTGGTTACCTGCTTGGCGTCCGCTTTGCAGCGCCGGACGGACCGCTGCTGTCGGTGCCGCCCTGGCTGGACCAGCCGGTGGTATCGCAACCGTTCCCCGAGTCGCTGATCCTGGTGCTGCAGACCGCCGCAGGGCACACCGTCGAGGTCGCCGGCGACGAGCTGCAGCGGCTGGTTCAACCCAACCGACTGAGCCTGGTTGAACGAATTCGGCTGTGCGCCCGGCGTTTCGCGGAGCGCTGGCGCTGGCCGGCTACGGGTCGGGCAGGACAGGCGGGGTAAAGGCAAGGACATCGCTGATCTCGTCGATTGCCAGTGCCAGCATTGCCAGGCGGTCGAACCCCAGGGCAATCCCTGCGCATTCGGGCAGGCCGCTATCCAGCGCGGCCAGCAGCGCTTCATCGATCGGCATCGGTCGGCGCCCGATCTGGTGACGGCGGTGGTTGTCCGACTCGAAGCGCGCTCGCTGCTGCCCGGCATCGACCAGTTCTCGATAGCCGTTGCCCAGCTCAAGTGAACCCGCAAAGATCTCGAACCGCTCAGCCAGGCAAGGCTTGTCTGGCCTCAGGCGCGCCAGCGCGGCCTGCGAAGCCGGGTAATCGTAGACAACGGTAAGCTGTCGCGGCGGCAGTTGCGGCTGGGCCCGGGTGGCAAACAGGAAGTCGAGCAGCGTGTCGCGGTCACTGTTGTCCGGCGCGTCGCCGCCGGCTGCACGGGCCAGGTCGCGGTCATCGGCACGTAGCGGGTCAACGCCGATGGCCTGGCCCAGGCACTGACGCCAGGTTACGTAGTCGACCGCCCACTCCGGGCCGGTTTCGCCAAGACAGGCGACGACGAGATCGACCGCTTCTGCGGCCAGTTCTCGCCAGGTCCAGCCGATTCGATACCATTCCAGAAGGGTGAACTCGGGTCGGTGGTGGCGCCCCGATTCGCCGGCGCGGAATACGGGTCCGATCTCGTAGAGATCGCCGCAACCCGCCGCCAGCAGCCGCTTGTGGTAGTACTCCGGCGAGGTCCTAAGCCAGCCGCGCTGCCCGGACAGCGACATGCTTTCGATATGGACATCGCTGACTCCGGCGGCAGTGAGCACCGGCGTGGTGACTTCAACGACATCGCGCTTGGCGAAAAACCGGCGAATCTGCGCCAGCAGCTCGGCACGCCGGCGCAGCGTGGGCACTGCGGCGGTCGGACGCCACTGGCTCACAGCAGGTGTTTGACCGGCGCCAGCTCGCCGAGAGTCAGATGGATATCAATGTGCCGAAGCTGGCGCTGCTGAAAACCCAGGCTCCGGCGCGTCAGCGGATGCACCTGCAGCCAGCCGCGCGGCAGGTCGAGGCGAAGCCGGTTGTCGTCGCCGAACAGGGCAAAATCAGGCATGTCGCTGTCGCGCCGGCTGCGTGCAAAGGCCACCGCCAGGCGCATGATGGCGACCAGCCGGCACAGCGGATGCTGCAGCCTGCCGGGCAGCTGCCGAATCACGCTCGGTTCGATCCGGCCACGCTGCAGGCAGACCAGGGCGGCCATGAACTGCTGCTCCTGGCGAGTGAAGCCGGCCATGTCGGCGTGTTCGATCACATAGGCGCCGTGACGGGCATGTCGATCGTGGGCAATGCTCAGGCCAAGCTCGTGCAGCTGGCAGGCCCATTCGAGCATTTCGGTGTGGGCGAGGCTCAAACGCCAGGCTTCGGCCACTTGCTCGGCCGCCGTCAGCGTCCAGTCACGCACCCGTGCCGCCTGGTGGGCGTCGCACTGATAACGCTCGGCCATTGCAGTCACGGTGCGGGCGCGTGGGTCGCGATGCGTCAGGCGGCCGATCAGGTCGTGCAGCAGCCCTTCGCGCAGCGCAAAGGGCGACACCTGGATCCGCTCGATGTCCAGGGTGTCCATCACGGCCTCCAGAACAGCAAGGCCACCGACGATGACCGGCCGGCGGCGGTTCGACAGGCCCGGCAGCTCGATTCGGTCGATATGTCCGGCACGCAGGATGCGTTGCCTGAGGTCGTCCAGATCGCTGCGCTCGATGCAGGCATCGTCCACGCCGCGACGACCCGCGGCCATCGTCTCGATGGCCCGAAGCGTCCCCGACGAGCCAACGGCCTGCTGCCACCCGAGCCGGCGGCAGTCGGCTCGGATATCGAGCAGCGCCTCGCCGACGGCTTCGACTGCGCGCTGCCATCGTTTGGCGGTGATGCGGCCGTCCGGAAAACCGCGGCGCGTGACCGAAACACAGCCGGTCGGAATGCTCTCGGCCAGGTCAGGCTGCTCACCTTCGCCAATCACAAGCTCGGTGGAGCCGCCGCCAATGTCGACGATCAGGCGTCGTCCGCCGGCCGGTGCTGTGCCCTGGCTGACGCCCAGATAGACCAGCCGCGCCTCCTCCCGACCACCGATGATATCGATCGGGCAGCTGAGTGCGGTTTCAGCCACGACCAGAAACGAGGCCGGATTGGCGAGCTGGCGAAACGCCTGGGTGCCCACTGTCCTGATCTGGTGCTGGGGAATGCCGGCGATTCGCTGACCGAAGCGGGCCAGGCTGGCCAGGGCGCGCTGGCGGGTTTCGCTGTCGAGTCGCCCGTCATCATCGAGACCGCCGACCAGGCGCACCATGTCCTTGATTCGGTCGATCACGCGTAGCTCGTCGTGTTCGCGTCGGGCGACGAGCATGTGAAAACTGTTGCTGCCGAGGTCGATGGCGGCGTAGAGCTGTCGTTCAGGCATGCGGACGGGCGTGCATGAGAATATCCTGTGGATTGTGCAGCGGCTTGCCCGCGGCCGAATCAATCAGGTGCCAAGTGCCGTTGCCGTCCAGCTCCCAGGCCTGAACATCATCGCGGAAGGCCAGATCAATGCTGTCGTGGCGAACTCGTTCGGCGGAGGCCGGATCGACAATCGGAAAACAGGTCTCGACGCGCTGGAACAGGTTGCGTTCCATCCAGTCGGCGCTGGCGGCCCAGGTTTCGGGCTGACCGTCGTTTTCGAAGTGGTACACGCGGCTGTGTTCCAGGAAACGACCCAGGATCGATCGCACCTGAATGGTCTCCGACAGTCCCGGTACCCGGGGTCTCAGGCAGCAGATACCGCGCACCACCAGCCGGATGCGGACGCCGGCGCGTGAGGCACGGTAGAGGGCGTGAATGATCGTCGGCTCGGTCAGTGCATTCATCTTGGCGCAGATCGCGGCAGGCCGGTCGGCCCGGGCGTTGTCGGTTTCCCGCGCGATGCGCTCGAGCAGGAACTCGTGCAGACCGAAAGGCGACTGAATCAGGCGTTCGAGTCGTTGCACGCGCCCTGGGCCGGAGAGCTGCTGGAATACCCGGTGAACGTCGCGGGCAAGCTCGCGATCCGTGCTCATCAGACTCCAGTCGGTGTAGGCCCGAGCCGTGCCCTGGTGGTAATTGCCCGTTCCCAGGTGCACGTAGCGTTTGAGCTGCCCGCGCTCGCGCCTGACGATCAGCATCATCTTGGCATGTGCCTTGTGCCCCACCACGCCGTAGACGACCTGGACCCCGGCTTCCTGGAGCCGTGTGGCCAGGTTGATGTTGGCCTCTTCATCGAAACGTGCGCGCAGCTCGACGACCACCGTCACGTCCTTGCCCGAGCGCGCTGCCTCGATGAGCAGCGCGACCAGCGGCGAATCGGCGCCAGTGCGATAGAGAGTCTGTTTGATTGCAAGCACCTGCGGGTCCCAGGCGGCTTCGCGCAACAGATCGAGCACTGGCTGGAAGCTGTCGTAGGGATGATGCAGGACATGGTCCTGCCGCGCGATGGCGCCGAACAGTTTCCCACTGCTGCCGAGCGCTTCCGGTGTGTGCGGCTGGAACGGCGGATACTTCAGGTCAGGCCGATCAGCCAGGTCGCAGACCGCGCTCATCCGGTTGAGGTTAACCGGACCGTCACATCGGTAGATGTCGTCGTCGTCCAGGCCGAACTTCGTCGCCAGGTAACGCACTACGTTCTCCGGGCACTGATCGGCAACCTCCAGCCGCACGGCCTCGGCAAATCCGCGTTCCATCAGTTCGCCCTCCAGCGCTCGAGCCAGATCCTCGACTTCTTCTTCGTCGACAAACAGCTCGCTATTGCGGGTCACCCGGAACTGGTAGCAGCCGCGGACGTCCATGCCAGGAAACAGCTCACTGATGAACGCGTGCATGATCGACGACAGAAAGACGAAGTCATCCGGCCCGCGTGAGTAGCTCTTGGGTATGCGGATGATGCGCGGCAGGGATCGTGGCGCCCGCACCAGTGCCATGCCGCTGTCGCGTCCGAAGGCATCCCGGCCTTCCAGGGCGACGGCGAAGTTGAGGCTCTTGTTGAGTATTCGCGGGAACGGGTGCGCCGGATCGAGTCCCAGCGGACTGAGCACCGGCATGATCTGTCGCTGGAAGTGACGGTGTAGCCAGCGCCGCTGGCGCTGACTCCACTCGCTGCGCCTGACGATGTGAATGCCCTGCCGCTGCAGGTCCGGCATGAGTTCCTGATTGAGGACGCGGTATTGTGTCTGGACCATCTCGAGCACGGTCTCGCGGATGGCCGCCAGGGTTGCGCCGGGAGTCAGCCCGTCGGGGCCCGGCTGGTTCGCGCCATGCTGCATGCGCTGGCGGATCGCGGCTACACGTACTTCGAAGAACTCGTCCAGATTGGTGCAGGAAATGCACAGGAAACGCAGGCGCTCGAGCAGCGGCAGGGTGTCGTCCCGCGCCATTTCAAGCACCCGCCGGGTAAACGTAAGCAGACTGATTTCGCGGTTGATCAAGACGGCCGGATCGTCAACCGAATCGTCTGTCCAGCGCTCAAGCGGACTGACGCGTTGCGAGATCCGAATGGGACTGCCGTTCGTTTTCATCGATGGCGCAGCGAAATGGCGGTGATCGGGCGACGCGCGCTCAACACGTCGGTAACCGTCTACCATAGCCTGATCCGGGTGACAGTTTGTTGACAACCGGCCCTCCCTGTGCCTGGCCTTCAGCGGCCCGCTTGCTCGGCCAGTCGCAGCCGCTCCGCGCGGAGCTGCTCCATTCGGGCGTTGACGCGTGCGCGCTGGTAGTAGTCGAGGTCGTCTCGCTTGCTGACCCGTTCAAGCTGGATGATGGCTTCTTTGACGGCGCCACGCATTGCGTAGCTTTCGGCCAGGGCCTCGGCTGCCCGCACGCTCTGTCCTGCTCGATCGGCGGCACGCGCGTACAGCTCAGTCATTTCGACATCGTTTTCGTGGTGGCGCAGGTACTGACGCAGGATGCCGCCTGCGCGCGCCGCCCTGGCCGGATCCGGATCGTGCATCAGCGCCTGTGCAAACTGACGGGCGACCAGGCCATTGCCAGGATACTGCCAGTAAAGCGACTCGAGAATGTCCAGGGTTTCGCTTTGGCGGCCTACAGCGAGCAGCCACTTGGCCTCGAGCAGTTGGTAGAGTCGTTCGTCTGGCGCGGACGCCAGCAGTGCATCGAGCTCCTTGCGGGCCTGGTCAAGCCGGCCTTCACGCAGCAGACTGAAGGCCAGACCATAGCGCATCGAGTTTTCCGGCCGGCTGCCTTCGGCAATTCGTGCGCGAAACCAGTCTTCGGCCTGTCCGGGCTTGCTGCTGACCAGTGCCCGCAGCCGCGCCTGGACGGTGTGGAACATGCCACCGTCGAGTGGTTCGCGCACCGGCAGCTGCTCGGCGCGTGTGCGTGCCTCGGCAATCCGGTTCACGGTCAGGGGGTGGGTGCGGAGATACTCCGGCGGCCCTTCGCCCATCGGGCGGGAGATCACGCTGAGTCGCTCGAAAAAGCGCGTCATGCCCTGAGGGTCATAGCCGGCGCCGGCCATCAGCGCAATGCCGATTCGGTCGGCCTCGGCCTCGTTTTGGCGCGTGTGATTGATCTGGAATTGCTGGGCCAGGCTCAGGCCACTCATCATGATCGCCTGGCTGGCCTCGCCACCGGCACCGGCCGCGCCGGCCGCCAGCGCCAGGCCGATCGTGGCCAGAAGGGTCGGCAGCGAAACCTGCTGGCTGTTTTCGAGGCCGCGTGCCAGGTGGTCCTGGGTGACGTGCGCAATCTCGTGCGCGATGACGCCGGCAATTTCGCTGTGGTCTTCGGCGGCCAGAATCAGGCCGGTATGCAGGCCGATGACCGAGGCCGGTGCGGCGAAGGCGTTGATGTTGGGGTCGTCGATGACAAAGAAGTGAAAGGTGTTGCCCGGCCGGCTGGAATACGACACCAGACGATAGCCCATGTCCCTGAAGTATTCGCTGACCAGCGGATCTTCGATGAGCAGATGGTTGGCGCGCAGGAATCGCTCGAAGTCGGATGGGAAGGTGCGCTGTTCCTCGGGCGACAGAACCTGCGTCGAGGTGCGTCCGATGTCGGGCAACTGAACGCCACTTTGTGCCCGGACCTGCAGCGCGAGCAGCATCGCTACAATGATGAGCAGGTAAAGCGTATGCCGTGCAGACTGGATCATGTTGAAATCAGACCGGGCCGGAGTCGTGGGGTTCCGATCGACTGCCTTTTCACAGACGCACATTATGGCAGCTGTCAGGGCGGCGAGGGGGGCATTGGCCGATGAGCAGCGCTGAAACCCGGCGGACCGACCGTTGCGCTGAGCACATCGTGCTTGTTCGGGCGCCAGCCGGTCATGACCGGGCCATTGATGCGCTGCGACTGGCTCAGGCCTGGTTGGAGGGTGGCCGCTGCGTTCTGGCGTTTTTTCATGGTGACGGCGTCGACCATGCGGCCATGGACATCCGGTGCCAATGGCAGGCGCTGGCGGCCGCCCATCATTCACTTGATTTGGCGATCTGTTCCGCGGCCTGGCAGCGTCGCCTGATCGATAAGCAGCCGCCGGCGCCGTTCGAGCTGTCGTCGCTGGTTCAGTTCTGGTACCGTGCCAGCCTGGGGCGCGCGCTCTGCTGCATCGGAGGGCCATGATGGGCGATTGCTGGGTCGTGATCGTGCAGTTGCCGCCAAGTGAGCCGGCCAGCACGGAAATGCTGGAGCTGGTGCTGGCCGGTGCCAGTCTGGATCTGGACCTGACCGTGGTGTTTCGGGGTGCAGGTGTGGCGCATGTGGCGGAAGATCCGTTTCGACCCTGGCGACAGCTGATTGACCACAGCCTTGCAACCGTGTTGGTCGAATCCGGTGCTGCCCGACTGCCGGAAGGAGCGCTGTCGTGCAGCGCTGCCGAGATCGACGCGCTAGTCCGTGGGGCGCGGGCCGTGCTAGTGCTGTGAGTCTGTCGTTGCCGGCAATCATCTATCTCGACGGCAAGGCGATCGCGCTCGACGGCGCGGGCTTCCTGCGTGATCCGGAGCAGTGGCGCCCGGAGTTGGCCGAGGCCCTGGCCGAGCGCGACGGCATCCGCCTCGGCTCCGACCACTGGTGGCTGATCGAGTTCGTGCGTGACTATCACGCGCAGTACGGCACGCCGCCGCTGATGCGCGTGGTCGTGACCGAATTGCGGCGCCAGCTCGACCCGTCGGCCGGTAGCCGTGAGCTCTACCGCCTGTTTCCCGATGGGCCGGTGCGCATGGCCTGCAAGTATGGCGGTCTGCCCAAGCCGGAATGGTGCATTTGATCGGGTATCATGGCGCTTCATTGATTGCACAGTGAGCAGCCCGTGAGCCACAAGCCGGTTTTGATGTATGCCACGTCGATTTGTCCGTATTGCGCGGCCGCGCGCAAACTGCTGCGTGACCGGGGCGTGACATGGCAGGAGATTGCTGTTGGCGGGGATCGTCAAAAACGCCAGGAAATGATGACTCGGAGTGGTCGTCGCACGGTGCCGCAGATCTTCATCGGCGATCAGCACGTGGGCGGATTCGATGATCTCAGCGCACTCGACCAGGAAGGTGCCCTTGAGCGGCTGCTGCAGTCGTGATCGGGTAGTGGGCTGCGCCGCAATCGCAGCAGCAGTATAATGGCCGGCTTTTCGTCTGCCTTTATTACCGACTGGACTCAAGGAGATTGGGCGTGACTCAGCAAATCACCGTCATTCGCGGCGACGGCATCGGCCCCGAGATCATGGACGCAACGCTCAAGGTGCTCGATGCAGTTGATGCAGGTCTGGACTATGATTTCCAGCTGGCCGGCATGGCGGCCCGTGAGGCCAGCGGGGAACTGCTTCCGCAGGCGACCCTGGATTCGATCGAGCGCAATGGAGTCGCCCTCAAGGCGCCGTTGACCACGCCGGTGGGCGGCGGGTTCAAGTCACTCAACGTCACCTTGCGCAAGCACTTCGATCTGTACGCCAACGTTCGGCCGGCAATCAGCTTCAAGGGGTCAAATTCCCGCTACGAAAACATAGACCTGATTACGGTGCGTGAAAACACCGAAGGCGCGTATCTCGGCGAGGGCGCCTACACGGCACCGGACGGCAGCCGGGCAGAGTCCAAGATGGTGGTCACGCGCAAGGGCTGCGAGCGCGTGGTGCGTTTTGCCTTCGAGCTGGCCCGTCGCGCCGGGCGCAAGAAGGTGACGGTGGTCCACAAGGCCAATATTCTCAAGGACGTGACCGGCATGTTCTTGCGCGTTGCGCACGAAGTGGCTGCAGAATACGAAGACATCGAAGCCAATGACCTGATCGTCGACAATGCCTGCATGCAGCTGGTCATCAGGCCAGAGCAGTTCGACGTGATCGTGACCACCAATCTGTTTGGCGACATCATTTCCGATTTGTGCGCCGGGCTGGTTGGCGGCCTTGGCCTGGCGCCTGGCGCCAACATCGGTGACCGGGCGGCGATGTTCGAGGCGGTGCATGGTTCTGCACCCGATATTGCGGGGCAGGGGATTGCCAACCCGTGCGCGCTGATTCTGGCATCGGCACAGATGCTGGAACATCTCGGCGCGCAGCAGCGTGCAACCCGCGTGCGGCAGGCGGTTGCCGCCGTCATTGAGGCCGGGGACCACACCACGCCGGACCTGGGCGGCAGCGGCACGACCGACGGCTTTGCCCGGGCGATCTGTGACCGGCTGGAAGCATCGTCGACCAGCGGCTGAGCGGGGCCGGCAGCGGCACGAGACAGGCAGGCGTCGCGCGGGCGGAGTCGCCGGCGCGGGATCGACGCAGGCGATGGGGCTGCCGGGCGGTGCGTCGACCCGGTATTGGCCTGGGAGACTTCACAAATGTTGCATGCGCACAACAAAGGCGTCGGGCCAGTGAATCCTGCGGCAACAGGGTGTTACGCGAGCTGCTGAAGTTTTTTGCCCAAAACGTTGTATTTTTGCCAAGAGTGTGGGTACACTATCGACCAGTAAACCAGTTAGCGGTAAGGTAGGCGTGCTCAAGCGAATTGCTTCCATCGCCATGGTGACAGCGGTTATTGGGCTGACGATGCCGGCGGCATCGCTTGCCCGCGTAACCGGCAGCCTGCATTCCGGGCCCTATGCCGGCATGGCGTGGTATCTGGTCGGATTCGAGCTGGGGCCGTGGGAACAGTACCTGGTCCATGAGCTGACTCCCGACCTGGAACGCCTGGCTTCGCGGGAGCTGCCGCGGGTGACCTGGCTTCATCTCGACGAAATGGCTATCGTGCCGGAGTTTGCGCATGCGCTTATGAGCGAGCGCCGCGGCCTGGCCTTTTCGCTCTACCGTTCGCAATCGGTCTTGTTGCTCAAGGACGATCTGGCCAGTCGGCTCAGCGCCGGTCATCGATTCGAGCAGTCCATCGTCATGCCGGGTGTGCGCCACCAGGTTTCCGACTCGGGCGCTCTGACGGTGACCGCGGTGCTCGCCAGCCAGCGTTTTGGAGCGTCGGGCATGAACCTCCAGTTCAGTGATGAGCCGGTCAGCGGCGGTGGCGAACGCCCCCTCGCGCTGGAGCCGCTGCACCAGGAGGTGTCGCATGGCGCCGGGCTGCGCTTTGCGCTGAGCAGCGAGCTGAGCGAGCGTCTGCGCCTTGAGGCCGCATTCCAGTCGCGTATCGACATGGATGAATTCGCGTCGGTGCGCGGTGTGCATGGTGTCCAGGCGGAGCTCGACATACCGCCGCGAATTCATCTCGGCTTCCAGCTGGATGCAACCGATCGATCACGCCTGAACTTCGGCGTATCACAGGTGTTCTACAGCGAGATTGGCGCTTTCCCAAGCCGGGCCCTGCCGGCCCGTTTCACGGCCCTGCTGGGTGACCGCAACAGTCCCGAGTTTGCCTGGTCCGACCTGGTCGTCTACAACCTGGGCTGGCACTGGCAGCACGATAATGATGTCGAGGTATTCGTCGACTATCAGAGCCGCAGCCAACCGCGACCGACAGCCCCGGCCCTGGCTGCAGCACTCGATTCTGAACTTGCCCAGAACGCGATCCTGGCTGGTTTCTCCAAGGGAATAGGACGCAGCAGGCTGCACCTCAATGCGGCCTACGCCCCGCCGGAGTTTGCCTTCGGCGGCAATATCCTGGGCATCGTAACCGACAAGCTCGACCAGGAGCTGGAGGTTCAGGCGATGCTGACGTTCGATTTCTGATTCGGTCTGTCCACTTTACCCCGCTGATACAACACTCCTCGGAACGGACGGTGCCCGGTGGCCTTCGCGGGGAAGGCCCACCGGGCGGGGCGCAGCCGATATAATTGGCCGATGATCGAACGCTTCAACCGCTGGTTCCAGCGGCACTTCTCGGATCCCCAGGTCGTGATCCTGGCAGCCTTCTTGTTGCTCGGCGTGGTCGTCGTGGTGCTGTTCGGGCGCATGCTGACGCCGGTGCTGGCCAGCCTGGTGATCGCCTATCTGCTTGAAGGCGGGGTCCAGCGGCTGGAGCGCTTCGGCCTGCCGCGGCTGATCAGCGTAATCGGCGTTTTCACGACCTTCATTGCCGCCCTGTTCTACCTGATCTTCGGGCTCGTACCCATGCTGACGCGCCAGATTGCCGCGATCGTGCGCGAGCTGCCCGGATACGTTGCCACGGCGCAGGACTGGCTGGCCACCCTGCCTGAGCGCTATCCGCAGATCGTTGCACCGGCCGGGGAAGTTTCACCGGTGCCGGATCCTGCAGCGCAGGACGGTAGCGCGCTGGTTGCCGAACAGGCCGAGCGTGAACTGGCCTTGATCTCGCAGGAGCAGCTCTCGCGCATGCTCGACAATCTGGGCAGTGAGGTCGTCAACTACGGAGCGACTCTGGTGTCGTTCTCCGGCGTGATGAGTGCGGTCAACCTGCTGATATTCCTGGTGCTGATGCCGGTGCTGGTGTTTTTCTTCCTCAACGACAAGCATACATTGCTGGCCTGGATCCGTCAGTACCTGCCCAGGGATCGCGCCCTGGTGGCCAGCGTCTGGCAGGAGGTGGACGCGCAGATCGGCAACTATGTCCGTGGCAAGGTGCTCGAGATCCTGATCGTCTGGATCGTGACCTACGTCGTCTTCGCCCTGCTTGACATGCCGTTTGTCATGCTGCTGTCGATGATGGTCGGTTTTTCCGTGATCATTCCGTATATCGGCGCTGCGGTTGTGACCCTGCCGGTCGCCGTCGTGGCCCTGATTGCTTTTGGCGTCAGCGCGAACTTCTGGTACGTGCTGATTGCCTATGTCATCATTCAGGCGCTCGACGGGAACGTGCTGGTGCCGGTGCTGTTTTCTGAAGTCGTCAGCCTGCACCCTGTGGCCATTATCATTGCGGTGCTTTTCTTCGGCGGCATCTGGGGCTTCTGGGGAATCTTCTTTGCCATCCCGCTGGCAACCCTTGTCAACGCGGTCCTGCGCGCGTGGCCGCGGCCGCTGGCCGACAGTCAGCCCGATGCTGCGGTCGACCGTGCCGAATCCTGACTCCGGAACCGCGAACCCGGTCGAGTCCTGGCGCCCTTTCAGCAGCGCGAGTTTCAGCTGCGAGTCGCGGTACCTGGACCCGGAGCGCGGGGAAGTCAGGCTCGCCTATCGGCTCGACGGCATGGCCCTGGTCGAAGTGTTCCGTCTGCCGTGGTCTGGCCGGGTTTCCCCGGCCCGGGCCCAGGCTGTCGAGGCGGCGCTGGATCTACTGCACTGGACCGCCGCAATCAGCTACTGGAAGGCCGGCTGCCCGGCGCACTTCCACTTTGGACAGCGCAGCCCTGATCGCTGGCAGGCCGACTGGCTGCGTCGGCTCTATCTTGAAGGGCTGGGCGAGTTCGCCTGGCGCAATGGACTGGATCTGGAAGCGCGGGTCTCGATTGTTGGCGCCGGGCCGGCTGCCCCCTCTGCCCCGCGGCTCGGTTTGAGCCAGCAGCGTGCGCTGGTGCCGCTGGGCGGCGGCAAGGACTCGCTGGTCGCGCTGGAGCGAGCCCGACGGTTGGACGGCATGGAGGTCGAGACGGTGCAGGTTGGCCAGGCTGCATTGATTTGCCAGGTCGCGACGGCGACCGGCTGTCGCCACTGGATTGTCGAACGAAAGCTCGACCGGCGACTGAATCTGCTCAACCGTGCCGGTGCTTGGAATGGTCATGTGCCGGTGACGGCGATCAACGCCGCGGCCCTGGTGGTTGCCGCCCTGGTCGGTGATTTCGCCTACGTTGTTTTTGCCAACGAGCGCTCGGCTGACGAAGCAACGCTGATTGATCCGGCCGGCCACCCGGTCAATCACCAGTTTTCCAAGTCCTTTGCCTTCGAGTGCATGCTCGATGACTGGGTCCGGCGCTATATCGCGACCGACCTGCGGGTCTTTTCGCTGCTGCGCCGGGACCGTGAACTCGGCGTGTGCCGGGCCTTTGCCGCTCTGGATCGCTATCACGGGGTGTTTTCTTCGTGCAACCGAAATTTCCACCTTGACGGCGCAGCCACGCCGCGCTGGTGCGGGCAATGTCCAAAGTGTCATTTCGTCGCTCTGGCGATGGCGCCTTTCCTTGCGCCTGAAGCGCTGGCGCAGATGTTCGGCTGTAATCTGCTCGATGCGCCGGACCAGGTCAGCGGCTTTCGCGCCCTGCTTGCGCTTGACGGGGTCAAGCCATTCGAATGTGTCGGCGAGGCGCAGGAAGCCCGTGCGGCCCTGATGCGACTGTCTCGGGACCCACGCTGGTCGCAAATGACGGTGGTCCGGGCCCTAGCGCCGCTGGTGGACGATGACGCCACGCCCCCGCTCGAGGTCCTGTGCCAGCCCGGCGGGCCCGACCGGATTCCCGAGGCCTTCCGTGCCAGCGCTGCCGACACTTGAGTCCATCGCGGGATGTCGAATCGGCATCCTCGGCTTCGGGCGAGAGGGCCGTAGCGCCCTGAAGGCGCTGCGCGCGTGCAATCGCGAGCTCGATGTCACCATTCTCACCGAGAGCGGACCGGTTGAGGTTGATGATGCAGCGCTGCGGGTTGGCCCGTTCGACGAACGCCTGGCCGAGTTTCCCGTGCTGCTGCGTTCGCCGGGTATTCCGGTCAGTCACCCCGCACTCGAGCGCGCCCGCAGCGCGGGCAGCCTCATCGTCAACCCGGCCACGCTTTGGCTGTCAGAGCGCGGCGCTCACCTGCCGGTTATCGGTGTCACCGGCTCGAAAGGCAAGAGCACGACCGCATCGCTGCTGGCCCACCTGCTGCGCGCACGGGGCCAGCGCGTGATACTGGCCGGCAATATCGGTGTGCCGCTGCTCGATCACCTCAGCACACCGGCCGACATCGCCGTCGTTGAGCTGTCGAGCTATCAGCTGGCCGACCTGGCCGGTCGGCTGGATATTGGCATCGTAACTCGGCTGTTTCCGGAGCATATCGACTGGCACGGCAGTCAGGCGGCCTACTTTGCCAGCAAACTGCGGATCGTCGAGCTGCTGGAGGGTCGGCCACTGATCGTCAACGCCAGCGACGATTGTCTGATGCGGGAAACGGCGGGGGTGGCGGGGCGGCTTGCCGGAAACCGGCCTCCGGCGCCGTACCGTCGGGGCGATGTGCTGATAGTCGGCCAGGAGTGTACCGTTGCGCCCGGGTCACTGGCGCTGAGGGGTCGGCACAATCTCGACAACTCGGCACTGGCCTTGCAGGCTGCGATGCTGCTCGGTCATCCGGCAGAGGCCCTGGTCGATGCACTGCGTGATTTCTGCCCGCTCCCGCATCGGCTCGAGCGAATCGCTGATCAATGTGGAGTTTCCTGGGTCAATGACTCGATTGCGACTAGTCCATATGCCACCCTGGCGGCACTGGAGGCCATCGCAGATGGTCCGGTCGTGCTGATCGTCGGCGGCAAGGACCGGCCGGCTGACTGGTCACCGGTCATGGACTGGATCCGGCATCACGGTCTGTCCGGGTTGATCGGTATCCCGGACAACGGCCCGGCAGTCGTTGAGTGCTGCCGACAGCAGGCCGGGGATCGCTGTGCCCGGCTGGCCCGCGCAGACAGTCTGGAGTCGGCCGTTCGGCTGGCGGCTGAATGGAGCCGTCCGGGTGATACCGTGGTGCTGTCGCCCGGTGCGCCGAGTTTTCCCCGCTTTCGAGACTTCGAGCATCGCGGCGAGGTGTTTCGTCTGGCGGTCGCTGGCTTGCGCTAGCCCGCATTATTTTCATGAATCGCCGCGATGATTGCGCAGGGGATTGTTCGCACAGCGGATTTTCCGACCGAGCGGAATACCAGGCTGTATTTCCGAGGGAGGAACATCCGCTGTGCGAACAAGGCGCAAGCAAGGGCGCGAGTGAATTCATGAATAATGCGGGCTAGGCCCGGCGGACTTGCCGGACCTGCGCTCAGAGGGTGCGATCGACCGCGTATCGGGCAAGGAATTGCAGCGCGCCGCGCTCTTGCGAATGGGGCAGGAACGTGAGTGCGTCCATGGCCTGGCCGGCCAGCGCGCGGGCCTGAAGCAGGGCCTGTTCGAGGGCCCCGGTCTGATGCAAAATGCGCCGTGCCTCGTCGATGCGGTCGCTGCCGCCGTTTTCGATCATGCCCCGGATCGTGTTCCGGTCCCGTTCGCTGGCGCCTGACAGCGCCAGAATCAGCGGCAGGGTGACCTTGCCTTCGGCCAGGTCGTCACCGATGTCCTTGCCGATATCCCGGCTGCTGGCGCGATAGTCAAGAACATCGTCAGTAATCTGAAACGCCTGTCCCAGACGCAGTCCGTAGTCGGCCAGGCGATCACAGTCGAGGCGCGTCATGCCAGCCAGTATGCCGCCCAGACGTGCGCTGGCGGCAAACAGGCAGGCGGTCTTGTCGGAGATGACCTGGTAGTAGTCGTCGACCGTGAGGTCGGCATTACCCATCTGCATCAGCTGCAGCACTTCACCCTCGGCAATGGTATTGGTCGTATCGGCCAGGATGTTCATGATCGTCATCTGGCCGAGTTCGACCATCAGCTGGAAACTGCGCGAGTAGAGAAAGTCGCCAACCAGGACCGAGGCCGCGTTGCCCCAGACCCGGTGCGCGGTCACGCGGCCACGGCGATGGGCCGACTCATCGACGACATCGTCATGCAACAGTGTTGAGGTATGAATGAACTCGATGATGGCCGCCAGCTTGATGTGATCGCGACCCCGGTAGCCGGCGGCGCGGGCGCTGAGCAGGTGGACCAGCGGCCGCAGGCGTTTGCCGCCGCCGCTGATGATGTGCTGGCTGATCTGGTTGACCAGCACCACATCGGACCGGAGCCGTTCGACGATCAGCCGATCGACGGCCTTGCGGTCTTCGCGGGCGGTCTCGAGGACGTCTTCCAGGGTCAGGGAGGCGCGGCGGGTCGAAGCATCATTCATGGCCGACAATTATACGGGTCGATTTCTCTCAAGGTAACGGGCACATCCGGAAGGGTCCCGCTGCCGCGCTGTGCTAGACTTTGCGCGTCTTTCAACTCAACCCGAGGAGGGGCCGGCAGTCATGGCCCGTGGAATCAACAAGGCGATTCTGATCGGCAATCTGGGTGCCGATCCTGAAACCCGGCATACGGCCGGGGGCAATGCGGTGACCAATATTCGCATTGCGACGTCGGAGACCTGGCGTGACCGCCAGAGTGGTGAGCAGCAGGAGCGGACTGAATGGCATCGCGTGGTCCTGTTCGGCAAACTGGGCGAGATTGCCGGCGAGTATCTGCGCAAGGGTTCCAAGGTATATATCGAGGGGCGTATTCAGACCCGCAAGTGGCAGGGCCAGGATGGCCAGGATCGCTGGACCACGGAAATCGTGGCCAACGACATGCAGATGCTCGACAGCCGTGGAGGTGCCGAACCCTTCGATCGCGGCGAGCCGTCGCCGAGAGATGACGCTCCGCCCAGCGACAGTGGCGGCGGCCTCGAAGATGATATCCCGTTCTGAGATCCGGGCCGACTGCAACCACCCAACACGCGCGAACAGACCGGACTGCCTGCCGGGGAAGCGATTGCGGTGAACCGACGCTACTGGTCTGCAATGGTCTGGCAAGCTTCGGTTCACGCGTTTTTTTGCGCTCCACGCAGTCATGCGGTTGGTGATTGACGGGCAATGGACTCCACATGAAGACGATTCTTGTCACCGGCGGCGCCGGCTTCATCGGTTCCAATTTCGTGCGGCAGGTGTTGTGCGAGTCTGACGCGCGCGTGGTCAATCTGGACCTGCTGACCTATGCCGGCAACCGCGAGTCGCTTGAGGGTCTGCAGGCTGACCGGCACCTGTTTGTCGAAGGCGATATCTGTGACGGAATGCTGGTCAGGCGCCTGCTCGCGGAGCATCGGCCCGTGGCGATCGTGCACTTTGCGGCCGAAAGTCATGTTGACCGTTCGATCGATGAACCGGGGGCGTTTATCCGCACCAACGTGAATGGCACTCAAGCCCTGCTCGATGCCGCGCTCGAGTTCTGGCAGGGGGGAGTGGATCAGTTCCGGTTTGTGCACGTGTCCACCGACGAGGTCTACGGGACGCTTTCGCCCGACGAGCCGGCCTTTACAGAAACGCACCGCTATGCGCCCAACTCGCCGTATGCGGCCTCCAAAGCGGGAGCAGACCATCTCGCCCGGGTCTGGCATCGCACCTACGGTCTGCCGGTCATCATCACCAACTGCTCGAACAATTACGGACCGTACCAGTTTCCCGAAAAACTCATTCCGCTGATGCTGATCAATGCGCTTGAAGGCGAAGGTCTGCCGGTATACGGAGATGGCCAGCAGCGCCGCGACTGGCTGTATGTCGGTGACCATTGCCGTGCCATTCGCCGGGTGCTCGAAGCCGGTGAGCCGGGCCGGGTCTACAACATCGGCGGCAACGCGGAGATGGCCAACCTCGACGTGGTCCATCTCCTGTGCGACCTGCTTGATGAGCGGGTTCCGGTCGAGCGACCGCGGCGCGAACTGGTCGAGTACGTTACCGACCGGCCAGGTCACGACCGGCGTTACGCCATCGACGCGACCAGAATCCGTGACGAACTTGGCTGGGCCCCGTCGGTGAGCTTCGCCGAGGGCCTGGCCAGGACCGTCGACTGGTACCTGGACAACCGCGACTGGTGGCAGCGCATCAGAGACGGCCGTTACCGCTCCGAGCGGCTGGGCACCTCGCGAATCGCTGGGGAACAGAGGATTACCCGAATCCTGAAACATGAAACCTGAAACCTGAAACCTGAAACCTGAAACCTTCATGCAACGAAAAGGCATCATCCTGGCCGGTGGCTCCGGCACTCGCCTGTATCCGCTGACCCAGGTGATTTCAAAACAGCTGTTGCCGGTCTACGACAAGCCGATGATCTACTATCCCCTGTCGACTCTGATGCAGGCCGGCATCCGCGAAATACTGGTGATCACCACACCGCACGAGCAGGGGCTGTTCAAGGGCCTGCTCGGAGACGGCAGTCAGTGGGGTATCGATCTTTCCTATGCCGTTCAGGACGAGCCGCGGGGCCTGGCCGATGCCTTCATCATCGGGCGGGCATTCATCAACGGTCGGCCGTCCTGCCTGATCCTGGGTGACAATATCTTCCATGGGGGCGGGATGCGTGCACTGCTTGAGCGGGCCAACGGTCGCGAGCACGGCGCCACGGTATTCGGCTACTGGGTCAGCGACCCCGAACGCTACGGTGTCGTGGAGATGGATGCCGGCGGGCGAGTCCTGTCCCTGGAGGAAAAGCCCGCCCAGCCGAAATCCAATTATGCGGTTACCGGCCTGTATTTCTACGACCCGGATGCCTGCGGTTTTGCTGCTGAACTGGAGCCGTCGGCGCGCGGGGAGCTGGAGATCACCGATCTCAACCGCTGCTACCTGCAGGCCGGCAATCTGACCGTCGAACGGATGGGTCGCGGTTACGCCTGGCTTGATACGGGCACGCATGCCTCGTTACAGCAGGCCGCCAGCTATATCGAGACTCTGGAGTCGCGCCAGGGTCTGCGCGTGGCCTGTCCCGAAGAGATCGCGTTCCGCCAGGGCTGGATCAGCACCGAAGAGCTGTTGAAGCTGGCCGAGCCGCTGGTCAAGAGCGGATACGGCGACTACCTGCGCATGGTCGCGCGAACGGCCGGGCAGGCATGAAGATCGAGGAGACCGCGCTGCCGGGCGTCAAAATCATCGAACCCCGGGTATTCGGCGATGCGCGCGGCTGGTTCCTCGAGACCTGGCGCCAGGAGCGCTACCGGGAACTCGGCATTGGTCCGGATTTTGTCCAGGCCAACTGTTCCAGTTCGGTGCGCGGCGTACTGCGCGGGATCCATTTCCAGTGGCCCGAGCCCCAGGGCAAGCTGGTGTGGGTCAGTGCCGGGCGGGTTTTCGACGTGGCTGTCGATATTCGCCCCGACTCCGCCACTTTCCGGCACTGGTACGCCACCGAGCTGGATGCCGAGCATCATCGCCAGCTGTGGATTCCGGAAGGCTTTGGTCACGGCTTTCAGGTGCTGTCTGATTCGGCCACGTTCAACTACCTGTGTACGCGTCCCTACCGGGCCGAGCATGACACATCGATTGCCTGGGACGATCCCGATATCGGAATCGATTGGCCGCTGGAGCCGGCCGGCCTGTCCAACAAGGATTGCAGCGCGCCGCGCCTGAGCGAGCTTGCGCGCCAACAGCTGCCGTCATGAGCACCCTGCTGCTTGGCGCCAGCGGCCAGCTGGGCCGCCATCTCCAGCACGTGCTGCCGGGGTTGGTCACCTGCGCCCGCCACGACGCCGACCATATCGCCGACCTGACCGATATGGGCGCCCTGCGTGCGGTGCTGGCGTCGGTGCGCCCGCAAGTCATTGTCAATGCCGCCGCATGGACGGCGGTCGACGATGCCGAGGATCATCCGGCCGAGGCGTTTCATCTCAATCATGATGTGCCGGCGGCCCTGGCCGAGTGGGTGCGCGAGCGTGACGCGCTGCTTGTGCATTATTCTACTGACTACGTGTTCAGCGGCCAGCCGGGTCGGGCCTGGCGCGAGGATGATGCGGTCGCGCCTGAATCGGTATATGGCCGCACCAAGCTGGCCGGTGAGCAGGTTGTTGTTTCCAGCGGCTGTCGCGCGCTGGTTCTTCGAACGGCCTGGCTGTATTCCGCCCTGCCGGGCAACTTCCTGAGTGCGATACTGGCGCGCGCCGCGCGCGGCGAATCGCTCCGGGTCGTGGCCGACCAGACCGGCTCGCCCACCTGGGCGGGGACCCTGGCGGAGGCAACCGCACAGCTGCTCAGCCGGGCCGACACGGTGGATCGTCCGATTCTGCTGCATGTCGCCGGGCAGGGTGCCTTGACCTGGCACGCGCTGGCCGAAGAGGCCGTGCAGATGGCGGCCGTGCGTGGCATTATCCCGCAAGCGGTTGAGGTGACACCGATTAGCAGCGATCAATGGCCGCAAAAGGCGCGTCGTCCAAGCTGGTCGGTGCTTGACTGTGACCGCTTCGAACAGCTCAGTGGCTGGCATTTGCCCGATTGTCGAGTCGCGCTGTCCGAGTGTCTGGATCAATGGAGCGCTGCGCAATGCTGATACCCGTGATTCTGTCCGGCGGCGCCGGAACCCGGCTGTGGCCGGTTTCGCGCAAGGCCCACCCGAAGCCGTTCATGCGTCTGGCAGATGGCCAGACCCTGGCTGCCAGCACGATTCGACGCGCGCTGACGGTGGCCGATCAGCCGCTGACGCTGACCGTTACCGGACGCGACTACTACTTCCTGACCCGCGATGAGTACCTGGCAGTCAATGATCAGGCCGATTACCGCTTTTTGCTGGAACCGGAAGGGCGCAATACCGCGCCGGCCATCGCTGCGGCCGCGCTGTGGGCTGAACAGAACCACGGGCCCGATACGCGCCTGCTGGTCATGCCTGCCGACCATCTGATCCGTCAGCCTGACGCGTTCATCGAGGCCGTACGGCATGCTGATGCTTTGGCTTCCGAGGGATGGCTGACCTGCCTGGGCGTCACCCCGACCCATGCCGAGACCGGCTACGGGTACATTCGATCCGGTGCAGCCATCGGTGAGCATGGCCGGGAGATCCGCGCGTTTGTCGAAAAGCCGGACCAGGACACCGCCCGGCGCTACTTCAGTTCGGGCGAGTATCTGTGGAACGCGGGCATGTTCTGTTTTCGGGCCGATGCCGTGCTGGCCGCACTCGATAGCCATGCAGGCGATATCGTCGAGCAGGTGAGGGCAGCCTGGGCGCATACCCATACAGCCGAGTCACCGATCGAGCTTGACGGCGAACGGTTCGCCGACGTGCGAGCGGACTCGATCGACTTTGCGGTCATGGAAAAGGCGAAGCGGCGGGCGGTCGTGCCCGTCGATTGTGGCTGGAGCGATATCGGCTCATGGCAGGCGATCAGCGAACTCTACGAGACCGATGCGTTGGGTAATCGGGTTCAGGGTGAGGCCGTGCTGGTCGATGCGCGCAACACCTTTGTGCAGGGTGATCAGCGGCTGGTGGCGGCGGTGGGTGTCGAGAATCTGGTCATCGTGGACACGGGTGATGCGGTACTGGTGGCCAGTCGCGATCGCGCCCAGGAAGTCAAGGCGGTTGTCGACGAACTGACCCGCAAGCAGCATGACCTGGCGGTGTTTCACCGTACGGTTCATCGTCCGTGGGGCAGCTATACGGTGTTCGAGGATGCCCGTGACTGCAAGGTCAAGCGCCTGGTTGTCCGACCGGGAGGCATCCTGTCGCTGCAGCGCCACCAGCATCGCAGCGAACACTGGACCGTTGTTTCCGGCACCGCCAAGGTGCGCGTTGGCGATGAGGAGCAGCTGCTGGGTCCGAACGAGACGGTTCAGATTCCGGCCGGCTCGCTGCATCGGCTGGAAAACCCGGGCGCTGAGGATGTCCATATTATTGAAGTGCAGACCGGGAGTTATTTTGGTGAAGATGATATTGAGCGCCTGGAAGATGTCTACGGGCGAGTCTGATCGGCAGACCGATTGCGCCCGATCACGGGGGCTGGTCGTGGCTGGACTGGTCGTGGGACTGGTCCTGGCCGGCTGCACCGCATCCAACAAGGCGGTGATTTCCGGCCCGGACGGTACCGGTGACGACAGGTGGTCAAGCAGCGATCAGTGGCGCGCCGGGGTCATGGCCTGGCGCGAGCGCCGACTCGGCAGACTGACCGAACCCTACGGCTGGCTGAGCCTGGTTGGGCTCGATTTCGTTGACGACGGCCAGTGGCGGGTGGGGCATTCGGATCAGGTCGATATCGCCATGCCGGCCGGGCCGGCGCTGTGGGGCGTGCTCACGGTTGACGGTCTTCAGGCCCGATTCAAGCCGGCCGACGACTCGGTCAGCGTGGATGGCCTGGCCGGGCACAGCGCCGATCTTCTGCCGCCCGACCGGGATGAACCGGTCTGGGTGCAGGCCGAGGATGTGCGTTTTCAGGTCATCGAGCGCAACGGCCGGTTGGCGGTTCGAACGCGCTGGCCGCGGGCCGCAACGCGTACCGGGTTCACTGGCCTGGACTACTTCGAATTCGATCCTGACTGGCGTATCGATGCGCAGTTCGAGGCGCATCCAGCGGGCACCACCATGCCGGTTGGCAGCGTGCTTGGCGACCTGACCGACGAGCCCAATCCGGGGGCGGCGGTGTTCACGGTCGACGGTCGAGAGTTTCGTCTGGAAGCCGTTGCCGATAGCGATGACGAGCAGCTGTTTTTCATTTTCGCCGATCGGACAAGCGGTCGCGAAACGTACGGAGCCGGCCGGTTTCTGTATGCTGACCGGCCGGATGCCGATGGCCGACTGGTGCTCGACTTCAATCGCGCCTACAATCCGCCATGCGTTTTTACCGAGTACTCCACCTGCCCGCTGCCGCCGCCGGAAAACCGCCTCGATGTGCGTGTGACGGCCGGGGAGAAGGATTACGCCGGCCAGTCGGGTGATTCGAAATAGAGTTCACCTGCCCTTGAATTCCGGCGCGCGCTTTTCGAGGAAAGCAAGAGTTCCTTCCTTCATGTCCTCGGTGGCACAGCACAGGCCAAAGCGCGCGGCCTCCAGCGCCAGGCCCGAAAGCAGATTGGTGTCAGCGCCCTGATTGATGACCTGAATGATGCCACGCACTGCTTCGGGTGCGGCATCGGCCAGTCGATCGGCCAGCTCCCGGACCGCCGCCTCAAGCTGCCCGGGTTCAACCACCCGATTGACGATGCCGAGCTGTTCGGCGCGCTCGGCGCTGACCGGCTCGCCGGTCAGCGTCATTTCCAGTGCCCGGGCGGTTCCGACCAGGCGCAGCAGTCGCTGGGTGCCGCCAAAGCCCGGCATGATTCCCAGCTTGATCTCCGGCAGGCCAAGGCGCGCGTTGCTTGACGCGATGCGCAGATGACAGCCCAGCGCCAGTTCCAGGCCGCCGCCGAGGGCGAATCCGTTGACCGCGGCAATGACGGGCTTGTCGAAGCTCTGGATCATGGTCATGAGGTGCTGCCCCAGCACCGCAAACCGGCGTGCGTCAACCGGGCTCTGCTGGCGGATCTCACCAATATCGGCGCCGGCCACGAAGGCCTTGTCGCCGGCGCCGGTCAGTACGATGACGCGCACGGTGTCTTCGGCGTGTGCTGCAATCAGGGCCTGCTCGAGCTCCGCAATCGTCTGTCGGTTCAGGGCATTGAGCTTGTCTGGACGGTTGATCGTGATTGTTCGGACGGCCTTGCGGTCGTCGATCAGGAGGTTTTCGTGGGCCATGAGTATCGGGCTCCCGGTTCAATTTGGTTCAAGCCCGCTAGTGTACCCCGCCATTGACGGTGCGAACGATCATCCATCCGGCGACGACCAGCGTCGCCACAGCCGCCAGAAGGAGCATCAGTGCAGGCGCCATTGGGGCCATCTCGGCCAGCATGGCGTTGGCGTGCACCAGGGTGCGGGTCAGCGAATCGAGGCGGGCAAGCAAGTCGCGCAGGGCGCTGCTGAATCCGGCCAGTGCGGCCGGAATCATGAGCACCAGGGCCAGCAGGGTCAGGAGGCTATGCATGTCGTCCCTGTCTCGATGCACCGACGGCGTAATCAGTCTCTGAGTTCTCGGTCGATGCGGTACTCGCTGGAGGTCAGCCAGGCCTCCATGCGCTGCAACCGCCGGTCAAGCTCCCTGAAGCGCTGATGCAGTCGATTGACGCCGTCTCTGGGGCCGCGACGAACCTGCTGCCAGAACGCCTCATCGCAGGGGTCGCGATAGAGATTGATCGGACGTTTCGGAACCAGGACCCACAGCACGACATAGCCGATGACGATTACCGCGGTAAACGGAATGGCCAGCAGGACCGTGATGATGCGCAGCGCCGTCAGGTTGAAACCGGTCCAGTCGGAGATCCCGGCACATACCCCGGCCAGGATGCTGCGGTCCTTGTTGCGGTAAAGACGGTTGCGGTCAGGTTGCTCGTCGTATCGACGGTTCATGTTCGGTTTCTCCAGTTGGGGCTGTCATCGTCAAGGATGCGCTCGAGCGTGTTCATGCGCTCTTCCATCCTGCGGGCACTCTCATGCAGATCTTCCAGCAGTGCCTCATCCTTGCTGTTGAGGCGCCGGCTGGCCGAGTTGCGCGTGGCGTAGTGCAGGATCAGCCAGATCGGCGCCACGATCACCATGAAGATGATCAGCGGCACAAAGAGCAGTTCCAGCATTCCGATCATCTCCGCTTACTCCCGGTTGCGGCGTGATTTGAGCTCAGTCAGGGCCTCCTCGACCCGCTCGTCGCGCTCGAGCTGTTCGAATTCCGAGCTGAGCGTCTGGCCCTTGCGCCCCATATCGAGCGCCTCGGACTCCGATTCGATGCGCTCGATGCGTTCCTCGGCCGCGTCGAAGCGATGCAGCATCTCGTCGATCTTGTCGTTGTAGACGTGCTTTCGGGTCTGGAGGTGGTGATTGGCCGAGCGGTGCCGCATGACCAGGGCCCGCTGCCGGCTGCGCGCGTCGGTCAGCTTGGCCTGCAGCTTGCCGATATCTTCGTCGTACTTGGCCAGCTGCTCCTCGTAGTGCTGCAGCTCTTCGTTGAGGTAGGCAATGCGGTCGCTGAGCGCCGTTTTTTCGGCCAGCGCGGCGCGGGCCAGGTCCTCGCGATCCTTTTCCAGCGCCAGCTCCGCCTTGCGCTCCCACTCGATCTGCTGCTGCTCGAGGCGTTTGAGCAGTCTCGTGCGCTCCTTTTTCTCGGCGATGCACTTGGCGGTGGCCGAGCGAATCTCGACCAGGGTGTCTTCCATTTCCTGGATCATCAGACGAATCATCTTTTCCGGGTCTTCCGCCTTTTCCAGCGCAGCGTTGAGATTGGCGTTGATGATGTCGCCCATGCGGGAAAAAATGCCCATGGTTTTACTCCTGTTGTGGATCTGTGGGTTTGCTGGCTATGAGGCAATTGCTGTGCCAATTCCCGCCTTCACCAATAATCAATGAGTTAGCTCAGCAGCCGTTTGGCCTAAAGGTTAGCGTTACCTCTTCATAGGTAATTTTTACCGTTTGATTGAAAAGCGAGCCGTCCTGGCTGAGCGCTGACTTGACCGCCGGATGCGCATACCGGAAACTTTCGCCGGCAAAGGCGGGTCTACTCGGCGGGTGCGGCCCGAATGTCGGTCGCGTCAGGTACAATACAGGACTGGATTGCCATCACAGATTCCTTTCCCAACGGAGGCAGCATGCAAAAGTCATTCGTGGCTGCGGTTTTTGCCGTGGCACTTGTCGCGCCGGCAGCGGCGCAGGACCTTGAAAGCGAAGCCGGCAAGCTCGGTTACTCAATCGGCTATGAGTTCGGCGCGGAACTCAAGAGCTACGATATCGATATTGACATCGAGGCCGTTTTCCAGGCTGCCCGTGATGCCTATAACGAGCAGGAGCCGCGGGTCGAGATCGAGGAAATGCGTGAGCGTATGCTGGCGCTGCAGGAAAAGATTCGCGAAGAGCGGATGGAAGCATTTCGCGCGCTGGCCGAGGAAAACCAGCAGAAGGCCGAGACCTTCCTGGCCGAGAACCGCGACAAGACCGGCATCCAGACGCTGCCCAGCGGCGTGCAGTACCGGGTCATCGAGGAAGGAGAGGGTGAGCGTCCCGGTATCGAAGACACCGTGACCGTGCATTACCGCGGCTCAAAGATCAGCGGGCGAGAGTTCGACAGTTCGTTCCGACGCGGCATACCTGCGGTTTTCCAGGTCAATTCGGTGATCGAGGGCTGGCAGGAGATTCTGCCTTTGATGCGTGAAGGCGCCATGTGGCAGGTTTTTCTGCCGCCGGAGCTGGCTTTCGGGGTGCGCGGCGATCCGCCGATGATCGGGCCGAATGAGGCACTGCAGTTCGATATCAAGCTGGTCCAGATCGGCGCTCCGGAAGACTACGAGGAAAACGCTCAGGCCCCCGGTCAGTAAGTGTCGGGTGCGGCCGTCTCCCGCGCCGTCGCCCAGGCCGACTCCGCATCGGCCCTGCGGGATGCAGGCCGGTTGCGATGCTTTCCAGGGCGTCTGGTGTGATTCCCGATGTCTGGCTGCCAGACGGCTGGCTGGCGCGACTCCATCCGCTTGATGCCGTGCCCGATGAACTGCCTGTGCGTGGCTACCGGCCACGCGCTGGCGTCTGGAATACGCGCCCGGCAGCGGTCCTGATTCCACTGCTGCTCGAGCCCAGCGCGCGGGTGGTGCTTACCGTGCGCAGTCAGCGTCTGGCGCATCATGCCGGTCAGGTGGCGTTGCCCGGGGGCGGCCGTCAGCATGGCGAGGCATTCCCGCTGGCCACCGCCTTGCGCGAGGCGCACGAGGAAATCGGCGTCGATCCGGCTGTGGTTCGGCCTTGCGGACTGCTCGATTGCTTCGACACCATTACCGGCTACCGGATTGTGCCGGTGGTTGCGACGATCGAAGGCCGGCAGTCGCTGCGGCCCTGTCCCGACGAAGTGGCGCGAATCTTCACGCTGCCCTGGGCGACGGTACGGAACCCGGCAAGCTATCGGCACCACCGGGTCTGCCGGGCGGGCCACAGCTATGACATGGTGTCCATGAGCCATAGCCGCTGGCCAATCTGGGGTGCCACGGCCGCCATCCTCGAGCAGTTTGCTCTGTCCGGCGGCTGATCGCGTCGGGTGCCGGTCTCGTAGGACCCTGATTACCCGACCTGAGCTGAACAGCGGCACCAGCGAGCACTGGTCCCCGGCTCGTGCCATCACATGCGCACGGTCTTCCGGCTTCAGGGCCTTGGCCAACTTGACCGGCAGGACGCGGCCTCGCGGGCCATCAGTCCGATATTGGCGCAGTCCGGCAGCAGCAGTTCCCCGACCGGTTGTGGGCGCAGACGGCGAAAAAGCCGGAACGGGGATGTGACGAAAACAGCGGCTGGACGCCGTCGCCGACGACACCATTCAACCGGGTCAGTCAAAGCCTCGCGGTCGCACTTCGCTCATGAATTCGTAGGTGCGGCCGGTTTCATCGGTCAGCTCGATCGGCAGTAGATCGCCGGCTGTTACCGGCGCGCCGGGGCCGATCAGCATCAGATGATGTCCGCCCTGCTGCAGTGTCTTGTGGCCATTGGCCGGGATCGTCAGGGTCTCAAGGCGGCGCATGCGCATGACGCCGTCTGTCATGGTCATGGTGTGTATCTCGACCCGCTCGAACCGGGGGCTTCTGGCGGCTGTCAGGACAATATCCCGGTCGGTGGGATTACGGATTTCGACGTAGCCGGCCATCATTCGGCCCGGTGGCGCCTCCGGTGACCAGGCATCGATGAACTCAAGTGGCGGTGCCGAGAAGATCGGCCCGGCGGCCGTGATCAACAGCAGAAGGGCGGCAAGACGCATCATGTCGGTGATGACTCCTTAGAATGGGCTGTCGACCGGATTATCGCAGATGCCGGCATTCGACAATCAGGCATAATGGCCGCTGGTCAATCTTTGCGGGGAATGACGCGACATGCTTCAGACCCAACATCATGAACAGGCAGTCATCGAACTGCAGCTTGACCGACCGCCGGTCAATGCCCTCAACCCGGAACTGGTTGCGCGACTGAGAGAGGCCATGGTCGAGGCCATTGACGACGGTGCGCAGGCGCTCGTACTGTCCGGGCAGCCGGGTCTGTTTTCGGCTGGCCTGGATGTGCCCCATTTGCTCGGGCTCGATCGTGGCGGTATGCGTGAATTCTGGCAGGAGTTCTTTGCCCTGCTCGAGCAGGCTGCCCGTTCGCCGGTCCCGGTTGCCGCGGCGCTGACCGGTCACAGTCCGGCAGGTGGTACGGTCATTGCCCTGTTTGCCGACTACCGGGTCCAGGCCGAAGGCGATTTCAGGCTTGGCCTTAACGAAGTACAGGTCGGACTGATCGTTCCGCCGATCATTCATCAGGCGCTGGTGCGGCTGATCGGGCCCTATCCGGCCGAGCGTCACCTGGTTGCCGGTGAAATGATTCCCGCATCCGATGCCCATGCGCTGGGCCTGGTCGACGAACTGGCCGCACCCGAGCAGACGGTTGCCCGGGCTGTCGGCTGGTGTCAGGAGCTGCTGGCCTTGCCGCGGCACTCCATGCTGGGCACGCGCCAGCTTTGCCGAGCACCGCTTGGCGCGCTGTTTGACAGTCGGGAGGCCCTGGACGTGGATGGTTTTGTCGACGCCTGGTTTGCCGATCAGACCCAGGTCACCCTGCGCCAGCTCGTCGAACGCCTGCAGCAGAAGAAATAATTTGCCAGCAGCCTGCGCAGCGCCTATGCTGGAGTCGCTGCGTTCGTCCATTCTCCAAGCAGGAGGTGTTTCATGGGCCAGGCACAAACCGACAACCGGCGACGCTACCTGCGTTACCCGCCGGATGAAACCGAAATCGTTCTGCTGCAGTTTTCCAACACCCTACCGAGCGAGGACGTGTTCGAGCCGGAAACGGCCGGCTTGGTGTGTGAGGAATCCCGCGGCGGCTTGCGCGTGGTTGCTCTCAAGCGCGGCCCGATCCGTAACGTTGAGGCGGGCAGCCGGTGCGTTGTTCAGGTTGCCAATCTGGGTTTGCAGGCGGCCGAGATTCGGTGGCTGGAGCCGGTTGACGACGACGTCATGAAGATCGGGCTGGAGTTCGGTTAGGAACCTCTGACAGAGCTTCCCTAACCGGCCAGGTCGCGCATGACGCCGGGCAGCGGGACGGGCTCGCCGTTGCGTTTGTCGATCCAGACCAGCGTGCATATCGCGTCGGCATAAATCGTTTTCTGACCATTCTCGTCGGGCTCTGCGGCACGCACCTCCTGGCTGAGCTTGATGCTCGATCGCCCCGGGGATTGCGGCAGCAGGGTGACGCACAGCTGCTCCGGCCAGTGCAGCGGTTGACGGTAGTTGATGTTGATGTTGGCCACGACCGGACCGGCTTCCTCGCCCTGCCAGTAGCTGGGCACCGAACTCATCCACTGGGCACGAACCTCTTCAAGATAGCGCAGGAACACGGCGTTGCTGACATGATCGAACGCATCCATGTCTCCCCATCGCACGGGCATGATCACGGTAAACTCAGACATCACTAGCCTCCTTGGTCAGGCGGTTTTCTTTCGTTTGGGCCGGGTTTCCAGTATGGACTTGAGATATTGGCCCGTCCACGATTCCGGTGCGGCAGCCACCGTTTCCGGGCTGCCGCTGGCGATGACCCGACCGCCGCCTTCGCCACCCTCGGGCCCCAGGTCGACAATCCAGTCGGCCGTCTTGATCACATCGAGGTTGTGCTCGATGACCACCACCGTGTTACCGGCATCGCGCAGGCGATGGAGCACTTCAAGCAGCTGCTTGATATCGTGGAAGTGCAGACCTGTCGTCGGTTCATCGAGGATGTAGAGTGTCTGACCGGTGTCACGCTTGGACAGCTCGCGTGCCAGCTTGATGCGCTGTGCCTCGCCGCCGGACAGAGTGGTTGCGCTCTGGCCAAGCTGCACGTAGCTCAGGCCGACATCCATCAGGGTCTGAAGCTTGCGGGCGACACCCGGGACCGGCTCGAAGAATTCCAGCGCATCTTCCACCGTCATCTCCAGCACCTCGTGGATGTTCTTGCCCTTGTAGGTGACCGTCAGGGTCTCCCGGTTGTAGCGGCGGCCCTGGCAGACATCGCAGGGGACGAAAATATCGGGCAGGAAGTGCATCTCGACGCGGATCAGTCCGTCGCCCTGACAGGCCTCGCAGCGCCCGCCCTTGACGTTGAACGAGAAACGTCCCGGTTTATAGCCGCGTGCCCGCGCCTCCTGAGTGCCGGCAAACAGTTCCCGAATCGGCGTGAACAGTCCAGTATAGGTGGCCGGGTTGGAGCGCGGCGTGCGCCCGATCGGGCTCTGATCGATATCGACGACCTTGTCGAACAACTCCAGCCCGTCGAAGCCTGAAAACGGGGCCGGGGCATCCGAGGCCCGGTTGAGCTCCCGGGCCAGCAGGCGGTACAGGGTATCGTTGATCAGAGTCGATTTGCCGGAACCGGACACGCCGGTCACGCACACAAACAGACCGGCCGGCAGTTCGAGATCCACGTTCTGCAGATTGTTGCCGTGCGCACCCAGCAAGCGGAACATGCGGTCGGGGTCGGGCTTGTGGCGACGATCGGGAACGGAGATTTCGCGTCGACCGGCCAGATAGTCACCGGTCAGCGATTCGGCACAGTCGAGCAGCCCTTTGCAGTTGCCGCTGTAGACGATCTGACCGCCGTGCACACCGGGGCCGGGACCGATATCGACCACGTGGTCGGCCGAGCGAATGGCTTCTTCGTCGTGCTCGACCACAATCACCGTATTGCCCAGATCGCGCAGGCGGATCAGGGTGCGCAGCAGGCGCTCGTTGTCGCGCTGATGCAGGCCGATCGACGGCTCGTCGAGCACGTACATCACGCCGACCAGGCCGGCGCCGATCTGGCTGGCCAGGCGAATCCGCTGGGCCTCTCCACCCGAGAGGGTGTCGGCCTGGCGGTCCAGCGTCAGGTAGTTGAGTCCAACATTGACCAGAAAATGGAGCCGTTCGCGCACTTCCCTGAGAATTCTCCCGGCGATCTCGCCGCGCCAGCCGGTGAGCTCAACACCGTCGAAAAACGCCAGGCAGCGCTCCACCGACCAGCTGGAGATCTCCGGCAGTGATCGGCCGGCGATGAACACATGCCGGGCCGCCCGTCCCAGCCGCTGGCCGCCGCACTCGGGACATTTCTGTGTGGAGATATAGCGCGCCAGTTCTTCACGGACAATGCGCGAGTCGGTTTCGCGATAGCGCTTTTCAAGGTTCGGGATGATGCCGACGAACGGGTGCTTGCGCGTCTGTGTGCCGCGGTCGGTCAGGTAGCGAAACGCGATTTTCTCCTCGCCGCTGCCGTAGAGGATGACCTGTTGCAGGGTATCCGGCAGCTCGTTGAACGGCGTCTCGATGTCAAACTGGTAGTGTCTGGCCAGCGACTGAATCAGCTGGAAGTAGTAGGCATTGCGTCGATCCCAGCCGCGAATCGCGCCGCCGGCCAGCGACAGTTCACGATTGGCAACCACCCGGTCGGGATCGAAGTACTGCTTGACGCCGAGACCGTCGCAGGTCTTGCACGCCCCGTTGGGGTTGTTGAACGAGAACATCCTTGGCTCGAGCTCGGGCAGACTGTACTCGCACACCGGGCAGGCGTAACGAGCCGAAAACAGCATTTCCCCAGTGTCGTCTTCGCCCTCCATCGGCGCCACGATGGCCAGTCCGTCGGCCAGCGCCAGCGCGGTTTCGAAACTCTCCGCGAGACGCTGGACCAGGTCATCGCGCACCCTGAACCGGTCGACGACCGCCTCGATGGTATGCTTGTGCCGGAGCCCCAGGGTTGGCAGTTCGTCATCAAGATCAATGACCTGGCCGTCAATCCGGGCGCGCACGAACCCCTGGGCGCGCAGCTGCTGCAGGGTGTGCACATGTTCGCCCTTGCGGTTGCGGACTACCGGAGCGAGCAACATCAATCGCGTACCGGCGGGCTGATTGAGTACGGTATCGACCATCTGCGAGACCGTCTGGGCATCCAGTTCCTCGTCGTGATCCGGGCAGCGCGGAGTGCCGACACGTGCGTACATCAGGCGCAGGTAGTCGTGAATCTCGGTGACCGTGCCGACGGTCGAGCGCGGATTGTGGCTGGCGGCCTTCTGCTCGATGGAAATGGCCGGCGACAGGCCCTCGATGTGATCGACGTCCGGTTTCTGCATCATCGACAGGAACTGCCTGGCATAGGACGACAGGGACTCGACGTAGCGGCGCTGGCCTTCCGCATAGATCGTGTCGAAGGCCAGCGATGATTTGCCCGAACCCGAAAGCCCGGTAAACACGATCAACCGGTCGCGCGGAAGCTCAAGATCGATATTGGCCAGATTGTGGGTGCGCGCGCCGCGGATGGAAATGGTCTTCATGCCGTCGCCGGGTAGTCGGGTCAAGCCTGCTAATATATCGCGCCGGTCGTGATCGAGGCAAAACTCCGTGCAATTTTGGCGCCTGCGTCGTCTGTTCGGTGCCTTGTCTGCATCTCGGGTTGTCGGCCGCACATCGACCGGGCCCAATTCCGTCCGGCTCACCTGGTGTGCGCTCACCCCGATGCCGCCGAATTCCGGGAGATCTTCCGGGATCCGTGCGCGCAGGCCCGGCTCGGGCCAATGGAGCACCCGACAGTGCCCCCGCCGGTCGTGATTCCTGGAGGGGCGGAGCCGGCCTGCGGCTTCCGTCTGAGAAGGCCGCCGTGAGGCGAGTCGCAGGGGACACTGATCTGGTTGACTTGGGCGGCTGCAGTCAGTAAAATTCCCGCTCTTTACTGGCGAGTTCTCCCGGAGTAGCATCATGTACGCGGTTTTTTCTACCGGCGGCAAGCAGTACAAGGCGTCTGAGGGCGATGTGCTGCGGGTCGAGAAGCTCGATGCCGAGCAGGGGGCGACGGTTGAGATCGACCGGGTGCTCATGGTTGGCGAGGGTGACGATGTGCGCATCGGCACGCCGACCGTCGACGGCGGCAAGGTGACTGCTGAGGTGGTCGGGCACGGCCGCGGCAAGAAAATCCGCATCATCAAGTTCCGTCGCCGCAAGCATCACATGAAGCAAATGGGACATCGGCAGTACTACACCGAAATCAGGATCACGGGCATCGAAGGCTGAATCATGGCTCACAAGAAAGCAGGCGGCTCCACTCGCAACGGCCGCGATTCCAATCCGAAGTACCTGGGCGTCAAGCGTTACGGCGGTGAGAACGTCCTGGCCGGAAACATTCTCGTGCGCCAGCGCGGTACACGCTTTCATGCCGGCGCCAATGTCGGAGTCGGGCGCGACCACACGCTGTTTGCACTGTCCGACGGCAGGGTCAAGTTCGAGCGCCGCGGCAAGCCCGTGCGCAAGTTTGTGTCGGTCGAGCCGACCGAATAACAATCGCATCCTGCCCCAAGCCGGATGCTGCACATCAGCCCCGCCCCGTGCGGGGTTTTTTTTGCCGATGTCGTGGGGATTCCGGATCGCGAACGTAGTACCCTGTCGAATCGGTAATGCCACTGGCCCGAAGTTTTCTCGTACAAGGTGGATACGATCATGACAACCTCTCCGACTCGAAACCTCGCCCTGTTTTGTGATTTCGAGAATATCGCCCTCGGCGTGCGAGATGCCAGGTATGACGCCTTTGACATCCAGAAGGTGCTGGAGCGGCTGCTGCTCAAAGGCAATATCGTGGTCAAGAAAGCCTACTGTGACTGGGGCCGTTACCGGGAGTTCAAGACCGCCATGCACGAGGCGGCGTTCGAGATGATCGATATCCCGCACGTGCGGCAATCCGGCAAGAATTCTGCCGATATTCGCATGGTCGTCGATGCACTCGACCTGTGCTATACCAAGGCGCATGTCGATACCTTTGTGGTGATCAGCGGCGATTCGGATTTCTCGCCGCTGGTCTCGAAGCTGCGCGAGAACAACAAGATGGTGATCGGTGTTGGAGTCAAGAGCTCCACATCGGATCTGTTGATGGCCAACTGTGATGAGTTCATCTTCTACGACGACCTGGTCCGAAGCAAGCCGAAGCAGACAGGAAAGAAAAAGACGTCCCGGAAAAAGAAAAAGACCACCGGCAAGCCGGTCGACAGCAAGAAGCAGGAGGCCTTCGAGCTCGTGCTTGAGACTGCCGAGGCGCTGTTCGCTGATCGTGACGCCGAGGAAAAGGTGTGGGGCTCAATGGTCAAGCAGGCCTTGAAGCGGCGCAAGCCGGGATTCAGCGAGTCCTACCACGGTTTTCGCAATTTCTCGGAACTGCTGCTGGAAGCCGAGAAGCAGGGCCTGCTCGATCTCAAGCCGGACGAAAAGTCCGGTGGCTACATCATCCAGGCGATCAAGGCCGAGGATTGACAGGCGGTTCTCGTCTGCTATGGGCGCCGTAGGTCGGGGCCGCGTCCCCGACGGACGACGGTGAAGGTCTGTGCACACATGAGCTGCATGTGAACAGGTTCTCTACGTCGTCCGTCGGGGATGCGACCCCGACCTACAACGTGTACAGTCCGTCGGGGATGCGACCCCGACCTACAACGTGTAAAGTCCGTCGGGGATGCGACCCCGACCCGTGCGGATTTCGGTCCGATCTCGGGTGGATGGGGCGTCGCCACACTCTCAATCCGTTGCGCCCGAACCCTCGTTGATGTGGTGCACGGTGCGCTGGGGGAACGGGATGGAGCAGCCGGCCGCTTCCAGTTCGGTCTTGATCCGCTCGAGCAGCTCGCCCCGCACGCCCCAGTAGTCCTCGGACCTGACCCAGGGACGCACGGCGAAATTGACGCTCGAGTCGGCCAGGTCCATGACCAGGATGGCCGGTTCTGGGTCAGCCAGTACTTTCTCGTGACCGGTGATCACTTTCCAGATGGTGTCGCGGGCGAGTTTGAGATCGTCGCCGTAGTCGACGCCGATGAGCAGGTCGACGCGCCGCGTGTCGTAGGCGGAATAGTTGGTGATCGGGCTGGAAGTGATCTGGCTGTTGGGGACAATGACGCTGCGATTGTCGGGCGTAATGAGCTCGGAGTTGAACAGCCCAACGCGCTCGACCGTTCCGGATACCCCGCCGGCTTCCACGAAGTGACCCTTGGTAAAGGGCCGAAAACCGACCAGCATCACGCCCGCCGCAAAGTTCGACAGACTGCTCTGCAGGGCCAGGCCGACAGCCAGCGCGGCACCACCGAGAACGGCGATCAGTGGCGTGATGGCGATGCCGAGGTAGCTGATGGCGGCAAGCACGACGCACAACAGCAGAAAGGTGTAGACAATAGTGCCGACGAAAGACACCAGCATGGCGTCCATCTCGCGCTTCGTCAGCTGCTTGCCGATGATCGAAACGATGAGTTTTGATACCCAGCGCCCGATGATAAAAATCAGGACTGCGCCGATGACCTTCCATGCGATGGCCAGAATCTGCGCCGTTTCGAGGCTGGCGAACCACTGCTGCAAGCTTTCCATGCGGGTCTCCCTTCCTGTCGTTCGGGTTATTAGGGGATCATGATGCGCCGCACAGGCTGCGTCAAGGTTGGTCGATGGCTGCGTAGGTCGGGGCCGCGTCCCCGACCTACGCGGGCCTCGATCGCCGTCGTCCGTCGGGGATGCGACCCCGACCTACGCGGGCCTCGATCGCCGTCGTCCGTCGGGGATGCGACCCCGACCTACGCGGGCCTCGATCGCCGTCGTCCGTCGGGGATGCGACCCCGACCTACGCAGGCCTCGATCGCCGTCGTCCGTCGGGGATGCGACCCCGACCTACGCGGGCCTCGATCGCCGTCGTCCGTCGGGGATGCGACCCCGACCTACGCAGGCCTCGATCGCCGTCGTCCGTCGGGGATGCGACCCCGGCGTGCTCGGGCCTCGACCGCCGGGTTACTTGGGCTCCAGCCGCACGGCGCCGTCGAGCCGCAGGGTGGTGCCGTTGAAGTAGGCGTTTTCGACGATGTGTGCCGCCAGGCGCGCGAATTCCTCCGGCTTGCCCAGGCGTTTGGGAAAAGGAATGGCATCGGCCAGCGCCTGGCGCACGTGTTCCGGCATGACGTCGGCCATCGGCGTGTGAAAGACACCTGGCGCGATGGTCATGACGCGAATGCCAAAGCGAGTCAGCTCGCGGGCGATCGGCAGGGTCATGGCCACAATGCCGCCCTTGGAGGCCGAGTAGGCAGCCTGGCCGATCTGGCCCTCATAGGCGGCCACGGACGCGGTGTTGATAATCACGCCGCGTTCACCGTCGTCGTTGGGTTCATTGTGCTGCATCAGATTGGCTGCAGCCTTGGCTACATTGAAACTGCCGATCAGATTGACCCTGACGGCTCCCGAGAACGTCTCCAGCGGCATTGGTGCCTCGCGACCGAGAACGCGACCGGCGCCCAGAATGCCGGCGCAGTTGACCGCGACGTTGATTTCGCCCAGCCAGTCCTCTGCCTCGGACAGCACCTGCTCGACCTGTGATTCGCTGGTGACGTCGGTCCTGAAGAACTTCGCATTGCCTTCGCCGAGGCCGGATACGGCCTCACCGGCCTTGTCATCGTTGACGTCGAGCAGGGCGACCTTGCCGCCAAGCGAAACGAAGTGCTCGGCGACGGCAAGACCCAGCCCCGATACACCACCGGTAATGACGGCCTTGATGTTGTTGGTGTTCATGTCAGTTCTCCTTCGTTTGGATTCAGAAACACGTGATCGCCGTGCGGGGGGAGCGGTTCTTGCGTCGCCCGTCGCGGACGCGGCCGCGACCTACGCGGGCAATCAGAGAACGAGTGGCACCGTAGGTCGGGGTCGCATCCCCGACGGACGACATTTCGGACGCCTCCGCTCGGTCAACTCCGTTTCAGGATCGCCTGGCCCGTGCGAGACCTTGGCCGGTCGAGTTCGCCGGCGATCCAGTCGCCTACGCGGGCGAGTTGCATGAGGTCAATGCCGGTTTCCATTCCCAGACCCTGGAGCATGTAGACGACGTCTTCGGTGGCGACGTTGCCGGTCGCGCCGCGGGCATACGGGCAGCCGCCCAGGCCGGCGACGGAGGAGTCGACCACGCGCACGCCCGCCTCCAGGCAGGTGTGGATATTGGCCAGGGCCTGGCCGTAGGTGTCGTGGAAGTGCACGGCCAGCTGGCCCATCGGCACGGATTGCGCCACCGTCTCGAGCATGGCTCGCGCCTTGGCCGGCGTGCCTACGCCGATGGTATCGCCGAGCGAGATTTCGGCGCAGCCGGCTTCGAACAGCGCCTCGGCCACGCGCACCACGTCGGAGACCGGGACCTTGCCCTGGTAGGGGCACCCGAGCACGGTCGAGACATAGCCGCGCACCCGCACGCCGTCTTCTCTGGCCCGGGCCAGTACCGGGTCAAAGCGCTGCAGCGATTCGGCGATGGAGCAGTTGATGTTCTTCCGGTTGAAGGCCTCGGAGGCGGCCGTGAACACGGCGATTTCTTCAGCGCCCACCTTGCGGGCACGCTCGTAGCCCTTCTCGTTGGGTACCAGCACCGGATAGCGGACACCGTCCTTTCGCTCGATCCGCCCGAACACTACCTCAGCATCGGCCAGCTGCGGAATCACCGGTGCTGCCACGAAGCTGGTTGCCTCGACGACCGGCAAGCCGGTATCGGCCAGTCGCTCGATCAGCTCGATCTTGACCTGGGTCGGAATCGTGTAGGGCTCGTTCTGCAGTCCGTCGCGCGGCCCGACCTCGACGATGGTGACGCTCTCGGACATCGGTTCAGACGAGCTCGACCGCGATCGCCGTGGCCTCGCCGCCGCCAATGCACAGGCTGGCAACGCCACGTCGACCGCCGCGATGCTTCAGCGCGTGGATCAGCGTGACCAGGATGCGTGCGCCGCTGGCGCCAATCGGATGACCCAGCGCGCAGGCGCCGCCGTTGACGTTGACCTTCTCGTGCGGCAGGTTCAGCTCCTTCATCGCCGCCATGGTGACGGCCGCGAATGCTTCATTGATCTCGAACAGGTCGACATCGGCAGCCTGCCAGCCGGCCTTGTCGAGCACGCTGGAAATGGCGCCGACCGGGGCGGTCGTAAACCATTCGGGTTCCTGCGAGTGGGTGGCGTGAGCCACGATCCGCGCCAGAGGCACTCTGCCGCGGGACTCGGCTTCGCCTGAACGCATCAGCATCAGCGCGGCGGCGCCGTCGGAAATCTTTGACGAGCTGGCGGCAGTGATCGTGCCATCGCGGTCGAAGGCCGGGCGCAGCTGCGGCAGCTTGTCGGTATTGCAGCGCGGGGGTTCTTCATCGCTGCTGATTTCACGCTCGACCTTGCGCGTCGCCACCGTCACGGGAGTGATTTCGCCGGCAAAGGCGCCACCGTCCATCGCGGCCATCGCGCGCTCGATCGAGACGCGGGCGAATGCATCCTGCTCGTCCCGGGTAAAGCCGTAGCGCGCCACGCATTTCTCGCCGAACTGGCCCATCATCTGGCCGTCGTAGGGATTCTGCAGGCCGTCGAAGAACATATGATCGAGGAATTTGGCGTGGCCCATGCGCAACCCGCGTTCGGACATGTAGGGCGCGTTGGTCATCGACTCCATGCCGCCGGCAATGACAATGTTCGCCGAGCCGGCCAGCAGGGCATCGTGTCCCTGCATGACGGCCTTCATGCCCGAGCCGCAGACCTTGTTGATGGTGGTGCAGCCGGTTGACACGGGCAGGCCTGCGCCCAGCGCGGCCTGGCGGGCCGGGGCTTGGCCAACGCCGGCCGGGAGCACGCAGCCCATCAGGACTTCTGAAACGTCTTCAGCTTCAACCCCCGCGTCCGTCACGGCGGCCCGTATGGCGGCCGCGCCGAGCTGAGGTGACTTGACCGGGGCGAACTGACCCTGAAAGGAGCCGATGGCGGTCCGTCGGGCGGCAATGATGACAATGGAATCGGTCATGGATCAAATCCGTGGGTTGGGAAATCGAGCCAGCTATTATCGCAGGTTGGGCCGGCCGGTTGCGAGGACAAGCCGGAGCCGGCAGTCATCGAGGCAAACGCGCTGACGGCAAGATTCACCGCCCGAGCGGTCTGGTCTTGCCGGGTGTCAGCGGCTAGGATTGGTTCGAATGCTCAAGGGGCAACGCGCTGTACGAGGGAGAACCGGCCCCGTGAACAAGATTTGGATTGCTGCGCTGTCTGGCGTGCTGGCCCTGTCGCTGTGGCGCGCCGGCGTGGCGCAAGTGCCGCCGGTCGAGCCCGGGTTTCCGACCGACCATGCCTGTACGCCGGGCCAGCTTCTGTACCGGCAGGTCGGGCTGGGGCGGGTGGCCAACATCGTCTACCACAATGGCGTCATCCTGAGCAGCAATGTCGGCGGCGGATCGCCGCGCTGGTGGCGCTTCACCGACGTGGACGACCCGACCTCGCTGGCCGTCTACGACGAGTCCAGCGCCAGCGTGCCGACCGACCACGGAACCCACGCCCACACCAAGCTGGGGGACTATGTCTGCGGAGCCTGGGGTTGCCGGGTGCGTCGCGATGGCCCCGGGAACCTGGCCAACGAGCTGATGTCGCCATCGGCACCGGGCGAAATCACGGCTGGTTTCACGCCTCAGAACCAGCCTGGCCCGGCGGGCGGGGAACTGCACCGGCTCTATTATCCATGGGCCATGCCGTTCAACTGGATCCAGTACGGCGAGAACCCCGGGCAGGGCCGCCTCTGGCGTGGTGACGAGCTGCTGGCCGAGTGGGAGCCGCTGGCCGATCACGGCGTGGCCGGCAACGCCATCCTGATCGGCAACTATCTGTTCATGGTCTCCGATGCCTCGATGCTGGGGGTGGTCGCCTACGACATCGGCCCGGTATTCGACTCGCCGCCGGGACCGCCGCAGTTTCTCGACAAACTCTCGGGCACTTTTGGTGCCTACATCGGCACGGTCTGGGAAAACTACCTGCTGCTCGCCGGCGGCAACCCGCGCAATCTGTTCTACGTGGTCGACTACGCCGATCCGACCAACCTGGAGCTGGTGGCCACCATGAACCTCGACGGCAACCCGGCGCTCGATGCCGGCACCAACGTGCCCTACGTGCAGGTTCAGGACGAGTTCGCATTCACGCGCCGGCACAAGATCAACATGGAGACGCTGACTCCGGTGCTCGAGCTCGACGAGGTCGGCGACAATCGCCCTCCGGGCAGCGTGAGCGGCCCGCTCGACGTCAGTCAGTACGCCAAGCCCCTGGGCAATCTGCTGGTCACGGGGGCCTACAGCTTCGCCGGGCGGGACGGGGTCGGCGTGTGGTGTCACCAGGCGGCTCCGGACACGCGCGGGCCCTATGTCGGTTATCACGTTCCGCGCCCGGGGCAGACCCATTATCCCCTGGGCGCGCCGGTCAGCCTGGTGATCGCCGAGACGCTCGAGTCGTTCACCATCATCAACGGCGAGACAATCATCCTGCGGCCGGTCGGCGGTGCGCAGGTGGATGCCTGGGTGTCGTTTTCGCACGACAGCATTCTGACCCTGACGCCGTATGCCTACCTGGAGCCCGATACCACCTACGAGGTCGTGCTGACCGAAGACGGCATCAAGGACGCGGCCGGCAACGGCATGTCGGCCTATTCGTTTACCTTTTCGACCGGCAGCAGCGTCGGCGGCGGCAACCAGGCCCCCGCGATCGACAGCTTGAACGTCTCGCCGTCGCCGATCGAGCCGGGTCAGAGCGTCACCATCGATGCGGTCGCCAGCGATGCCGATAGTGATCCGCTGGAATACCGCTTCGGCTTCGGAGACGGCACGCCGACGACCGCCTGGTCTTCTTCGACCAGCGTCGCCCATACGTATCAGGAAGCCGGCCATTTCGAGGCCAAGGTGCAGGTGCGCGATCTGCGCCCCGACGGCTCGGTTTCAGTGGTGACCGAGACGCGCACGGTCACCGTGGCGCCGCTGCCCGCCGGACCGCTGCCGACGCATTCATCGACCCTGGCCGTGGACGAGAGCCGACGGGTGGTCTGGGTCGCCAACCCCGATCACGCGACGGTGGCCCGGATGGACGCCGACAGCGGTGAGCGCCTGGCCGAAATCAACCTGGCCGACGGTGCCGAGCCCGCCGAGGTGGTGCCCTGGAACGTGGCGGTCGCCGCCGATGGCGAGGTCTGGGTCACGCTTCGCGATGCCGATGCGATCGTCGTTCTCGATGCCAATGGCAGCGTGCTCGAGCGCATCGAGCTCGATTACGGCAGCGCCCCCCACGGTGTCGCCCTCTCACCCGATGACAGCAGCGTGTTCGTGGCCACGCATGCCGGCGGAACGTCCGATCCGGGCAACGGCCAACTGTTGCGTTACGAGCGGGCCAGCCGCAACCTGACCGGCCAGCTCGAGCTCGGCCCCACGGCCGGGGCGCTCGCGGTCAGCGGCGACGGATCGCGGGTCTACGTGGCCCGCTTCCTGTCCGGAACTCATTACGGCGAGATCTGGCAGGTGGATGCCGCCGCCATGAGCCTGGAACGGACGCTGCCCCTGTGGCGCGATCGCGGCCGCGGCGGTCTGAGCGGGGGCGGGTCGCTCGGCCCCGGGGTGCCGAACTACATCGCCGGGCTGACGATCGATCCGCACGGGGACTGGCTTTGGTACACGGGCATCAAGACCGATACCAACCGCGGCGAGTTTTTCGATCAGGACACCGGCCTGAATCTGCCGCTGGCGCACGATTCGACCGTGCGTCCGATGCTGGGGCGCGTCGAGCTGGCCCCGGATTCGGGACCACCGGCGGAGCCGGGCGTGTCGGGTTTCTCCAACGGCCGCATCGACGCCGACAACGCCGATTCTCCCTCGGCACTGGTGTTCAGCCCGCGCGGCGACTATGTCTTTGGCGCCATGCAGGGCAATGACTTCGTGATGATTTTCGACGACCTCGCCATCCAGGCCGGCGGCGGCCGGTCGTCCCGGGCGCGCCTGGGCAGCGGTTCGGCGCCGCGAGGCCTGGCCTTCGATTCCGTGGCCGAAACGCTTTGGGTGCAGAACTTCCTCAGTCGCGATGTCTCGCGCATCGACGTGAGCGCCTTCCTGGCCGACGGCAGTCGTCAGTTCCCGTCGGATCGCCACGCCACGGCAGCCAGCGAAACGCTGCCAGCCGATGTGCGCGCCGGCAAGGCGGTCTTCTTCTTCGCCGGCAATCATCCCGAGGGCGACAACGAGATGAGCTTCGAGGGCTATATGTCCTGCGCCAGCTGCCACATCGACGGTCGCCACGACGGTCGGGTGTGGGACTTCACCCAGCGCGGGGAGGGACTTCGCAACACCACCGACCTGCGCGGGCGCGCGGGCACCGGGCAGGGCAACGTGCACTGGACCGGCAATTTCGACGAAATCCAGGATTTCGTTCTGGATATCGTCAACGAGTTCGACGGCAATGGCTTCCTGCCCGACGGCCAGTCGCCCCATCCCTCGCTGGGCACCCCCAACGGCGGGCGCAGCGCGGCGCTCGACGAGCTGGCCGCCTACGTGACTTCGCTGCGCTACCAGTCGCTGCCGCGCAGCCCTTATCGTCAGGCCAACGGTCAACTGACGGCGCAGGCACAGGCCGGGCGGGATGTATTCGATTCGCTTGCATGCAGCAGCTGCCATGATCCCGTCGCCGGCTTCACCGACAGCTCCCTGGGCGCGGTCACGCTGCATGACGTTGGCACTTTGAGGACCTCGTCGGGTATGCGCCTGGGTCAGCCGCTGACCGGCATCGACACGCCGACCCTGCTGGGGGTGTGGAACGGGGCGCCGTATTTTCATGACGGCTCGGCGCCGACGCTTGAGGACGTTTTCATGATTGCCGGCGGCACCACCTACCAGGCCGAGGACGCCTCGCTTGCCGCAGGCGCGAGCATTCCCGACTGGATCGACATCAACTGGGACAGCTCCTCGCACGGCGCGCTGGTGGCGTTTGGCAGCGACGGAGCGAGCGCGACCTTCAACTCGGTCGATGGCGGCAGCGGGGGAATCGGCGCAATCGAGCTGCGTCACCTGCCAGGCAGCGGCGGCACCTGGCGGCTGCGAGTCAACGGATCAACGGTCGCGGAGCAGTCGTTTGTGCAGCAGGCCACGCACTTTGAGTGGCAGCCGCTCAGGTTCGAGGATGTGCCCCTCGATCCCGGGGCGTCCAACACGGTGGTGGTCGAGCGAGTGAGCGCCTCAAGCTGGCAATCGCTGGCTCTCGACGAGATCGTTGTCTCGACCCCTGACGATCTTGTATTGGCTCAGCCCCATCGGGCCGTGCAGTCGCTCGATGCCGGCGACCGCGCCGACCTGCTGGCCTGGTTGCGCCAGCTCGACGGGCGCAACGAGCAGGGTGAAATCGTCGATCCCGACCTGATTTTTCGGGATGCGTTTCGCTAGAAGCCCGGGAGAGCCCCGGGGTGGGGCGTGGCGGGTTGGGGGCTGGGTTTCAGGTTACAGGTTTCAGGAAAACAATGCCAAGACGGGTTCGGTGTTCGGTGTTCCGGCGGCGCGTCGGATGGTTGCGGGGCGGCTTCGCCGCGATAACGGACCATGAACCACGGACCACGGACCACGGACCACGGACCACGGACCACGGACCACGGCATGCGCCCGGGTCCCTTACATCCACATCTGGTAGATGGTCGCGCTGGTAACGACCATCAGCACCAGGTTCAGCGGTGCGCCGACCTTGGCGAAATCCGTGAACCGGTACAGGCCGGTGCCGTAGATCATGGTGTTGGTCTGGTAGCCGACCGGTGACAGGAAGCTGGTCGAGGCGGCGAACATCACGGTCAGAACGACCGGAAAGACCGGCAGGCCAAGCTGCTCGGCGATGCTGATGCCGACCGGCACCAGGATCACCACCGAGGCGTTGTTGCTCACCATCTCGGTCAGCACTGTGGTGAGCAGGTACAGCGCCATGAGCACCAGCAGGGGGTGCCAGTCGCTGGCGCCACCGGCGATGCCCGTGGCCAGCCACTCGGCCGCGCCCGACTTGGTCATGGCGATACCCAGCGGAATCACGCCGGCGAGCAGGAAGATGACGTTCCATGAAACGCCGGAATAGAGATCCTCGCGCGCCAGGCAGCCGCAGAAGAACATGGCGACCACGCCGATCAGCGCGGTCAGGACGATCGGCAGCGGCGTAAGTGCCGCGGCCAGAACGACACCGGCGACGACCAGTCCGGCCGACCACATGCGCCGGACGTCGAATTCGTCCTCGAAGCTGTCGAGCACGACCACGTCGGGATGGCGGCGCAGGCGGTCCAGTGCGGTGGATGAAAGCTGGACCAGCACGATCTCGCCGACCATCAGCGGCTCGTCGGCCAGGCGCCGGGACTGGACCGTCTCGACTTCCGGGCCGACCAGGCGGGCCTGGTAGCGGCGCCAGAAATCGACTTGCGCTGCCGGCGTGTCCTTGAACACGCGATCATTGCGCAGCAGTAGTCGCGCCAGATGGCCGTCGGCGCGCACGCGTCGCGACTGCCCGAACTCTGATAGCACTTCGACCTCCCCGGACTTGATCAGATCGGCCACCTGGCGGCGGTTCCCGCGCAGCTGCAGGATATCGCCGACCTTCAGGCGCGTGGTCGCGGCCCGCTTGATATGTGATTGGTCGCCGCGCACCAGGCGGACGGCTTCGGTGCCGGTCTGCTCGTCGAAGTCCGCCTCGCTGATGCTCTTGCCGAGCAGCGAGCTGCCGGACTGGATCTGTACTTCGAAGACGAACTTTTCTTCTTCACTGTCGTGGACCTGGACGAGATCCCGGGCTGGCATGAGCCAGCGGCCGACGAGCAGGAAATAGATCAGCCCGGTGGCGAGCACGACCAGGCCCAGATGGGTGAACTCGAACAGGCCGATCTCGCGGCCGAAGGCTTCCGAGTCGGCCAGCAGCGAGGAGGCGAGCAGGTTGGTCGAGGTCCCGATCAGCGTCAGCGTGCCGCCCATCATGGCCAGGAAACTCAGCGGCAGCAGCAGGCGGGCGGCTTGCGAGTTCGAGCGCTTGGCCATGTCGAGCACCAGCGGGATGGCCACCGCGACCGCCGCGGTGTTGTTGATCAGGCCCGAGACCGGGCCGACGAGCAGAGCGATGATGGTGATCTGGCGCCATTCGGGGCCATTCATCCACGGTGCCAACAGCATGCCCAGGCGGTGGATCAGCCCCGAGCGCTGCACGCCGGCCGACAGGATGAACATCGCCAGCACCGTGACGGTGGCCGGGGAGGACAGGCCGGACAGGCCCTCGCGCACGGTCGGAAACGCCGACTGCAGGTCAATACCGCGATCGAGCAGCCATTCGGAGTGAAACAGCAGCGGAATCGCGGTGACGGATACCAGGATCAGGAAGGCGGTGACGTCGAGCGGAAACTTCTCGCTGGCGAACAGATACAGCGCGATGCCGATGATGATGAAGACCAGCGCGATTTCGACGGTCATGATTCAGGTCCGCAAGCGTGACTGAGATGACAGGTTAACCGAGGATCCAGGGTGGAGGGGTCACAGTCGCCACCGGAAAAGAGTTGTGTCCGCGCAGGTCGGGGCCGTGTCCCCGACGGACGAATGAGATGACAGGTTAACCGAGGATCCAGGGTGGAGGGGTCACAGTCGCCACCGGAAAAGAGTTGTGTCCGCGCAGGTCGGGGCCGCGTCCCCGACGGACGAATGAGATGACAGGTTAACCGAGGATCCAGGGTGGAGGGGTCACAGTCGCCACCGGAAAAGAGTTGTGTCCGCGCAGGTCGGGGCCGCGTCCCCGACGGACGAATGAGATGACAGGTTAACCGAGGATCCAGGGTGGAGGGGTCACAGTCGCCACCGGAAAAGAGTTGTGTCCGCGTAGGTCGGGGCCGCGTCCCCGACGGACGACGTAGAGGATCTGATCACATATAGTCGTCCGTCGGGGATGCGACCCCGACCTACGGTGCCGTCGATCAGGTGCGTCCTGCCGCCAATTCTCTTCCAATGAGCATGCGCCGGATTTCGTTGGTGCCGGCGCCGATGTCGTAGAGTTTGGCGTCCCGGAGCAAACGGCCGGTTGGGTACTCGTTGATGTAGCCGTTGCCGCCCAGGGCCTGAATGGCCTCGAGCGCGACTTTCACGGCGCTGGTCGAGGCATGCAGGAGGCAGGCAGCGGCGTCGATGCGCGATTTGTCGCCGTGATCATAGTCGGAGGCCACCTGGTAGGCAAAGCCCCGTGAAGACTGCAGCGCGGTGTACATGTCCCCGATCTTGGCCTGCATCAGCCCGAAGTCCGACAGGGTGCGGCCGAACTGCTTGCGCTCGCGGATGTAGGGCAGCACGTTGTCCATGGCCGCCTGCATGATGCCGATGGGGCCGCCGGAGAGCACCAGGCGCTCGGAGTTCAGGCCCGACATCAGGATCTTCACGCCTTCGTTGACCTCTCCGAGCACGTTTTCGTCGGGGATCTCGCAGTTGTCGAAGACCAGCTCGCAGGTGTTGGAGCCGCGCATACCGAACTTGTCGAGCTTCTGGGCCTTGGTGAAACCGCCGAAATCCTTCTCGACCAGGAAGGCGGTCATGCACTTGCTGCCGGCGTCCCGGCCGGCGGTGCGCATGTAGACCAGCGCTACGTCGCATTCCGGTCCATTGGTGATCCACATCTTCGAGCCATTGGCGACCCAGACATCGCCCTGCTTTTCCGCCCGACAGCTCATTGAGCCGACGACGTCGGAGCCGGCGCCCGGCTCGGACATGGCCAGTGCTCCGACCCACTCTCCGGCAACGAGCCTTGGTACGTATTTCTGGCGCTGGGTCTCGCTGCCGTTGCGGCAGAGGTTGTCGAGGCACAGGTTGGAATGTGCACCGTAGGACAGACCGATCGAGCCGGAAGCGCGCGAGATCTCCTCCATCGCCACCAGGTGGGCCAGGTAGCCCATGTCCGAACCGCCGTATTGCTCGGGAACGGTGATGCCCAGCAGGCCCATCTGTCCCAGCGCCGTCCAGAGTTCCTGTGGAAACTCGTTGGACCGGTCAATTTCCTCCGCGCGCGGAGCGATCGCTTCCTCGGCGAAGCGGCGAACGCTGTCTCTGAGCAGCTCGATGTCTTGGGAAAGTTTCATATCAGGGTTTCCGGTTTACGGTTTACGGGGAGGCTTCGGTGGTTTTGGAAGCAGCTCGAAAGCCTTGGGACGCCGGCGGGGCATGCTGCCGCGACTGCGCTGATCGACGCCCGCCCGGAAACCGGAACCCGTAAACCGTCAACCGTTTTCGTCAGTGGTTTCCGCGCTCGCGGCCCGGGAAACGGTGAGCGCGTCCCATGAAGGGCAGCTTGAGCTTGCCGACCATGGCGATGCGTTCCTCGGCCATGCGATCGGCCGCCTTCCAGGTCGGAATACCGTCGCGCTCGGCGATCTGGAAGATCTTCGAGACATTGTAGTAGATCGCGCGGGTCATGCGCTTGGCGCGCTCGCGATTATAGCCCTCGAACTCGATCGACACGTTCATCAGGCCGCCAGCGTTGACGGCGTAGTCCGGTGCATAAATGATGCCGCGGCGTTCAAGCTCATCGCCGCATTCCTCGGTGGCGAGCTGATTGTTGGCGGCGCCGCAGACGATCTTGAACTTGAAGCGCGGAATCGTCTGCTCATTGACGGTTGCGCCCAGGGCGGTCGGGGAATAGACGTCTGCGTCGACGTCGTAGATTTCATCGGTGCCGACGGCCTCGCAGCCCAGATCAACGGCTGCCTGCACGGCGTCTTCATTGATGTCGGTCACAAAGACCCTGGAACCTTCGTTTCTAAGCAGTTTGACCAGTTCCATGCCGACATGGCCAACGCCCTGCACAGCGTAGCTGTAGCTGCCGATCTCCTCGTCGCCGAACTTGCGCTGAAGGCTGGCGCGAATGCCCTGCAGGGTGCCGAAGGCAGTGAATGGCGAAGGGTCGCCGGAACCGCCGTGAACCTGGTGGACACCAACGACATTGTCGGTTTCCTGGAAGACGTATTCCATGTCGTTGACGTCGATGCCGACGTCCTCGGCAGTGATGTAGCGGCCGTGCAGCGAGTCGATGAATCGGCCTACCGCCCGAAACAGCGCCTCGGACTTGTCCTTGCGCGGGTCGCCGATGATGACCGATTTGCCGCCGCCGAGGTTGAGGCCGGCGACGGACGCCTTGTAGGTCATGCCGCGCGACAGACGCAGCACATCGTCGAGCGCTTCCTGCTCGGTTGCGTAAGGCCACATGCGCATGCCACCCAGTGCCGGGCCGAGCGTGGTGTTGTGAATGGCGATGATGGCCTTGAGGCCGGCGTCCTTGTTGTGGCAGAAAATGACCTGCTCGTGCTCGGTCGTGTGGATGGTTTCAAACAAATTCATTGACAGTCCTCCAGGGCCCGCGCCGGTGCGGTCGCAGGCATGTGCGCCGATCCCCCGAAGAATCGGCGGGGTTTGACTTGTTGGTTGACACGCCCGGCAGTCGTCGTGGATCCGGGCCGCGGTCGCTCCCGCCAGCCAACTCCGGAAGGCTGGCGAGGCAGCCGCCTATTTTAGCCTGAACGGGAAGGGCGTGCCAGCTGATGTCAGGGCGCGGGCCGAGCGGGATGTCAGCCGGCTGGTTGCGCGACCGCGTACTGCGGGTTCTGGCTGGCGGCGCGGGCGGCCCAGTCGATGGCAAACCCGGTTCTGCCGAGTGCCGCGGCCAGCTCGGCGGCGGCATGCATCAGGGCCGCGTCGTCTGGCGTGTCCGTGGTCATGGTTGACGAGATCTCGTTCCAGATGCTTTCAAGCTGATCGCCGGTGCCGGTGGACTCGGTCATGACCAGGGCCAGCCTGGCTCGCGCGGCGAGGCATTCAAGCCGCATCCAGTCGATGTTGTCTCCGACCCGGCTGAGTCTTTCGGCCTCGGCCAGCATGGTCAGTCGCTGGCCGGGTGGCCGTCGAGCTGCCCGGGCGGTCAACACTTCTGCAATCAGGCAGCCGAATTCGCGCTGTTCGGCGTCGGGTCGCTCGAGCCGACGGTAGATCGACAGTGCCTCGTCGGCAGCGGCCTCCAGACCGTCGGATTGGGCGGGGGTGTTGAACGAGTAGCGGTGGCGAAGTACGCCGGCCAGGTTGATCTGTCCGCTCTCGTGGTCGGGTTCCAGTGCGAGCAGGCGCCGCAAGGCATTCTCGGCCCGGTTGAGGGCGGGGTTCGGGTTTTCTCCGGCTCGCTGCTGGAACTCGGCCAGCCCCCACCACAGCAGTGCCAGTGTGTTGTATGGCGTGGCGTAGTCGGGATAGCGCTCGATCAGCGACTCCAGGCCCGCGTCCAGCCGGTGGTGATCTGCCATTTCATGGCGCCCGCGTTTCTGCCGATCGTAGAGCAGGAATGTTTCCATGGCCATTGCGTTGTGGACCAGGCGGCGGTCATCCGGCCGGAGTTCGGCGGCACGTTGCATCCAGCGGATGGCTTCTTCGTTCGCCGCCTCGCCGCCGTCGAAGTCGCCGTTGGCGTGGCGCGATGTGGCGGTGTGGCTCCAGGCCAGCGCCAGGTTGTTGATGATGTTCACGCTGCCGGGAAAGCGCTCGTGCGCCTGCCGCAGAATTTTGCGCGCTCGCTGGAGGTAGCCGGATTCCGGCTGTCCATTGCTCATGGCCCAGCGGCCCTTGAGCTGTAGCGCGGTGCCCAGGGACAGGCGGGCCGCGTGGTTGTCGGGCGCTTGCTCGAGTGCTCGTCCCGCCAGGTCGATGGCCTCGTCGAGTAGATCCACGTAGCCCTTGCGCGCTCTGAGGTTGCGCTTGGCTGTCTGCCAGAGCCAGTAAGCCCTGGCGGCCAGCAGATCGGGGTCGTCGCGGCGGATTTCGAGCCCGATGCGACAGTGCTCGATACGATCGATGCCGCTCTCAGCCTCCGGGTCATATGCCGTGTTGAGCGGGTTGGCCTCGACGGCGGCCAGTTGGCAGCGTGCCAGGTGAACGCCGGCGCTGGAACGTGCGGTTTCGCCAAGCGAAGCCAGCGCCTGGTCGATGCGGTCGATGCGCGCAGTGGCCCGATCCTGATCGCGCATCAGATCCAGGGCCGCCTCGGCGGTCTGATGCTGGGCCAGGATCAGCAGCGTGTCCCAGTCATCGGGGGTAACCGGCTCGATTGCCGCCATCCACGTCAGGGTTTCATCAGTGTCTTCGCCCAGGCTGGCGGAGACCAGGCGCTCGGTTTCCGCAGGCAGATGACCCCGGTAGGGTGCCAGCTGCTTCAGCAGCTCGGCTTTCGCCTGCTCGTGCAGCTCGGGCAGCAGCTCCGGGTCAACCGACAGGCTGCGCTGGATTCGCTGCTCGCTGTGCTGTCGAAGCAGTGCACGGGCTGCCCGGCTGGCCACGGTACTATCACGCAGGCCCGCCTGCCAGGCGCCCCGGGCCAGTTCCAGGGCGGCCGCGTGGTTACCGAGTGCGTAGTGCAGATCGGCCATCGCTGCATGAACCTCGGCGCTTGCTTGTCGTCCGATCCGGCGCGTTTCCTCGTCCAGGTGTTGCAGCGTTTCCAGTGCCGCTTCGCGAGCCCCGGACTGGTCGTGTGGCGGACGCATCTGGTCGATGTGCCAGTCGCCTCTGACGCGCTCGGCGCTGGCGATCAGGGTGCGGGCGGTGGCAAGTTCGGTGGCGCTGCGTTGCCAGTTCCAGACCACGGCGGCCGTACTGATCGCGACCAGCAGTGCGACCGCCATGCCGGCTGTTGCCAGCATCGGGTTGCGCCTGGTCCATCGCCTGAGGCCGTAGAGCCGCCCGACGCGCCGGGCACGCAGGGCCTGGCCGTTGCGGAACGCACGCACATCGGCCAGCAGCTCGCCGGCATCGGCATAACGGTCGCTCGGGCGATACTCCAGGCAGCGCGCGACGATGCGCACCAGGCCCTCGGGCAGCTGGCGTCTCAGGCCCGAGATCGGGACGATGTCGCCGGATGCGGCCTGCAGCATCATGGCCATCGGCGTGTCGCCTTCGAACGGCAGTTTGCCGGTCAGCAGGCGATAGAGAATGACCCCCAGGGCGAAGACGTCGGCGCGAGCGTCGACGTGCTTTTCTCCGCGCGCCTGTTCCGGCGCCATGTAGCCGGGCGTGCCGACGGCGTGGCCTGTCACCGTCAGGGTGGCGTCTTCGGCCTGCCGGGCCAACCCGAAGTCCATCACCCAGGCATGCAGGCCGTGGTCGGTGCGCTCGACCAGGATGTTGGCCGGCTTGAGATCGCGGTGGGTCACCCCGACCCGGTGCGCCAGCGCCACGGCGTCGAGCACCTGCTCGAACAGGTCCAGGCGGGTGTCCTGGTCGGCGGGTTCGAGGGCCCGGTCGATGGGCTGGCCCTCGACCAGGTCCATGGCGATGTAGTGCCGGCCCAGATGCACGCCGGTCTGGTGCACGCGCAGAATGTGCGGATGCTCGAGGCCCTTCTGGGTTTCGGCCTCGCGAACCAGCCGGGCGATGGCGCCGGGCTCCTCGGCCCTGAGGTACTTGACTGCAATGTCGCAGCCCAGCGTCGGGCACCAGGCACGAACCACCTCGGCCGAGCCGCCGCTGGCCAGCGGGATGCCGGTTTCCCAGTCGAGCAGGTCTGATCGACTGTCAGTCGACATCGATATCCAGTTCCCGGATGCGCCGATACAGGGTCGAGCGGCCGACGTCGAGCTGCTTTGCCGCCCGGCTGATATTGCCGCCCTGACTGTCGATCGCCTGCCGGATGGCCAGGCGCTCCGCGCGTTCCAGCGCGGTCTTGAGGGTCGCCTCCGAGTCGAATCCGGTCTGTGCTTGCGCCAATCGGATGCGATCCTGAAGATGGTCCGAGCGCAGCGCCTCGCCGTCCTCGATGAACAGGGCACAGCGCTTCATTTCGCGTTCGAGTTCGCGCACGTTGCCGGGCCAGGGATAGGCCTGCAGGCGTTCCAGCGCAGCCCTGGAGATGCCGCCGAAGCCGATACCCCGCGACTGGCAGGCGCGCTTGAGGAAATGGGCGGCGAGATTGGCGATGTCCATGCGGCGTTCGGCCAGCGTGGGCAGCCGGAGCTGCCAGTCGGCGACGCGGTGATAGAGGTCGAGCCGGAAGCGGCCCTGTTCGACCAGCTCGTTCATGTCGTGGTTGGTCGCCGAAACGACCCGCACGTCGGCCGGACGAGGCTGACTGCCGCCGATGCGATAGACCACGCGCTCCTGCAATACCCGCAGGATGCGTGCTTGCGTGGCCGGCGCCATGTCGCCGATCTCGTCGAGAAACAGCACCCCGCCGTGCGCCTGCTCGAACTTGCCGGGGCGCTCGTCCACCCCGGTGGCCACGCCTTTCTCGATGCCGAACAGTTCGGCGTCGAGCAGGTCGGCGGGCAGGCTGGCGCAGTTGAGCGTGACCAGCGGTCGCTCCGACCCGCCGGCAGCATGCAGATAACGGGCGAACAGTTCCTTGCCGGTGCCCGAGGCGCCTTCGATGAGCACGTTGATGTCGCCGTCGGCCACGCGAGCGGCCTGCTCGTAGAGTGATTTCAGCCCGGCGTGACCGGTCGGCGGCGCCGGCGGGGAAGGGGGCGAGGGCCTGTTGCCCGCACCCGGTCTGCCGAGCGCACGGCGCCCACTCTGGGCGGTCAGCTGCACCAGGTTCAGTGCGAAGTCGGCCACCGCGTCGAAGGCGGATTGTGCCACCTTGCCCGTACTGGCCAGCTCGAGACACCAGGGGCCATCGCAGTGCCGCTGGCGGGCCTGCGGGTCGGCAGCGGCCAGTCCGGACTCGGCGATGATCGAGTCCTCGCGCGACAGGCGCCAGCGTCCGGTGATCACTTTCGGCAGACAGTCGACGATACAGGCAGCATGCGTATCGACCGGCAGGGCGCGCAGCCTGGCGATCAGCTCGGGCAGCTGGGCAATGAAGAACTGTGCCAGCCGGTCGCTGGCCAGCGTCGGAGGAACCTCGTCCAGGCGACGAACGGGCCCGGCGGCGGGGGCATCCGGCTGACCGGCGGCCACCTCGAATTCGGCGGCGTCTTCGAGCCGGAGTTCGGCACGAACGTTGCCGAACTGCAGCCGGTCACCGGGTTCGAATGATGCGGACTTCTCGATTCGGCAGTCGTTGATCCGGGTGCCGTTGGTGGAGTCGAGGTCCTCCAGAAGCCAACCCTGATTCTCGCGTTTGATTCGGGCATGTCGGCGAGACACCGAGATTTCCTCGATGACGATATCGCAGTCGCTCCCGGTGCCGATCGTGCACTCGTCTCCCTCGATGACGAAGCGGCGGGTTCCCGGCTCGAGCGTCATGCACAAGACCGCTTGCTGCATGAAGTGATTTTTCAGATTGTCCCGGTCGAAAGCATACTCCAGGCCCGCGGCTTTCGCACCCTCGCTGTCCTGCCTTCGGGAATCCTGTCTCTGCAATGGCACAGCCAGTTTCTCAGGCTGGTCTGCCAGGCCCCGAATTTACGCAATCTCCCCGCTTGGCACGGAACGTGCTTCCCAGGGCGGCCTGAGTATCCACGACGGGGAGTCCATCGATGAACAGAAACGCTGTCCGCAAGACCAGCCTGCCGGCGATCGTGCTTTTCGCTTGCCTTGCCTCACCGGTTCGGGCCGGAGAAGTCCAGTCCTTTTCCATCGACTGGTACAGCATCGATGCCGGCGGCGTCATGCATTCGTCCGGCGGTAGCTTCGAGCTGTCCGGCACGATCGGCCAGGCCGATGCCAGCCCTGCCCGCGAGATGAGCGGCGGGCAGTGGAAGCTCACCGGCGGCTTCTGGGCGTTCAGCCTCGAAGACCTGGCCGACCGCCTGTTCGGCGATCGCTTTGAACAGCAACAGGGGGGCTGACATGCCACGTGCCATCACGTCCATCATTCTCGCCGTGTTCGTGCTCCATCCGGGCGTATCCACCTTGGCCAGCACCGCCCTCACCTATCAGGGCCGGCTCGATGCCGGCGGGCAGGCCTTCGACGGCAGCGTGGACATGGTCTTCGAGCTGTTCGATGCCGAAGCCGGCGGCACGGCGGTCGGCGCGCCGATCACCATCAATGGTGTTTCCGTGCAGCAGGGCCTGTTCCAGGTCGAGCTGGATTTCGGCGAGCAGCCCTATGCGGACGGCCTGTGGTTGCAGGTGAGCGTGGACGGGCAGGTTTTGACACCGCGACAGCGGCTCGCCGCCGCACCGCTGTCCGTCCAGTCCCTGACCGATGCCACCGTGGCGGGCGCGGGCCTGGTGCTTGCCGGCACGACGCTTTCCATCGACAGTCCGTTTCGCCTGCCGCAGGGCTGCGCCGACGGCGAGATCGCCAAGCGTGCCGGGAGCGGCGAATGGGTGTGCGGCGCCCTCGAGGTGTCTGCCTATACGGGAACGCCGCCGATCGATGTGACCGAAAGCGTGATCTCCCTGATGCCTCGCGGCGTCGATGCATCCTTCATCGCCCGCGGCGCCATCCACGACTACGAGGTCGCCAACGACGCACAGATCAACCCGGCCAAGATCGACGGCACGGCAGCCACTCTCTCCGGGGACCAGGTCTTCGACGGCGGGACGCTGACCATCGATGCCGCCAACGATCGAGTCGGTGTCGGCACATCCCTGCCCGAGGCCGCGCTGGACGTGCGCGGCAACATCGCACTGGCCGGCGAAATCCGCCTGCGTTCGGCTCGCACGTACTGGGTGAATGTCGCGGGCTCGGCCTTCTTTCAGACCGATACCGTGACCGATGACGACCATCTGGGCACGAGCGAAGCCGGGGGCTATCTGTACATGGGCGGCAATCTGAGCAATCCAGGTGATACGGCCTATGGCGCCGACGCCGTCGCTTCGATCAACCTGCCCGCAGGGGCGACCGTTACGCGCATGAGCTGCGAGTACTACGACAGCACGACCGTCGAAGATCTCTCAGGCATCGCCTATTTGATGCGTCGCGCAGCCCAGAGCACATCAGGACAGGTCATGGCCTCAGTGAGCCTGTCGACATCCGGTCTTTCCGGCGGCATGTACAGCAATTTCGACGACACGATCGCTGCGCCGGCCACCATCGAGCCATCGGATCATCTGTGGTTGCGCGTTCGCATCGATACGGGCGGCTACTCGGGAGGAACCCTGCTGCGTTTCTACGGCTGCAGCGTGGAATACACGGTGGACCGCCTACCTTGAAATTGCGTCTGCAGCTCGTCCCGTTGCACGACGCATCAATGGAAGTTCTAAACACTGAGAGATCGATCATGCAATACGCGAAACGATGCCTTTTTCGTTGTGCCATTGCCCTGGCGTTGCTTGGAGGCGCGTCGCCCTTGGTGGCCACTGCCACTGCGCAACCGATTCACTCCAACCTGATTCTTAACGGCGATTTCGAGGCATCCTCCAGCTGGACATTGCTCGATGTGCCTCTCTGGGGGAGTTCTTCATTCGACTCTTCCTGCAACACGCCCAACCCCACAGGTTGCTTGAAGGCATTCGTCACGCCGATAGCATCGGGAGATCGCCAGGTTTCCAGTGCATGGCAGTGTGTGGATGTGGAGGCAAACCGGGCATATGCGATGGCGCTCGACATCCATGGCAATCTAGGCAACCCCGCTAACTCGTCGGCTCGCATGCTGCTGCTGGATGTAACCGGCAAATCCTGCCCAGAAGGTGATGCGCCGCCGACAATCGGTGACTCGTTCGCCAGTGCGTTGTTGTTCGAGCCTTTTGGCTGGGGCGCCGCTTACGGCACTGCGATAGTTCCCTCGGACGTAACCAGGATTGCAGTCGCCTTGCATTCAAAAACAGGGTCATCCAGTCAAGACGCAAACTTCTTCTTTGATAACGCCGTACTGGGTAAGCTCCGCCCCGATGTGAGTGTCCAGATGAGCGTCAGTGCGACTGAACTCGATCCACTGCAGCAGTTCACTATCGACGTGGGCTACGACTCTCAGTACAACGGGACACCGCTGGATCTTCGTATCTTTCATGGAGGCCGGATTTCCCTCGTTGACTACGAGTGCGACGCGGGGGCAATCGTCGACGCCTCACAGGGTGGTGAGCACTTCTTCAGGTGGTTCAACATTCCGGAGGATCCGCAGCCGCACGCGCGCAACTGCACCATCACCGCACGCACCGATTCCGGTTTTGCTGGCGTGATCAGTCTGCATGCTGTTGGAGATTGTGCCGATTGTGATACTGACCTCAACCCCGGCAACAACGAGGTATCCATTCCCGTGGAGATCCTGGAAGCGCCGGATATGTCGGTTTCGGTGGCTGCATCCGAGTTGCCGGAAAGTGGTGAAGAATTCAACGTGTTCCTCGATGTCGAGAATCTTGGAACCAGTAGCGAGCCACTTCTCACCATGGTATCGGTAGAGATCAGCGAACCAATGTTGCTTCATTCAGTAACGGGTGGCCATTGTTCGTTGACGGAAACGATGCCTGGCCTGGTTGAGGGGGTAGTGTGGGTGAGTCATACCACTCCGAGTGAGTGCCAGATCGCTTTCGGCATTCCGCAGGACCAAGTGGGAACTGCCATTGATGTCGCGGCCTTCAGCGTGACCGCCCGAGACTACAATTCCAGCAACGATACCGCAGTAGCAAGTGCCAGGGTCGTCAATCTTACGGTCAACCGAAGCATCGATGGCTGGGATGGATTGCCCGGCGACGGCAGGTGTGAAAGCTCCTCCGGCAGCGATGACTGCTCCCTTCGCGCCGCGGTGATGGAAGCGAACGCCCTGGCTGCGGCGACCGGTCGGACGTTCACTGTCAAGGTCCCGTATTCGCCGATCTCCTACACGCTTACCCGGACGAGCGGCGACGACGCTGAGCTTTACGGAAGCATCAAGATCAGCCGCGGCATGAACCTGGTCGGTCTTCCCGGTGATAACGGGGAGCTGCCTGTGGTGCTTGCATCATTTGCCAGTGCCGATGCCGACCGTTTGATGCGCATTGGCAATCCCGCGAGCTTCGTTCGCATAGAGAACATGCATTTGCTTGGCCAGAACCTGGTGCCGACCGATACCGACGGCCTCGGCACCGACGGCGGTTTGCTCCTGCATCAATCCGGTGTGCTGCACCTCGAGAATGTGGCGCTGAGCAACGGCGCGACCGACGGACGGGGCGGCGCCATTTACAGCGCCAGCGACGATACCAACGGCGACCTGGTGCTCGAGGGTGTGCGGGTTCACGACAACACGGCCGGGCAGGGCGGGGCCGTCGCCTTCGTGCCCGAAAGTGGGCTGACGACGCTGAAGCTGGAAGGAAGCGAAGTGTTCGGCAATCAGGCGCAGACCGGGGGCGGCATCTTCGCGGCCGGTGTTCATGCCACTGCATTGCCCGCGCTGAGCATCCGACAGTCCAGCCTGTATGACAATCATGCCCTGGGCGGGGGCGGTGCGGCCTGGCTCAACAACGTGTTGCTGGCCAGTATCGGCAACAGCACGATTTCCGGTAACGTGGCCGAAATCTCGGGCGGCGGCATCGGCCTGGTGCAGCAGACGGCGCTGGCGATCAACAACAGCACCATTGCATTCAACCAGGCCCGCCCGGGTGATTCGAACGACGGTCTGGGCGGTGGGCTCTACCTCGACAGCAATGCATCGGCAACCCTGTATAACAGCATCGTCAGCTCCAATACGGCGCAGGAATCCTGCAGCCAGCCGCAGCCGCCCCTACCCGCGATTTGTGTACCCAAGTCGGCCAATTGTCATGGGTCTGTGGATTCGGCGGGTTACAACGCGATGGCGGGTGATTCCGAGTGTGGCTTTGCCCCGGAGGCCAGCGACGACAATACGAATGTCCAGCTGGCCACTCTCACCGACAATGGAGGGCCGACGCCGACCCATGCGCCGGCTTCGTTCAACTGGATCGTGGACGCCGGTGACCCGGCCTGTCTGGATCGGCCGGGTGGTGAGCCCTTGCTGATCGATCAGCGGGGTGCTGTCAGGCCGGCTGATGGCGATGAGGATACAAGCGCGCAATGCGATCGCGGTGCCTACGAGCTGTCGGACAATGCTCGCATTACCGTGTCCGTTGACGATGCCGCACTCGGTCGGGTTCAGTCCAGTCCCGGCGGCATCTGGTGCGGTGCGGGCACCAACGACACTTGTTCTGCCTTGTTCACTCTGGACGCGGAGGTCGTGCTTACCGCTACGGTCGCATCCGGGTCGGGTGGCGAGTTCATCGGCTGGGAGGGTGCCTGTGCCGGCCAGGGGGCAGTCTGCACCCTGAACGCGGCGGGCGATGTCGACGCGACGGCGCTTTTCGTGCTGGCCGACCAACCCGATTTCCTGCTTGGCTGTGGCGGCGGGAACGACGTCGAGGTTCCGGAAGGCGGCACGGCCCAGGTCAATTGCAGCGTTGAGTCGGTCAATGGCTACAGCCAACCCGTGTCCCTGCTGTGCTTCGAGAGCGCGGCATCGATCGAATGCCAGCTTTCAGCGGCGAGCGTAACCCCGCCGGCCGGCGGCGTTCAGGGCTTTACGGTCAGTATCGATGCCGGCCAGACTCCACCAGGAGACTACCTGCTGTTGATCGAGGGCAACGACGGGGAGCGGGTCCGGCAGGCCGGGCTCGGGATGACTGTCGTTCAACCCGCTTCCGACGGCCTGTTCTCGGATCGGTTCGAGCAATAGTTGCGCGCAATCGCCTGTTGGCGGCGCATTGCCTTCAGGCCGAAACTCCGGCTGCCGGGGACGTTTCCGGCAGCCTGTTTCAGTAGATTGTCAGTCGAGGTTCACTTCGACGCTGAAGGCGCCGCGCAAGTTGCCCACCTCGTAGCCGCGGGCCTGATCTGCGGGGTAAGCCGCGTCGATGGCCTCGGCGACTTCGGGGGCAATGTCGGTGCCGTGGCAGGCAGTGCACAGGCCCTGCGTCGGGATGGCCTTCATCCAGTGACCGTAGCGGCGCTCGCCGTCGTCGCGGATGACGAAGGTCTCGATCTCGCCGGGGGATTCCCCTTCGGCCAGGCGGCGTTCGAAGTCCTTGAGGGTGCGAGCTTCCCATGCATCGGGCGCGTTATCGGGGTTGCGTACCTTCAGCGAGGTGCGGCCAACGTCCATGCGTGGTCCAGAAACACTCCTGGCGATTTCAGGCGCCTGGATCTTGCAGACCTCGATGCCGGTGACGGGGCCGCCTTCCCGGATGGCAGCACGCAGCGCCTGTTGGAGTTGGCTGCCCAAGGCACCGGCGCCAGTGCGGGCTTCGCCAACCCACTCCGGAGCCGGTTCTGCCACGGCAATGCTGCCGCTCAGCAGGACAGTTGTCAGTAGTCGTCCCGCTGCGGTGCGCATCACTTGAAGGCCTGGCCTGGTTGCTTGCCCAGCGACTTCAGAAGTTTCGCCATCGGGCAGAACCCGGTGAAGGCTGCCTGGAACATGTTGAGTCCGATAAAGGCGGTCAGGATCAGCCAGTACGAGCTGTGCAGCTGCGAGAGCGTGAGGCTGAGCAGGATCATGAATCCGGCGAAGGCAAACATGATGCGATCGATGTTCATGGCAGGAGTCCTTGTCTTCTGGTGGATAGGTAAAATATAAGAGACCGCTAATATAAAGTCAAGTCGGTCCGGGTCGGGATGTATGGTGGCAGTAGCGCTGGTGAAGCGGGGCGATCAGATCAAGGACCACCGGTTCGATGGCTGTCAATCCACAGCACGCGACGGAATGATTCCTGCATGAATAGGGCATGAGGTCCGTACCGGCAGGTTCAGCACCTGGGCGAAAATGACCACGTGACTCTGGCGTAGCCGGATGCGCCGGGATCGAGCGAAAGAGTCGTGACGCGGATTGTCGGGTATCCACCTGACAATTTGCGTCACATTGTGCGCGCTGGTGTCACTTGCTGCAGCGCGCCGGGCCGGGACAGGAGACCATTTCATTGGCGAATTGGCGAAAGTGAACATGGCGATCGAGCAGCAATCAGCGGCCGAATCGATCTGGTCCCGGGAGATGATCGTCCATCCGGCCGACCTCGAAATCGGCAATTTCGTCGTTCGCCTGGATATTCCCTGGATCGAGACACCATTCCCCTTGCAGGGCGTGAGAATCGACAGCGAGGAGACTCGAGACTGGTTCGAGGATCACTGCGAGTGGGTGGTGATCGACAGCGAGCAGGATGACGAGCGGTTGCGACAGCAGCGAGCGCCTTCGCCTGAAGGCGCACCGTCCGGTGGCCGTGCGCGACAGCCCGGAGCCCCCAGTCTTCCAATCAACGCGCTGAAAGGACAGCGGCTCGATCAGGACAGCATTGGTACGGCTCTGAAGGCCTACGGGCTGCTCGACCGGCAGGCGCGCAAGCTGTTCAGGCAGATCCGGGAGCATGGAGGCCTGGAAATCAAGACGGCCGAGCGGGTGGTCAACGAGTTGTCGGGATATCTCCACCAGAACCTGGCGGCCATGGTTTGGCTGACCCGGATCAAGGATAGAGACGACTACACCGCCCAGCACTCCGTGAACTGCGCCATCCTGGCGCTGGGGCTGGCGCATGCGCTGGAGTGGTCACCGGACCGCATCGAGCAGGCCGGTATGGCCGCGCTGCTGCATGATGTCGGCAATGTCGAAGTCGATCCGGCAATACTGGCAAAGCCGGACCTGCTGACGGCGGACGAGTACCGGAATATCAAGGCCCACACGCGCCGCGGCTACAGTCTGCTGCGAGAACATCATGACATGGACCCGGTCGTCGCGCTGGCCGCGCTTGAACACCATGAGCGCAGCGACGGACGCGGTTATCCGGACGGCAAGAGGCAGGAGGAAATCGACGAGGTCTCGCGGCTGGTCACCATTGTCGACGTTTATGACGCGGTGACCTCTGAGCGCCCGTATCGACCGGCACGTTCGCACCATGACGCCCTGGGCGTGCTATGGCGCGGACGGGTCGAGAAGTTCGACCAGCGCATGGTCGAAACCTTTATCCAGTTCATGGGCTGGGTTGCGCCCGGTACCCTTGTGCGGTTGTCGGACGGCGAACTGGCCGTGGTCGAGGAAACCAACATCGTGCACGGTTTTTATCCTGTTGTCCGCAAGCTCTATCCAGGCCCGGCCGGATATCGCACCGGCGAGCGGATTGATATGGCGGCGCTGCGCGATGCATCAGGCAATCCCGTTTTGCACGTCGAGTCGGTGCTGCCCGACGGTTATGACGGTGTTAACGTCAAGACGCTGCTGGTCGCGGCGCTGGATTGATCGCCGTGACTGGACCTGAGCCAGCCTGAGGTACTACTATGCTTCGAGCAGCATAAAGGGTGCCGGGGGCTTTTTGATGGAACATGGCTACTCGCGATGGAGTTTCGAGAGCCGAATTGATCCGAGCGACCTGCAGGTCGGGCATTTCGTGATTCGCCTCGATGTGCCGTGGAGCGAAACCCGCTTTCCGCTCCAGGGCGTTCTGATCGACAATCTGGAAAAGCGCCAGTGGATGATCGACAACTGCGCCTGGGTCGTCATTTCGCATGTGCGCAGCCCGAACAAATTCATTCCCGAAAAGCGCCTTCCACCCATCAATGATGGTGCCCGCCGCCGTTCCGACATCCTGCCTTCATTCAAGCCCCTGTCCCAGGGCGAAATCAATCGCGAAACGCTGTCGGTCAGTATCGGAGTGTACGACACGCTGGACCAGCACGTGCACCGCCTGGCCGAGCAGTTCCGGCAACAGGGTGCGCTGGACCTGGATTCGGCCAGCCGTGTCGTCGGTGAGCTCGCCGAGGTGCTGGAGAGCCATATGGCCGCGCTGGTCTGGCTGACCCGGATCAAGCGGCGCGACGATTACACCGCGCAGCACTGCGTCAATGTCTCCATACTCAGCATCGGTCTGGCTCACGCGCTGGACTGGGATCGCCGCAAGGTCGAACAGGCCGGACTGGCCGGTCTGCTGCACGATCTCGGCAAGATGCAGGTCAGTCAGGAGGTGCTCAACAAGCCGGGACAACTGACCGAGCAGGAATTCGAGCACATCAAGCTGCATGCCGAATTCGGTTTCCGGATGCTGCGCGAAGAAGGCGGGTTGCCGGATGAGGTCAGCGAAGCCGTGCTCTGCCACCATGAACGACCGGACGGCAAGGGTTATCCCAAGGGCCTGGATCGCCGCCAGATCCCGCCTCTGGCGCGTGTGGTATCAATTGTCGATGCCTACGATGCGATCACATCGCATCGCGTCTACGATCCGGCGCGCTCGCACCACGAGGCGCTGGGCATCCTGTGGAAGGAGCGTGACCGCCAGTTCGATGGCCCGTTCGTCGAGGCTTTTACACAGTTTCTTGGCTGGGTCACGCCGGGCACTCTGGTGCAGCTTACCTCCGGTGATCTGGCGGTCGTCCTGCAGGCGCGGGAGGGCCGCGGACTGCTTCCCCTCGTCCGCCTGATCGAGTTTGATGGCAAGGACTATCGGCTGGGCGCGGAGATGGATCTGGCGCGCCTGCGCCCGGAGGTCGGCGACGCGCCGATTCGCGTCGCCGAGGTGCTGCCTGACGGCTCGCAAGGCGTGGATATCCGCTCCCTGTCGCTGGATTTCGGCCTCCCGGGATGTGCTTGATCGGCTTCCGACCTTTGCCAAACAGGGCAGAATGCGAAATAATGCGGGTTCTACTGCACCTGTTCGTCTGAGAGGGACTGATGAGCCAGCTGGATCGATTCCGCCGACTGCTCGGAATGAGACAGCCAAGCGATCGCCGTCGGCGCCGGCGCATGCACGCCCGGGAGGGGCTCAAGGTGATGATCGTCGATGACTCAAGGACAGTTGTGGCCGCGCTCAGTCATATGCTGGTACAAAACGGCTATGAGGCCATCGGCGCGGAGAGCGCTGAAAAGGCGCTCGAGATGATCGGCGAGCGTCGTCCCGACCTGATTTTCCTGGATATCGTTCTGCCCGGCATGAGCGGTTTCACCGCATTGCGCAAGTTCCGGCGCAACCCGGTCACGGAAAAAGTGCCGGTCATCATGATCAGCGGCAACCCGCAGGCGGTCGAGGAGTTTTACCTGAAGCGTATTGGCGCCGATGACTTCATGAAAAAGCCGTTCGGGCGTGCCGAGGTATTCTCCCGCATCGCGCGCCTGGTGCGTGAGGGGGAACTGCCCTCGCGTGCGTCGCTGGCCAGGGATTCCGAGCGGGATGAGGAGGTCGAGGACGACAACGACGACATCCGGGTGCTTCCCGATTCCACCACCAACTGACTCCCGCCGCTTAGGTCATACGCGCGGACAGGCAGACTGGGCGTGAGCAAAAATCGCGGCCTCGATGATGTGGGTCAACCCGCCCGGTGTCATCTTGCTGTAATATTTCTTTCACGCTGACTTCCAATGGAAAAAATGTCATGTGCACGCGGGATACCGTGAGCGGCCGCAGGTCGTCATTGTCTGCATGTGCCGGATGCAGTGGGATCGCCGGCCAGCGTTGCAAGATCTGCAACGGGGTGGGGTCGTGATGCCGAAGTGTTTCGGAAACCGCTGGTGCGGGTCGCTGGTGCTGGCGGCACTGTTGCTGCCGGGACTGGCGCCGGCCCAGGGCAGTGGTGGTGACTGGCGCTACGGGGCCGATCTGAGAGCCGGCTTTTTTGCCAGCGAACGGGATCGCCGCGATGGTGGTGAGCAGTCCGATGAGAGCCTGCGCGCCCGGCTGCGATTTTACCTTCAGCGTGAGCTGTCGCCGAGCTGGCTGTTTCGAACGCGTCTGGCCGGCAGCTTCAGCAGCGAAGACAATGACTTCGCCCTGCGCCTGGATCGCTACCGCGCCACGCCCACCGGGACGCGTGCCGGTGAGGTTCACTTCGACGAGTTCTACGCGCGCTGGCAGGATGCAAACAATCGCCACCAGCTGCGGATCGGTCGTTTTCAGACCGCCTTCAACCTGCCGGTCGTGCCGGGCAAGAGCCTGGATCGAAACGATGCCTCGAACGTCGGGATCGGCTGGACCGACGGCCTGTACTGGCAGTCGCAGCTGGAATCGGGTTGGGAGTGGCATGCCATTGCCCAGGCCAATCATCCGCTGGGCGCGAGCAATACCGCCCGCCGGCCGCTGGATTTCAGTGACGATGGCAGCCGGCTTGGCGCCTATCTGGCGCTGCGGTCGACCGAACCCTTCGGTCCGCTGTCACTGCGCATGCTGTCTTTGAACTGGGTCCCGGATTCGCTGGCGGTAAACGGCCTATCGGATCCGCGCCGGGAGGACTACCTGACAGTAACGGCAAAGGCCGCGGCCGGCTGGCCCATGAGCGAAGACGGTCGTCGATTCGTGCTGGCCGGCGAGTACGGACGCGCGCTTGAAACCCCGCAGCGCCCGGCACTTGGTCTGGTCGGCTCGGGCAGGACTGCAGGCGATGCCTACCAGATCAGCGCCAACATCTTCGATCTGGCACCGGGTCACCATGTGGGCCTGGTCGTGGGTCGAGCGCATGCCGGCTGGCTGACGTCCAACGATTACCGCAACAACGACGATCTCTACGAGATCCGCTATCAGCGGCGTTTCACGCCCGATCTGTCGATCGAAGTCCGGTTCCGGATCCGCCAGGAAATCGAGCGTCGGATCGGTGCCGAGCGCCTCCAGCACGACCGCGATCTTTATGCAAGGGTAACCTGGCGCATCCGGTAGACTGGCAGCCATGGTTGCTGTCACGCTGATTGTCTATCTGGTGGCGCTGCTGGCCATCGGCCTATGGGCTCAGCGCCGGACCGGGGATACGGCCGATTTCCATCTGGCCGGTCGCCGCATGGGGCCGGTCATCGCCGCACTGAGTGCATCGGCCAGCTCGTCGTCGGCCTGGACGCTGCTTGGTGTCAGCGGTGCCGCCTATGCCTGGGGGCTGCAGGCCGTCTGGCTGGTGCCCGCCATCGTGTCCGGGTTCTTCATCAACTGGGTCTTCATTGCGCCGAAGCTGCAGCCGGCGAGCCGCCAGACCGGGTCTCTGACCCTGGTCGAGTTTCTGGCCCACGGCAGCGATGCCGCCTACCAGCGCCGGCTGCGCACCCTGGGCGCGCTGATCATCCTGTTCTGCTTCACGTTCTACGTAGCCTCGCAGTTCCAGGCGGCCGGCGCCGCCATTGGCACCGCGCTGCCGGTTGAACCAAGCCAGGCCATGCTGGCCGGTGCGGCGATTGTAATCGCCTATGTGTTTCTGGGTGGGTTCTGGGCCGCGAGCGTGACCGACGCACTTCAGGGCCTCATGATGCTGTTTGTGGCCCTGGTGCTGCCGGTCGTGGCGCTGACGGCCGCCGGGGGACCGGCGGGCGTCGCCGCTGGTCTGCGCGCGCTCGACGATCCGTCGCTGATGATGTGGGTCGATCAGCCCGGCTGGCTGCTGGGGCTGATCTTCGTGGCCGGGCTGTTCGGCATCGGGCTGGGCTACCCCGGGCAGCCGCACGTGGTCAACCGCTTCATGGCGCTGTCGTCGCCAGCTCAAATCCGGCTGGCACGCAATCTCGCCCTGGTATGGGCCACCATCATTTATATCGGAATGGTGGTGCTGGGCTGGTCTGGGCGCGTCCTGCTGCCGGAACTGGCCGATGCCGAGTCGGTTCTCCTGGAGCTGGCCGTTTGGCTGATGCCACCGCTGCTCGGCGGCCTGGTCACCGGCGGGGTGCTGGCCGCCATCATGTCGACCTCGGACAGTCAGCTCCTGGTGGCCGGATCGGCGGTCAGCCACGATCTGCGCCGCGGCCGCATGTCGCTGCTGGCAGACCGGATCGTGATCGTAGTGCTGGGCCTGGCGGCGGTGGCGCTGGCGCTGTGGTTTCCGGCCACGATCTTCGATCGGGTGCTGTTTGCCTGGCAGGCATTGGGCAACGCCTTCGGGCCGCTGCTGATCGTGCTGCTGTTCGCCGGAAACGTGCGTCCAGGTTTTCGTCTGGCAGCCATGGCTGCCGGCTTCTTTCTGACCGTGCTGATCAGTTTCTTTCCGCAGGCGCCGGGCAACGCGGTCGAGCGCCTGCTGCCGTTCGCGACTGCCCTGCAGATTGCCTGGATCGGCCGCGGCCAATCGCGCTGACCCCTCAGCGATGCCTTGTCGGGGGGCGGCGTGGGCAAGCGGATAACCCGGCTCGTTTACGGCCGGCAGAACTGCTCATAGAGCACGGCCATCACCGCGCGGACTTGCTGACTGGCCAGCGAGTAGTAGATCGTCTGCTGTTCGCGCCGGGTCCGGACCAGCCCGGCATTGCGCAAAACGGCCAGATGCTGGGACAGGGCCGACTGGCTCAGCGGCAGATGATCGTTGAGTTCGCCGACCGACATCTCCTCCTCGAGCAGGTGGCACAGGACCATTAAACGATGCGGATTGGCCATCAGCTTGAGAAACCCTGCCGCGTTTTCGGCCTGAGTGGCCATTTCCTCGGGAGACGGGCGCGGCAAGCGACTCTTGGCGGAAGCAACCTGATTCATGGGGGCGTATTATTGCCGATCTTTTCCGTCCCGCGCAAAGTTATCGTTACGCGCATCCGGGTGACAGCGTGCCCGGGCGCCTTCAGTCGCCGGTTTTGCTGCCTTCGGTCATGGGCGCTAAAATGAGACGTTTACCTGTTACCCGTTCCTGACCATGAACCAGATCGCCGAACGCTTTTCACGCTCGCCGGGCACCGACGGTGATGTGCCCCTGCGCTGTGTTACCGCCGCCAGCCTGTTTGACGGCCATGATGCGGCAATCAATCTGATGCGGCGACTGATCCAGGCCGAGGGCTGCGAGGTCATTCATCTCGGCCATAACCGGTCGGTCGCCGAAATCGTGCGTGCGGCCGTCTGCGAGGACGCCGACGCGATTGCCGTGAGCTCCTACCAGGGCGGACACATGGAGTACTTCCGTTATATGGTCGACATGCTCAGGGAGCAGGGTGCGGATCACATCCAGGTCTTTGGTGGCGGTGGCGGAACCATCACCCCTGATGAGATTCGTCAGCTGCAGGATTATGGCGTCAACCGGATCTACCATCCGGATGATGGCATGAGGATGGGGTTGAAGGAGATGATTGGGGATCTGGTGGCCAGAACGCGGCAGGCGCGGGAGACGCGGACAGTTTCCGATTTCCGCTTGCCGCTTTCCGGAGATGTCGACTCCAGCCTGATTGCAGCAGGGCTTTCTGTCATTGAAAACGGCGGTCTGTCCGAGCATGAGCTGGCTCAGTTGCGCAAGGCGGCTGAATCGTCGACGGGTGCCCCGGTCATTGGCCTGACCGGGACCGGCGGGGCAGGCAAATCGTCGGTGACCGATGAACTCGTCAACCGTTTCCTGCAGTACTTTCCGGAAATGCGCATCGCCGTGCTCGCGGTCGACCCGACACGGCGGCGCACCGGCGGCGCGCTGCTCGGCGATCGCATCCGCATGAACTCGCTGCGCTCCGAGCGGGTGTTCATGCGCTCGATGGCGACCCGACGGCAACACCTGGCGACCTCGGAGGTCGTGGGCGACTCGCTGGCCTTGCTCAGGACGTCCGGGTTCGACCTGGTGATCCTGGAAACCGCTGGTATCGGTCAATCTGACTCCGAGGTCGTCGACCTGGTCGATTTCCCGATGTATGTCATGACCTCTGACTTCGGCGCGGCCAGCCAGCTCGAGAAGATCGACATGCTCGACTTCGCCGAACTGGTGGTGCTCAACAAATTCGACCGCCAGGGCTCGCAGGACGCGCTCCGGGACGTGCGCAAGCAGTGGAAGCGCAACCGCCTGGCCTTCGACCTGGCCGACGAGGGCGTGCCGGTCTACCCGACCATCGCCAGCCAGTTCAACGATCCCGGGGTCACCTGGATGTTCGTCAACCTGTGCCGGTTGTTGAGGAGTCAGGAGTCAGGGGTCAGGGGTCAGGGCGGCGTTGCGTGGGGGACTGATCGCTGCGACTTCGATCCGGAGGTTGAGCTGGGTGAGAAGGAGCCGAGGCCTTCCGTCCTGATTCCGGGCAAGCGGGTTCGCTACCTGGCCGAGATTGCCGAGCAGGGCAGGACGCTCAACGAGCGGATTCTCGAATGGGCCGAGGAGGCCCGCCGCGCCCAGCATTACTGCGAGGTGCTGCGCGAACTCGAAGTCGATGAGCTTCCGGCCCCCCTGGAGCTACCGAACGCCGACCGGAAACCGGACACCGGAAACCGGAAACCCGAGGGCGAAGATGGTCGTCTCGCCGACCATCTTCTCCAGCGCTATACCGAAGCTGTCAAGGCTCTGCCCGAACAAGCCCGAGAGCTGCTGCGCGAGTGGCCGGAAACGAAGGCCGCCGTCGAGGCCGAGGAGTTCAGCTACGAGGTGCGCGGCAAGACGATTTCCGGCTCCAACTACCGCGAGTCGCTGTCGAAGCTGCAGATTCCCAAGATCGCGCCGCCGCAAACGCGCGACTGGGGCGATCAGCTGGTGTTCCTGATGAAGGAAAACCTGCCTGGCCACTATCCCTATACTGGTGGCGTCTATCCTTATCGGCGCGCCAACGAGGATCCGATCCGGATGTTCGCCGGCGAGGGCACGCCAGAGCGAACCAACCGGCGCTTCCACTATGTTTCCGAAGGACAGCCGGCCAAGCGCCTGTCGACCGCTTTCGATTCGGTCACGCTCTACGGCGAGGATCCGGCCGAGCGGCCCGACATCTACGGCAAGGTGGGCAACTCGGGCGTGTCGATCGCCACGCTCGACGACATGAAGAAGCTTTATTCGGGCTTCGACCTGTCCGACCCGACGACTTCGGTGTCGATGACCATCAATGGCCCGGCGCCGATGCTCATGGCGATGTTCATGAATACCGCCGTCGATCAGCAGGTCGAGAAGCATCTCAAAGAGAACGGGCAATGGGACGCGGCGAAGAAAAAGCGCGCCGAGCTGCTCGGCGACGACGCGCCCGACTACACCGGCGAGCTGCCCGAAAGCAACGACGGGCTGGGCCTGGGAACGCTGGGCATCACGGGCGATCATCTCGTCGATGCCGAGACCTACGAGAAAATCAAGGCCGACACGCTCAAGGTCGTGCGCGGCACGGTGCAGGCCGATATCCTGAAAGAAGACCAGGCTCAAAACACCTGCATTTTCTCGACCGAGTTCGCCTTGCACATGATGGGCGATATCCAGCAGTATTTTATCGACAAGGGAGTGCGGAACTTCTATTCCGTGTCGATCTCCGGCTACCACATTGCCGAAGCGGGCGCCAACCCGATCAGCCAGCTGGCCTTCACGCTTTCCAACGGTTTCACCATCGTCGAGTACTACTTGGCGCGCGGAATGGATATCAACGACTTCGCGCCCAACCTGAGCTTCTTTTTCTCCAACGGCATGGACCCGGAATACTCGGTCATCGGACGGGTGGCGCGCCGCATCTGGGCGCGGGCCATGCGCGAGCGCTACGGCGCCAACAAGCGCTCGCAGATGCTCAAATACCACATCCAGACCTCGGGCCGCTCGCTGCACGCGCAGGAAATCCAGTTCAACGACATCCGCACGACGCTGCAGGCACTCTACGCCATTTTCGACAACTGCAACAGCCTGCACACCAACGCCTACGACGAGGCGATCACCACGCCAACCCAGGAGTCGGTGCGCCGCGCCGTGGCCATCCAGATGATCATCAACAAGGAACTGGGGCTTAACTTCAACGAGAACCCGTTCCAGGGCAGCTACATCATCGATCGGCTCACCGACCTGGTCGAAGATGCCGTGTATGCCGAGTTCGATCGCATCTCCGAGCGCGGCGGCGTGCTCGGCGCCATGGACACCATGTACCAGCGCGGCAAGATCCAGGAAGAATCGCTCTACTACGAGCACAAGAAGCACAGCGGTGAGTTGCCGCTGATCGGCGTCAACACCTTCCGGCCACCGGAGGGTGCAGAGCAGGAAGGCGGAGAGATCGAGCTGGCCCGATCCAGCGAGGAGGAGAAACAGCAGCAGGTGGCGAACGTGCGTGCTTTCCAGCAGCGCAATGCAGCATCCTCACCCGCAGCACTCAAGGCCCTGCAGGACGTCGCCCGCAAACGTGGCAACACGTTCGAGGCGCTGATGGAAGCGGTCAAGTGTTGTTCGCTCGGTCAGATCAGCCACGCGCTCTATGAGGTCGGAGGCGAGTACCGGCGCAACATGTGACCGCTGAATGAATATTCACCCAAGGCCCGCCCTCGTCGTGCTGCTTCTGGGCATGGCGCTGATGTTGCCGTTTCTGGCGCCCATTGGCATGTTCCTCGATGGCATTGTCTATGCCGCACTGAGCATGAACCTGGCCAACGGCATTGGCGACTTCTGGCACCTGCGAATCAACGACAGCTATTTTGGGCGTTTTGTCGAGCACCCGCCGCTTGGTATCATGATCCAGTCGTTGTGGTTTCTCGGCCTCGGAGATCACTATCTGGTCGAGAAGCTGTATGGCCTGGTGGCGCTGCTTATCGCATTTGTCCTGATCCATCGCCTGTGGATGACGTCGCTTGGTGCCCGGCAAACACAGCCAGATGTAAGCGCTTACTGGTGGTTGCCGATTGCCCTGTTGCTGGTTGTTCCCAAATGGTCCTGGGCGTATCGCAACAATCTGCTGGAAATCACCCTGATACCGTTTTGCCTGATCACTGTGCTGCTTCATGCGAGCGGGATGCAGGGGGGTGGCGTCGGCCGCAGAGTGCTGGTTGGAGTTATTGCGGCCGTGACCACGGTGTCGGCTTTTCTGGTCAAGGGGCCGGTTGCCCTGTTCGTTTTGACGGCGCCGCTTTTTGTTGCGCTCATCCGGCCACCACCAACGGCCAGGGCGCTCGCCGGGTATCTCTCTGTCTATCTCGTGGCCGTAGCCCTGGGTGGGGCCGCGCTGTGGCTGCATCCGCCGACCGCAGAAATGCTGGACGCCTATTTCCATCGTCATGTTTATTCGAGCGTGGACTATTCACAGGGATTCTGCAGTGATGGCAAGTGCCTGTATATTCTGGGCGAGCTGTTCACCATGCTCAGCGTGCCGCTGGTGGCTGGAATGGTGTTGTTGCTGTTCTTGCGATGCAGGCCCAGTCGCGGCTGGTGGCGTCCGGTGCTGCCGGCAGCGACAGGCCATATGCTTATAGGCATCTCCGCGAGTTTTCCCATTGTGCTCTCCACCAAGCAGTCGTCGCACTATCTGCTGCCCTCGCTGCCGTTCTATATGCTGGGCCTCGGGCTGCTGCTGGCTGCTGCGCTGAGCGCCAGTGACCGGGTGGACCGGGTGCTGAAACGGCGTCCGTCGCCATCTTTTCTGCTCGGCGTTGCGATCCTGGCGGTGGCCGTTGTTGTCTGGTCCTGGAGCCGGGTCGGCACAGTACGCAAATCCGGGGAGCATCACCACGACCTCGATCGGATTGCCGAGGTCACGGGCCAGGGCCGGGCAATCGGGATTCACCCGCGCTTGTACACCGACTGGTACCTGCACAACATCGCCTGGCGCCATTATCGGATCGAGCTGGACCCGGAGCCTGAAGGGCAATGCTGGCTGCTGCTGGATCCGCCTGTGGACCAGGCAATCCGAGATGACTGGACACGGGTTCCCCTCGACACCAGGCGCTGGCAGCTATACCGGCGGTGCTGATGCTGTTTCTTGTCGCATGGTCGGTCAGTTGCCGGCGAGTGCTGCAGATTCGGGGCGGACATACTCGCTGAATACCGATCGGATCGCCTGATCGGCAACGGGTTGGCCGGGCTTGTGGTTCTCGGCCAGTTCGAACAGACCCTCGATGATGGGCATGCCGTCGATGCCGGTGGCCAGATGGACGCCGCCGGCCTCGAAGTGCTCGCGCCAGACTGCGCGCACCCGGGCCCAATAGTCGGCGGTTCGATCCCAGTACTCGTAGGCTGGAGTGAAGTCGACCTCATTCTGGTGCCGGTAGTCGTTGAAGCCGAACTCGCGCACGATGACTGCACGGGTCTTGCCGTTTTCGCGCACCACCTTGCTGTTGTCCTGCTCGTGGGTCCAGCCGTAGGGCGTTATCGTGTGGCGATTTTCAACGTTGAGCGCGTTGTAGTCGTTGCGCGTGGTGTATTCACGACGCGGTAGCGGCCGCCAGCTCCGGTCCGAGGTCCAGGTGGCGTGGCCGTAGCGGTGATTCCACGGGCCGGTGCCGCAGTAGCGCGGCGTGTCGGCGACACCGTAGACGCACTGTGTCCATGCGCGCCGGGTCAGTTCGTCATCGAGTTCGACCCGTACCCAGGTCTGATCATCCGTGAATTCGAGGCGATGGTCAGCCTGCCAGGTCCAGTCCTGACGCCAGTGCTTGATGACCGAGCCGTCGCCCACGACCAGCAGGTGCTGGAGCACGATATGGTTGCCGCTGTCCTCGATGACAATCACGACCTCGTCGGCACCGCTGCGCTTGGGTTCGCTGCGGCGGTAGTCGGGCACCAGCGCCACGGTTTCATCGAAACTGAAGTCGACTGAGAATTCTCCGGCCATGGCCAGAATGGCCTGGCGATCGGCCGAGGGCGGCAAACGATGGTCTGTGGCGGCCCACTGGTTGCCGCTCGCGGTGTCGTCGGCCAGGTTGTCTGCGCCGGGCGTCACTGACATGGTGGCGCAGCCGGCGGTGAGCAGCAGCGACACGCCGAGCATCAGTGCAGCGGGTCTGGAAACGGGATTCATCGGCGGTTTCCTCCTTACAATGGCGGGTTTACTTGGTCAGGATGAGTTTGCCGGCGCGGGTGCGCCGCAGCTGGTAGCGTTTGCCCTCGTGTTCGATGATGGCGGCACCTCTCTTGCCGAGCAGTTGACAACTGTCGAACACCGGCACGGCGGCGTCCGGACCGACCGGGTCGCTTGCCGCTGCTGACGGCGAGAACCTGGTGGGGCGGGAGTCATGGCTTCGGCTCGGCATCTGCCCGGCCTCAGTTGAGCCACTGGAAATCGCGGGCCAGGCTCAGTCGCACGCTGCGCCCGGGCTGATTGATGCCGTTGGGGTGAATCCGGTAGTCCTTGTCGAACAGGTTGTCGAACGACAGTCGGAATTCGAATCCTTCCAGCGCGCCGGTTCGGGGAAAGTAGTTGATGAAGGCGTCGACCTTGCCGTACCCGGCGGTCTCGATCGCGCCCTCGGGCACGTTCCGGCGCGATCCGGCGGCGGTGAATTCGGCGCCAACGACCAGCTGGCGGTCGAGCAGACGAAGACCGCCGGTCAGGCTGAAGCGATCGGGCTGAATGCCTGCAAGGTTCTGGCCGGTGTCAGTGCGCTCGCCGTCAAGGGTGGTCAGGCTCGCTTTCAGGTAGGCGCGCGGCGCGTTCAGTCGGGCGCTGGCCTCAATGCCCCTGATCCTGGCGTCCACGTTGCGATTGGTCGTGATGCCGGGAAAGACCAGGGTCTGGGTGATCGGGTCGAAAGTCGGTTCACCGGAGATGAAAACCACGATCTGGTCGACGAAGTCGTCGACGTCGCTTTCGAACCAGGTGACGTCGAATTCCAGGTCAAGACCCGTGCCGCCGAGATCCCGGCTCTGCCAGCGCAGCCCCGCCTGCACCTGGCTGGCGTCTTCCGCGCGCAGGTTCGGTGTCGGCACGAACTCATTGATGACGACCTGCCCGGGCTGTAGGGGCACGATGAAGTGCACGCCGTCGGCAAACAATTCAGTCAGACTGGGGGCCCGGAAGGCCTCGGCGAACTCGGCCCACAGGTAGACCGAAGGGTGGGGCGCCCAGCCGAGCGCCACGCGCGCCGAGGTTTCACTGTCATCGCGGTTCGGGAATCCGTTGGCGGTGTAGTCGAAGCCGTCGTAGCGCAGGCCGGGGATCAGTGAAATCTGGCCGGGTAGGGGAATTTCGGCCTGGACAAAGGTGGCTTCGTAGTCGACTTCTGCGTCGGGAAACTGGGTACGGTCGGCGCCGTTGCGCAGGCCGCCTTGGTCGTCGGAGAAGAACTCGACGCCATAGGTCAGCCGGATCGGTTGACCGGCGATTGCTCCGAAGCGGGAGGTGTTGGCGATCTCCAAGCCCGTGGTCTCGAATTCGGTGAGATCGAGACGGTCATCGTCGAGCCGGCGCTCGCGGGTGTCGACCTCGTTCCTGTAGGCGCTGGCCTCCAGGTCGAGCCAGTCGCCTCCGGAGGGGTCGAAGCGATAGCGCGCGCGCAGGCCGCCGCGCTCGGTGTTGCGTTCGACCAGGTTGGTTGCCGTGGCGGGGCTGTTGGCGTTGGTGGGGTTGAGTCCTTCGTTTTCAAATCGGTCGAAGGCCAGCTCAATGCGATGATCGGCGCCGGGCTCGAAACCCAGCTTGATCAGTCCGTTGGTGATTTCGTCCCGGCTGGCGAGGATGTCGTTGCCATTGCCGTCCTCGAGGTCCTCGCCGGCATCGCGATAGACGAAGCTGCCGAGCCAGTCGAAGCGGCCAGACTGGCCATAGCCTGTCGCGAAACCGGAGCGCTCGTCAGCGTTTTGCTGGTAGGCGCCGCGCAGCCGCACGCCGATACCGTCCCTGCCGTTGGTGAGATCGCGGCCGTTGACCGTCTCCAGCGCGAACACGCCGCCCAGCGCGCCGCTGCCGTAGACGGCTGAACTGGCGCCGCGCAGGATCTCGACCGATCGCAACAGGTCCGGGTCGAGCAAAAACCGGCCACCGTGAGCCTTGTTGAAGTTCTGGCGGCTGCCGTCGAGACGGATCACGACCTGCTCATCGGAGAATCCGCGAATTGCCGGTTCCTCTGCAATGCGGCGAGGGCCGCCCTGAACGGTCACCCCGGCAGCGGACTCGAAGACATCCTGGAATGCGTAAGGCAGAATGACCTGAATCTCCTCACGTCGCAGCACGCTAACCGCTGCCGGTGTGGAAAAACGCGGTCGGTCGGTGCGCGTTGCCGAAACAACCAGGACGTCGAGGTCCAGGCTCTCGGCCAGTGTGGCAGCGGTTGGGCCATCGCCCATCTCGTCGGCAGAGGGGTTCTGGGCGGGCAGCGGCAGGCTCAGTGCGGCCAGCAGCGAAACGAGGGGCAGTTTGTGGTTCACGAATGGACTCCAGGCCTGGACCTAATCAGAGACATTGCTCTACCTGGCTTGCGGTCGTTCCGCTGGCTGGGTGTTGACGGGAATTGATTCAGCTCAATGAATCATAACGGAAATGCGTCTGATTCGCAATCACGTTGATTGGATCGCGATGACCCAGACGAATGCGGCTTGAATAAAGCGGGGATTTCTGGTCAACTCCCCGGGTTGCATCAGAACCATACCTACAAGAGGAGACAACATGTCCCATACAAACGAGGGAAGCTCGGTGGTTCCGGGCCAGAAGCAGTTCTTCGGTCATCCGGCCGGTCTTGGAACGCTGTTCTTCACCGAACTGTGGGAGCGCTTCAGCTACTACGGCATGCGCGCGCTGCTGGTGCTGTTCATGACCGCTGCGGTGGTCGAGGGCGGACTGGGCTTCGATGATCCGACCGCCACGGCCATCTACGGCCTGTACACGGCCGGCGTCTACCTGGCCGCGCTGCCAGGCGGCTGGCTGGCAGACCGCATCTTTGGCCAGCAGAATGCCATCTGGTACGGCGGCATCATCATCGCCGCCGGTCATATCGTTCTTTCTCTACCCGGTTTCGGCCTGGTGCCCGAACTCTACGGTTTCTACTTCGGGCTGATCCTGATCGTGGTCGGCACTGGCCTGCTCAAGCCCAACATCTCCAGCTGCGTCGGCGAACTTTATCCCGATGGCGGCTCGCGCCGCGATGCCGGCTACGTGATCTACTACATGGGCATCAATATCGGGGCCGCGCTGGGGCCGTTCATCTGCGGTCTGCTGCGCGTGAATATGGGCTGGCACTGGGGCTTTGCCGCAGCCGCGATCGGTATGATCGCCGGGCTGATCGTGTATCGCGCGACTCAGCGCCATCTGGGTGAATTCGGCAAGCAGCCGCATCCCACGCCGTCGGAAAAGCAGGGCCAGACGCGCTTCATGGCCTGGGCCATCTATGCAGCCACTGCCGGCATTTTTCTGCTTGCGTTTCTCGGCCTCGGTGGCGTGGTCGTGTTCGATGCGCAGGTCCTGGCGGAAGCCAGCGTGTATGTGATCGTGATCGTGGCGGTGCTGTTCTTTGCCCGGGTGCTGCTCGACTCCCGGCTGACCAGCCTGGAGCGCCGGCGCACCGTGGTGCTGGTGGCACTGTTCATCGGCGCTGCGCTGTTCTGGTCGGGCTTCGAGCAGGCCGGATCGTCGCTCAACCTGTTTGCCGAGCGCTACACGGCACGCGAGATGCTGGGCATCGTGATTCCGGCCGAGGTCTTTCAGTCGCTCAATCCGGTCTACATATTGATCTTTGCGCCATTCTTCTCGGCCTTGTGGATCAACCTGGGGCGACGCAACCTCGATCCGTCGATTCCGATGAAGTTCGCGCTGGGCTTCCTGCAGCTCGGCATCGGGTTCGGCTTCATGTGGATCGCCGCCTCGCTGATTCAGGATGGCGGACAGGTACTGCCGACCTGGCTGCTGCTGACTTACCTGTTTCACACCACCGGTGAACTCTGCCTGAGTCCGATCGGCCTGTCGGCGACCTCCAAGCTGGCGCCGAGAAGCTACTATAGCCAGATGATGGGTATGTGGTTCTTTGGCGCCGCCCTGGGGAACCTGCTGGCCGGCCTGCTGGCCGGTGAGTTCAGCGGGGATCGCGTCTCCGAATTCCCCGAGGTCTATCGCCAGATCGTCATCTTCTGCGGCGTGGTGACCGTCGGATTCCTGATTGCCACGCCGTTTCTCAAGAAGATGGCGGCGCTTGATGAGGACCGGCCAAAGGACTACACGCGCGAGGACGAGCCCGGTGCGTTCGATGCCGATGTGCCGGCCGGCAAGGATCGCGACTGACCATCGCCCAGGGCGCCGCTGCAGCTCGACCCCTGACCGGCGGTACAGCCGTAGCAGTGGTCGGCCACGCCGATAGCACGGGGCAGCTTGCGTCCGTCCAGCAGGTCATCCAGATGGGTGGCCTGCTGCCTGCCCTGCAGCGGCAGGCCGAGCATCTGGTTGAAGTCGCAGTCGTAGACAAAACCCTGATGGTCTACGCTGAGCAGGCTGCGGCACATTACGGCCTGCAGGTTGTCGCGTCGATAGGCATTTTTGAGCAGCATCATGTAGTCGTCGAATTCGCCCCTGGCCAGCAGGATGGCGCCGAATCGCTTGATCGGCATGTTGGTCAAGGTAAACAGCTGGTTGAACTCGATGCCGAATTCGCTTCTCAAAAGCGTTTTGTAGTCCCGCTCCAGCGCGTCCTGTGGCGGCGGCAGTGCAGGGCCCAGGGGGTTGTAGACCAGGTTCAGCACGCGCCGTGATCCTGGCCGGCCGTAGCCGAGCACATTGAGCCGTTTGAGCGCGCTGATCGACGATTCGAACACGCCACGGCCGCGCTGGGCATCGACGTTTTCCTTCGAATAGCAGGGCAGGGAGGCGATGACCTCGACTTCGTGTCCGGCCAGGAAATCGCCGACCCATTCGTAGCCGGGCTCGTTCATGATCGTCGGGTTGAGCCGATCCATGACGTGCAGGCCTTCTGCCCGGGCACCGTCAACCAGCCAGCGAAAGTGCGGGTTCATTTCCGGCGAACCGCCGGTCAGATCGAGAGTCCTTGCGCCGAAACGATCGGCTACTGCCAGCGCCGAGACCATCGTGTCCCGGTCCATGAGTTCCTTTCGATTGGGTCCGGCATTGACGTGGCAGTGAAGGCAGGCGAGATTGCACAGGTAGCCCAGGTTCATCTGCAGCGTATCCAGTCGCTCTCGGGCGATGGCCGGGAAGCCGGTCTTTTGCAGCAGCGGCCAGGCGTCACGCATCGTCTTTCCCCGTGTTTGTTTCCGAGTGTCTGTCCGTGTCGGTTCGGGAACGGAATGGATTGATCAGCAGTTGCAGCAGGGATTGTTCCCGCCTGGAGCGGAAGCGATCGAGGCCGATCGGCATGCTGCGCTCGTCTTGCCGTGGCGCGGGAGTGTAGCTGCCGAAGATGCGGTCCCAGACCGACAGGTGGAAGCCGTAATTGCTGTCGGTTTCCGGCCGCCAGGTCGAGTGATGAACGCGATGCATCGATGGCGTGACGATCAACCAGCGCAGGCGCCGGTCCAGCGCCGGGGGAAAACGGAAGTCGGCGTGGGTGAACAGCGAGCCGGCCGACAGCAGGATCTCGAAGATCAGCACGGCCAACGGATGCGGCGCCAGCAGCCAGACCAGCCCGAGCTTGATGCCCATCGACAGCGTCGTCTCGAAGGGATGGAAGCGCACGCCGGTGGTCACGTCGAAGGCGGTGTCGGCGTGATGCACGCGGTGCATGCGCCAGAAAAAGGGAATGATATGGAAGAGTCGGTGCTGCCAGTAGATGGCGACGTCGAAGATCAGCACCGCCACCAGGATCTCCAGCCAGGCCGGCCAGGCCAGAGCGCCGAACAGGCCACAGCCGTGCACCTGCATTGCAAGGACCACGGTCAGCACGGGAAAGGCCAGGCGCAGCACCAGGGTGTCGATCACGACCAGCAAGGCATTGGTCAGTTGCCGCATTGACCAGCGGCCGTCGCCGCGTGCTGGCCACAGGCGCTGGATGATCAGCAGCAGGGCGAGGGTGGCGAGGAAGATGGTAACGCGGATGAGGGGTTCGTGTTGCACGGCAGGACTCAGGGGTCAGTGCGGCTGCGCCACGCGTGGATCGGAGTCTGCGTAGGCCGGGGTCGCATCCCCGACGGACGACGTAGTGGATCTGTGCACGTGTAGCGACGTGTGTTCAAGGTTGAAATGTCGTCCGTCGGGGATGCGACCCCGACCTACGCGTGCTTCGATTCTACGAGCATATCCAGTAGTTGGTTCTGTCGGGGCAGGCGTTGGGGGAGCTGTGCCAGTTCCGCAGCCACCCGTGCTGTGTCGTCTTGCGTGTCGAGATCGGTGAGTATCGGAAGCTCCAGGCATTCGATGTCGGCTCCAATGGACTGCCGGAATTGCCATAGGGTATCAGGGTGGCTGTAAGAGACTCGTGTCCAGCAGGACAGGTCCGGAACATGGTTGGCGCCGAAGGTCCAGAAACCACCGTCGCTTGCCGGGCCAAGGACGCTCGCGGGGTGATTCCTCTGCAGCCATGCAGCCGCACGACGCAGCACTTCGGGTTGGAGCTGCGGGGCGTCGGCGCCGAGCAGCAGGCCGGCGCCATGGTGCTCCACAAGCGTGGACAGCACGCGGTGCATGCGTTCGCCCAGACCGCCAGCTCCCTGGTCGATATGGGCGAAGTCCGGCCAATGTTCGGCAGCCTGATCCGCTGGCTCCGCGATCGCCCAGTAGACATGCTTGCCTGCATCGCAAGCGACCTCCGCGACCGCGGCGGCGCACTGCCGGTAGAGCGCCTCGGCGCGCTCTGTGCCAAGAGTCGCTGCCAGACGGGTCTTGACCGGCGACAGGCCCGGCGTCTTGACGAAGATCGCGATGGCCGTCACGGCGCCCCCGGCGGTTGTGAGCGGCGCGCGGCCCGAATCAGGCGCCAGGCAGCCAGCTGGTGGCTGAGGGTGGTGCGCAGCCAACCCTGTTGGCGGTAACGGCGCGCGCTGGTGGCAAGAGTCGTAGCGATGGCGCGTATCGGCAGCCCGGCCCGACGCGCGCGAACCACCAGGTCCAGGTCTTCACCACGTGCCAGGTCCTCGCGAAACCCGCCCAGCCGCTCGAACCAGCTGCGGGGCAGGCACAGGCCCTGATCGCCGTAAGGCAGGCCCAGCAGGCAGGAACGGAGATTGGCGCCCCATGCATTGAGTCGGACCAGGCCGGGGCCATCGGGCAGAAAGCGCAGCCGGCAATAGCCCAGCGCATCCTGGCTTTGCCCGATAAACCGCTCCACCACCGTCAAAGCGTCCGGCTCCGGCTGACTGTCGGCGTGGACCAACCATAGCCAGTGGCCGCATGCGGCCCGTCCGCCCCGGTTGAGCTGCCGGCCGCGACCGGCCGGGCCGGAAATCCGCAGTGCCCGAGCGGGCAGCTTTGATGAGCAGGTTACTGTCGTCGAGACGATGACCTGGTGATGTGCGCAGGCTTTGTCCAGCAGGTTCAGTAGCTCGCGGCCAAGGGTATCGTCGCCGCCCAGCGGCACGATGATGCTCAGCGCCATCACAACCGGCTGATCAGCGATGGAATTGCCCCTCGCGTTCAGGCTGGTAAATGATCTGATCGATGTTGACGTTCATGCTGCCGCCGCCGTGGCGTGGCCAGTCGATACTGCTGCCTTCGCGCATACCCAGCAGTGCGCTGCCGACCGGCGCCATCACCGAGATCTGTTGATCGGTGTCGTTCAGGGCAGCCGGGTAGACGAGGGTGCGGACATATTCCTGTCCATCAACCGAGAAGCGGACGCTCGAGTTCATGCTGACCACATCCGCCGGTATCGCGGCCGGTTCGACCAGCTGGGCGCGCACCAATTCGGCCTCCAGTTCGGCCATCCCGGCAAAACTGTTGGCCGGCTGATCCTCAAACAGCTTCTCCAGGCGGTGGAGATCCATTGTGGAGATAATGATTGGTGGTCGGGCGCTCATGTCTGTACCTGCAGGTCATTGATGTATGAACAAAAGGCCGGCACCGTCAACGCAGACGGCCACCAGCCCAACCATCAGTGTACCTGCAAACAACCGCGGAGCAAGCGGCAAGATCAACTGCCGCGTCGCCAGCGAAAAAAGCGCTCCGCCCAGCGCAGCGCGGTCTCTGGCTGGTGCGCCTTCTTCCATTCGCCCGCGGCAAACTTGTTGGCCTCGCTGAAGGTCGGATAGACGTGGATCGTGCCCAGCAGTTTGTTCAGCCCCAGGCCATGCTTCATGGCCAGCACGAATTCGGGCAGCATCTCCCCGGCATGCGCACCGATGATGGTGGCGCCAAGAATGCGGTCCTTGCCGGGTGCCGTCAGCACCTTGATACAGCCGTAGTCGGCGCTGTCGGCGATGGCCCGGTCGAGATCGTCGAGGCCGTAGGTGGTCAGCTCGTAGTCGATTCCCCGCTCGCGCGCCTCGTCCTCGCTCAGGCCCACGCGGGCCACTTCCGGGTCGGTGAAAGTCACCCAGGGAATGACCCGGTCATCGGTGCGGAAGGACCACAGCGGGCTGATCAGCGCGTTGACCGCTGCCGACCAGGCTTGGTGAGCGGCGACATGCGTGAACTGATAGGGGCCGGCAGCGTCGCCGCAGACGTAGACATTGGGGAAGTTGGTGCGCTGGAAACCATCGGTCTCGATGGTGCCGCGCTCATCGAGCCGCACACCCAGCGTTTCCAGGCCGTAGCCACGAACGCGGGCGCGCCGCCCCAGCGCGACCAGCAGACGGTCGAAGTCGAAGGCGACCTCCCGACCCGCGTGTTCGCAAAACAGGCGCTGACCTCCTTGTGTCGTTTCGACCCGCAGCGCCTTGTGGCCGACAGCCACCCGCACACCGTCCCGCTCAAGATGCTCGGCGAGCAGCTCCCCGGCCTCGGCATCTTCGCGCGGCAGCAGGCGGTCGGCCATCTCGACGACAGTGGTTTCTGACCCCAGTCGGGCGAACGCCTGGGTCAGCTCGGAGCCGATTGGTCCGCCGCCGAGGACGACCAGGCGTTCGGGCAGCACATCCAGATCCCACAGCGTGTCGCTGGTCAGGTAATCGACCTGTTCAAGCCCCTCGATGGGCGGCACCAGCGGCTCGGCTCCAGCGGCTAGCACGATGGCGCGGGCGCTCAAGCGCCGGCCGCCGGCCTCGACCTCCCACGGCGAGACCAGCTTTGCCTCGGCCTGGATCACGTCCACGCCCATCGCCTCGTAGCGCTCGCGCGAGTCGTGTGGCTCGATGCGGCGAATGATTTCGTGAACGCGCTCCATGACCTCGCGAAAGTCGATCCGGGCGCTTGCCTCGGCCACGCCATAGCGCTTGCTGTCGCGCACCTCGGCCAGGGTTCGCGCGGTGCGAATCAGGGCCTTCGACGGCACGCAGCCGGTGTTGAGACAGTCACCCCCCATTTGATTCTTTTCGATCAGGGCGACCCTGGCCCGCACCGTGGCGCCGATATAGGCCGATACCAGCCCGGCCGAGCCGGCACCGATCACGATCAGGTTGTAGTCAAAGCGTTTCGGTCGATTGTGCCCGGCGTAGACCTTGCGTCGCTGAAGGAAGCGCAACAGCCAGCGCAGGATCAGCGGCAGCAGTCCGAGCAGGGCAAATGCACCGATCAGCTCGAGCGAAAGAATATCGCCCATGCGGTCGATTTGCGCCAGCTGGGTCCCGGCGTTGACGTAAACCAGGGTGGCCGGCAGCATACCCAGCTGGCTGACCCAAAAAAACGTCCAGGTTCGAATCGGCGTCAGCGCCATGATCAGGTTGATCACCCAGAAGGGAAACACCGGCACGAGCCTGAGCGCCAGCAGGTAAAACGGGCCGTCCTTTTCCACGCCCCGATTGATCCTGGCCAGGCGTTTGCTGAAACGCTTCTGGATCCAGTCCCGAAACAGGAAGCGTGCGGCCAGAAAGACCAGAGTGGCGCCAATGGTGCTGGCAAACGACACGGCGACAGTCCCGACAAGCAGACCGAACAGGGCGCCACCGGCGAGCGTCAGTACGGCGGCGCCGGGAACCGAGAGTGCAGCCATCACGATATAGACGGCCATATAGACCGCAACGACCAACATCAGGTTCTGTTCGGTAAAGGCAAGCAGCGCGTCGCGCTGCTCGCGCAGCGCTTCCAGGCTCAGGTACTGCGTCAGATCGAATACGAAAAAGGCCGCGATCGCGACGGCAAACACAGCAATGATGGCCAGTCGAAGCAGGACGGCAGGTGACATGAAAGTATCTCGCGATAGGCTGACTGGCCTGCAGCTTAGCCTGCTTTTTCAGCCGGCGCGATACGTGAATGTTCGTAGTGCGCGCCCGCGTGCGATATGCCGCTGTCAGCGCTGGCCCGGCCTGAGCCCGAGCGCAACCCGGGCAATGCCGGCCAGATCATCCACCGACCTTACCCGTTCAAATCCGCTTCGGTGCAGCAGCTCGATGACGAAGGCGGCCTGGTCATGGCCGTGTTCGACCAGCAGCCAGCCGCCGGGCAGCAGATGCTCATGCGCGCCGTCTGCCAGGCGCCGGAGAATCGCTGTGCCGCGATCCGGACAGCTCAGCGCCAGGCGGGGTTCGCTGGGCAGATCGCCCTGTTCGAGATGGGGATCGCCATCGGCCACGTAGGGTGGATTGGAAACGACCAGGTCAAACTGTTGACTGCGCAGCGGCTGGTACAGGTCGCCTTCGAGCAGGCGAACCGACTCAAGGCGCAGTGCCTGGCGATTGCGTTCGGCCACCGCCAGCGCTTCCAGACAGATGTCTGTCGCCGTAACCTGCCAGTTCGGGCGCTCGGCGGCGAGCGTCAGCGCGATGCAGCCCGAGCCGGTGCCGATATCGACAACTCGTGCGTTATCGGGCAGGGGGAGATCAAGGATCAGTTCAATCAGTAACTCGGTTTCGGGCCGCGGTATCAGGACAGCGTCGTCGACCTGAAACTGGCGACCGTAAAACTCGCGCTGCCCGAGTAGATAGGCAATCGGGCGGCCGGCTGACCGCTTGTCGACCAGTTCAGCGAAGCGCCGGGCCTGATCGGCACTGAGCGCAGCATCGCCGTGGGCATAGAGCCAGGCCCGGCTGCGGCCGAGCACGAAAGCCAGCAAGAGTTCCGCCTCCAGGCGGCTCTTGAGGTCACATGCCGCTTCATCCAGGGCACGGTGCGCCACCCAGGCACGCGCGTTGGCAAAAAAGGGCTTGTTGGCATCAGGACCGGAAAAGCGGTTCGGCATGCACTGGCGCGCAGGTCAGAGTCGGGAAATGGTGGCCAGGGACGGAATCGAACCGCCGACACGGGGATTTTCAGTCCCCTGCTCTACCAACTGAGCTACCTGGCCTTGAAATCCGGCAGATCGCAGTCATTTCCGGGCCTGCCCGGAAAGCCGGTCATTAAACCGTTTTTGGTCGCGAAAGTCAACCAGCCGCACGGTTCTTGGGAGCCTCTGAACAACTCTGCGCAGAGTTGTTCAGAGGCTCCCTTGACAAGCTGGTTCGACTTACTCGAATTGCCTTAGGGAAGGGGTTGCGTGTTCAACTATTTGATAAATAAGAGAAAGATAATGGCTGTAGACAGACGTTTCTGGCCCTGTGCGCTCTTGTTGATGGTTGTTCTCGGCCTTTCATGGCAACGAGTGGCGGCTGCCAGTCAGGTACTGGCCACCTGTGATGACTGTCCACCATCTCAGCACAACAGCTGTGCCACTCAGATGGGGCATCAGTTCTGGCTGGCGCACGGCTCCCATGTGTGGATCGTCGATTTCGTTCAGCAGTACGCGACGAAATTCAAGCTCGAAGTCTACCCGCCCGACACCATCATCTACGGTGCGCAAGAAGCTCCTGTGGGGCGGTGCAGACTGCTGTCCGACTATTGACCCGATTGCTGCGGGCAGGCCTCCGCCACTCTGGCGGGGGCCTTGGTTGTTCCTGATGGCGCAAGAACTTCAGGCAGACTGAGCGCCCGGTTTCCTGATTTGCATCCGCATCAAGACCCATACTGCCCGTGGGTCGGCGGGTGCGCGGGCATTTCTCTCGCGCCGGCTTCGCGGGCCTGGCGCTCCGCCCCCGGCAAGCCGGTGTGAACCGCGCACGATGCGGAACCATTTGGAGCCGATCCTGCCAAACAAAAACAAGGAGGTAAACGAATGAAAGCACTGTCTGTTTTTGTTGTTTTGATGCTCGTTATTGGCTGCGCGGCGTCCGGCGATCGGCTTTCCACCGATGCGGTCAGCGCGGTCTACCAGCGCCATGCCGGCGCCCATGAGCAACCGGTGCGTTATTCCAGCATTCGCAGCTGGCACAGCGCCGGCTATCACGGTGTTGTCCTGGAGCTGGACGGGCGCCGTCACTACCTGCTCGAAGTCACCGGCCCGTGCAGCTTCGAACTTCCCTCTGCGATGACGCTGCGACTGGAAACGGCGCAGCCGCGACGGCTGTCGCGCTTTGACAGCGTTGCGGTCGACAGCCGGGTGTGTCAGGTGCAGGCCGTTCGCCGCGTGGATATGGAAGCCGTCGAGGAAGAGCTGGCTGCAAGGCGCGAGCAAGTCGTCGAGCCGCGCGAGGATGTCGTGGTCGAATCGGCCGATCAGGACGAAGATTCTTCGGGCGGAGTGTAGCCCTCGGCGCGGTCGACTTCACCGCCGAACAGAAACGCCTCGGCCTGCTGCTCCAGATAGCGGCGATGTTCCGGGTCGAGGGGACTGAGCCGCTTTTCATTGATCAGCATGGTCTGGTGTGCCAGCCAGCGCTGCCAGGCGGGTTTCGAGATGTGCTCATAGATGCGTTGGCCGAGCGGGCCAGGCAGGGGCGGGCGTGGCAGGCCCTCGGCTTCGCGGTCAAGATAGCTGCAATGGACGGTACGCGACATCGGCAAACCCGATCAGGTGGTCACAGTCTGCAAGTCTAATCGACCCGGGAGCGCTGCTGGCGTTGTTTAGCGGCGATTGCACAGCCCCTCCCCGGAGGGTTCGATCTCAGAGAGACTCCAGAATCGAGCGCACCGGACGAGGCAGACCCAGATCCAGGGCCTGCATTGGGCTGAACCACGCCCGTTGGGGCCGGTCCGCGATTGTCTTCGGGAGGGTGGTTTTCCGGTGCAGATGAATCGTCAGCTCGAAATGGGTGAACTGATGGCGAATGATCTCGGCTTGCGTGGCGGGTGGCTGCTGCGCCAGCGGTTGATCGGGCAGACACCATAGCCCGCCCCACACGCCGCTCGGTGGCCGCCGCTCAAGCAGTACCCGACCGCGCCGATCCCGCACCAGGAACATCAGCGTGTGTTTGACCGGCCGTTGGCGCGTGGGACGCGGTGCGGGTAGTGCCCGGACGCGATCCTGGGCCAGCGCAACACAGTCCCCGGCGACGGGGCAGTGCGCGCAACTGGCGCCGCGCGGCGTACACACGGTCGCTCCAAGATCCATGATGGCCTGGGTGTATGCGCCGGCCTGCCCCTTGGGTGTTCGTCTGTCGGCCTCCCGCCAGAGGCGCTTCAGCACCGCCGAGCGACCCGGCCAGCCCTCGATGCCGGCGTGGCGCGCGAGCACGCGCTTGACGTTGCCGTCGAGGATTGGGGCGCGGCGGCCGAAAGCCTGGGCGATGATGGCATTGGCCGTTGACGGGCCGATGCCCGGCAGAGCCCGAAGCCGGTCCGCGTCTTCCGGCAGCGCGCCATCGTGAGTTTCCATGCACCGTCTGGCCGCAGCGTGCAGGTTGCGTGCCCGGGCGTAGTAACCCAGACCTGACCATTGGGCGAGGACGTCATCGATATCCGCGCCGGCCAGCGATTCAAGGTCTGGAAAGACGGCCATGAACCGCTCGAAGTACGGTATGGCCGTGGCGACCTGGGTCTGTTGCAGCATGATCTCCGCGACCCAGACCCGGTAGGGCGACTGGTCTTGCTGCCACGGCAGGCCGCGGCGACCATGGGTGTGCCACCAGTCGAGCAGGCGTTTGGCAAACGGCGCATTCGGCTCGGCGGCTGACATGATCCTCAGGGGCTGCGGCCTCCGGCCCGATTCACCTATTCGACCGGCAGGATGGCGTGCACGAAGGTGCCGGCGTCGAAGGGCCTGAGATCAGCCACGGATTCGCCAACGCCGATAAAGCGGATCGGGATGTTCAGCTCCTGGGCAATGGCGAACAGCACGCCGCCTCGTGCCGTGCCGTCAAGCTTGGTGACGGTGATGCCGGTGAGATTGGCTGCTTCGTTGAACTGGCGCGCCTGGGCCAGTGCATTCTGCCCGGTGCCAGCGTCAACGACCAGCATGGTTTCATGCGGTGCCTCGGGGTCGATCTTCTTCATCACGCGAACGATCTTCGACAGCTCGGCCATCAGATTGGCCTGAGTGTGCAGGCGCCCGGCGGTGTCGGCGATCAGTACATCGATGCCCCGGGCCTTTGCCGAATGCAGGGCGTCATAGATGACGGCGGCCGTATCAGCGCCCGAGGCTTGTGCTGCCACCGGGACGCCGTTGCGTTCGCCCCAGACCTGAAGCTGCTTGACCGCTGCGGCGCGGAAGGTGTCCCCTGCTGCGAGCATCACCGACTTGCCTTCATCCAGGTATCGCCGCGCCAGCTTCCCGATGGTGGTGGTCTTGCCCACCCCGTTGACGCCGACCATCAGAATGACAAATGGTTGTTTGTCCGGATCAACGGCAAGGAACTGCTCGCAGGGCTCGATCAGGTCGTAGAGCTCGGCCTGTACCGCCGGCAGAATCTGTGACGGTCCACTGATGATGCCCTGGTCGATGGCCTGGCGCAGGCGCTCGATGATGCGGGTGGTCGCAGCTACCCCGGTATCGGAGGTCAGCAGGGTGGTCTCGATCTCTTCGATCAGTGCCTCGTCGATTCTCTCGGCAGAGCCGATCAGTCCGAACAGCCCGCCCAGGCTCGATCGCGTGCGCGCAAGGCGCTGTTCGAGTGGGTCGACCCCCGATGATTCAGCCGGACGAACCTGGGTGCTCTCAACGCCCTGACCGGTTTTCTTGCGTTTGAAGATGGAAAACATGTGAAGTGGCGTTCGGGGTTGGGTCCAGGAATTACCAAATGGCTGCCGGCAGCCTGTCGAGTCGGTATGCTATCACCGTCATGAGCGGAAAGATCCGGATAATTGGCGGGCAGTGGCGGGGGCGAAGGCTAACGGTTCCGGATCGGGCCGGGTTGCGTCCCAGCGGGGACCGGGTGCGTGAAACCCTGTTCAACTGGCTACAGCCGGTCATCCGTGGCTCGCGCTGCCTTGATTTGTTTGCGGGAACTGGCGCGCTGGGGCTGGAAGCGCTGTCTCGCGGCGCCGCCGAAGCGGTCTTTGTCGAGCGTGACCGCGAGCTGGCCGCATCGCTCGAAACGCGACTTGCTCAATGGCCCGGGGGCGAGCGAGGCGAAGTGGCACAGGCCGACGCGCTGCGCTGGCTGGGCATTGATCACCGCAGCTTTGACCTCGTATTTGTCGATCCCCCGTTCGATCGATCGCTCCAGTTGCGCGTGCTGGATCTGCTCTCGGCAGGGCCTCGGCTCTCGCCCGGCGCACGTGTTTATCTCGAACTGCCCTCACGCGATGTCGAGCCGGACCCTGGCACCCCATTCGTAGTTCTGCGCAACAAGTGTTTGGGCGGGGTACGCTTGATGCTGCTCGGGTACGGTGAAGCAGCGGCGTTATAATACGCCTCCGTTCAGCTCGAGCAGCCTGTGATGCCCAAGCCTGACTATGGTCTTGCCGTCTATCCCGGCACGTTTGATCCCATGACCAACGGCCACACCGATCTGATCGCGCGCGCCGCGCGGCTGTACCGGAAAATCATTGTGGCCATCGCCGAAAGCCCGCACAAGCAGCCGGCTTTCAGTCTCGATATGCGCATTGAACTGGCCTGGAAGGTCCTCGGGGAAGAGGGCCTGAACAATGTCGAGGTCGTCGGCTTCGATAATCTTCTGGCGCATTTCGTGTGCGAGCGCAATGCCGGCGTCTTGTTGCGCGGTCTGCGAGCGGTCTCGGACTTCGAGTACGAATTCCAGCTTGCGTCGATGAATCGGCATCTGATCCGCGAGGTCGAGACGGTCTTTCTGACGCCGGCCGAGCAGTTCAGCTTCATTTCCTCGACGCTGGTCAAGGAGGTTGCGCGTCTGCAGGGTGATGTTGGCCAGTTCGTGCACCCGCGCGTTGCCCGGGCACTGCGCGACCGCTACACCCAAATGAGCTGAGGATCACGCCCTCCGGTCCGGCCATGATTCTGTCTGGAGAATTGCTGATGCGTCATCTCGGGTTCACGCTGTTTGCCGTGTGGTCACTGACGGCCGCGCTGGCCTTTGCCGGGGATCGGCCCGGCCGCGCCGCCATTGCCACGGCCCACGAACTGGCAACCGGGGTCGGCGCGGATATCCTCGAGAAGGGCGGCAATGCGTTCGATGCAGCAGTTGCGGTGTCGGCAGCGCTGGCCGTGGTCGAACCCGAATCCTCCGGGATTGGCGGCGGCGGCTTCTGGCTGCTCTATCGCGCCGCAGACGAACACGCGGTGATGGTCGACGGTCGCGAAACCGCGCCCGGCCAGGCGCATGCAGACATGTACCTCGATGACGCTGGCGCGGTCGACCGCGACCTGGCAATCAATGGGCCGCTGGCGGCAGGTATTCCCGGGGCACCCGCTGCCTGGGAGCACATCGCCGCAAACTGGGGCAGTCTGCCGCTCGACGAACTGCTGGCTCCGGCCATCCGACTGGCCGAAGACGGGTTTCCGGTCGACGCCAAGTATCAGACGCTGATCAATTTTCGTGCTCCGGTTCTGCAGCGCTGGCCGGAAACGGCCGCCATCTTCATGCCGTCGGGCAAGGTGCCGGCGCTCGGCGATATCATTCGCCAGCCCGACCTGGCCCGGACCCTGCGCAGCATTGCCGAGCATGGCGCTGAGGTTTTCTACCGCGGCAAGCTCACCGACCAAATGATCAGGGGGGTTCGCGCAGCCGGCGGGATCTGGACCCGCGAGGACTTTGACGCTTATCGCGTTGTCGAGCGCGCCCCGATTCGGGCCCGGTACCGTGGCTATGAGCTACTGACCGCCTCGCCGCCGTCCTCTGGTGGCATCGCCATCGCGCAGATGCTCAATATCATCGCGGCATTCGATGTTGCAGCAATGGACGATGTGACCCGAGTTCACCTGCTGGCCGAAGCCATGCGACGCGCCTACCGTGACCGCGCCCTGTACCTGGGCGACCCCGACTTTTTTGATGTGCCGGTCGACATGCTGCTCAGCCCGCACTACGCCGCTGGACTGCGCGCCTCGCTGCGCCTGGACAGGGCCACTCCGTCGTCGCTGCTGGCCGCGGATCCGACCCGCATGAATACCGAAAGCAACAACACGACGCACTTCTCGCTGATGGACGCCGAGGGCAACCTGGTATCGGCGACTCTGACGGTCAACCTGCCGTTCGGGGCCGCCTTCGTGGCGCCCGGGACTGGCGTGTTGCTCAACAATGAAATGGACGATTTTGCCGCCGCGCCGGGTGAGCCGAATGCTTATGGTTTGATCGGCTTTGCCGCCAACAGGATCGAGCCGGGCAAGCGCATGCTTTCGTCGATGAGCCCAACCATCGTTCGCGGCGGGGACCGGGTGGCGGTTCTGGGCACTCCGGGTGGATCCCGCATCATCACCATGGTGCTGCTTGGCATTCTCGATTTTGTTTCCGGCAACGGTCCGGACAGCTGGGTTTCGCTGCCGCGTTTTCACCATCAGTACCTGCCCGACGAGATTTCGGTCGAGCAGGGGGCGCTTGCACCCGAACAGATCGCCGCACTCGAGGCGCTCGGCCATAAGGTGACCAGGCGCGCGCGGCCCTGGGGCAACATGCACGCAGTCATGTGGGACCGCGCCAGCAACCGCGTCGAAGCGGCCCACGATCCGCGCTGGAGTTCAGGCGGCGCCCGGGTCATCGATATCGATTAGGGAAGTTCTGAACAACCCTGCGCTGAGCGCCCGCGCAGGGTTGTTCAGGGGCTCCCTAACTCAATAGGAACTACCGGAAACGGTGCAGCGAATCGTATCACCTTGTACCTCACATTCCATGGTGTCCCCCCCATCACCACCGCCTGCACCAGTAACCGGAATACCGTACCGACGAGCCAGATTTATCAAATCCTGAACCGTAACTGGACTCCCGTTATAGGAAAAGTCGCTGAATTGCCCTTCCGATAGTGGCACAGATGGCAATCCTGGCCCTTGCGCGGTTGCCTGAAGAACATCCAGGTCCATCAACATTGGACCGCCGTCAAGTCCTTCTGCCACACCATTAAGCTTTACGTGGATAATTGTGCCATCCTCAAACGTAATAGTTATTACGGCACCATTGAGCAGTTGGCTTTTAGCTAGTATCTTGTCTACGAAGCGCTTTCCTAAGTCAGACAAAGCAAATACTTGTTCTGCCCATGCAGCGTTATAGTAGTTATTCAGAGCATTTGAGAGCGCATTGCGATTCAAGCCGGCAGCCGAATCTCTAGGCCCGATCAGATCTATGGCGGAATTAATGGCTCTTCCCGGTTTTGTGTGGGTTGACCGGTTCGGATAGGCTACCGGCTGGCCCCGATTCGAGTCCAGTTTCATGCACGACCGCGAGCTTTACCGCCAGATTCTCGGCGTTCAGGCGCCCTGGGAGGTGTCCGAGGTGGAAGTCGACCTGCCCGGCACCGGCGTGACGGTCCATATTCGGCACTCCGGCTCGGATCTGGCGTGCCCGCAGTGCGGTGCGGCCTGTTCGGGCTACGACACCCGCGAGCGCAAGTGGCGGCATCTCGACACCTGCCAGTACAAGACCTGGCTGGTCGCGCAGGTGCCGAGGCTTCGGTGTCCCGAGCACGGCGTTCATCAGCTGCCGGTGCCGTGGGCGGAGAACAACTCTCGACTGACGGCGCTTTTCGAGGCGCTGGTGATCGATTGGCTCAAGATCGGCACGATCTCGGAGGTTGCCGAGCGACTCGGTTTGAGCTGGTCGGCGGTCAGCGGCGTGCAGGAGCGCGCGGTGGCGCGGGGTCTGGCGCGGCGGACGCAGGACTTTCCGGACGCGATCGGCATCGACGAGACGGCGTTTCAGCGCCGGCACCAGTATGTGACGGTGATCAGCAGCGGCGATCGGGTGCTGCACATCGCCGACGACCGCAAGCGTGCGAGCCTGGACGCCTGGTACGCGGCGCAGCCGGCCGAGGCGCTGGCAGGCTTGCGAACGGTAGCGATGGACATGTGGCGCCCTTTCATCGATTCGACGCTGGCCCATGTTCCGGGGGCGGTGCACAAGATCGCCTTCGACAAGTTCCACGTCGCCATGCATCTCGGCGATGCCGTCGACAAGGTTCGCCGGGCCGAGCACAAGGCCTTGCTGGCCGAAGGCGAGTCGGTCCTGATCAAAAGCCGCTATCTCTGGCTGCAGCATCCCGACAACATGACCGACAACAACTGGGGCCGTCTCCAGGCGCTCAAATCCGCCAACCTCAAAACCGCCCGGGCCTGGGCAATCAAGACCCACGCGATGTGCCTGTGGGACTACCAGGTCAGAGGCTGGGCGCGTCGGGCCTGGATGGACTGGTACAACTGGGCGATCCGCTCGCGCCTGGAGCCGGTCAAGAAGGTCGCGCGAACGATCAAGGCTCATCTCGAAGGCGTCCTGACGGCCGTGGTCACAGGCGCGACCAATGCCCGCGCCGAAGGCTTCAACACCATGATCCAGAAGATCAAGCGCGACGCCCGAGGGTTCAGAAACAAGGAGCGCTTCAAGGCTGCGATCTACTTCCACCTCGGTGGCCTCGATCTCTACCCGGAGGCGGTGCGAAAATGAATGCTACCCACACGATTCAGTGAAGAGCCGAATTAATATTGGATCCTGGATCGATATCCCCCATATCGACGCTGCCGAGCATATTTTGCGCGAAAGACTTTGCGGCAAGAAGTCCCTCAAGAAGCGCTGCCTCGACGTTCGGATCTCCAGGTGCGGCAACGGCGTCAGCGTGATAGTAGCCATAAGCTGCTCCACGGATCTGCCCAGCCTTCTTCGGCGTTGACAGCGGGTCTATTCCTCCCGGCTCGTACCATCTGTAGACGTCAAAAAAGCGAATGTCCTCCGTATCGGGATTAAGAACATAGACCTTGTCTACTCCTTCCATCGCAGGTGAATAGTTAAATGAACTTTGTTCAGCAGCACTCTCGTAGGATTGGTCCGAATAGCAGTAGCCGCACATAGTCAAGCGCGCTTGGTCACCCGCGTGTAATGGACCTGCAACGAGCATGGCTGCACACAAAGCTCTTAGCGCAGCTACTCCCAAATGCGACAGGCGGACAGGTGCTCGTCTCACTTTCTCCATACTATTTCTCCTGCTGCGTTTGTATCCAATGCGAGGCGTGCGAACGCTAACTGCACTCGCCCCCTTACTAAGGAGCCTCTGAACAACTCTGCGCGGGCGCGACGGGTCTTTGCGGGATGACCCGGTGTGGCTTCGGCGAGCGTGGTTTGGTCATTCCAAATGAGTGAGCCGAAACGCAGCGGGTTGCCCGCAAAGACCCGTCGCGCAGGGTTTCGTCGCAAATGCCGCATCTCGCGCGTTGCGCCCCTCGGCCGTAGCTACGGCTACTGTCACTCGAGTCGCACCACACGATCTGCGGCATTTGCGACAGAAACGCGCTCCGCGCAGAGTTGTTCGGAGGCTCCCTAATCAATTCGATTGTCAATGCACGGCACGCCTGAGGTTGCTCCCCTGCCTATCTTGAGGAGCGACGTAAGCTTAGCCATGCGGACCTCGAACAGTCAACCGATGAGGTGCAACTGGTCCGGTCGATCGCCAGCCCGTCTTTGAGTTCCTTGATCCGGTTTCCCACATCGCCCCGGGCACAGTAGATTTGCTCGTAGATCCGTCGGGCAGCGCCGTTGATGTTGGTCACCAGGAAGCGCGGGTTGTCTTTGGGCTTGCGCCCCGCATGCAGCGTGATGTCGGCTTTGAAGATGACCCGCCGTGTATGCTTCCAGCTGTGTGCCGATACGCGCACTCGCTGAGCGTTGCCTGCGGCAACTCACCGGCGGCCACCGCCTCGCGCAACGGGCCGGGCAACGGCTCTGCCTGCGTCTGCAGCACCGGATTTTTGGCCATGCAGACTACGTACTCGAGATAGTGCGCCTCGAAGTATTCATCTAGTTGGGGCCCGTACAGGGTCAGCCGCCGGCGCCGGACTCGATCACGTCGAGCAGATAAGCGGGGTCCGGGCTGCGGCCGCGAAAGGCCTGCCAGGACTCGGCCGGGGGACGGGCATTGCCGCGGGCGAGTATCTCCTGGCGCAAACGTTCGGCCAGATTGCGGTCAATCAGGGAACCGGACTTGAAGGCGGCAAAGGCGTCGTGCGCCAGCATGCGTGCCACCAGCGTTTGAAAGTCGCCGCTGCGCTGGCGTTCTGCGAACAGATCGGCGACACCGCCGGCATAGTGTCGGTGCGAGAGCACTTCGGGTAGGCCCAGCCGCTCACGCACGGCGGCTTCGGCTGCGGCAAGATCAGGGACGGAGCCGCTGTCGGTGTCGTGGAGCATCAGATCGAGCTCGATGGCCGCAAGAAATTCCAGCATTTCAATGCCGCTGGTGAGGCGCTCACTGGCTCGCAACGCCTCGACGACGTCGTCACCGATGACCGAGCCGGTCTCGTGGTGGTAGGCATAGCCACGCAGGATCTCCGGTGCCAGTGCCCACTGCTCGAAAAGCAGGGCCGGGAACTCAACGAAGTCTGCCGGTACGCTGGTGCCCGCCAGCGAAGCGTGACGAACGTCGGAAAGCAGCACATGCAGGGCGTGGCCCATCTCGTGGAACAGCATCCGGGCTTCGTCGGGCGTGAGCAGTGACGGCAGACCCGGCGGGGCGGGCGTGAAGTTGCCGACGATTGCCGCGACCGGGCCGACACGCTCGTTGTCGTCGTAGTGCTGCGGGCGGTAGGTCGAAGTCCAGGCGCCGGCCTGCTTGCCGGGGCGATGCAGAGCATCGACATAAAGGACGCCAAGATGATTGCCGCGCTCGTCTTCAACCTCGAAGGCTTCCGTATCGAGGTGCCAGACCGGGAGATTGCTGCGCGGGTGAAAGCTCAGCCCCCACAGGCGATTGGCCACTGAGAAAGCGCCTTCACGAACATTGTCGTAGACAAACCAGGATCGGAGGTCTGCCTCCCGGAACGACAGCTCACGCTCGCGCAGTCGTTCCGCGTAGTACCAGCGGTCCCAGGGCTCAAGCGGCGCCTCGATGCCGTCAGCGCGGGCCAGTTGGCGCAGCTCGAGAAGCTCATCCCGCGCACGTTTGCGGGCGGCTTCGGCCAGGCGATCGAGCAGTGACCGCAGCATTCGGCGGTCGCTGGTCATGCTGCCGTCGAGTTCATAATCGATGTGGCTGGAATAGCCGAGCAGCTCGGCCCGACGAGCGCGCTTTTCTGCGATGCGCCGGCTCAGCTCGGCCAGCCTGCTGTTCTGACTTTCGGCGTTAAAACGCTCCAGCCAGGCCTGGTATATCTGCCGACGATCGCTGCGCTCTGGATAATGGCGCAGGAAGGGATACAGGCTATGGGCATGCAGGGTGAACACCCAGCCCTTGGTGTGTCCGCGGTCGCGGGCGCTGCGCTGGGCCAGCTGCACCAGCGCGTTCGGCAGAGTTTCCAGCAGTTCGGGATTCTCGACTATGAACTCATGATCGTGTGTTGCCTGGCGGCGTTGGCGCTCGAACCGTTCGATCAGCTCGGCCAGTTCTTCTTCGATGCGGCGCAGTCTTGCCTGATCTTCGGTCGGCAACCGGGCGCCGGAGCGCAGGAACTGGCGGTGAGTCCGCTCGGTCAGGCGTCGCTGTTCGGGAGTCAGGTCCCGCGACTGTAACTGATCATGGACCGTGGCCACGCGGTCAAACAGCGGTTTGTGCTGCAACACGGCGTTGCGAAAGGCAGCCAATCGTGCCGCTACCGGCTCGGCCATGCTGTGCAGTTGCGGGTCGGGGCTGACCGCAGCCAGCCCGTAGAAAGTTCGGGCGATGCGGTTGACATCGTCGCTGGCGCGTTCGAGTGCCGCGATCGTGTTATCGAAGGTTGCCTTCGAAGGAGCGGACGCGATGGACTTGCTGGCTTCGGTTGCTGCGCTGATGGCCTCGTCGAGCGCAGGCAGGAAATGTTCAGGATGAATCTCGTGGAAAGGCGGCGTTTCGAAAGGGGTCAGATAGCGGCTGTCCAGCGGGTTTTGCGGAGTCGCTACGGTATCGTTCGGTTTCCGCACCGGGCCCGGCGTCTCGCTCGGCGGCGACTGCTCGCAGGCGGTGAGGATGAGGCTGGCGGTGACCACCAGCCGGATGAAACTGCAGTTGACCGGCATCGGGTTTGGTGAGCTGTGTCGGGCTTGGCCCCGATGGTACTACAGGGTCATGGTCAGGGCCCCGAGCCCTCCTTCAGGAAGGCCTCATAGTCGGGCAAGCCCTGCTCACCGTCGCTGATCTGATGGCTGCGACGCTGCAGGTAGCTGTCGCGGACGAACAGGTAAGGATCCAGTGCCTGTTCGATCTCGCGATCAAGCGGCAGCAGCGTGGCGCGCACATGCAGGATATTCGTGGCTGTAACAATGTCGCCGGTGGTATCGCCAAACAGCTCCCGACGAATCACCAGCCGCTCCAGGTCGGCCGCGCTGCCGAACCCGTCACGTACGGTCGACGGGCCGAGGAAGGGCAGGACCAGGTAGCGGCTGTCGCTCCAGCCCCAGACGGCAAAGGTCTGGCCGAAGTCTTCTTCAAAATGCTCCAGGCCGGCGCGTCCGGTCAGGTCGATCAGGCCGCCGAGACCGAACACCGTGTTGACGAACAAGCGGTGGAACTGGCGGCCGGCATCGCCGGCGCGGCCCTGCAGCAGCAAATTGATGATTGTCGTCGGTGAACGCAGGTTGGTGAAGAAGTTGCCGAGGCCCGTTTCGACCGGATCAGGGGTAATCGTTGTGTAGGCGCGCGATAGTGGCCGCAGGATCAACCGATCGGCGCCGCTGTTGAACTGGTAGACCGATCGATTGAGCGGCTCCCAGGGGTCGGCCTCGTGGCGTGCCTCCGGCGGCGTCGAGGTCGTGGCGCAGCTCGACAGGACGAGCGCGGCGGCAACAATCAAAATGGGCCTTGCAATCATGTGCGTTGGTTTCCTTCAGTGTTTGCTTCAGGCTGTTGATCGTACCAGCCGAGCAGGGGCGCGACGCCGGTCAGTCGGGCGATGACGCTTAGATTGGCTGGCGGGTTCTCGAACTGCAGCGGCTGGCCGCGTCGGGTGGCGACCGACTGCCATTCCAGCAGCAATGCCAGTGCCGCCGAGTCGGCCGATTCGACCTCGGACAGATCCACTGTATTCGGCAGACTGCCGGTGTGAAAGCGAGTCCGATGCTGGCGGTGCAGTGCACCGATCCCCCTCATCGTCAGGTCGCCGGACAATCTCATTGACGGGTTGTCAGTCATCGGTTTCCAGCGCCAGTTCACCGCTTTGCAGCCGGTCCAGCAGTCGATCAAACCCATGACGGGAGAGCTCCGGGTCGATCTGGCTGCGAAATGTTGATACATACGAGATGCCCTCGACGATGACATCGAAGACGAGCCATTGGTCATCATTGTTTCGAAAAACGTAGTCGATCGGCGCGCGGCTGCTGCCGTTGAGTCGGACGCGCGTTCGAACACGTGTCATGCGCTCAGTGTTGTCGCCGGTCAGCGGCAGGATCTCGATTCGGTCGCGCAGCCGATAATCGAGCAGAGCAGTGGCGTAGCGCTGCAGCAGCTGGTCGGCCAGTGCCTTGGCAAAGGCTTCGATCTGCTCAGTTTCCAGGCCGCGTCCGTGGCGCCCAAGCACCAGTCGGGCCGAGTAGACGGTATCGATACGCGGCAGCAGGATTGCCCTGAGTTCGGAGCGCAGCGCATCGGGATGTTCGCGATAGTAGTCGCGCCGGCCGTCGAGCAACTCGATAATATCAGCAGTGGTCTGCTCGATGATGGCTACCGGATCGTCATCGGCCAGCGCTGCCAGCGGCACGCACAGCAGACCAATCAGGAACGCGGTCCGCATCAGCTTTCTCCCTCCGAATTCAGTAGATAGCGCCCGATGAGCTGCTCGAGAATCATGGCGGAGTTGGTCAGCAGCAGGCGATCGCCGTCAGCCAGCGTTTCCGGGGAGCCACCCGGCTCCAGCCCAACGTACTGGTCGCCGAGAATGCCGCTGGTCAGAATGGATGCCGATGTATCCTCGGGCAGGTGATCGAAACGGGTACTGATGCGCAGGGTGACCCGGGCCTCGAAGGTCTCGGAGTCGAGTTCAATCGCGTCAACCATGCCAATAGTGACGCCGCTCATGCTGACCGGGGCTCTGGGCTTGAGTCCGCCCACGTTGGTGAAGTGTGCCGTCAGCGTGTAGCTGTCGCCGGTGGCGACGCCGCGATCAGTGGCGTGCAGTGCGAGAAAGACGAGCGCGGCGATGGCCAGCAGCAGGAATACGCCGGCGGTCAGTTCGATCTGGTGCGATGATTTCATGGCTTGCTGTGTCCTGGTTGGTTGCACCCGGTTAAAGCATCAGGGCCGAAAGCACGAAGTCGAGTACCAGCACGCCGATTGCTGTGGCGATGACTGTCTGCGTGGTGGCCAGCGCGACGCCTTCGCTTGTGGGTCGGGCGGACCAGCCGAACCATACGGCGATCCAGGCGCCCAGCAACCCGAAGGCCACTGCCTTGGCCATGCCACCACCAAAGTCCCGAATCAGCTCAACCGAGGACTGCATGTTGGCCCAGAATGTCACGGCATCCTCGCCCATCAGGAACACTGCGAAGAAGATGCCGCCGGCAATCGCGGTCACGTTGAAAACCAGTACCAGCGCCGGCAGCGCGACGATTCCGGCCAGCAACCGCGGCTGTATGATCCGCTCCATGGGGTCGATGGCCATCAGCTCGAGCGCGTCGAGCTGATCGGTCGCGCGCATCAGTCCGATTTCGGCGGTGATCGAGGTGCCGGCGCGCCCGGCGAACAGCAGGGCGGTCAGCACCGGCCCCAGCTCCCGAAACAGCGACAGCGATAACACCGTGCTGATGGCGTCGGTTGCGCCAAAGCGGCTGAGCGTATCGTAGGTCTGCAGCGTCAACACCAGGCCAACGAAAAAGCCGGCGATGACGATAATAACCAGCGAACGCACACCGGCAAAATAGATCTGCCTGAGCGTTTCGGTCCACTGTGTCCGGCCCCAGCGCATGCGCGTGAGCAGCGTCAACAGAAACAGTCCGGCGCGGCCGAGCTCGCGCAACGGCTGCAGGGCGCCGAGACGGGTAGCCGGTGCAGTCACATCTGGCCTCCGGAATGGAGCAGCTCGTCGGCCAGCGCGGCGGCCGGAAAGTGAAACGGCACCGGACCGTCGGGCAGACCGTCCATAAACTGGCGCACCAGGGCATCGTCACTGGCGGCAAGCTCGTCCGGGCTGCCGGCAGCGATCAGTCGCCGGTCGGCGACTATGCAGGCGAAGTCGGCCATCCGGGCGACCTCCCGCACGTCATGCGTGATGACCACGCTGGTGGTCTCGAGCGCGCGATTGATATCGCGGATCAGGCGCAGCGAAACGCCCAGCGAAATTGGATCAAGCCCGGCGAACGGCTCGTCGTAGAGCATGATGTCCGGGTCGAGCGCCATCGCGCGGGCCGTTGCCACGCGTCGATTCATGCCGCCGGACAACTCACGCGGATACATCCCGGCCGCACCACGCAGCCCGACCATCTCGAGCTTCATCAACACGATACGGCGAACTAGGGTCTCGGGCAGGTCTGTATGCTCGCGCAGCGGCAACGCGACGTTGTCGAAGCAGGTCAGGTCGGTGAATAACGCGCCGTTTTGCAGCAGCACACCCATGTTTCGCCGCAGCCGGGCCAGCGCGCTTCCAGACAGCTCATCGACGCGAACCGACCCGATCCAGACCTGGCCGGTATCGGGTTTGAGCTGGCCGGTAATCAGCCGCAGAATCGTGGTCTTGCCGGCACCGCTGGGTCCCATGACTGCGGTCAGTCGACCCGGAGGCAGCTGCAGATCAAGTGCCTCGAGCACCGTTCGGCCGCCGAGGCGGACCGTCACGTCCTGCAATACAATGGCACTGTTTGACAACGCGGACATAGACGATGGGGTTATTGGTGTTTGGGTAGTCAGACTGCCTGGATCGCCAAGAGTTTAGGTCGCCCTGCCGCCTATCTTGTAGAGCAATACGTAAAACGACCCATTCGATTGCCAAGTGTCGCTCAGTCGCGCAGAACATAGCGTGAACGCGCCTTGTCCGCCCGGCATCGGGGTACCTGCGGTGCCTGAGACGCGGCTCCTGCGCCGCGTGGACAGCAAATGCCCTGACACGGCTGTTCTGCAGGCCAAGATGTCAGGGGCTGCCGGTCGCACAGGAACCGGCCATCATGCTCGCTGCTAGTGTACCCCGTCACTCATCTTGTAACTTATAGAGCACCGTACAAGCCCGAGCGCAAGGCGGCGCTCGCCGGGAAGGGTGGTGCCCTTTGCAAGAGCGTCAACGCCGCGATCGGGCTTGTACGGCGCTCCCGGTCGGGCGAGCGCCTCAGGGGCCATCTGCGGCGTTGCGATTGCTTGACGTAGCCCCACTACGCCGGCGCAATCGCGCCTTGCATCTGGCCCCTGAGGCACTCGCTATAAGTCACAAGATGAGTGACGGGGTACACTAGAGGATGTAGCGACTCAGATCTTCGTTTCCTGCCAGATCCTCAAGATAGCGGTCGACGTAGGCAGCGTCGACCGTGACTTTCTGACCGGAACGATCGGGTGCTGCGTAGGAAATGTCTTCGAGCAGGCGCTCCATGACCGTGTGCAGCCGTCGGGCACCGATGTTTTCGGTCGATTCGTTGACCGCGAAACTGATTTCGGCCAGGCGCTTGATGGCTTCTGGCGCAAATTCGAGCTCAACGCCCTCGGTGGCCAGCAGCGCGCTGTACTGCTCGGTCAGTGACGCGTCAGGCTCGGTCAGGATGCGCTCGAAATCGTCGGCCGAAAGTGCCCGCAGCTCGACCCGGATCGGCAGCCGGCCCTGCAGTTCGGGCACCAGGTCGGACGGCTTGCTGACGTGGAAGGCGCCGGAGGCAATAAACAGCACATGATCGGTATTGACCGGTCCGTAGCGGGTGTTGACCGTGCAGCCCTCGACCAGCGGCAGCAGATCGCGCTGCACACCCTCCCGGGATACCTCGCCGGCCGATCCGCCCTCGGCGCGGCGCGCGACCTTGTCGATTTCGTCGATGAACACGATGCCGTTTTCCTCGGCCACCCTGGCAGCGCGCTGCTTGACCTCCTCGTCATTGATCATGTGCGAGGCCTCTTCCTCGATCAGCAGCGGAATGGCATCCTTGACCTTCATGCGACGCTTCTGCTTGCGCTGCCCGGACAGGTTGGAAAACATCTGCTGCAGCTGACTGGTCATTTCCTCCATGCCCGGTGGTGCCATGATTTCAACGCCGATGTTCATGTCCACATCGACCTCGATTTCGCGCTCATTGAGCTGGCCGTCCAGCAGCTTCCGCATCATCTTGCGCCGCGTTTCCGTATCGCGCTCGGCTGCTTCGGCCGGAGCATTGGCAAACCCCGAGCGCTGCTGGCCCGGAAGCATGATATCGAGAACGCGTTCTATGGCCGCGTCTTCGGCCTGCGAGCGAACCCGGGCCATGGCCTCGTCGCGTGCCATCTTGTAGGCCACCTCGACCAGATCCCGAATGATCGATTCGACATCCTTGCCGACATATCCGACCTCGGTAAACTTGGTGGCCTCGACCTTGACGAACGGTGCCTTGGCCAGCGTTGCCAGGCGCCGCGCAATTTCGGTCTTGCCGACGCCGGTCGGGCCGATCATGAGGATGTTTTTCGGCGTGATCTCGGCGCGAAGGCCCTCCTCGACCTGCATGCGGCGCCAGCGGTTGCGCAGGGCAATGGCAACGGCGCGCTTGGCGGCTGACTGCCCGATGATATGGCGATCCAGTTCCTGGACGATCTCGCGCGGGGTCATTTGCGACATGATTCAGCTCGTTTCCAGTGTTTCGATGGTGAGATTCTGGTTGGTGTAGATACAGATTTCGCCGGCGATGGTCAGCGCCTCCCGACAGATTCGCTCGGCATCGAGCTCGGTATGCCGCAGCAGCGCACGCGCTGCCGACTGGGCGAAAGGACCGCCGGAACCGATCGCGATCAGTCCTTCCTCGGGCTCGATGACGTCACCGTTACCGGAGATGATCAGCGAGGCGTCCCGGTCGGCGACCGCCAGCAGCGCTTCGAGCCGCCTGAGCAGGCGATCCGTACGCCAGTCCTTGGCCAGTTCAACGGCCGCCCGGGTCAGGTGTCCGGAGTGCATTTCGAGCTTGCCTTCGAAGCGCTCGAACAAGGTGAAGGCGTCGGCGGTGGCGCCGGCGAATCCGGCCAGCACCTGGCCCTTGTAAAGGCGTCGGACCTTGCGGGCGTTGGATTTCATGATCGTGTTGCCCAGCGACACCTGGCCGTCGCCGGCGATCACGACCTGGTCGCCACGTCGAACCGAAATAATGGTCGTGCCGCGATACTGTTCCATGCGTGGACTCGCTGCCGTAGGGTGAGGGAAGAACATGGGGTCACCGCTCGGTGAGGACAATCCGGCAGGACGGTGCACTGGTTCTGGATTCCGGGTTCCCGGCGGGCTTCGATTCCCGATTACCCGGAGGCCGGGAATCGTCGGCCGCTACCCCATCACCCCTTCTTCTTCGCCCGCGGGTGGGTCTGGTCGTAGACTTTGGCCAGGTGCTGGTAGTCCAGGTGAGTGTAGATCTGCGTCGTGGTGAGGTTGGCGTGACCCAGCAGTTCCTGCACCGCGCGCAGGTCGCCGGAAGATTCGAGAATATGAGAGGCGAAGGAATGCCGCAGCTGGTGCGGATGCACATGCCGGTCCAGCCCCTGCCGCTTTGCCCAGTAGGCGACGCGTTTCTGAATTGCTCGCACGCCCAGCGGACGACCTTTCAGGCTGGTAAAGATCCGTTCCTGGTTGGCACCGGCGATCGTTCCGTGGACGGATCGCCAGCGCTTCAGCGCACTGACGCAGTGGCGGCCCATCGGTACCAGCCGTTCCCGGCGCCCCTTGCCGACGACCCGCACCAGCGCTTCGCGCATATCGACGCGGTCCCAGGTGAGTGCCGCCAGCTCGCTGACGCGCAGGCCCGACGCGTAGAACAGCTCGAGCATGGCACGATCACGGGTTGCCAGCTCGTCCTTGTCCGGGATATTGATCAGTGCCAGAACCTGTTCGATATCGAGGACCTCGGGCAGGCGCCGGCGCATTTTCGGGGCGCGTACTCCGCGTGCCGGGTCCTGGCTGATCGCCTGTTCGCGCCGCAGATAGCGAAAGAATCGCCGCAGGGCAGACAGCCGTCGCTGCACCGAGCGTGGGTTGAGCCCGCGGCGATGCTCACTGGCGGCGAACGCCCGAATGTCCGACTGGGTGAGCGCGTCCGTCGCCGCGATGTCATGCTGGTCGCACCACATTTGTAGTCGTTGCAGGTCGCGCCGATAGGCATCCACCGTGGCCGGGCTGAGTCCTGCCTCTTCGGTGGCGTGGTCGATGAATGCGGAAACGGCCTCCGCCAGGCGCATGCTCAGGCTCGCTTGCGCTGACCCGCCGGGCCCTGCTCGAGCCGATGACGGATGGTCGTGCCGAGCAGCTCCAGGAACAGAGTCCCCATGCCGGGATGAAAGCGGCCGTCGGACGGGGCGCCAATGGCCAGCAGGCCGGTGGCGCTGATCGGCACCAGGGCAGCCGAACCGATGGACTCATGGCGATTCGGGAAGAGAGCCGACAGCTTGGCGCGGGTCAGGCGGCCGAACTCGATGCGGCCAGATTCAATCACCTTTTCGAACCACTCTGGCGGCGCATCCTCATGCACCGTCACCGCATCAACGGTTTCCAGGGCAGGGTGCGGACGCAGCAGGTGCAAACGCACGCTCAGCGCTTCGAAGTCGCTGGCCAGGCGCTCGATCAAGCGCTCGATGAATTCGCGGGTGCTGCGGGTTGTCATGATCTCGAGCGTGAGCTGATGCAGGCGCTGCATCAAACGCTCGTTTTCACCGGCGATCCCGGCCAGGGTTTCGAGCTGCGCGCGCAGCTTTCGATTCTCCTTGCGCAGCCTTTCGACCTGGATTTCGATCAGCGATTGGGCGCTGATGCCATGCGGGATCTCGAGCGTGTCCAGAAGGTCCGGATGGCGCTGCAACAGGTCGCTGTGCGACCGCAGCCAGGTAACGACCAGGTCCTCGTTCACGGTGGGGT